>WRAQ01000001.1 GCA_009780115.1 Lachnospiraceae bacterium
AAACAACAATACATTGTAAGCATTTCCCTTATAAATGTCCTTTGCTCCGGAACAATTGAAATATATCCCCGCGAAGCGTTTCTTCCTGTCGGAAGGCTTTTGGTATTTGTTTTTGACGGGTGAAATAGCTTACATATGAAATCACCTTTATGACGTTCTATAACACCTATTTGTTCAAATAGTGTTTGAGTGTAATATTCCCATTCATAAACAGCGTTTACAAAAGCATGTTCATCTTCTTTGAATAAAACCGCCATGTCTTCGTTAGAAATTTTCCGCAATTCCAATATTTTATTTACTAACAATTCATAATCAGTAAAGTTTATCGATTTAATAAAAACCAATATATACTCCACTTCGTTGTTATAAAGTTTCCCGTCCAATCTTGAATCTAATAATAGTTGAAATATTAACCGGAAAGGATACAACTGAAACTCTTTGTTTGTACCACTGCCAGGATGCTGAAATTGAAACGCAAATAACATAGCGATAAAAATTTTCTTTAGCTTCTGCTCGTCATTAATATGCTTTAGAAATAAGTTTCCTAAAGGGCTAAAAATAAAACGCTTTTCACCGTCGATTTTATCTTCATATCCAAACATCCAATATTCAAGCGTATTAATTCTATGATTTATTGAATCCAGCGGTTTGTTCTTTGGATTGCGGGTTTTGTATAAATCAAGCGCAGCTAACCTCTCCTGCATCCGATGCCGCTCGACATTCGAAATTTCCGTCTTGCATGCGTTTTTAACATCAAGTGCAACAGCTTTTATCATTTCATAGTTGCAAGTATGTTTATAAAGTATCCATTTGTTACGTTCAACCATTAGCGGCATAATCTTTCTCCGTCTTTGTTCCTATTGCTTCAACGACTTTCATCATAAGTTTCGGCGGTATGGATTCTCCGATTACTGTACGGATAAACGTTTCAGACGAATCTTTTGGGAAATCTACATCATCCGGAATAGATGAAACGATAAACGTTTCCAAGAGCGTTAGGACACGAGCATCTGAATATGTTCCATCTGAAAGCGGTCTGCCCGGATGAACATTATTGTGAGAGCTAATGCTGCCGCTAAATGTTGTCCGCGTTGGACAGGGTTGTTCCCAGGTCATGCGTTTAAAAGTATTGTGAAAACCTTTAATCCGAGTTCCATCATCCTTTTTAGGGTAATATACTTCATTCGCAATCGCGCTTTTTCCGGCAGGTGTATGCCGCAAAGCCAATACCGCCCTATCATTATGTATCTTTGAATAATGCCACGGAATTTCGGATGATTCGCCTGATTCCAACGAAGGCAGATGCCCGATAGCATCTGATAAAGGAATTTCCGATTGCTCTTCCGGCCAACCCCACTTTAATCCGTGCTTATATAATTTAATAATAGCGCGCGGCCTTGATTGGCATACTCCATAATCCTTAGCGTTTAAAACACGTATATCTATTTTATATTTATCCGCATATTTTTTTTCTAATATTTTTTCTAAAAGCAAATATTCACCTTCATAAGGGAAATACATTTCAATAAATTTCGGCACGTTTTCAATTAAAACATAATCAAAATCGCATTCGTCAATTATATCAAACGTTTGTAAGATAAGATAATTTCGCTTATCGCTTTCATAATGCATTTGTTTTTTATTTTTACCCAAAGTGCTGAGGCCCTGGCATGGCGGTGTTGCAATCAACATTTTAACGTTATTATTTTTAACGATGTTTATCATATGCTTTTTTGTCGGTTCCTCGTTAATATCTCCGCAATACATTTCTGTACCCGGATAAAAATGCTGAAAACATTCCGCTCTTTTGGGTAATAACTCGTTGGCTGCAAGTATATCTATGTTTGTTTTTCCGAGCAATAAATCTCCTATTCCGGCACTTGAAAAAAGAGAAATAGCTTTTATTTTATCCATTCTTAATACCTCCAACGATTTCTTTTAGCATAAGCGGCGGGATAGATTCCCCTATACACTGCCTAATTAGTAATTCTGGCGTATCATCGGGAATATTCCAATCAGTAGGCAAAGAATTTAACAACATCAATTCTAAGGGAGTTAAAGCGCGAGCATCTGAATAAGTACCATCAGATAGCAAGCGGCCAGGGTGAACATTACGTTGCGATGCAATACAATCGTTTCTTATAGTTATTGTAGGGGCGGGAACGTCCCATCTTATTCTTCTATAACATGACTCATACCCTGTTATTCTTGTTCCATCGCTTTTTTGAGGAAAAAAAACCGGATTAGAAAAAGCTGTTTTTCCTGTAGGTGTATTTTTCATCCACAAAATATTATTTGCGCTATGAGGGCGGGCAAAATGCCACTTAATATCCGATTTTTCTCCCGCTTCCAATGACGGCAACGAACCAATTACCGCTTCTACGGTCGTTTTGTTTTCATTTTCCTTTGGCCAATCCCATGTAGTTCCTATTCTATTTATTTTTATAATTGCTCTTAAACGAGTTTGCGGCACTCCGTAATTAGAGGAATCTACAACATCGCTCTCTACTTTATATTCTTCGGCAAATTCATATTTTAAAATATCAAGGATTGTTTTAAATTTGCCTTTATATTTAATTTTTAATTTAAGCAGCATCGGAACATTTTCAATCAATATATAATCGGGGTTGGTTTTTTTTATCGCTTTTACGATATATGTAATAAGATAATTTCTCTCGTCGCTCTCCATTGATTTCTGACAGCGATTTTTACCAGCGATGCTCATTCCTTGGCAAGGAGGCGATGCGAGAAGAAAATCTATCTTTTTAGGGCAAGCGGAAATAATTTTATTGAAAACATCTTCATTTGAAATATCTCCACAAACGACCGTAGCCTCCGGATATATTGCTTTGTATAAATTCGCTCTTTTTTCAAGCAATTCATTAGCCACTAAAATATCAATGCCGGCTTCTTTGAAATATGTTTCGCCTATGCCGCAACTGGAAAACAACGAAATGCCGTTTAATCTTTTTTTTATCATATATTTATATTCATTTTCGGGATTAATTCCTCATTCCCACTCCACACTGATAAATCTTTCTCATACAAATTAGTATGAATGCTATTGTGCCTATTATCTGCATAATCTTTATTATACAAATTCCATAGGCTATCCGCCTTTCTGTTGCCAAAGCGTTGCCAAAAATGTTATTATCTATTATAAATATTTATCAATAATCTCATTCTTTTTTTGTTCCAAGTCTTCCAACTTTGTTTTAGCTTTTGCAATCTCAGCTTCGTATTTTTCTATTTCGGCAATAATTTTCTTCTGTTCAGGAAGGGAAGGTAGTGGAATTCTTATTCCTTTTATTGTGTCTGGTGATAATTCAACTTGACCACTTTGTCCTGTAGCCATAGCTTCAATGGTTTTAAAACCAATGTGATATAAGGCATATAAAACATATTTTGGTAATGCTTCATTTTTATTAAGCCTAACGATAGTTATGTGGCTATCAACTACAAAATCTCCGTCTAAATCAAACAATGTAACCCTTCCAGCAGTTCCCACCCCGGTTGAATTAATTAAAATATCTCCTTTTATTAAATTTCTCTCATCAGAAATGAATTTTTCATCAACATAGTGCCTTTCAGTAAAATCAAATTCAAGCAGACCTCGTGCTTGCCCTGATTTTATTATTTGCATATTAGAACTTCCATATTTTGCCGATTTGCCCCTTTTTACAAAATCGTTATCAATAATATCACCTAATCGCCCTGTTTTCAAATTGCTACTAAAACACTTACCAATTATATCTTTAATATTTGTTTGTGAGCTTGATATATTGTCATTGGTTGTTTGCATTTTCTTTTCAGCTTTCACAAATTCATCTACAATCTTCTTTTGTACATCCATCGGCGGTAATGGAATTTTTAAATCATAGAGGTTATCGCTTAAATTATTAATATTTGAACCTGTACTTGAATTGCTTAAATTGTTACGAATAATCGGATGCGAGAGGATAATATGAAGATATTTCATATTAATTTCTTCCTTTTTTTCTTCTTTAGGGCGAATTACCCCCATAAAGCCTCCGGCATAGTAATTTGTGTCGCTTTTTATGTGCGCACATTTTCCTACGTGCTTTTTGCTCCCGCTTGAAAGACTAATAAAGACATCACTACTCATTAATTTCTTTGTATTATCCAGCTTTAAATCATCACTCAGATAAATCATCTTTGACATCTCAAATCTATTATCAACTGTAATATTGTCAGCGGTTAATATTATATTTTTTGTTTTATTTAATACTTGTTGCTCTTTATCATAAGTTACACCTTTAATAATATAAACATAATCCCCTAATTTCTTATTATGAGCAGATTGAAATATTATCATATCTTTCTTGTTCAAATTAATAATTCTATCAAAACTATTTGTCCCATATTCAATGAAACTACTTAGATAAGCATACGATATATGTTCGGACAAATTATCAGCTATTTCTAAATCAAAATTATTCTTGAAAGCGTTATAGATATAACTGTTTGCTTTCGTTGAATCCATTAATTCACTAATATTAAAAAGTTGTGTTCCAGTAGGTAAAGGTACCTCTCCTTTTCCTCGCCTATTAGAAAACCAAAAACCCAAGAATTTCTTGCCCTTTTCTTCTTCGCCAGTTTTTACTAATACTATTTTTTGAGGATATGTTAAGAAAAAATATAACATTTTTTCTTTTTCTAAATTTATTACTTTTTGGAGGTCATCATTGAATGCATTATAATAATCTTTACATAATTCGTGTTCTACGTTTTGTCCTTTAATAAACTTTAAATAGTCATCAAAACTTAGATTCTCATACACATTCGAAACAAATTTTGAAAACGCACTTTCAATCTTGTTGACCGCTACATCATTCTTATTAACAAAAAAATCATTTATTTCTCTTTCAATGGCAATAAAATCTCCGTCATTTCGTCGTTTCAAAAATAGTATTATCGTTTTTGTTGGGGTTGCCGCAAAAGTGTCTGCTTTTAATTCCACTATTGCTTTAATATAGAAATATTTAAGTATGATTTCCCTTGCTTTAGAATGCAAACGAGAGTTTGTTAAAATAGATGTAGGGAGGACTATTGCCGCTATACCATCAATTTTTAAAAGCTGTTTCATTCTTTCCACAAAAAGGCATTCTATTTCTTTTGATTTTTCTGTCAAACCATTAAATAAATCAAAAGAGCTACTTCCATCATCTAAAGTTCCCTTAAACCCCTTTACAGAGTATGGAGGGTTGGAAATCAAAACATCAAAATTACCATTGTTTTTATCATTGGTAGGGTTTTTCAAAACTTTAATATAATCTCGTGATGTGTGGAAATTATCCAATCCATTACCCCATAAAATATTTGCTTCACCATCTCCATTCAAAAAAGCTGCAACTTTCGTGGTTTTTACCAATCTGTCATCATTGTCTATTCCATATACATAATCTTTTGCCCACGCAAATTTAACATCATTCCGCCAAGAACTAACCTTGTTTTTAGCTGAAGTGGAAGCATTTGTAATCTCAATTTTTTGTATCAAATTTTGTATAACTTCCATATACTCAATTAAAAAATGACCTGAACCACAAGCAAAATCAATGGCAGTTGGAATGATTGAAGATTTTTGCTTTTCTATTTTTTCTTCCATATATTCTCTTAATGGCAAAGAATATATAATAAACTTAGCAATATCAACAGGAGTGAAATATTGCCCTACCTCTTGTTTAATGCTTTCTTTTAGCAACTTTTCAAAGAAACTCCCTAAAAATTGATGCTTTTGCTGGTATCTAAATTTATATTCCTGTAACAAAGATACTATTTCACGAACAATCTTTGCGTTCTCAACAAAAGACTTGTCGCTATCTAATTCTTTAAAAGAAAATCTTGGGCTTTTCAGAGTATTATCTTTTAACCTTTTCCACTGCATATCAACTAAATCTGTGTCAGAAATGCCTTTTAATTCAAAATCTTTTTCAATATCTTCCCGGGTGTGTAAAGTTACAGTTTGACCTAAATAATCATACATACCTCCTTTATAGAGTATATTAAGCTCCATTTGCAAATCTTCATCACTTTGTCCTTCAAGAACTTGGAATTTTAAAATGCTATCTTTATTTCTATCCTCATCTTTAATTTTGCATATTAACAAATTTAATAATTTGTTAAAAGCATTCTGCTTATCTGAAACCGCATTGTGTCTTAATATTTCCTCAAATTGATTATAGATATAGCTACTATCTTTTTTAGTGAGATTTTTTAAATCATTATAAGTCAACTTCTTTGATTTTACATTATATGGAGTGCTATGTTCTTCAAAAACGCCATTGCTCTTATATTGCTTACTCCACTGCTCAAATATATCTGGTGTGTTTGACAACATCTTCCATCCATCTTCAACGGCCACTATATCGTTTTTGTACTTAATTTCATTATTTTCAAATTGCGAAGAATAAAGACATAGATATTTTGTTTCTCTATCAAAGCCATAGTATGTAAATAATTGCCCACCATCTTTGAGCATTTTATTGTACTCTTTCTTATGTTGTGTTTCCCAAGTCTTACACTCAATCATCAAATAAGGGGATTTATTATCATAAACCAATATATCTAACCCTTTGCTTACTCCTCTTCCGGCAGGATAATTTTTTTCAAGATATATATGCTGAGGTTTGTACTCTTTTTCTAATAATCTATCTACACATTCTAAAACAACAAAATTTTCATCTTTATAAAAATTGCTTGTAGTTTTACTTCCTTTTTTTATTTTTTTGCCATAGTCAATAGTTTTTGAACTGAAATCAACCCTAATAGAGTAATTAGAATGCGAAGGATACGATTTGATAAAAATATCTTTCTTGCCATTTTCAGGGACAAATCCCATTGCCATAATCAAGTCTTTTATGTACTTTGTACTTACAGTCACAAGGCATACCTCCCCTGATTATACTTATTCATTATAATTATAGCATATAACTTTAACAAAAATCAACATTTTTATTAAAAATTTTATAATTAAAGGGTAAGGACTATAACGGTCTTTACCCTTTAACTATTTCACGGGGATTAAGTCCAGACGTCTGGACTGGAAAGGAAAGAAGCATGGAAGTTATTAAGAGATTTGTAACTGTTGAAGTCTGTATGGAAGATTTAGAAAAGATTCGCCTACTGAAAGAAACCAACCGCAAATTATTGCATGAGTGTTCGCTCGAAATGTTTGGCGAATCAAAGGTTAATCCTGAAACCGAATGGACATATGAAAGCATAATGAGCCGTGCGTTAGGCGAATATGAGGCAAGTTTAATCGTAGATAATGACCGCATGTTTAACATTTTAAAATCGCTAAAGGAAGAAAGTTTAACCGCTTAGCCAATCGAAAGGGAAAGGAAAAACCATGACTACAGCAACCAAAACAACTACTAAGAAAGCAACAACCCAAAAAATAACCGCAAAAAATCCTACAACAAGTAAGAAAGCCAATGACCGCAAGAAAGCCGTTGCAACTGTTCCGGCAACCGAAAAACCTGCCGATAGCAAGCAACTGAATATTGATGACGTTAATAAGGAAATTGCCCAAAAAGCAAAAGCCGAACCGATAAACTTACCAGCAGAACAAAAGAAAGCCCTTTTAACCAACGTTAACCTTGTGCTGAATAATATAAGCCAAAAAGCAATGGAAGCTAAGTACTTAGCAATTGATATCGCAATTGATATCTATTGGTTACATTTCTATAAGGCACACGAATTAATGGGTCTTAAGTCAGTCGAAGAAATTGCAGAGCATAATTTCGGATTTAAGAAATCATCCACATACAACATGATAAACGTTATTGACCGCTTCGGTAAAAGATTAGAACCGGAAGCCGATAACGCAGTTAATCAACCTGACGTAATCGGCATTCAAGACGATTACAAGGGTTATTGCATCAGCCAGCTAATCGTAATGATAAAGCTAACAGATGAGCAAATCAAAGGCTTGGGCATAACCCCGGGAATGTCAGTCCGCGAAATCAAGAAAGCTGTCAAATCCCTAGAATCACCAAGCACTAGTGATAGCGATTCCGGAAACAATGAAAGCAATAAAACCAATAAAACCAAATCCAGTGATAATGATATCAATGTCGATTCCGTCACTCTGCAACAAATTATTAGTTTCAAAAACCTTGAAGAGTATGAAATGTGCAACTATTACGAAAAAGTAGATGTAATGATAAGGAAAGCTTTGAAATCTGGAAAAGAAGTCAAAATCCATTACATAGTTTAACATAATTCAATCCCGGCAAAACCCCTGCCAAGTCTAGTGAATGCTTAGCTACATACGGCTTGGCGGGGTAACAAAATAAAGTAACTAATAACCCAAAACCAAAAATCAACCGCCAAAGCGCGGAAACCAAAAGCCCGGCAAGTCCGGCAGAAAGTAGGAAAAATGAACGTAACCGTAAGTGCTAAAATTTCAGTTGTAACCAAACCCGAGCCAACCCTGTCAAAGGACGGCAAATCAACCTTTTACAAAATTGGCATTATTTCCGGCTCTGAGGTCGGAATGCTCAATTGTTCGGAAGATGTATTTAACAAAGTAGAACCCGGTAAGGAATTTGAAGTCCTCGGGCATTACTCCACCGATTACAAGAGTTTGCGTTTGGTTAACGCATTCCCTGTTAAGTAGTCCCTTTCCCGTCGGGACGTGTCGGTCTAATAGCTAATACGTCCCGATAATCCCATTTGTCCAAACGTCTGGACTGAATATCAGAAACCAAAATCAGAAAGGGAAACTATGAACAATGAAATATTGATTCAAATTATTACATGTTATGGAATAGTAGCAACAGCCGTTATCATCGAACTAGCTACAAGGATAAAAGGTCTTAAATGTGACGTTGAAGGGCTTAGCCATAACATAGCAGTAATGGAAGAAGCTCAAGAATTAAAGGTTAAATATACCGAAGCCCCCGGCTGTGCCGATTGTAACTCTTGTTATGTATGTGAATATTTCGACTTAAAATCGCATGAATGCACCCTGTATGGCACGAATAAAACTTCGCTTGCCCCAAAAAGCCAGAAGCTGAAAGTCTCTGCCTTAAATGCACCGAAGCACCCTGTACCAACTGCCCCGGCTGTGCCAATTGTAACCCCTGTTATGAATGCAATTGCTTTAAATTACCTTGGTAATTGTCAAGTATAAATTCCAGAAAGCGCGTTTTATCGCCTTAAGCTTTCTTTTATGCCTTGACAATCTCGTAACTCAAAAAGACTTGATATCCGTGTATGTAGTACGCACTTTTCTACATACACCTTGACCATAAAAATCGTTTTTGCTTTTATTGTAACACATTAATTGTCCGATTAAACGGACATCAAGAAATGAAAGGAACTAAAATGTATGACGAAGTTACAGAAGTTTTGGAAGTTCATGACAAAGGAGTATTACGTGAAGGATATATTCCGGAAGATAAGGGAATGGAATCAGAGGTAAATAATTATGAAACCGAATCGGAATCAGAGGATGACGGAGACGAAAATCTTGATAATGTACTGGAAGTTATTGAAGAGACTGAAACCAGTAGCACGCTTAAAGAGATTGAAAGTGCAAACATCAGCCTTGATGACCGTATTAGCGCAATTCTGGAAGCTCTTCAATTAAGAAGCAATGAAGAAATGTCTTTAGAAGCTGAAATACTGATAGCACATATGGAAGTCCAGTATGAGCAAAACAGTCAGCTAATAACGATAGGTATAATGAATATCGTTGCCTTGGGATTAATCTTTGGCGCGTTTCTTGTCAAATCATTTATGGAGTGGTTTAGAGCATGACAAATATAAATGAATACTTTGAAATTTTCAACACAGCAGTTATTTATGGCATTGGCTTCAACGCAGGAGTAGGCATATTAGGTTATGTCATATACAGTGCGATTAAAATATTTAAAGAAGCAATAAAGTAAGTCCAAACGTATGGACTAGAAAGGAGTGAAATATGGCAGTATTAACAACCCCTAACTTAGCAGACGGAGTAACCACGGCAGTTACAGAGGGATTAACAGGCGTTGCAACCAGTGCTGGCGGGATTCTTCTCGCTGTAGTAGGCATTGCCATCGGCATTTTTGCTGGTGTATTTATTGCAAAGTTCGGAATGAGACTTTTCAACAAGCTTAAGCCCGCCTAAGAAGTACAATAATAAGGGAGTGGAGACACTCCCTTATTACTTTACTTAATAACATCATTCCAATGTATTATAGCATTGCTCTTTTTCTTTCTTATTCTTGCAATTCGAATTTTATAAGCAATTTTCTTGATAACGCGAGAAGTAAAAACAATGGCATATAGAATAGCCAATAAAAACAGGATATTTGTAATATGGTATGAAGAAAAGTTTTCGACAATGAAATTGATAATATCTTCTATGGAAAAATGAAACATATGTAAAGCCCGCCTTTAAATTTTATATAAATTATAACAGAAAGGAAACAAAAATGAAAGCACTAAAAAAAATACTAGTATTAATGCTTTGCGTTATATTAATTGTCGTTAGTATACCATCACAAAAAGCATACGCAACAGGCGGAATTATTGAAATTCCTGTTGGTATTGCTATATGGAAAATAATTAATGCTGTGATAGTAACTGGTTTATTAGGTGCTGGAATTTACGACGAACTGAATGATAATGAATTTTCGGCAAAAATAACAGATGATTTTGCAAAATGGATAAACGCGCAAAAAGATAGCTTTATGGCAAGTCCGAGATACGACAAAAGCGACCCTATTTTAAGCTTTCTGAATGAAGCAGGAGTGATGCAACCAACATTTGAAACGTGCATAACGGTACAAATACCAAGCGCTAACAATGTAGTAAGCAAAAATAAGAGTGCCATAACCGTTGGAGATTTAATTGATACAATATGCCCATCGGTAATAGCAGGGCATACGGTAATGAAAGCTATTGATACAGAAATACCTGGGTTGCATTTTCAAATAGATGAAGGTTTGATTAGTCTAGTCTCCGACTTCTTCCACTCTGCATCGTTCAATCCAGCAATTAGCCCGGACTTTTCGAATTATTTAGCTAGATTCGAAGCAGAACAAGAAGTCGGCTTTACTGGTTCTTATGACCGTGATTCTGACGGTAGATATTTAGTGAGCGGTAATGTGATTAATTATTATAGCAGTGGTGCTATGGAAAGCATATCATTTTCGGGTTCAGCAGATACGCCGATATATGCTTATTTAAGAACGCGAGCGGGGATAAATGTTGTATATTTTGATTTTAATAACGTTGGCATACAAAGCAATCCGATGAGTTTTTGGAAATTAAATTATGAAAGGGGAAATGATGTTGGAGAGGAAATATCATTTAATTATCATAATGGATTTACCGCTATAGCCGGAACGACAAATCTTGACCAAGCAGTAGCAAATGTTAACGTAAGTGTACCACTATTCAGAAGTTTGGCAGATATGAACAATTATCGTTCAACCGGAAACAAAAACCTGATTCAAAACTATATCCCCCCAAAACCCCAACCCAGAGACTTAGCAAGCAACTTAAATCCCTCATTAAGCCCTTTATCCGGTATAAGTGCATATGGTTATCAAGCGTTTGATAGCTTTATTCAAAATGCGATAAGCGCGAGAGAAACAGGAAGAAAGGCATTTGATGATGCAATAGTAAACAATCCTGCTGTACCGCCATCAGATGCCTTAAAGGATTTTCAGAGAGAATTTACCAGAGATATGGATAAGTCAATAGCTGATACGAGTATACCGGGAACGGTGGTTAATCCGCCTATACCGTGCAATCCGGCTGTGCCCTGCAACCCTGCGGTACCGTGTAATCCTGCATTGCCGGGTGTGTGTAATCCAGCCATACCGTGCAATCCGGCTGTGCCCTGCAATCCTGCGATACCGTGCAATCCTGTTATCCCCGCAACCGGAAACCAGTTAATAGACAGCGTTACCGGACGTGGTTCATCCATATGGACTACGGTTTTTCCGTTCTGTGTACCATTTGACCTGATTTACCTAATATCAGTGCTTAATGCCGAGCCGGAAGCCCCACATTGGATATTGCCATTAAAAGCCCCGGAGTACGGCATAGATTTCGAGATTGATATTGATTTAAAACAGTTTGAAGTAGTGGCGCAAATCTTACGGACGTTGCAAATTATTTCGTTTATATTCGGTCTGATTATGATAACAAGACCCATGATGATTAAGGCTTAAGGGGGTGAAATATGTTAGAAAATATTTTAGGCACTCTAAATAGCGCGATAGATTCGGTATTGGAATTAGCGTTAGGAGTACTGCCCAAAAGCCCTTTTACCGAGCATATAGACAATCTAGCGCGGTTGCCATACTTGGGGCTACTTAACTGGTTTGTCCCGGTCGGTGCATTTCTTGCCATCGGGACATCATGGCTGGTTGCAATCGGCATATTTTACGTAATAAAAATAGTTCTCCGCTGGATAAAAGCGATTTCATAGAAAATAGAAAGGTAAAGACATGATATCACTTTATACGGGTACCCCCGGTTCTGGTAAGTCACTGCACCTAGCCGAGCGTTTATACTGGCGCATTAAAAATAAGCGCGGTCTTGTCATCTGCAACTTTGAAGTTGCCTTAGAAAATATCAAAGGGTATGGCAAGCATAAGTCAGAGTTTTTGCTACTAGACAATGACGAATTAACCGCCGTAAACATTGAAAAAATAGTCTTTGATTACGCAAAGAGACATAACAAGCCTTATGTAAAAGAGGGCGAAATATTACTTGTTATAGACGAATGCCAGCTTATATTTAACTCCCGCGACTGGCAAAGGGGCGACCGTAACGGCTGGTTAAAGTTCTTTACCCAGCATAGGAAGTACGGCATTGATGTTATATTAGTTGCCCAGTTTGACCGCATGATAGACCGCCAAATCCGGTCTTTAGTTGAATACGAATGGATACACCGCAAAGTGTCAAATTTCGGGTTCTGGGGAAAACTTGTCGCATTTATATTTGCTGGCGGAAACCTTTTTACATGTGCTGAAATCTGGTACCCAATGAAGGAAAAAATAAGCGCCTATTACTTTAAGGGTAAACAAAAATACTTCGATATCTATGACACACGAAAGATGTTTGATGGTGCTATGCAATGCGCAGGGGGGATTAAGGGGACCCCCGAAGCGCTGGATAGCACCGCACAAGCAGAGGTCGTTAAGTCTAAAGATTTAGAAAAGCTGGTCTTGCAGATAAAAAAATTTGAAGAAGAAAAAACCGATGAAAGGAAGGAATAAAATGAAACCAAGAGGAAAGAGGACACGACTGCATGTATCACCGATTGAAGCAGAATATACCGAAACGTTCGGCATTATGCCTGATATTCACTATGCAAAACTAAAAAGACAAGGTATCCCGCCGGAAGAGATAGCGAAAACAATCCAAAAAGGCATTGACCAATGTTACGAGCAAATGAGGGAAAAGCATGAGAACAGAGATTTATTAGATTGCCCGTTTTATAAGCCGGGATAAAATCTAAGCCCCTTACTTGACTATAGCAACACTTCTCCCTCACTTTGGGAAATGTTGCCCCAAAAGTCCAAACGTCTGGACTAAAAATAAGACCATGGGAAAATGGAAAGGTAGAAATTGATATGGAATACAACGCTAGATTATATAATTACTCTAGCGGTCAGCACTTAACGTTTTATAAAAAAACCATAACTAAAAATGAAAACGTAAAAAAAGAAAAACCTGAAAAAACATATCAAAAATCAAGGACGAAAGAACAAGAGGAACGCTCAAAAAAATCAAGCATGTCCAGAACCAAAAATAAAATATATCAGATATCACGTTCAAATCATTGGGATTGGTTTATCACGTTAACATTTGACCGCACCAAAACAGATGCTTCGGACTATGAAATAGTAGTAAGGAAGCTTCAAAAGTTTTTGGAAAATATCAGATACAGAAAATGCCCCAACCTTAAATATCTTATCGTGCCGGAACTTCACGCAGACAAAACACATTATCATTTCCACGGATTATTGTCAGACTGTCCCGAACTAAGTTTCATATACAGCGGAAAAGATGATAAGTCAGAAAATCCAATCTACAATATAGCAAACTGGAAGCTTGGGTTCACAACCGCAACAAAAGTCAAAGACAATAACAAAGTATCTGCTTACATCACGAAGTACATAACCAAGGAAAACGGTGAGCATTATCTCAAAGGGAAACGGCGGTACTATTCCAGTAAAAATATTGATGTTGCCGAACCGGAATACTTGGTTATTGATAATGAGGAATTTCAATCAATATATGCTGACCAAATCACCCACATGAAAACTCAAAACATTTCGCAAGCACATCAACAAATAACATACTACGAATTAAAGTATTAGCACAAAACACAAGCCCCGAACGGCGCGTGTTTTAGTAAATTAAGCATAAAAGCAAGCTATTACCAATAAAAGCCATAGTAAAACCCCAAAAGCAAACAATAAAGCCATCTTGTCAAGGTAAGCGTAGCGACTTTACAAGATGGTTTTTGTTTGCAACGCTAAAGATGTAATGATACAATATACCTAGATACATTCCAGGCATCTGGAATGGGGGAAGGGGACAAAAGATGGCACAATTAAAAACACACGAACTATATCAAATTGAAACTTTGTTAAAGGAAAAATTTAAACCAAAGGAAATAGCTAAAAAGCTAAATAAGCATTGGACAACGATTTACAAGGAAATCCGGCGCGGTACTGTCATATTGCGTGATGGTAGTACTTGGCTGGATATCCCGGTCTACTGCGCTGACGTCTCGCAACGAAAGCGCCAAGAATCTGGTGTGAAAAAGGGGCGAAAAGAGAAAATCGGTAACGATATTAAAACGATTCAATATATCGAAAATAAAATACTTAATGAAAAATTCAGCCCTGATGCTATCGCCATGCGGATGAAAAATGATGATAGCATAAAAACCAAACTTTGTACCGGGACAATCTACCGATACATATACACAGGCATGTTTGAAAATCTTGATGAAACACATCTAGCCTATGAGCGGAAGGGATATAAAAAGCCCGAAATGCCCCGGAGAGTGTCCTACAAGATGTTAGGGGCGAAAACCATCGAAGAGCGCCCAAAAGAGGTAAATAAGCGCGAAGAGTACGGTCATTGGGAAATTGATACCGTTGTTTCCGGTAAAGATGAAAGCGGAAAAATGAAAAGCACCGCCTGTATTTTGGTGCTAACAGAACGAGCCAAGCGCGAACAAATCAATCGAAAAATAGCGGATAGAAAAAAGGAAACTGTTTTGAAAGAAATGAGAAAGTTGAAACGTCAATACGGCGCATTAGGGTTTCGTGAAAAGTTCAGAAGCTTCACCGCTGATAATGGTGTAGAATTTAGTGCATATAAGGAAATAGAAAAGCTGGGTACGCAAATATATTTCTGTCATCCCTTTTGCTCAAGCGAGCGCGGAAGCAATGAAGCACAAAACAAGCTTATCCGGCGATGGATTCCAAAGGGCAGTAATATAGATGATTATTCCGATGAGTTTATTAATTGGATAGCTGAATGGATAAATAACTACCCCCGGCGAATGTTCGGCGGTTTAAGCACAAATGAATATAAGGAAATCCACAACACGTCCTAGGTTGTAAGAATCCCAATATTTAATCGAATATAGATCGCATTAAGTGGCAAGTGTGTTTTTCATGCAAATGAAATATGTAAAACTGCACAATTACTCCCCTCGGTTAAGGAATGTCCATTGTGCAGTCTGCTATTTCGTAAAAAGGTTAGACTTTATTGTTGACATTTGCTAAAAAATAATTTTTTTATAACATAAGCTGGGCGCAACAAAATATGTTGCGCCCGATATTCTCTCAACTATCATACATCATAAATTCCCTCGTCATACTCTCAATTTCCGCCCTTGTTGGGTCGGGGCGATGTTTTTCAAAACAACTGTTTAAGTTACCCCACAAATCTATACCTCTGCATTACATAGTTGAACATATCGCCCAAGTTCGCCATTCAGCACCAATTCCGCATACTCGACAGGATTTTCGCCCAACAACTTCTGCAACTGCGCCCGAGTATATTTTCGCCCATTTGAAATTTGTCATTTTCATCTGCCGGATTGATATGCTCCAATACAACCGTTTTCAGGTATTACCTGCAAAATCCCAATATCCCCGCAATAAACCGCCTCATAAATTTTTATCATTTTCATCTTCCTTTCGGTTTTATATTTTTATCGGTAAACCCCGACATCTTTTGCCTTTGCCCGTTCTTCTTGTAAATGCTGTTTCCCGTTTGTAATTCTATCCAATCTTTGCTCAAATTGTAAATTTTCAAACTAACCCTTATTTCTGATAAAAAGTGATTATATTTTGTCACATTCTATTGGCTTTGTTATACTTGGGTCTGTATAGTTTGAAAGGAATTAATCTCTCATGCAGATCATGTTTAGTACAAAAGCTTCTGTTAATGATTATCATAATGAAGGCAAGAGCTTCTCATTCCCAAACCTCACCCAAAAGCTATGCCCGAATTGCAAGAAAAGAAAACTTAATAAACACGGCTTTTATAGCAGATATTTTATTTCTAAAGTTTTTACCGGACACATCCTGATCCGCAGGCATATCTGTCCGAAATGCGGAAAAACGGTTTCTTCGGTTTCTTCGCTTCCTTTCTTCTGCCATCCAAGACGGACCTACTCCACAGAATTTATTGTGAAATCATTGACCCATTATTACAACAGGCTTTCTACGCTTTCCACCTGTTTGAAAGATTTTCTTCATGATTACGGAGTCCTTTGTTCCAGGCATCTCCTTTATCGCTACCGAAAACGATTTCTTGAAAACCTCAACTTTTTGTCCATGGAAATGATTAAAGCCCTAGGTCTTAAAGATTTTGTATACGAAAAAGAAATAAGAAAAAGAGCCAAACAGGTGCTATCCCTGGTACATCATACGGCTTGGACTTCAATTGATGTATCCATAAAACTGTTTAAAAACAGTCGGCATTCCTACTTGACTCATCTTCATTTTATAGTATAGCAGAGATCAAAAGAGGCTGCCTAGTACAGCGATTATGTAAGGGAAGGGCTGTAATGCCCTAAAACCAAAACCCCGCGCCGACAAAGGCGGTACTTGGAAGATTACATCTGGAATGGAGATATCCTTCTGAAAAAGAGAGAAGTATCCAAGGGCTCCCGTTACCGTTATCTACGACATGCTCCTTAATGAAGGGGTAGTTACCGGCGCTTTAATCTCCCTTTCTACCATCAATAGGTTTTATAACCGTATGGGCAAAATCTCTAATGCGCAAGAGCATCATAAAGAAATGCATCGTTTTTCTCATGAGGCGGTCAATGGGTTGTGGCAAACGGATATCATGTATGGGCCTTATATCCGGGTTGATGGCCGGAAACAGCAAACCTATCTTATGGCGTATATCGATGACTCCAGCCGCCTTATAACCCATGCCCAGTTTTATTTATCGCAAGATATCATGAGTTTGCGGCATTCTTTCAAGGAGGCACTAAAAAGAGGAATATCAAAGCTTCTATACACAGATAATGGCAAGGTATCGCTGCCGCGCCTTTGAATATCTTTGTGCTAACATCGGCGTGACACTTCTTCGGGCTGAACCTTATACATCTTATTCAAAAGAGTAAAATCGAACGTTTTTTCCGGAGTTGCCGCCTCCGGTTCCTATCTACGCTTAAGCTTGATACTATAAAAGATTTAAATGACCTTAATCAATGTTTTGAAAAATGGCTGATGAATGATTATCAAAAGAAACCCCATTCGGCACTAATGGGAAAATCACCACTTGAATGTTTTCTTAATCAATCCGGGAACATTACCTTAGCCTCTGACTTATCTGTTTTTAATGAAAAATTTTTAGTAAAAACAGAACTATTATGCATTATTTACAGTGATGAGGCGCAATCTTTAAGTAAAGGGGTCTTGGATGATTTACGCATTCTATTTAATTTCAAGATGGATTCCGAAAACCCATTTATACTAATCCTTGCCGGACATCCAGCTTTAAGGAACCGGCTTTAGTTAGGAGTGAACCAACCATTAAAACAACGGATTGGAACTAAATATCATTACAAGGGCTCAATCGCGAAGAATTAGGGGAATATATAAACAGCAAACTAAGACTTGCAGGTGCGCAGGATACAAATCTCTTTACTCCGGGGCAATGGATGCCATTCACACGCTGACAAAGGGTATCGCAAGATTGGTGAATAAATTGATTACCGATTCACTGATTGCTGCTTGTGCAAAAAAACATATACCATCGATGATGAAATTATTTATCAGGCACATCAGGAAAGTGATATTTAAAAAGGAGCTTCGGCTTCTTTTAATTTGGTGAAAAATTAAATTCGCTTGAGAATATCCCCAAATAAAATGACTAATTATTATTTATACAACTTAAAGATAAACAAAAGAAATGACCAATATTGCATAACCATCAGCAATAGCGACATAAATAAATACATCGAAATTTCAAAAATGTTGAGTATTTGGTATGACATATATCAACGTCTTCTTAACGGTGAGATTACAGAGGAAGAGTATAACGACTGGCGTTACAACTACCCCAAAAACAAATGGCAGGAAACTAAAGCCGTTCTTGATGAACTTCGTAAAAAAGAAAATTAACAACAAAAAGAGCTAACTGAAAGTCATATCAGTTAGCTCTAAATTTTAGTTATTCATAAAATGGGATAGACAAATATTGTTGCCATTTTGTTGCCATTAGCAGTATCGCCTCTCAAAAACCGCACCATTACAGGTTTTCGCCGACTGTTCCTCACTCCCACTCTATCGTACTAACCGGTTTCGGACTCAAATCATAACATACCCGGTTCACATTTTTTACTTCTGCTAAAATTCGCGCAGTTATTTTTTGCAGTATTGGCCATTCGATTTCTTCAATGGTTGCGGTCATCGTATCGATGGAGTTGACGGCGCGAATGATGACGGTATATTCGTAGGTGCGGATATAATTGCGTACGCCGACGGATTTGAAATCGGGAACGACGGTAAAATATTGCCAGACTTTTTTGTCAAGGCCGGTTTGTTTAAATTCTTCGCGCAGGATAGCATCAGATTCACGGACGGCTTCGAGGCGTTCGCGGGTGATGGCGCCGAGGCAGCGAACACCAAGGCCGGGGCCGGGGAAAGGCTGGCGAAACACCATTTCGTTAGATAGGCCAAGTTCGAGGCCGCAAGCGCGGACTTCGTCTTTAAAAAGTTGACGGATGGGTTCGACTAAAGCAAATTGCATATCATCAGGCAGACCGCCGACATTGTGGTGGGATTTAACCACCTTAACAGTTTTGGTGCCGCTTTCGACGATGTCAGGATAAATTGTGCCTTGGGCAAGAAAACTGATGGCATTTGTTCCGCCTAAACGGCGGGCTCCTTCTTCAAAAATGCGGATAAATTCGATACCGATTATTTTACGCTTTTCTTCCGGGTCAGCAATTCTTTCTAATTTAGTTAATACGCGTTCGGTTGCATCGACATAGATGAGGTTGGTGTCAAGCTGTTTGCCAAAAACATCAACAACATATTCCGATTCACCTTTACGCATCAAGCCATTATTCACATGAACGCAAACTAATTGACTGCCGATAGCTTTTATTAATAAGGCCGCAACAACAGAACTGTCAACACCACCCGACAAGGCTAATAATACTTTTTTGTCACCGACTTGACGGCGGATTAATTCAACCTGGTCGTCAACAAAATTTTTCATGTTCCAGTTCGCCGTAGCTTTACAGATATCAAAAACGAAATCTTTCAAATGAGGAAAAGCTGTTTCCCAATCAGGATATTCATTATTGCATTTAACACGACTGTGGGCAATCGTCATGATAGGACAACCACTCTCATAGATGTGCTTGCCGGCATCGATAGGCTCACCGTCAATGATATTATTGGGGCCGCCATAGATAATAATACCTTTTACATTCGATAATGTTTTTAATTCAGAAGCAGTGATATCATGAGGGTAAATCTCGCTGTAGACACCTAATGCCCTGATTTCGCGAGCTAAGGTGGTATTTTCGGTACTGCCTAAATCAAGAATTATAATCATATCTTGTTTCATTGGTTTCTCCTTGCTTGTTGATATCTTGCAAACTTTGAGCCGGCGAAATTTATTTCCGCTTAGACACCAAATTTGCCGCATGAAGTTTTAGTTCATCTTTGGTGCCATGCCATTGCACAATGCCTTAGATAAACTCTTCATACTATTTACTCCGAAGCATAATTCTTAAAATATCCTGACACCAAAATAATTGGTGTGCCTTTGTCGCCGCTGCCGCCCATTAAATCACATAGGCTGCCAATCAAATCAGTATAGCGCCGCGGGGTTGTCCCAAGGGCTTTATCACCTAATTTTTCATCTTTGCTTTTGATAGCGGCGGTCATTGCATGACGGGCTTCAGTTTCTGATTTTCCGGCCAAATCATTATCAAGTAGAAATTTTAGTTTGATTTCATTCGGTGTCCCTTCGAGGCCCTTGGTATAGGCGGGGGAAACCACCGGGTCGGCCAGTTCCCATATTTTGCCGACCGGGTCTTTGAAAGCACCGTCACCATAAACCATTATTTCGATTTCTTTCCCTGTTTTATTAAAAATCAAAGATTTTATGTTTTCGACTAAATTTTGGCAATCGCGCGGAAATAATTTCACGCTATTTTCTGTTGCCATATTGGAGCCAAGCAAGCCATATTTTTCATTATAACCACTGCCATTGACACTTTGGGACAAAATATCATCAAGGCCAAAAACGATATCAGCACCGGCTTCTTTTAGTAAGCGTTTGGTTCTTTGTCTGGTATGTATATCGCAAACTAAAACATTTTTGGTATATTTCAAGATTGCCCGCGGATCATTAGCGAAAATCAATTCGATATTTTCTCCCAGACTTTTATAGTGTTCTGCATAATCCATTCCCGTAAAAGGGTGCTTCACATTGTATCCGAACAGCTCGCGGTAACGCTTTTCATCCAGTACATCAGTGTAAGGATTAATGCCTGCTTTGTCCAGCATATCCCAGTCAATTAATTCGTTGCCAACTTCATCAGCGGGATAAGATAGCATAATGTAGAGCTTTGCGCAGCCGCCGGCGATACCCCGAAGTAAGTTCGCGAAACGATTACGGGAAAGGATGGGAAAAACAATCGCCATGTCCCGCCCGCCGAATTTCGCCCGCACATCAGCCGCGATTTGGCTGATATCAGCATAATTACCTTGGGCTCTGGCAACTACTGCTTCGGTTATACCAATTACGTCTTGGTCTTGTAACAAAAAACCTTCTTCTTTTGCCGCAGTTAGCACGCTGTTTACGACAATATCAGCAAGGTCATCACCTGATTGAATCATCGGTGCCCTTATACCTCTGGCTATTGTTCCTATTGTTCTCATCAATTCTCCCTTTCTTGCTCAGTTTTACCAAATAATATAATAACATAAAAATGAAAATAATAATAGCTTTAATCAAATAAACTAAGCTGCCCAAATTGCCCGTCGCAATAATTTCCCTTATAAGTATGGATTATATCCTTCATATCGTACAAAATATTATTTTTTGCGCACTCACCGATAAATCGTTCATAAATTTTCCGCGAATTGGGAATATTTAAAATTCTTTTAATAAAGCGAAGCGTTCTGAAGACGGCGGGGCCCCCGGCTCAATCAAGCGGGATTTGATATCATCTGCGGTTGTGATAGTAACCTTTACCAAAACTGGCGAATGTTCATTTATCGATTGCAGGATATCAATATCCCGCGCCAGCAATGTACTTTTCGTTGCAATTGAGATACCAAACTCAAAAGCATCAATCAGCTCAAGTGAATGTCTGGTTAAACAAAACTTTTTTTCAAAGGGGTTATAAGGGTCACTCATTGAACCGGTACCGATAACACCTTTCTTGACTTTCCGGCGCAGGTCATCACGAATAACCTCAAGGGCATTTTCTTTCGCCCTGACACGGTCAAAATCCGGGACCCGGTAGCAATCCGAACACCGATAGTTAATTGATGCAATTCTAGATTTTCCTTGTATTTGCAGACTTTTTCACAATTTTCATCACATTTCCACTGCGATTTTTGTATAACTATTCATGACATAAAAGTCTGCGTAGGTTCATACCGCCAGCTTGGCCCAATAACTAAAAGGATTTGCTGAACGACACCCGAATGATGTCAAGTTAACACCAAACCTTTTTATATAGAATTTATGAAATGCAGATTTTCACATCAAACCGCCGAAAATAGATTGCCGACAGATCATAATCGCGTTGAACTGTCTTCTAAATCCGAAATTTCGATAACTCTTCGTAAAAATCCTCAAATTCCTGGATAGATAATTGTTGTTTCGAGTCAGATAAAGCATTTGAAGGATCGTCGTGAACCTCTAACATTATACCATCGACTCCCAACGCAATAACCGCATTCGCGATTGGCAGTAAGATATCTTTCCTTCCAAGAGAATGACTTAAGTCAATAATAACTGATAAAGATGTCTCTTTTTTTATTATTGCAACACTGCTTATATCTAAAGTATTTCTGGTGCTATCCTCAATTGTGCGTATCCCTCGCTCGCATAATATAATATTTTTATTTCCCTCGCAGGCTATATATTCTGCCGCTAGAAGGAATTCTTTTAAGGTCGACATCATACCGCGCTTTAGCAATATTGGATGGTTTGTTTTGCCGACTTCTTTAAGAAGCGCCGTATTTGGCATGCTTCTAGAGCCAATTTGTATTACATCAATATAATCGATAGCTTTTTCTATATCTCGCGGATCCAGTATTTCTGAAACACTCAATAATGAAAACTTCTTGCAAACATCCTTAAGTAATTTTAATCCCTCAATTCCAAGCCCCTGAAAATCATAAGGAGATGTCCTAGGCTTATAAGCCCCTCCCCGCATGAATTTTATTTGTTTTTGCTTTAGAACCTGAGCAATACTTTCCATTTGTTTAATACTTTCAATAGAGCAAGGCCCAGCCATAATACTAAAGCCATCGTCTATTTCAAACATATCAGCCAACGATGGAGAGTTTATCGGATGAGTTAATTGACTAATCATAATTTGCTCCTTTCCGCAAGTTCAAAATAGAATTTGTCAAATGAAGGGCGTTCTTGCCTATCAGCATATCCTTTTGAATCCCTTCAATATATTGAACATCAATTTTACCGCTTAAAACACGTTTCCATCCCAAATATTGATCCACGTTGTGTTCCCTAGACGTTTTGGGAATCATAAGTGTAGTATTTCTATAAAAATCACTGCTTTGATATTGTGAGCATAAACGCGTGCTTTCTAAATTTAACTTGTCCGTTAAATCAATATTAACTTTCAATACACGTTTTAACATTGTTTCAGCCATATTAAGATTTGAAAGCTTTTCAAATATAAATTCACAAACGGATGATTTTTCAGCTATGGTTGACAATTCTTTCTCCACCAGACTCAAATTATTATTTTTTTGTACATCCATCTGCTCAATAACATAAATGACTTGGCTGTAAGTTATTTCCTTGTCATCAAATATAAATTTTTTTTCTTTAAATTCTTTAGCATAATCGGGCTCATATGTGTCAAGCAAAAAAACTTGCTTTGTTATCCTGCCTTCCCTTTCCAAAACATGAGCCATTTCATGCGCGATAAGCCCTCCGGTACACCATCCAACCAAAAAGAAATTATTTGAATTCTCCCATAATGGAATAACTTTTTCAACACAGCGTGATATGTATTCCTTCAGATCATGCTGATATGAAATATTCAATTTAATGTAAGATACGGATATCTCCTTTGACATCGCCTCGGTCAGGGGATGAAATAAATCCTTCACATATTTGGGGCTGACGGCATTAACCGGGCCAATACAGACTACAGTCACCCCCGAATTGCCTTCGCGAATCTTATTTACAATGACTAGATCCTCTTCTTTTTCCTCAATAATTCTTTTTTTGCTTTGAATTCTTTCGCTTCTTTTTGCCAGCCGCTTCCTGCTTTTGTTTATATTTGATTTTTCATTGCTTTCGTCAGTTCTGTTAATAAGCTTAAAAATTTGGGAAGCTAATGACCTTATGGATGGATATTTAAAAACAGAGGCAATTGACAGCGATATATCATACTCTTGGTTAATCATTTCAATCATAGCAATAATCATTAAAGAACTTCCGCCCGAATCAAAGAAATTTGCCGTGATATCATTAATATTTCTCTCCAAAAGTTTCTCCCAAATCCGTCGAATGCCGTCTTCATATTCAGTTAGTTCTTCATTTGATATTTCCGCTTGCGGCTCATCGGCTTGTTTTATATCCTCTTTAGAATGAATAATATTGTCGTAATAATAACCAGGCAATTGCGTTCCCAAAACATCTCTTTCAAAAGAAGCGAGTTCAAAATCAATCTGTTTGCTAACAAGGCAAATTTCGCCTACCATCCCTTCTTTGACAGGTTTTCGGTTTTCGTTAAGAATCAAAAATCTTTTATTTTCATATGAAATATTCGCATCATCCAAAGCTTTCCTTGTCGCTTGGTCAGCGGACAACCCTTCCGCGGAACACACCCACTGTTTTAAAAGTGCTTCACTTTTATCGTCATTAATTAAGTTAATGTTCGAAATTTGCATTTTCGGATTTTCCAAAACAAGCGCAGCAATTTTAAAATAATCCTCAAGAAAACCTTCGACAAAATCCTGTGTAAATACATCTGAGTAATATTCCGTATAGAATACTGTTTGATTTTCTTCTACCCAGATAATTACACTCAAATCATATGGGGCCAAATCATTAATTACGCCTGCGTCCGTAATTTTAGTCCCTTTCAAATCCAGCAGATTGCAAGCATTATCCTGCATTGTCATCATTGATTGAAAAATCGGCCCTCTGCTCAAATCTCTACTAGGATTCAACATTTTCACGAGTTCATCAAAAGGCACATCCGAATTAGAGAACGCACCCAAAGTTTTTTCCCTGACATGTTCGATCAAATCATCAAAGCTCATATTATTGTCGCAATTTATTCTGATACATATTGTATTTACAAAACAACCGATTAGATTCTCAACCTGCGGATACCCTCTGCCCGCAATCGGGGAGCCGACAATAATATCTTCATTTTTTGTATAAATATAAAGTGTCATATTATAAATAGCTAATAAAACCATATATAGCGTGCTTTTATATTGATATCCCAATTGTTTTAATTGTTCGGTAAGAGCCTTTGCCATTGTAGCTTTTACAATACCGCCTTTATATGTAAAGACCTCAGGTCTTGCTTTTCCTTTCAGGTTCAAGACTGGCAATTTACCCTTTAACGCTTCCCTCCAGTATCCTTTCTGTTTTTCAATGATTTCATTAAAATATTCGCTTTTCTGCCAAATAATAAAATCGGAAAATTGTATTGGCAATGGAGGCAATTCAAAAGGAGCGCCAGCAATATAATGTTTATAAGCATAGCTTACTTCTTTTAGCAAGATGTTAATAGATCTTCCATCCGTAACAATATGGCTCATATTAATCAAAACAACGATATCATCTTGTCCAAGCTTATAACATTTCACTCTTAAAAGAGGACCAATATAAAAATCAAAGGAACTATCAATTTCTTTTCTTGATAAACGAATTACTTCCTTACTTTTCTCTCCTTCTTCTAAGTGACTCAAATCAATTTCTTGGATATGAGGCTCTACTTGGCTGCTTATTACTATTTCTGCTCTTCCGTTTACTTCAATAAATAACATACGTAACGCATCATGTCTTAACATAACCCATGTTAACGACTTTTTGAAAATATCTAAATCGAATCTACCCTCAATTCTATTTGCGGCAATATTGTAAAAAATATTTCTCGGCTCAAGTTTATTATAGAAATAGAATCCTTCCTGCACGTAGGATATAGGATATACCTTTCTCGGTTCATTGGAGACCATCTCATAATTAAGTTTATAATTTCGCTCTGCATTACTAATATATTCGCTCATATCCGCTATTGTAGGCTTTGAGAATAATTCCATAATCGGCAGATTTACGCTAAAAATATGCCGTATATGGCCGATTATCTGAATCGCTTTGATAGAGTCGCCACCGATATCGAAAAAGTTATCATATACACCTATCTTATTGACCTTTAATACGTTTTCAAATATTTCTCTTACATTTTGCTCTATCGGAGTTCTGGGTTCCATATACTTAACGCCCAGAATATTATACAAGCTTGCATCAGGCAAAGCTTTTCGGTCTATTTTTCCATTTGGCGTTCTTGGAATATTGTCCGTAAATACGAATTTACTCGGTATCATATACTCCGGAAGCCGCTGTTTCAGGGAATCTCTGAAAAATTTAATCGATTTGGCCTTATCGCGATTAACAATATAAGCTACAATTTTTTTTTCATTTTCTGCCGTCTCAGTTATAATAACAGCCGTCTGCTTTATTTCCGCACATTCTTTAAGGGCCAATTCAATATCATCGGTTCCAATCAAATATCCGTTAATATTTTCCTGAAAATCATACCGCCCCGTTATAATAAGCCGGCCTTGCTCATCTAGCCAACCATTATCACCAGTATAATACACGGGTTCTTTTTCTTCACCTAATAGCTTTATATTCCTAAATACCTGAGCGGTCAGTTCTTCGTTATTGATATAGCCCGATGACACAGGGACACCGGTAGCGATTATTTTTCCATTGATATTAGTTGGTAATATATTATCATCATTATCAATAATATATATTTTAGCATTGGCAATGGGATAACCTGCGGGTACCGCCGTTTCGCCGCTGCCCATAAGCTTTGTGTCATAGTAAGCGATATCGGAGCAATTTTCAGTCGAACCATATAGATTGATCAAGCGGGTATTCGGGAAAATATCATACCACTTTCTGACGAAATCTATTGAAACCGGTTCTGCGCTCGTAGCGGTATATCGCAATAAAATATCGCTATTATCCCGTTTTCTGCCCTCATCCATGAGAATAGTTAAAATCGGGGGAGAAGCGAAAAAATAAGTAATTTGATGTTTAACGATATCATCAAGCAGCATTCCTGACAATACATGCTGCCTTGGTATTATGACAGTTGGAACGCCTCGCAAAAGTCCCCCGAACATTTCAACGAAAGAACCGATTAACGCATATGATTTATGGTGCGCCATAATATCCCCGTCTTTAAATGGCATTGTATCCCATGCCCATTTAAGTCGATTAACAATTGCGCTCGACTTTGTTTGAACTCCTTTGGGGGTACCAGTAGAACCTGATGTGAAGATAATGTGAAATATATTATCAATGATATGATTTGTTTTAGGATTTGTATTAGATTTCGTTCCGACACCGTTCCAAAACTCCGAATCAGCGCAATATATATCTATATCCGTCCTCAGATTCTCAATATGATCAGACTCAGTAATAATACAAATGGGAGAAGCCGTATCAATTAACTTTTTAATATGTTTCGCAGGATGACTTACGTCTAATGGCAAATAAGCCGCTCCCATCTTAATGATACCCAAAATAAGAATAAGAGTATCGATGCTCTTGTCGTCCATATATAAAGCTACAACGTCAGCCGCTCTTATACCGCGGCTTTGCATGTAAGCCGAACATTGATTAGCTTTTTGATTTAATTCATTATATGTAATTGTTTTATCAAGATAAATATACGCTGCTTTATCAGGGTTCAGAGCTGCCTGCTTTTCAAAAAGCTGGATAAAATTCTCTTCTGCGTACTCCAATTTCTGAGTCTCATTATAATTTTTTAAGGTTTTAATGTCGGCAACGCTCAGCAAATCGTAAGCTTTTAATTTCTTCCGGTTATCTTTTAATACTTTTCGTAAAAGAATTTCATACCGTTCCATTAACTGAGAAACAAATAGCTGATCGTAAAGATTAAGATTATACTCACAGTCAATCCAGAAAGTGCCGTTCAATTCGATTACGGTAAATGTCATTTCATTCTTTGAATAAATACTTTTAACCGGTAAATTTTCCACCTCAATATCTCGCAGCTTAAAAATTTCCGTATCATCTCCATGGTAATCAAACAATATTTGAAATAATGGTGTCTGAGATGTTTTCCGTTCTATTTTTAGATCTTCGATTATATTTTCAAACGGATAATCCTGATTATCAATAGCTTCCTGCGCCAAATCATGTACTTTATGTAGCAGCTCAATAAAATCCTCATCTGGATTAACACGGCTTCTGACACATATTATATTTAAAAATAATCCTATTAGACTTTTTGTTTTTCCTAATTTCCTATTAATAACCGGCGAACCAATAATTATGTCTTCTTGCCCTGTATATTTATAAATCAATAGTTTAAGCACGCTTAGCAAACAAGAGTATGGTGAAACTCTCTCCTGTCTCGCTAAGTTCTTTATGCTTCTTGTAATATTTCTATCCAATTGAATCCTTTGCGAATGACCATTAAGTCCTATTATATCCGATCTTTTCCTAGTCAAATTCAATTCCGTAAGCATATCTTGGATTCCGTCCATCTTTTGGAGCCAATATCTTTTTTGTTTTATTAGCTGATCAGAATCACGCAGTTCTTTTTCGTATTCGGCAAAATCAAAATAAGATATATTTTTTTCCGCCGAATCCGGTTTTCCATTATTCTCGTAGAGTGTTTCAAGCTCCGATAACATCTGTATCCATGATTGATTATCAGTTACTATATGATGAACATTCAAAATAAAATGATATTCTTCGTCCTTTGTTTGCATTAATGCCGGACGAACTAAAATTTCTTTTTCCAAATCAAAATTGTATTCAAGCTCCGAATTGATATATTGAAATATATATTCATCTTTGTCTTTCATGTTCCTTATATCGGCGTATTCAAATTTGAGCTCTCCGGGGTTTACCTTTTGTAGGATATCATTGTCTTTTTCATAAAAGTTAGCGTGTAAAATTTCATGAGAATCAAACAGTGTCTGAAACGCACGGATAAATCTATTTACATTAAGTTTACCTTTTAATCTGCTGTTCGTAATGGTATTATATAAAGATGAACAATCTTCGATTTGAGAAACAATCCATATTCTTTTCTGAGCCGCAGTAGTTTTATAGAATTCTTTTTTCTTTGCTTTTTTTATCCTATTGTCTTCAACGCCATTATTAACTTTTCTCTCAATAAAAATCGCCAATAAATCAATTGTTGGATTATTAACAAATTCTTTTACGGTAATGTCAATGTGGAATTGACTTGCGATATCCGAAATAACTTTGATGGCAAGTATTGAGTCGCCTCCCATTTCGTAAAAATCTATATCAATCGGAAATATCTCCATATCCGTTCGTAAAGTGCGCTTCCAAATGTCTTTGACAGCGTTTTGATAAAAATTCAAAGCCGTTTCAGCGGCTTTAAATACCATCGCTGATTCCCACTCCCTATCCGTCAATGCTCGATAATCTATTTTTCCGGTATCCAGCCGGGGAATAGAATCGGCATGATAAAAATGTTTCGGAAGCATAATAAGCGGTAGAATTTTTGTAAAATAACTTATAAAATCATAATAATTAATTTTCTGATTACCTTTTAAAACAAGATAACATACTAAAAATTTCTTTTCTTCCCCTCGGGATTCCACATAACATTCCTCAATACTATCATATTTAATGAGAACCGCCTCGATCTCCGCAAGTTCAACGCGAACCCCCATTATGCTGACTTGATTATCCTTGCGCCCGAGGAATATTATTTCGTTTCTTTCGTTGAATTTCCCCATATCACCGGTTCGAAGCATTTTCCCGCCATTAAAAGGATCGGCAATAAATTTCCCCGCCGTTAATTCAGCATCGTTAAGATATCCTTTCGCGATACCAGCCCCGCCGAGATAAATTTCTCCTGCCATGCCTTCCGGCACATGATTACCATGCTCGTCCAAAATATAGGCGAATGTTTTGCTGAGCGGTTTTCCGATCGGCACAATATCGGTATCTTTTTCGGTAATGGTATGCCACAATGTACTTACGGTAGCCTCCGTCAGTCCATATCCGCATCTGACACAAGAGCCTTTTATCAATCGATCTAAATTCGAATATTTTACTATATCTCCTCCGACCAGTATTAATCTTACATTTCCTAATTTCTCATTCAGAGAAATGATTTTATTTAAAATATTCAGTATTTGAGGTGGGGCACTTAAAATAGTTACATTTTGCTCTATGATGAGATTGTAAATATACTCGCAATCTGTTTTCTGATTAACATCAGGGATAATTAATGTACCCCCGGCCATTAGAATCGGGAAAACCACTTCTAAAATGCAATCGAAATGTAAAGGGGAAAAACCCATAAATATGTCATCCTGAACGATTTCCATTTCATGTATAAAAATTTCCGTATGTTCCAAAAGGTTTTCCATCGTGTTAATAATACCTTTGGGCTCCCCTGTTGTACCGGAAGTAAATAAAATATAAGCATCTTTACAATCAGAAAATTTATTATTTTCACTGTCCGTTATTACGGACAAATTATTTTCCTTTTCCTGATCAATAATATAGCTCACGCCATCAAAATCCCTAGTCAATTCCTGACTAGATTCTTTGGTGAAAATAAAATGAATATCTGCCGCTATTATTTTTTTCTTATTGCGCACTGCCGGTTCCGAAATGTTTAAAGGAACCATCGTACAGCCCGCTGATAAAATCCCCAGGCATATAGCGACTGTTTCGGGAGCAACATCCATATATATTCCAATATTTCCGCCTTTTGAATAGCCATGTTCCAAGAGTAGATTCGCCGTATTCCTGGCTATACTTAGCATCTGTCCATAGGTAATTTTATAGTCCTGATATATTATCGCAATTTTATCGGGATTAGAATTTTCTATAATCCTTTCTATCATATTCTTCCCCATATGTATTTCCTCTCTTTTCTTTTGTATATTGAGTTTCTATATAGCATCGTTATAATTTGGAATATTAAACATTTCTTTCAGGATTCCAAATGTAATTACCGGCATAAGCAGATCCTCCTCATAAGGTATATTTAATAAGAACCCCCTTGTGCTATATCTTATTCTCAATTCCTCAATTGTATCAGGATTAAAATATCCATCTTTTTTGATTTTATTATATGACAGATAATCCTGCACCCATTCGGATTTATTTTGCAAAAGCTGTGGACTTCCGGGTGCCGAAAATCCAAATTTTTCTCGGTTTATTATTGCTCCCGGAAGAACTTTATCGCTTAATTTCTTTAATATATATTTTTCTTCGTAATTATTCAGTTTCAGATTCGGCGGTATCCGAGTCACGAATTCGACCAAATCCTTATCCAGAAAGGGATATCTTCCTTCCACCGAATTCGCCATTAACATCCTGTCTCCGTGATCTGAAATCAGATGATCCGCAACTCTTACCTTAAAATCTATATAAGAACGCACATGTAAAGGATGGATACCTTGAAGCCGCTTTTTGTTCACAAGCCCAAAGTTAACAAAGTTGATTTCATTATAATTTTCAGTAATATCACGAGAAAAAATACTTTTCTTAATTTCATCAAATTCTGTGTAATTCTTCTCGTATAAGAAATCAGCTCTTCCCCACAGCTTATTACGATATTCCGATTCTTTTATGCTACACTCCATATTTGATCCGCTTTCATATCGGAAATAATCAAATTTATAACTTGGATAACCCGCAAACAGCTCATCCGCACCTTCACCGGTCAAGACGACTTTTACGCCATTGCCGCGAACCAAGTTTGACAATATTATGGATGTAGTATTGTAACTTTCTTTTAACGGGGTTTCACTATGCCATATTACCCGGCTCATATTTTTATAGACATCTTCCAAATCAAACAAATAAGAGTGACCCTGTATGTCAATGTCCTTGCGCATAATCTCTTGAAAAGCTTCTTCATCAAAAAATTTATCCCGAAAAGTCATGGAATAAACAGAATGCAGTCCTTTATGCATACCATTTGCTAATTTGGATATGAGCGATGAATCCAGTCCTCCGCTTAAGTACGCACCTACCGGCACATCAGAAATCATTCTCCTTCGGATGGACTGGTTCAGTAAATCTCTAATTTTTTCTAAATAATAACTTTCATCATGATAATTAATCGCTTGATCCTTTGGGTAGGATATATCCCAATATTCCACTTCACTAATTCCGCTTTGGTCCACAGTAATATAGTGGCCTGGTTTGACCGATGAAATTGATTTAAAAATAGTCCTCGGGCTTACAATCCCCGGCAGTGAAAAGCATTGATCCAAACCGACGAGGTCAACTGTTCTATCCGCTCCCGGATATTCCAAAATTGCCTTTATTTCAGAAGCAAATACAAATACCCCATTAATTAATGAATAAAACAGAGGCGTTATACCAAAATGATCCCTTGCGACAATAAGCTTATGTTCCAGACTGTCATATAGAGAAAAGGAAAATTGGCCGCTAATTTTATCCAAAAGCTGTAATCCTGATTCTTCATATAGATGTAAAATAACTTCAGCGTTAGAGTCAGTTCGAAAATGATGCCCCATTTCAATTAATTCAGTTTTTAAATCTAAGTAGTTAAAAATCACTCCATCACATACTAATACATATCTGCTGTCTTCACTGATAATCGGCTGCAAGCCGTTTGACAGGCCGATAGTTTTAAGATAACAAAACCCAAAGCAGGCTCTTTCCGATAGATAGGAATCACATTCATCAGGCCCTCTATGAAACAGTAATTTATTCATACGGTTTAGGCTTGCCATTTCATTCTCGTTTAATTTTCTGTTAAAGCTATACATTCCATTTATTCCGCACATATAATTCACATTTCTTATTATTTGTTATAATAATTGTCCTTTCAATATAATGCCGCTCTGACACCTATACATAAAGCCGCAGTTATGCGAGATATCTAATGAATTCAATACTCTATTGTTTTATCACCTAAAACCTCACCGTATATGTTACGTTTATTCCTGCCGTAAACTACCCAACATGTATCGACCGGGCCGCCAAAGTTTGATACAAGTTCCAATTCATGGGGATATTCAGAAGCAAAATGAATAAATGTAATTCCATAATTATATTTCCCATTTAACAAAGCCTCATTAACTTTTGGATTAGATGTTTCAAATATAAGCTCATCCCATTCATTTGGGTCTATATAATTTACAGCCGCGGGCATAATGCCGATCTTTTTTTCTCCGCTCCCATTTTTCCGGCGGAGAATTCCCATACTAATTGTTGGGCACTGAAATGAGTCATTCATATAAATTTCATTCCGATATTTTTCATTAAGCAAGCCAATCTGTGGATGTGCCACATTTTGCACGATATAATCCACCTCATTATTTTTTATTTTTAAGACAGCATCTTCAAAATCATCCACATAATCAATTTTTGCAGCTTTTATCGAATGAAAATTAATAAACTGTTTTACAGCGTTTGAATGACAAGTTCCATCCGGACCCAAAGTACAAAATATTATTTCTTTCACTTTGTCATCACAAGAAGGCAGCATTTCTTGCTCCAATTTACAGGCATAGTCGATTATCACCTTATAAATATTTTTAATCAGCTCTGGGGCCAATTCTTTTTCTTTCGCCATAAGTTCGCATTTTCTCATGATTTCTTCAACCCTGGTATTTTGCATTACCGGGATATTATTTTCTTTTTTATAGTGACCAATTTTGTTAATGATCTCAAAACGTTCTTTTATAAGATCAATTAATTTGGTATCAATCAGGTCAATTTCCTGCCTTTTGTTCTTCAACCATTCCATTATACACCTCCGGGAACTTGCACATTATATTCTTTAATTTGGTTCTTTAGGTTATACCAATGAGCCTGAGCATTAAACATATTAAAAAATACACCTTTATCTTTCATTAGTTGATTATAATCTCCATATTCTACAAGCTTCCCTTCTTTCATAACAATTATTTTATCCGCATATTTGCATAAACCAACCCTATGAGATATTATTATTGCAGTATTATCTTTAGAGATTTCAATAAAGCTTTTTAAAATCTCCGTTTCTGTTAGTGGATCAAGGGCACTAGTCGGTTCATCCAGAATAACAAAATTACTTTCTTTGAACATCGCCCTGGCTATGGCAATTCTTTGCCACTCTCCTCCGGAAAAAGCTACACCGGAAAATTCGCGGCCTATTTGATCATCTAATGAACAATCTTTTTTATTAAATCCAATTTGCGATAAGCAAGCTGTTAATTTATTATCATCTTTTATCTTCCCCACATTTGATATACCCACGTTTTCACGCAGCGTAAGATTACATTTCATGAAATCCTGAGGCACGACTGAAGTATTTTTATAGAGATGATTTCTGTCTATCTCGCTAATGTTAACTTTATCATAAGTAATAATTCCTTCGTCAACTCTGTATAAACCCAACATAAGCTTTGCTAATGTCGTTTTACCACTACCGTTTTCACCTACTACGACAATTTTTTCTCCCGCTTTAACTGAAAAGCTTATATTATCAATCGCTTTTTTAGATGCATTTGGATAAGAAAACGAAACATTTTTAAATATTAACTGCTTAAAACTCTTTTTATCTAATGCACCGTTTTCTTCCTCATGCAATTCAAGAAACTCAAAATAATCCAATCCGAAACTGAGATGTTGTGGAACCTGCCCAAGATCAATCATCAGATTTTTTGTTGCCGTCTGCACATTGTTAATAGCAAATATACAAGCACCGAAAATACCGACCGAAAGACTGCCTTCTAAAAGCAAGTAAAGGCAGAGCAGAAAACTTAATACAAAACCGGCTGATTTAATCAGATTGCAAAACAGCAAGGATTTGCTATCCTTTCTGTTAAAAGCCCAAATTTCTTTGTTTACCTGCCACTGAGTGTCTCTCCATTTTTCTGTAATATATTCTCCAGTTCCCATTACTCGCATCTCTTTTACCGCCGCCGCATCGCAAAAAAGCATCCACAAATATTCTGCTTTCCTTTTTTTAGGCGCTTGATGGGTTTTCAAATAATAAAACTCGTTTCCGCGAATGATTCTTGAAATCAGAAAAGGCAAAACGCAAAATAAACTAAGGGGTAAAAGCGCGGGGCTGTATCCCGCCAGCCCAATCGTAATGCTCACTACGGATATTACAGAAGAAAACGCCTTCAATACCGATAGGTATATTCTTGGAAGCACATCCATTTGCACACATTCTTTTGCTCTCTGAGCTAAATTATGTATTTCAGTGTTTTCGTAACTAATTAAAGATAGCTTGGAATATTTAAGTCCTAACTGTATTTTAAGCACATGCAAAGTTTTTTCGTAAATACCGTAGTTTTCCACAACACTTTGGATCGTATACAATGAAAACTGCACAAGAAATAATATTATATAAATAGTCCCATATTTAAGAATACTGTCCGCCAAACCATCACTAAATAAATAGTTGTTGACAGAATCAAATAAACTCGCTATCGTGATAGTAATAAGATAAGGAAGAATTCCAAATAACAATATAACTATCAGATTTAAAACACCAAAAAGCGGGGTGGCCGCCATAACCATATAAATGGATTTAAATATTACTTTCGTTTTATTCAAATTTACTTCCACCTTTCATTTGGTACCAAGAGCTTTGTTTCTTATACATGTCGGCATATAAACCTTTCTGCTCCATTAACTCATTATGATTTCCTTTTTCAAAGACCCGACCATCTTTCAGCACGATAATTTTATCGGCCATCTTGGCACTTGCCAATCTATGGGAAATCATAATGCTTCCCCGTTCTTTCATTATTTCAAAAAATGATTCATACATCTTGCTTTCCGCGACCGGGTCTAAAGCAGCTGTCGGTTCGTCCAGCACAACGAAAGAAGCATTTGATATCAAAGCCCTTGATAAAGCAATTCTCTGCCACTGCCCGCCGGACAAATCCAGCCCATCCTCTTCTATTTTCCCAAGATTAATATCTAACCCCTTTTCCCCAAATCCAATTATGTCATCCGCTAATCCGTCCTTTAAGGCCCGAATTATTTTTTCATCATCCTTTAACAGAGCCATATTACCAAACGCAACATTTTCACGCAGCGTAAGAGAGTATTTTGTATAATCCTGAAAAATAACGCTGAATAGCGCTCTTTTTGTATCCTGATTCAGTTCCTCCAATCTGTGCTCGTTTACAAAAATAGCACCGCTGTCCGGCTTGTATAAACCTAGCAGCAGTTTGACCAGTGTCGATTTTCCGGCGCCATTTTCTCCGACAAGGGCTATTGATTCAGTAGAACTAAATTCAAATGATAAATTTTTTAATATTTGCTGTTCCGTGGAGGGATAGGTAAAATTGACATTTTCCAACCTGAAATGGTAAACACCTTTACTCAATTTTTTATCACCATCTTTTGTTTCCGGCAAAGCCATAAATTTATTATATTGATCAATTTCGATATTTTTTTTGCCCAACGAGGTGAGTTCATCTGAAAATAATACCGTACTATTCATAATATATAAGATCGACAACACAAAAGATGTAAAAAAGCCAAGGCTAATCTGATGATCGATTAACATTCTCGAAAAAACAAAAGCTGTGATAATTGCCCATACGATAAAAAATACTGTCGTCATAATAAAATATCGCTGCGCGCGAATTATAACCTTAAGCCTTTGATTGAAGATTCTTTTTGCTTCTTTTCGCCACTTATTAACTATATATTTTATTCCTCTGTAAACCTTCAGTTCGTACAGCATAGATTTATTTGAAAGCATATCACTCATATATTGCAGCTTTCTTTCATCAAAAGTTTGTTCTATTATAATGCCGTTCATCATATCCATGCCTTTGTAATTGTAAAAAACCGTTAGAATCAGCATAAGAGCGAACCCGACCATAAGTCCGTAAGATGCTTGCGCAAGAAATAAGGTAGAGCCAATTAAGCTAATCACATATGAAATCACATTGACTGCGTTATCAAACCGCTCGACCAGCTTTACATCCGGCTCTCTTCCCATTAAGTTGATTGTATCATTCATTTCTTTATCTTCTAAAAAATGATATTCAACCGAGCAAAACTTTTTTACGATCGAATAAGTTGTTTTTTTGTTAACTATTTCTTTGATTTTAAAATGAAATATACTGCTGAAATAATTGGTGAAAATTATAATAATATCTAAGGCTAAAAAGATTCCGCACCATATATAAGCGGCTGTTTTCATTCCTCCGCTTAAAACATCCGTAACAACATTTATTACATTTTGAATGACAATAAGCTGTAAAGGAATCATAATTGATAAAATAATTTTACAAACAATATTTAATGTCGTGAACATCGGAGTACAGCTATATATGATTCCGATACTTCTTTTCATTTCTTTAAGATAATTATTTTTTATCACGATTTTTAAAATCCACCATTCTATTATTTAAAATTAAAACACGTATGTGGGCAATGAAATATTTGAATACCCCTCTTTCGCGTAATAAGCACTCCAGTCTATTTTTTTCCCTTTTAACCATTCATCGCGGATCTCTCTGAAAAATTCTAATTGTTCATCGACAGTTTTGTAATTAACCGACGTTAAGCGAATTATTTCATTTTCCCCGAACTTGGCTTTCTGACGGTAAAATACTTCCCTAAGACTCAATTTTCTGATAAGATCCGCCTTATCTAAGCAAATAACACCGCAAGCATACGGATATTGGCTTCGGCGGAAGTTTAATGTATATTCAGCATTATCCAAATCAATCTCTTCTGCTGACAAGTGAGCGCACATTTTATCCAAATACTTTTCTAAACTCTCTGTATTTTTGGCTGAGAAAGTTAGAAAATAACATTTCTCATTAAAGTTAACAGCCTTCTTTTGTACGGCTGATTGAAGTAAAACACATGCGTTTGTACCGCCGTCGGCATAAGCCACTACGGCGCCGGTTACCGGCTGGACATGAAAAACAGTGTGTTCTTTTTCAATCAAGAAAGGAGATGCTTCAAGTTCTAATTTATCATTAATTTTAGTGATATTAATATTAGCCGGATATAATTTTCGGTAAACAGATAGACTCGCCTTAATAAAGCTCGCTATACCGCTGGCCGCCTCAAGATATCCGATATTTGGCTTTAATGCGCCTAGGAGACAATAATTTTCCATTCCCCCAAATCCTTCGCTAAAGCTTTCTTTTAAAGCCTCAAACTCAACCATATCTCCCAATGGGGTTCCGGTGCCATGTGTTTCTATAAAGTTCATCTCCTCAGCTTCAATTTCCGCGATCTCAATAGCTGTATTGACTACTTCTGATATGCCTTCTACTGTTGGAGACGTAAAGCTAAGCTTTTCACTTCCGTCATTATTTACGGCGGAACCTTTTATAACTCCGTAAATCAAATCACCGCTATCGATCGCATTTTCAAGCAATTTTAATATTACAATCCCAACACCGTTACCAGGCACAGTTCCACTCGAATCCGCACAGAATGACCTGCATATACCGTCTTTAGAGTAAATATAATCCGGGTCGTAATAATATCCCTTTTCATCTGTATTATCTATATAAGCGCTGCCCGCTAAGGCAATATCACATTCATTTAAAAGTAACGCTTGACTTGCCTGATGTATACAAACAAGAGAAGAAGCGCATGAAGCCATGATACATAAGCTTGGCCCCTTCAGATTCAAGCGGTAGGATAATTGGGTGCTGTAATAGTGTTCCTCCATGAAATAAGTGAGCTTCTGCTGTTTTATATTATTTAAATCACCGCTGTCAAAAACCTGTTTTCGCCAATTGAAACTGGATCCGGCGCTTATGAATACACCCGTAAGATTATTATCATCATCAAAATGATAGCCGCTATCTTCCAGTGCTTCATAAGATGTTTGCAATAACGCAAGAAGCTGAGGATCAGCATACTTTTTTTCTTCCGCAGATAATCCGAAAAACTCCCCGACACTTTGTCCGATTTCCGGTATCATACCCTTCGCTTTTATAAAGCCTTCTTTTAGACTGCTCTCTCTTGCAATGCATTCTTTTTTACTGATAAGGTTATCCCAAAATTCATTTACCGAATTCGCCATTGGAAATCTTCCGGCAATCCCGATAATCGCTATATCATTGCTCATATTTATCCTAATTTTCCATTATAATTTATATGCTGTCTATATAATCCGCGAGTTTCTTGATAGAATGATATTTGAAAAAAACAACTGTCTTTATATCAATATGTAAGGCCGAATTTATTTTCTCCGAAAAAGATATAAGATTCAGCGAGTTTCCTCCAATACGCATAAAACTTTCATCCGCATTAAAATCACTAGTTCCTATAATAGCCGCCCAAAGACAACAGAGCTTTTTTTCTGTGGAGTCTGATTCGTCAAAGCTGTCCACTTCCATATCCGCCAGATCAAACTGAATTCCTTTTCTGTCAATTTTCCCATTGGATAAATATGGTAATTCATCCGTTTGGACAAATTTTTGAGGAATCATATAATCAGGAAGTTTTTCTGAAAGATAATGGCGTAAATCATTAATATCTATTTTTGATTCACCGGTGAACATGGTGCATAATTGATATTCTTCGATATGATTTTTTATTGCCTTAACAACTGCATGTCTAATTCCGGTATATTGAAGCATTTTCGCTTCTATTTCATTTAATTCAATTCGATGGCCTCGTATTTTAACCTGTTCATCTTGTCTGCCTAAAAATTTAATATTTCCGTCGGGCATAATTTCGCCGTAATCTCCGGTTTTATAAGCCCTTTTTTTCTTTATGCCGATGCTCGTTCCCACTTCGATCATAGTAAAGCGTTTCTCTGTCAATTCCGGATCATTGATGTATCCACGCGCCAAACAATCACTAACAATATAGATTTCACCCTTTTCTCCATGGGCAACTTCTTTTTTATTTTCGTTCAATATATAAATCTCATATCCGCTCAAAGCTTTTCCGATTGGAACAAATCCCAACTCCTCGATATATTCCATATCCAATTTTAGAGCCGTGGCCTCCACACAACATTCCGTGGGGCCATAAGAGTTTGTAATCTCAGGTAAATTAGCAGCGCATCTGGCATAAAATTTTTTAAGAGTAGTTAAATAAAGAGTCTCGCCGCCGGTTACAAACTGGCGCACAGTCATTTTTTCCTCAAAGGACTGATTGCTTCGTATCAATAATTCCAAGTGAGTAGGAACAGAATCGGTCAGGATAATTTTTTTGAAATATAAAAAGTTCAGCATTTCTATCCCATCTGTCATTGCATCTCTGGGAGCTATGCATAAACAATGCCCGGAAAGCAGGGCATAATAGATCATTTCTACAGAGGAGTCGAAATGAAACGGTGTAAGTACCGAAATCCTAATTGCGTTATCATTATAGTGATACAAATCCTTCTTGATTGCCCGAATAAGCCCGTTAACGCCAATGTGTTCAATCATTACGCCTTTTGGTACGCCGGTAGTTCCGGAAGTATAGATTACATAAGCCAAATGATTCGGGGTAATAGGCACGGGCTCAAACTCCGCTTGCACTTCCCAGTCTGATAAGCCTTCTCCTACAATCAGATTATCAGTTTCCCTAAAATATTTAAATATTTCTCTGTCTTTGTCTTGTTCGCTAACAATAAGTTGTTTTGCCTTGCTGTCTTCTATTATAAAGCTAATCCGCTCATCCGGCAGCTCCGGATCCAAAGGCAAGTATGCCGCTCCCGCCAACAATACTCCCAGCATGGAAGCGATCATTTCAATACCCCTTGGCAGAAACAACAGCACAATATCATTAGCCTGAGTTCCTCTAACCGTTATCTTTTTCGCGATTTTTTTTGAGTTCTCCAAGAGTTGTTCATAGGTTAATGTTTTCTCTTCATATTCTACGGCAATATTATAAGGTGCTTGCTTTACCTGATTTAAAAACATATTCGTTATGGTCTTTTCTTTTTCTACCAATGCTCCATTTCCCCCTTAAATTGCGCAGATTTAGTTATTATCTCGGATTGCTCAAGCCCCAATTCCAGAAGTATATTTTCACATAGCCATAACAGGGAATCCTTGACTGAAATTTCTTTTTCGATCTCACATTGAGCGATAAATCTTTTAAAATCTTCTTCCTCAGCAGCTTTTGAATATAGTTCATTAATTATTTCTTTGTCAATCCCCTGCTGTGATATATTATATTCAATCATTTTTTTGTATTCCGCGGCAAAATAACATTCAAATTCGGTTTTATTTTCATTTTCCATGAACCTTTCAAGGAAAACAAATCCATTTTGCGGACTTAACTGTATTATTTCTTCAATTCCCGGAAACAGGCGTATCGCTTCATATAAAGCCGTGATAAAAACATAGGCTGATGGAATCCCGGAAAACATAATTTTTCGTCCATTGATTTTTTTCGTTTCATTTTTATCTATATTTTCCGTAATAAAATACTGTAAGGTTCTGCTTTTTGAAGTAAGCGGCGATACAAGAATCGTATCAATATTTTGTTCGTAAAGCCAACCGCAGGTTGAAAGAAAAGTCTGAAGGGATTGATATGCTGAAAGTCCCGGAATTCCCAAAAGAATATCACCCGAGGAGACACAACCCGCTTCTCTAATTATGCCGATTGCTTTCATAATATCTTCATTTGTTGTATTTTTATTAATCCAATGATTTCTCAGCCAATCACATCCAACTTCTATGCCGAATCCAACAAATAATCTTCCGCGAAATTGCTTTTTCCATCGTTCTATCTTTTCAGATGTTACGTCATTTGCCCTTACCGCGATTATCCCATATAGAGGTTTTGTCTCAAATACCGGATTATCGTTAAACAATTTATCAAACACATTATCTGTAAAATCTTCATTATCAAAAACATTACAAGATGCAATTTCTTCAATTAATGAAGGCTTTGCTTTTTCTCCTCTTTTTTTTATAAATCCTTCCCTGATAAGTTTCGCGTACAGTTTAGAATCCCGTTCTTTTAAAACCTTCAATTTTGCCTGTATGGCCAAATCCTCATCGTCCCATTGGCACATGGAGCAGCCGGAAAGAGCCTTTTCCCGGTTTCGGTTTTTGCATCCTGTACTTAGAAGTATGTTTTCATTAAATACTTCGGTTGACATTCCTATATCTACATGCATCGATTTATATATTTCGTTATATATCTGCAGCAAATCTTTGTCTGCATATTCGGCATAAATATTTTTATATTCTTTTGTGGCATTCTCCCATAATATTTCCATGATAAAGTTAATAATCATTTTACCCATCCTTAATTAGTTTAAATATTTTAAAGCTTCCATCATTGCACTTCCTTTAAGCAAAATTTCATCGAATTCCTCCTGAGGATCCGACATCGCTATGATAGCGCCGCCGACACCAACTTTCAGCTTATCCGGCGTAATGACCGCCGTACGTATAACAATATTAAAATCAGCTGTTCCATTAAGCCCTATATAACCGATACATCCGGAATAAATGCCACGGGGTTCCTTTTCCAATTCTTCAATAATTTCTATCGTTCTCTTTTTAGGCGCCCCTGTCATTGAGCCGCCAGGAAATGACTGTTTTAAACATTCAACGGCACTGATTCCTTTCCTGAGCTTTCCCTTTATTAGACTGATCATCTGATGCACTGAGGCAAACGATTCGACTTTCATTAACTGAGGTACGTTAACACTCCCTATTTCACATACAATACCCAGATCATTTCTCAGCAAATCACATATCATCAGATTTTCTGATATTGTTTTTTCATCAGATTGCAAAAATTCATAAAGCCTAAGATCCTCCTCGTGATTTTCACTTCTTTTAATCGTTCCTTTCATTGGTTTGGCTTCAACTATTCTTTCTTTGTTTATGGAGATATAGCGTTCAGGTGATGAGCTTGCTATGTGTAAGCTTCCAAAACGCAAAAAACCTCCATAAGGAGCTCCGTTAATTCTCCTCAATACACGGTAATATTCCCAGGCATTAATTTTCTGATTTACTATCATCTTATTTGTCAGACAGATTTCATAGCTTTCACCTTCTTTTATTTTTTGAAGGCAAACATTGATATCATTCATGTATTGTTCATATCCTCTGCTCAATACATAATTGTGCCCGCTTTCTTTTTTTACCGGAAGTGTATAGTCGTTTACTTCCAATCCTATTTTGCGAACCGTTTTTTCAGTCTGGTCCAGCCAGTTAATCGTGTCGGCATCGTTTTTTTCGGTTATAGCCATCAGATAAACTTTATTTTCCAAGTGATCCATGACAATCACACGGTCGGCGAATAAAAATATCGCATCCGGCAATTCGGATTCATTTTTCCGGGAATGTCCACATTCCATCTTCATTTCATATCCGAAATAACCCACATAACCACAATTAAAATCAAATGATATATCAGGAGTTTCTATGTATAATGCTTCCAACTTTTTTTCCATATAGTCAAAAATAGATATCTGTAACTTTTCTTTTTTGCCGTATTTTTCGACTATAAGCGACAATGCATTACATTGGTAAGTTAATTTCTCAAAAAGCTTTCCGCCTTTTCCAATCAAATAAGAAAACCGTGAAAAACCATTCATGATTTTACTGCTATCCAGCCATACGGCATCCTCATCATTCGCATATAATTCTTCAAATATCTTCTCTGTATCCGCACCATCGCCAACTTCGCGAATTTCAACTTTATATTTATTATTGGCAACGCGTTCATTTTTGCATTGCGGAACCACAGTCACTTGCTTATTTATCAAATTATTGCTTTGTCTAATAAGGCTTTTATTCGAATTATAATCTGCCGTGAGTTTATAGAAATTTTTTAATAACTGTTTGCCATATTCTGTACATATGGATTCCGGATGAAACTGCACTCCCCATATCGGTTTTTCTTTATGATTGACTGCCATTACAATTCCTTCATCGTTAACCCCGATAATCTCTAAGCAATCAGGTATTGGCGTTTTCATTATCATAGAATGATATCTTACAACATTGAATGTTTCTGGAATCCCATTAAAGAGCGGGGCACCGTTATGGATAATTTTATCTATCCTCCCATGATAAGGTTCTCTCGCTAAGATAACCTCACCACTGTAGGCAACACAGATACCTTGATGCCCTAGGCAAATACCAAGAATCGGAACGTCCTCATTTTGCAATATTTCCAAGTTTACACCAAAATCCTCATGTTTATCTGAGCTTCCGGGTCCGGGCGAAATAATAATATTGTCATAAACTAATTCTTTATATGATTGATTGTTACGAATAACGATTGGCTTGTTTCCCGTTATCTCGGCTACATATTGGTAAATATTAAATGTAAACGAATCATAATTATCAATAATTAATGTTCTCATTAGTAGCCTCACATGTGTTTTTCACAATCAAATTTAGAATCAATTCAATACGTTTGAAAAAACTCTCTATAATTTAGAATTAAATCTTCAACTTCTAATTTCGGCACATAATGTGCAGACTTTTCATTTTTGTAATATTTCAAAGAATCACCGGTTTTCGCGGGAACAATATGAACATCCTCCTTAGGTTGTCCCAGGGCAATAATCAATAAAGGCACGACATCCTCAGATAATCCAAGTATTTTTCGTACCCTATCTTCTCGAAATGCTCCTAAACAACAACCGCCATATCCCTTCTCAATAGCTGACAACAAGATAGTCTGGCTGGCTATACCGACTTCACACCACAATGCTGCGGCATTAGCTTTACTTTGACTATCCCGAACAATAACTATGTATACAGGAGGTCTCTCATCAAATTTTGGTCCTTCATGTTCAGTAATTAAAGCGGCCCATTTAACTTCCTGAAAGATTGCATCAGCTTCATTTTTTACTATGAAATAACGTAATTCCTGCATATTGTGAGGCGAAGCTATGAACCGGTTCTGTTCTAAAATCTCTATCAATTCCTTGTTTGGAATGTCTTTAGAGATAAATCTTCGATAACTTCTATTTTTCTTAAGCATACCTGCCCAATCCATACGCTTTCCTCCGGAACTTGCTTATATAGAAAGTTTCATTCTCGTACCTATTTCCGTAAATCCTTTTTTTTTGTAAAAATTATATGTATAAGAATAATACTTATATTGTGAATCCGGCAAACCTACGTCAATTCGTCTTATATTATTCTCTTTACAGTAATCACAAATAAAATCAATTAATTTTGAGCCAACACCATTATTTTGATATTTTTTATCTACCCACAATTCTTCAAGTATACCGTATAGCCCTCCGCAGTGTAAGGCATATGCTTTTGATAATGATAGCAAGCCACAAATCCGGTCTTTTTCTCGTGCTATTAGAATACATCCATTAGAATCATTTTCAATTATCTTAAAATAAGCTTGTTCAAATCCTTCTAAGCTGTCCACTTTACTATTGCGAAGCTGCCCCAAAAGATTAAATATAGCCTTTTTAACTTGGGCATAGTCCTCACTTACAGCTTTTCTGATTTCTATTCTTATATTCATACTTATCTTACTCTCTTATTAGCGATGTCCATTGTTATTGGGCCAATATAATGGATTTAACTCCGCGCTCGGTAGGCTGATGATATAATGCATAATCCAAGCTTCCGGATCCGTACTCGCATAAATTCTGCATCTTCTAGAAACTTATTTCTTATTCCGTCAATATATTTCAGAACTAGTTTATAACCTGGAGCCACGTTATTAAAAACTGTGAGGTCACTTCATATTGTATCGTCTATTAATTAATGCATATTTATTAATTGTCATTCAAGATTTTTTCATTCAATTTATTATCTATATATAAGCATATTTCGTCTATATCTCTAAACGAACCAATCCTAAGATAATTGTCGTCAAACTGAAAATCGAATTCGCTTTCAATAGTTACAAGGAATTTTATAAAATGAAGTGAATTAATTTCACTTAAGAATCTATTTATCTGCTGCTCTTCCCCATTTTCAATATAAATTTTAAGCTCTTTCAATATTACATTGAATATTTCGTATGTTCTATGCTTTGTATCCAAACCCTTTCTCCTAAACTTAAATAGCAACTTCTTAACCTTTTACTTTCCTCCAACATTTTCGGAAGGATGTTGATTACTAAAGACCTATGTTTAGCCATCAGATTATTCCTTCTAATAATCCATCAGTTAATGAATCCAGAGAAGTATTCAATGCATTTGCAAGCATACACAATGTTTTAGCAGACATTCCTTTATTGCCTGATTCTATTTCATATAAGAACTTGCTAGTAATACCAGCTTTTAATGCTAGGCTTTCCCTTGAATAATTAAGTTCACATCGCATTAGATAAATTCTTCTCCCAATAGTTGCTTTAAAATCTTCCATAACACCTCCCCTTCTTACAGCAATAGGCATAATTCAACAACTGACTTTCCCATTATACTACAAACTGCGATAATTAAAACCCCCTATAGTTCCTTTTTTTCATGTTTTTTTACAAAAAACATGTATTCCAATTAAATAAAAAAGATAAACTCTAATTTCACACCGTCAAAACCAATTAATGGAAAATCAAAATAGACAATCCGGTAGGATTGATAATAGCATTCATGTTTCAATAAATAATCTGTAAGAAACGCATTACCTATTTCCGCTGAATACTCATTGATTCCAGCAACAGCCATAAATTTGTTTATCCTGTCAAAAATTTGTCTGTGTATGCTGATATGAACTTCGCTATAGAAGTTAAACGAAATCTAATAATTTCTGTATTGTTCTTCCAAAGCCCAAGCTTTGTCTTTCTTTTTGCACATAAAAATCTCCATTCATATAGTTGATTCTAGTAACCTTTAATTTATATATGGATGAACACCTCTACAGCTAATTATTTTTACTGGTTATAATGAAAACGCAATTTTTACACCAAAACTACCGTCATAACCAAAACGGTTATTGACATCCTTAGAATTATAGGATATAAGTAAAATATGTGATGGTTGGTCTTAATGGCTTACTAAGTTCTCAAATTTAACTTACAAAACATTATATCAAGAATTCATTTTCGAGGATTATTAATGGAAAATTTGCAATTAAGTCCTTATAATAATTTGTTGTTTAAAAACTGTTACTATAATATGTTATTTGCTGTTTTAATATATTTCAAACTTGATATATCATATTTTATGTCAAATAGTATTGTTTCATATAAAGTTAGTGAAAATATGATCAGCAATTCATACATTGATATTAAGAATGAAAATAGCTTACTGAATGATATGGGCGTTGATAGGTGTGAAATAAAAGTTGAGAAACACTTTTTCATTGAAACACTCCAAGGATCTATAAATAATAACAGTCCTATATTAATAGAATCGGATGTTTTTGAAAAAATAATTTTAATTATAGGTTATAATGAATCATCAATAAAAATAATTGAACAAAGGTATCCAGATACGCTATCCTACTCGTTTAATCAAATTAGCATACAAGAAATAATGGAAAGTAGTCTATTTTCTAATAATTATGAAACGAAAATCTCATGTTTTTTGCATAAGCATGATAAATTTCAAAATAAATCAGAAGACTCTTTTTTTAATTATTGCCATAATTATGTATTATGTGAATCGCTTATAATGACTGGCATTACTGACATGAATGTATTTATGGAAAACTTTAAATTGATCTCTTCAATTGCTGATATATTAGCAGGAGAAAAGATGATCAGCGGATTAAATAATATAGTCAATTCATATCGGGTTGTTGAAAATATACTTAGGTCATCATGCGATAATAAAGCACTAAAGCTACTAGAGTTAAATAAAGCCATAGAAAATAACTGGTGTCTTATTCGAAATAAATTAGTTAAATATAGTTTTTCCAGACAAATGGGTATTGAGGTAAATGTTATATTTGATATTATTAAAAAAATTTGTATAGATGAATATACATATTTTAATCTTATTAATGAACGTAAGGGGATGCAATATTTATGATTGCGATAGTTACAGAAAAAAATGTAATAGAAGTTATTCAATCAATTTTGGGACATAATAAGTTTAATATTTTTGATAAACTGATAGATATAGGCTTCAACTCCTTGAAGGCTATTGAGTTAGAGTATAGACTCTTTGAATTAACCGGAATTGAAATAAGTATAGAAGTGATTTTCAAGTCTTCTTCCATCAATGAAATTATAGATCTAGTAGTTAATCACGAAAGCAACAAGGCAGTCACGCTTATAAATAGGATAAAAAAAATAACGAACAAGCCTTACTATGAATGTTCATCAGCACAAAAGCGTATGTATGCCCTTAATAAGTTTGATAATAGCGGTATTAATTATAATGTATCATCAGTTACAGTGCTTAACGGGGAGCTAGATGTTGCTAGGCTTAATCATTCATTTAATGAACTGATAAAGCGGCACGAAACCTTGCGGACGTCATTCAGAATAGTAGATGGAGAAGTGGTACAGTACATACATGACGATATTGAGCTAAGCATACCGATAACGGAAGCGGAGGAGGGTGTGGCTGAAGCGCTTATCAATGAATCAATGCGCCCATTTGACTTAGAACAAGCCCCATTAATCCGAGTTGAGCTTATTAAGCTGTCAGAAGTGAAACATATTTTAGTAATTGATACCCATCATATCATAAACGATGGTATCTCAGGCGGAATCTTATGGCATGAGCTAACGGAATTATATAACGGCAACATATTACCCGAGCAAAAGATACAATATAAAGACTTTTCAGCATGGCAAAATGAGAAGATGTGGTCAGAACAAGGCAAACAGCAGGAAAAATATTGGCTTGAAACGTTTTCGGGTGAATTGCCGGTACTCAATCTTCATAATGATTTTGTGCGTCCGGCAATCCAAAGCTTTGATGGTGGCAGCGTAGATTTTAAGTTGAATAAGGAAGTACAGGATAGAATAAAATCCTTGATGCGTACCGAGGGGGCAACGATGCACATGGTATTATTATCATCGTTGAATGTGTTGCTATCCAAGTATGCCGGTCAAGAAGATATAGTGATAGGTACGCCAATAGCAGGCCGGCGACATGGGGATTTAGAGAACGTAGTAGGCATGTTTGTAAACACGCTGGCGATGAGGAATTATCCTGAAGGTAGTAAGACATTCAGGAATTTTTTACAGGAAGTAAAGCATAATGCGCTGAAAGCGTATGAAAACCAAGACTATCAGTTTGAAGAACTGGTAACAAAGCTAAACATAAAGCGTGACATGAGCCGGAACCCATTGTTTGATGTAATGTTTGCATTGCAGGAGACTAACGTCAAGAGTGAAAAAATGTCCGGCCTTGAGTATGAAGATTATTGCGGAACTGGTTTATCAGTAGCAAAATTTGATATCACTTTGACAGCCATTAATAGCGATGAGGAGATATATTTAAATATAGAATATTGCACGAAACTGTTCCGGAAAGATACTATTATTCGGATGGCCAGTCATTTTGAAAGGATTGTCGAGTTGATAACTGAAAATCCTGACATATGCCTTAATGAAATAGATATGCTGGGCGAAGCCGAAAGGGTGCAGATACTCTACGATTTTAATGATACAACGGGTGAATATCCAAAAGATAAGACGATTCATGAGCTATTTGAGGAGCAGGCAGAAAAGACTCCAAATAACATAGCGTTAGTATTTGAGGATAAGCAGTTAACATACCGAGAGCTTAATGAGAAATCTAACCAACTGGCAAGAATACTAAGGGCAAAGGGCGTGAAACCTGACGATTTGGTAGGGATTATGGTTGAGCGTTCCCTCGAGATGATTGTGGGTATATTGGGTATACTTAAATCGGGCGGGGCGTATGTGCCGATTGACCCGGAGTATCCGGCGGAGCGGATCCGCTTTATGCTTACAGACAGTGGGGCAAAGATACTGCTTACACAGTCGTGGCTGAATGAGAACGTAAAGAATTATCCTATTGATGTTATCAGCTTAGATAGGAGAGACAATTATTCAGAAGATGTCAGCAATCCTGAATTAATAAATAATCCCAGCGATTTGATATATTGTATATATACCTCGGGTTCCACGGGAATGCCTAAGGGGGTTTTGATAGAACATAGAAATGCCGCGAACCTAATATTTGCTCAAATGAAAAATTATCGGATATTTAATTATGAAAAAATATTGCTATTTTTTCAATTAACTTTTGATGCATCTGTTGAACAAATATTTCTTTCATTATTAACTGGTGCAACTTTACATCTTACTAATAATAAAGTGTTAAGGGATGCCAATAAATTGGGAATGTATATACAGACTAATAAAATAAGTCATCTCGGTTCAGTATCATCATATCTTAAAAATATAGATTTAAGCAATATGAGTGAAATAAAAAGAATAACATCAGGAGGCGATATTTATCAGCAAGAAATAATAGAGGGACTTAAAGGAAATCCTGACCTTTTTAACCTATATGGACCAACAGAAGCGACTGTTATAGCAACCATATATCAAGCTGATGAAAAAACGTTAAGTTTTAAAACTGTTCCTATCGGTAAGCCAATAGGAAATACCCAAGTGTACATTTTGGATAACTATAACAGACCGCAACCTATCGCTATCTCCGGCGAGTTGTGCATCTCCGGCGCAGGATTAGCCCGAAGCTACTTGAACCGGCCTGAACTGACGGCCGAGAAGTTTGTTGCAAACCCATTCATACCCGGCGATCGTATGTACCGGACCGGCGACCTAGCGCGATGGTTGCCGGACGGAAATATCGAATATTTAGGGAGGATAGATAATCAGGTGAAAATACGTGGCTACCGTATCGAACTTGGCGAAATAGAGGGCGCATTGCTTGAGAACGAGCATTTAACTGAAGCTTTAGTATTGGCTAAAGAGGATAATGATGGAATGAAATATCTGAGCGCGTATATAGTCGCTAATAAAGAACTGACGGTTAAAGAATTAAAAGAATATTTAGCCTTAAAGTTACCTAATTACATGATACCTTCATATTTCACCAGCTTAGACAGCCTACCGGTTACGCCGAATGGAAAAGTAGACAGGAAAGCCTTGTTGGACATGGAATTCAATGTATCAACAGGATTAGAGTACGAGCCTCCATCGAATGAAACAGAAGAAAAACTGGTTGAGATATGGCAAGAGCTTTTGCATTTGGAAAAGATAAGCGTTGAAGAAAACTTCTTTGACTTGGGCGGCCAGTCATTAAAAGCGATAGTGCTGCTATCGAAAATCAGTCAAGCCTTTGATATGGAATTAAGTCTTTCAGAAGTGTTTGGCTTCCCAACAATCAAAGGTTTGGCAGCAAGACTTACAAAAAGTAATACAGTATTGTTAAATTCATTGAATAGCCTTATTAAATTGAGTTATGGGCAAGATGGAATAATATTTGCTTTTCCTCCAGCTTTTGGATATGGTATAGCTTTCAAAGAACTTGGGGAAAAACTCAAAAATTATACACTATATGGAATTGATTTTATTGATAATAACAAAAATGGTATACAAGAATACATAAGTTTAATTAAAAGCCAAAGTCCAAATGGGCCGTATCAACTTATTGCATATTCAGCAGGCAGTAAGTTAGCTTTCGAAGTAGCTAAAATGTTAGAAGAAGTCGGTGATTTTGTAAGTAACCTCATATTCATCGATTCTGATATTAGGATTGATTTTGAGAAAGATTATTTTGTCCAGTCGGCAATAGAATATCTTTCTAAAAAACGTGAAATTAGTGTGGAACTTGAGCTTACCGATAATTTTATAAATAAAAATGACAACTATGTTGATTTTTTAAACAGCATAAATATTTCAGAGCCGATAAAGGCAAATCTACATTTGATATTATCTGACGATAATGATAATGATTATAGTTTACTTTCTCAATTTACTCTCGGGAGCTTTTGTATTCACAATGGTTATGGAAAACATTTTGATATGTTGTCTGGCAATGATTTAACTTATAATGCAGATATTATACAAAAGATTATTGATTCCGTTGCTTTTTAGGAGTCCGAAATCAATATAGAAATTAAAATCATAATAGAATAAAACTCTCTTTTTTGCCAGCCGCAGGCGGCTGATAAGACCGAACTCAATTATATCATCATAACATAATATTTCTATTTGCTCTTGTGATAATTTAGGATGCTTATATCCGCCGACAAAAAGTGTATCGTCATCATCAAAAGCACTGATTCTGCCCGTGGCAATAAGCCAATCCCGCATGGCAGATGCCCTCGTCCCAAGGGCATTTCCGTAACAATAAAATCAGCTTCATCATCTGTAAGCCTTTTTTGATGATAACAGGCTAGTGATATTTTTCTGCTTCAATCGATGCTAACTGCCGGTTATTGCCAGATAGGATGGTGTGCTTCCCGTCTGAACCGCCGCGATCTCATGCGATGATTGGATGCAAAATTCCGCGTTCCTTAATCACCATATTTTCAAATCTTTCGCCCTCCCATAAGCGGAATTTATGTTCTGGTTAGGGAATAAGCAGACACAAATCAAAATCCGGAAAATATGTTTCGTTCGATGAATCAATCGCCTTATCAGTCTTGTCGGTATGGTTCGTATTATTTGCCGGTAAAAAATATTTCCGTTGAGAAAAAAATATCATCTGCAATATCAGTAGTATTTTGTAAGGGCTTTATCTATTAATGATAAATTTAATTTTCTGCTTGCCATACTATTTTACACCCTTTTCTTGCAATTCAAGATATTCTGCAATGAAATCTTCATATGCTAATGCCGCGGATTACCGGGTTCATATTCACATACAGTCATTTGAAAGAATAAGCTTCCGGCACTAAAATTTAGCGGGGAATTATCGTTTTGAAAATCCGTTCCTTTTGTCCGAAAACAGTATTGACTTCATCTCTTAAGTGTGACGATAAACGGGTTCTATTATCATCAATTGTTATTAAGATGCCGCCTATCTTTAGGTCATGGTTGTTACTTCTAATCGCATTAATGTGACGAATCAGTATACCTAGCCTCTTGAATCGACACAAGTTGCGATTGCGTGGGTATAATGCTTCATCAGCGCGTTTATTAGCAGTGTGCCCAACTGTGGCATACAGTCAATTATAATAAAATCATATTTATCTTTAATTGGCTTGATGACTTCCGCTAATTTCCCTTCGCTAAAATCAGCACTGTCTAAAATAGAGAATCTTTTTTAATCGACGGAATTATATGTACTCCGTTAGCACTTTCCAATATGTAATCATCCGGTAGTGTTTGCCCCAATATCAGACTGTTTTTAGACGAGAAAATAGACCGCTTTTATGTCTTTTTGGGTCTATTCCACTGATAAAGTGGAGTTCGTTACCCATCATAATCTATGAGCAATGCTTTATAGCCCATCTTGGTCAAAAGATAAGACATTGTTGCTGCGGTAATCGTCTTCGCGACACCACTTTTTTTGTTTGTGATTGCGATTGTTTTTGCCATTTTTTGATCTCTTTTATACTGAATGGTTGATGGTTCGATGTTAATATATTTACACAGGGTAAAGTCTTAACCGATTTTGATTTAATCGGAAAAGATTTCTTTATTCTCTGAATAAATGCCGTATTTATCGCATTTTGAGGGATTTTTATAAGAGTATTCCATTCCTTTCGCTTTCCGATAATGTTTCACGCTAATTTTTTTATTTTAAGGAATTACGACAAAGCGCCATAAACGGTCGCGGTCCTCGGGTTCGGCATAGTCGATACCGATTCTTTTCGTCGCGATATAATTTGGCTTGTAATCATCATCTTCAAGCCATAGCTCATCTGACTTAACTAAATCAATACCATACAAGTTCCGGTCAATCCCTAATGCTTTCGTCAGACGGCCGGGGCCAGTATAACCCTCAATTCCGCGAATCAGCACACCTTCCGGAAAACCTTCATCACCGGCAACAACATTGAATAGATGATGGATTCCATAACACAAATAAATGTAAGCTATTCCGCCCTGCTCATATAAGGCTTTCGTCCGCGGCGTTTTCCCCCGGCTGGCATGACAAGCCGTATCGGTTTCGCCATGATAACACTCCGTCTCCGTGATACGAAAACGGCTAATCCCGCTGTCACGGCGGCGGCAAAGAATCTTGCCCAAAAGGTCCGGTGCAAGATAAGTGGCTGACTGCCGGTAATAATCATAACCAAGGCGCATAATTTATAGTCTCCTGAAGAATGGTGTCCTTTGCCATCCTTCCCGTGTGAAGTTTAGCTTTTCTTTGATGTCGTCCTTTGTCAGGCATCTTGGAAAAACTCTTCACACTATGCTGCTTCTGCAAAATATTCACGATAATCATCTTCACTGGCAAATAACATATAAATCCCACTTACTAAGCCCATATAACCTTCGTTTACTGTATATCCTTTCATAGATGCTACCTCCTATTATCAAAAACTGCTATACGGATGTTCCGCTCTGTTCTAATAATAGAATAGCACTTATAATGTCCGATAAAAAGGACTTTCAAACAAATGTTCGCTTTCTTGGGATTTATAATACCTTATATAGTTTATCAGTTTAATGAATAAATTTCAAATATTTCATTTTAAATCCATCATCAATAGCTTAAAGGTTTTTTTTCAACTTTTATCTGAATACCAACATTTACCTCTGGCTAATAAATGTATTTGATGAATTAAATAGTAGCTTGTCGCATAATATTTAGATAGAGATTTTATTTTTTGGGTCATTTTTACGCAAATAGGGCGATAAATTGTAAAATATGTACAAAAGACTTGCGTTTTCAACAAAAATAATGTATATTTTGATTTAATAGGTTATTTTTACCATATGCCAAATCAGAAAGGATAATATCTTATGTGGACCAGGGCTGAATTAAAGAGTAATGCGAAAATTGTTTTGCAACAGAACTATTGGAAGTCTGTCTTAGTTGCGTTCTTAATTTTTATAATAGGCGGTGGTCCTTCGGGTAGTAACGGCAGTAGTTATGGAAGTGCAAATTCCCAAGTTATAAGTAACAGTTATGGATATATAGGATTTTTTAATTACCTTGGGCTTATTCTGACAATTATGATATTTACTGTTATTTTAATCCTTGTAATTTCATTATTCCTTTTGAAACCATTGGAAGTTGGCTGCCGGAGGTACTTTATTTCTGCCCGCTCAGCCCCTGGCGATTTATCATTGCTCGGACTAGGCTTCAAAAATTCATATATGAATATAGTTAAAACTCAATTTTTACGCTCATTATTTATCTTTCTTTGGAGTTTGCTTTTCTTAATACCGGGAATTATTAAGTTTTATGAGTACCGGATGATGACTTATATTCTGGCAGAAAATCCCGGCCTTGATTCAAATGAAGTTTTTGCCCGCTCGAAAGCAATGATGACCGGAGATAAATGGAATGCTTTTGTTCTTGATTTATCATTTATCGGCTGGCATATTTTAGGTGCCCTTACCTGTTTTGCTCTAACTGTATTTTATACATTTCCTTATCAACAGTCAACCAATGCCGAACTCTATGAAGCACTGCGCGGAAAAATTTAATTGCAATTTTAAATCGTGAGTGACATTCTGACTTCGCAAGCCAAAATCCTTGGAGCCAAGCGCCAAATCGTTCTTTTCACGATTTGTGTGCAAAATTATTATGAACGTTTTACATGTGAGCGGAGCGCGATAAAACGAGCGCAGCGTGTTTTGCAGCGAAGTACAGAGATGTCACATGCGGAATAACAATTTCAAAACATCTCTTTCATCTTTTCAATCATTTCTTCAGTTTGCGCCAATAACGCCGCCACATCCCGTTCGGATAAGCCGCATTTTTTGTAACGTGAAGAAAAATAAGGGGCACCCTTATGATTAAAACGGATTGTCTGATGGCGCTGCAAGAAAAGGGGAATCATTTCGGGCTTTATCTTCGCATTAGGTTTAAGATAAAAGATTATTTCTTCATTTTTACCCTTGATTTCCGTAATACAAAGGGTATGCGCTTCGATGCGAATTAAAGCAACACGTAACAAATTCTCAACCGAAGCGGGGATACTTCCAAACCGGTCAATTAATTCTTCTTTCATATCATCACATTCCGCTTTGTTTTCGATTCCGGCGATACGTTTATAGATATCCAGTTTCTGAATTTCATTTACGATATAACTCTCGGGGATAAAAGCATCTACATCAAGGTCAACAGTGGTGACAAAATCATCAGAATTAACGATACCTTTTAGACTTTTAACCGCTTCATCAAGCATTTTGCAATAAAGGTCATAACCGACCGCTTCCATGTGGCCGTGCTGCTTTTGCCCGAGCAAATTACCTGCCCCGCGGATTTCCAAATCACGCATTGCGATTTTGAAACCACTGCCTAGGTCGGTAAATTCTTTGATTGCGGCAAGGCGCTTTTCGGCGATTTCTTTTAGCATTTTGTCCCGTTTATACATAAGGAAAGCATACGCAGTGCGGTTGCTCCGGCCAACACGGCCGCGAAGCTGGTAAAGCTGGGCCAGCCCCATATTGTCAGAGTCGTGAATAATCATTGTGTTTACATTCGCAATATCAAGGCCGGTTTCGATGATGGTTGTTGCGACAAGAACATCAATTTCATTATTGATAAAGTCATACATAATCCGCTCAAGTTCGCGTTCCTGCATTTGGCCGTGGGCAAAAGCAACCTGGGCTTCGGGTATGAGCTTTTGGATGGCGGCGGCGACATCGGCGATATTGGCAACCCGGTTATAAACATAATAAATCTGGCCTCCGCGGCTAAGCTCACGGACGATGGCTTCCCGTACCATTTCTTCATTGTACTCGCAGACAAAAGTCTGAATCGGCATCCGGTCGATAGGGGCTTCCTCAAGAACGCTCATGTCACGGATTCCCACTAAACTCATATGCAAAGTCCGGGGAATCGGGGTTGCGGTTAAAGTAAGGACATCAACGCTGTCTTTCATATGCTTGATTTTTTCTTTGTGGGTTACACCAAAACGTTGCTCTTCGTCGATAATTAGAAGGCCGAGGTCTTGAAACTCAACATCTTTTGAAAGAACGCGGTGGGTGCCAATTACGATATCAACCTGGCCTTTCCGTAAATCGGCGATGGTTTTTTTCTGCTCGGCGGCGGTACGGAAACGGGAAAGCAAATCAATCCGTACCGGAAAATCTTTCATTCGTTGGATAAAAGTATTAAAATGCTGCTGGGCTAAAATCGTCGTTGGCACAAGATAAACTACCTGTTTGTTTTCCTGAACGGCTTTAAAGGCCGCCCGGATTGCTATTTCTGTTTTGCCGTAACCAACATCACCGCAGATTAAGCGATCCATTATTTTAGTGCTTTCCATATCATCTTTGGTATCGTTGATAGCCGACAATTGGTCTTCAGTTTCTTCAAACGGGAAAAGCTCTTCAAATTCACGCTGCCAAACCGTATCTTTGTCATATTGGAAGCCGTTTTTTTCCTGACGATGAGCATAAAGCTCAACCAATTCACGAGCGACCTCGCCAACTGCTTCTTTAACCCTGGTTTTGGTGCGCCCCCATTCGACGGAGCCTAGTTTATTGAGTTTTGGTTTTTTTGCATCGGCAGAAGCGTATTTTTGAATAACATTAAAAGCAGTAGCAATAATATAAAGATTGCCGCCGTCACGGTATTCAATTTTCATGTAATCCTTGATGACTTTATCAACTTCAATTTTTTCAATTCCCCGATAAATACCAAGGCCATGGTTTTCATGAACGATATAATCACCAACTTTTAACTCTGCAAAATCAGCAATTTTGCGCCCTTCATAACGCTTTCTTTTCTTGCGTTTTTTTTCGGCGCCAAAGATATCACTTTCGGCGATAATGGCATATTTTATCAACGGGTATTCAAAACCACGAAGCACGCGGCCGTAACAGGTCATAATTTCGCCGGGATTTATTTCGCGCTCATTATCCTCACTATAAAAAGCAGTCAGCCCATTGTCACGCAAATCCTCGGCAAGGCGGGCCGCCCGGGTGCGGGAGCCGGAAAGAAGCAGGATTCGGTAGCCGCTTTTTTTTAGCCGGGCCATATCTTTGACCAAGGCTTCAAAACTATTATTGTATGAGGAAATTGTTTTGACTGTAAGGTCGATTTTGCGGGTGGCAGAAACAAGCGGGTTTTTCATATCAAGGGCGGATAAAGTAACAACTCGCTTGCGGGATAAACGGGCTGAAACATCATCAACCCCGAATAATAGCCCGGTTTGGCTTGGCAAAAGATAACCTTTCTCCAAGCGGTGGCTCATACTTTCGCGAAATTCCATTTCAACCGCTGTTGCATGGTCGCGGACACGGGTTGGTTCATCAACGAAAAAAATAGTTTCGTCGTTATTAAAGATATCAATAAAAGAAACAATATTATCATAAAAAAAGCGAATATAACTTTCTAAGTTGACAGCGGTCTCAAACTCAAACAACTGCTCCTTGATTTCATTTATTTGAGTTGCCAGACGGTGGGCTTCAGCGGTAAAAAAAGTATCGCGTAGTTTTTTTACTTGTTTGTCGCATTCGGTTTGAATTTTATCCATCCCGTTATGAAGCTGTTCTTTCGATAAAACCATCTCGGTCGCAGGATAGATGATAATTCGGTCAAGTTTCTCAATTGAACGTTGACTTAGTGAGTCAAAGCTACGGATTGATTCAACATCGTCACCCCATAGCTCAATCCGATAGGGATTTTCTTCAGTCAAGTCAAAAATATCAATAATTCCGCCGCGAATGGAAAACTGGCCGGGGGCTTCAGCTTGATAATTTTTCTCATAACCAAGCTTAACAAGGTTTAAGGCGAGTTTCTCTTTGTCAATGGTACCGGAAGTGTCGATGTTAATGATGTTTTCCTTCAAATAATCAAGGCACAAGATAGGCGACATAAGGCTGGAAAAGGTGGTGACGATGGTATAAGGTTCACCTTCAATAATATTACGCAGGCAATCAATACGCTCTTTGATAAGCAGATTACCATGGACATCAGCTTGGTAAAAAATGAGGTCTTTGGCGGGGAACATGCTGATATTACGGTCATAAAAGCGGTATTCATCATAGATTTCTTTCATTTTTAGGTCAGAAAAAGTAATGATGATTTTGTAACGGTAATTTTCGCTTAAGCCATAAGCCATGTGGAGTTTTTGGGAATCAACGCAGCCGGAAAGGGCAAGGGTTTTGCCGGGTTTCCGGAGCAGGGTTTTCATCTCATCGTATTCACCAAGTTCGTGGATTGGGGTTAAGAGGGGTTTCATTTCGGATCCTTTATTTTCTGATTATACTTATTCATTGCTTTATCCAGCCCGTCCTCAAGAATAGTTTCGATAGCGGCAACGGCATTTTCGGTACATTCGCGCATGATTTTTTTGTCACTTCCAGTAAAATGGCTAAGGACGTGTCCGGCAAGGTCATGTCCGGCCGGTTTGTCACCAACACCGATTTTCATGCGGATAAAGTCGTTGTGCCCAAAATGTTGAATGATACTTTTCAAGCCGTTATGTCCGCCGTCACTACCTTTTTTGCGCATCCGGATTTGACCGGTCGGAAGGCTTATATCATCAGCGATGACGATTAATTCATTTTTTTCATCGATATGGTAGTAGTCTATGATACGGCGCACGGATTCACCACTCAAATTCATGTAAGTGAGCGGTTTGACCAAAAAAACCTTGTGGCCATAAATAGAGCCTTTGCCCATAATACTTTTATGCTTAAGGCTTCTTACTCTTATTTTGTGTTTTTTTGCCAGGGCATCAATGATGTCAAAGCCGATATTGTGACGGGTCCCGGCATATTTTAAGCCGGGGTTGCCGAGGCCGATAATAATGAACATGTTTGCTCCTTTACTTTATTTACCAAGTTATCTCCCCATCGTCATCGATGTTTACTCGCGGTGAGAGGTTCCGCATTATATCAAGGACCCGGATTTTTTCGCCATCGTGTAAAAGTGAGGTAAAACAGTTATGTTGCAGGGCGGGGATAAAACGGAGGCTTTTCAGGCCATTTACATCAAAAATCGCTTCAAGTAAGCCGGTGTCTACCGTGCGGGAGCTGAACCAAAAATCACCAAGGCTATAAGCGACAGGGGTATTGCCATGCACAGTAATTTCCTGCAAAACATGAGGGTGGGCACCAACGATTAAGTCGGCACCGGCGGCGGCGATTTTTAAACTTTGTTCAAGTTGCGACCAGTCCGGTTCGGTAGCCCTTTCACTACCCCAATGAAGAAAAACAACAACGAAATCGCTGTTTTCCCTGGCTTCCGCGATAGTATAGAGGAGCCGCTCATTATTCAGAAAACGGAAAACACCGGGCAGGGTTTCCGTAGCCCCACGGGTATCAGGATTATGAAAACGCTCGATTTGGGTCGCGGCAATAAAGGCAATTTTGATGTCGCTAATGATAAAGTAAACAGGGGCGGCGGCCTCTTCTATATTGCGGCCTGCCCCAACATAGGGAACACCATAAGCTTCAAGGGTATCAAGGGTATCTAAGAGGCTGATTTCGCCGTAGTCGAAGGTATGGTTGTTAGCAAGAGAAACGAGGTTCACGCCCATGTCATTTAACCAGGAGGCCGTTTCGGGTTTAGCACGGAAGGTGAATAGCTTCTCGGGAAACGGGGCACCTCTGGTAGTATAGGTAAATTCATTATTGAGCATCATTACATCGGCTTCACGCATAATTTCCAGCAAATCATCAGAAAATGCCGCATCAACGGTATTGCCGCGCTTGATGGCATTAGCCATTACCGCATAATATGAGTCAAATAGAATATCTCCGGCAAAAAGAAGCCTTGCTTCACCAGGAACAATCGCTTCGCGGGTATATATACGGTTCTCCCGCATGTATTCAGGGTCATTCAAGACATTGGCATAACGTGCCGGGGGAACATCTTCTATGGGTTCATCTTCATCATTGACTGATTCGGTCAATTTGTCGGAAGAAACCGGTTCACTTTCTGCATTAAGCTCAGCTAAATTAGCCGCATCGTCGGTATATTCCCGTAATTCGTTTGTCTGTTGGAAATGGTGGTTGATAAAAAGTGCTGAAAGGCCGACCAGTAAAACGATTGACAGGGTCACGATAAAGGTTAAAAAAATGCGGATGTTTTTGCTTCTTCGGGCTTTTCTTCTCTCCGTTGTCATGGGGATATTATAGCATGATTGGGGTTTGGGCGCAAATTCTGTTAAGAAAAATTTATTCTTAGATTCTTAAGCATTCAAAATACCAGATAGAAATTATTGATAAGTATTCATTTTTACCTTTATTTAATAGTAATTGGCAGTTCTACTGAAATTCGGATTTCCTTAGTTCTTTCTTTATCTGCCCATACAAGAAGATATGCTACAGCTTTATATTCACCTTTTGAATATGTGCGACTACTATAACTATATGATTGTGGCGAATCTTTGCGAATTAGTAACGGTTGTAGTTCCGGTAGTGGATATAAATCTTCACTTTCCATTCCAAATTCACCCTCAGGAGCAATAATCGTGACTGCATAATATACGTTTGAACGCCAAACTACAATCTCTGGCTGGTCTCCAATATACTCAATGGTGATTTCGAAATCAATAAGATTGTCTGGTGTAAAATCTTTTAGTAAATAGTCACTTTTTTCTGTTGATAAAGTGAGCCTTAAATCTCCGTTGGTTTCTATAGCTATAAGAGGTAAGTCTGTAATAACATTTTTTGTACATGAACTCAATACCAATGTCGATAATAATAGCATTGCCACAAAAATACAAATGCTTAAAATTTTCATAATATCCTTTCTAAAGAATGCGGATAAACCGCGCATTAACATGATTTATCCGCATTTTATTATAAAGTTTAATTTTTTAATTTGTTATCGCAGTTACCGAAAGGGCGCTACTAATTTCTGAATATTTTGAAAAAGTGCCCCCACTACCCACATGAATACCAACGATGTTGTATCTTGATATGCTGCCAAAATTACCATCGAAAAACAAAATCGGGCTTCCGCTATCTCCGCCTTGACTTGAATATGATGCTCTCGACTGGTTTAATCTTGTCATCCCATCATTTGTACTAGTATAAGAAAACTGTATATTAGTGACCGTTCCTGACCTCAATCCCGACACTCCTCCAAGCATATGAACATCTGTACCAACCGGAACTACTCCCCATGTCCCCCAGATTTGACCATTATTGCTTAGTACATTTGTTGGGGTCACGCTAGCAATAAGAAATGCAGCATCAGCTCTTGTATTATTTCTTAATGCTGATATAAACGTTTTCAAATATTCAACGGAATCACCCCTTTTTGTGGATTTACAAGTAGTAGTCGTGTTGTATTGTTGCAACTATTATAATATCATAAATTAATGTTGTAAACAGTTGATAATGTCATAATGTGTAATATAAGCAAGTATAAAAATTTATTCTTAGATTCTTAAGCATTCAAAATACCAGATAGAAATTATTGATAAGCTAATAATTCCAAGCATGAAAACCGTTATATTCTCTTTTTGCAAAGTTTCAGATAATCTATATCCTTTTAAATATGTAGACAAGTATATTAAATGTAAAATTATTATTGGTAAAATCATAAAATGATTTTCAGCAAATTTATTAACGCAGACACCAACTGCAACTCCACCCATAATCATTATAATTATATTGACTAACCTGTCTTCTATCCAATTTCTGGAGAAAAATAACCAAACATGCTTTTCCGCCAAAATAGATAAATATACCCATGTTAAAATTGATAAGATAATAAGAAAATTATTTCGCCCGGCATAAATAAATATTATTAAAAATAATAACAGAAGTATATCTGTAAAGAAAATTTTTTTAATCATACTCATATTTTACCTTTTATAAGATTAAATTTGCATGTTAATAATATATTCCTTGCTTAAGTTTTTAACAATCAGAATATTAACTAAAAAAATTATTATTGAAACAGCAAATAATAACAATATAAGTCCTGTTTTTGGTACTAAGTTATTTTCCATTATGTACATATTAAGATACATGCAACCAATGTAAGAGAACACTGGTATAAATCCAGCAAGTGTATGGCCTTGTTTGCTACTCCACATAATCACTCCAATAATGCTTAATACCGTAAAAGAAATTATAGGAATGATAATTATCATTATAATTAAGCTTAAAACATCAAAGCTTACCCAAACTTGAAATAGTATTTTGGAAAAAATTAAAGCTATCATAGAGGATATGAAAGTAAAAGTATAAGAAATGATAATGCTTGTAATTAATTTACTTATCCAAATATATTCAGATATTATACCATCAGCTACTAATATCTGTAACGCTTTGCTTTTGCGGTCTTCATTTAATGTTGTTTGAAAAACAACAGTTCCTATCATAGGAATTAGCATGGCAGGAAAAAATAGAAAATTATTTCTAAGAAGAATAGAAAATAATTCTTTGTCATTAGTTACCTCAACTAATTGCCAAGCTATAAATAGAGTCGGACTGGAACCTATAATTGTAATTAATATTATTAATCCCCATAAACTTCTAAGGCTAATTATAGAATCTTTCCATATTAATATTTTCACAATATCCCTCCTATCGTTTTTAAATAAACATCTTCTACATTAATACATTCTTTAATTACTTCATCAATTTCAAAACTTTCCATACACAGTTTATTTATAATTTGTGAAATCATGTCCTTTTCTGAATATATATACACTTCATTTTTCAGACATCCAGGCTTTACTTCAATATTAAATTTTTTTAAAGCATTTTTTATATTAATAATCTGATATGCTTTTGAAAATCTAATTTTTAAGTATTTATAACCTTCATTTTTTATATCATTTATTTGTTTTTCGACAACTATTTTTCCTTTATTAATAATAATAACTTTAGAACAAAAGTCTTCAATGTCTGACATATTGTGAGATGCAAAAAGAATACTACGGTTTTCAACCATTACCCAATTTTTTAAGAAATCAATAACAAATCTATGGCTTTCTATGTCTAAACCATCAAAAGGCTCATCTAAAATCAATATATTGGGATTTGTGATAATTGCTCGTGCGATAGTTAATTTCCTAAGCATACCTTTTGAAAATTCTTTTGTTTTCCTATCTTTCCATTCCAATAATTGCATTTCATGTAATATGGAATTAATCAAATTTTCTTGATTGACTATCTGTTGATTTTTTAGCCTTAAAAAGAATTGCAGGTTCTCATATGCCGTTAACTGTGAATAAAGGCCATTAAAATCAAAAACCGTACTAATTTGTGTTTTTGCAGAATCTAAATAATCCGTCTTTACAAGGACTTCACCGGAAGAAGGATGATTTATGCCACTGATAATTCTCATTAATGTTGATTTCCCAGCCCCATTGGGGCCAACCAATCCCACTATTTGATTTTTTTCGATAAAAAAATTTATATCAATCAATGCCTGTGTCTTTTTATAATTTTTAGATACATTATTTATGGTAATCATTTATTATTTATTCATTAAAGTACTAAATGAATTTTTCCTTTCCATTTTTTTAGAATCTACTACTTTATCTGCTGCAAATATATTCAGCATTTAGTTTTTCTGAATTAATTGCTAGTTCTATTACTGTACAGTCATCGCAAGAAAATCTATACGGACATCCACTACAAGAAGATACTTGTTGTTTTGTCATTCGCCAATATTTATCAATTAGCAATGTTTGAAAAGGTTTTGATATATCATCAATAGTCAAATCAACTAGTTTATCTTCAATCATAGGGCAGGGTTGCATACTTCCATATAAGTTTATCGCTAATTTATTATTTAAGCAAGTATTGAATTTTTGGTTTTTTCGTAAATTACTAGGATTACTATTAATTCTTTCGTCGAAACTTTTAATTGATTTAAATGGGATATTTGTTTCATATATTTCCGAAATTGATGTTATATTCCATTTATGCATATTTATAAAATTAATTATTTTTTCTAAATCAGAAGATTTAGCAAGTATATTAGTTTCGTATTCAACGTTTTTATCAATACACGAGTTCACAGCATTTATTAAATCTAAGTAAATATTTTTATTACCTGTGATTCTTATGTAACTCATTTCATCATGACCTAAAATTGTAAATACCAACTTTACACCGCTTTTGACACAGAATGCAAGTATTTCATCATTAACAAAACTTCCATTAGTTATAATTTTAATAGTAACATCTTTCATATTCTTTCTAATTAATTGAATTGATTCTTTTATTTCAATCCAATTAATAAATGGGTTTCCTCCGGAAAAAATAATTGTCTTAACAAATAATTTTGTTATCCTAGTCATAATTTCATTCATTTTTGTCGTTTCTAAAATCACTTTTTCTTCATTATTATTTTTCCAACATATACAACTATTACAACCACCATATATGAGATTTGAATTGTTCTTGCAAAAATCACAATTGCCATTGCATTGGGTTGATGCTTGTATATATATTTCTTCAAAAAAAGGGACATTTTCTGATAATCCTCTTACTTCAATTCCTTTATTATCTAAGTATTCTTCATTAACTATATTGTTTTCGTATAAATACCCCATTCCTTTATTCATTAATTTTAGAGCAAGGCTTTTTTCCACTTCTCCTAAAAGCTCAAAATCTTCCATAGGGCACTTAATTAAATCCATCATTTTTTCTGCTTGGCAACTATCTAAGTTAATTCTTGAATAATCAAATAAATTTATTACGCACCCCCCTTTTTTGTCAAAATCAAATTTTGCATTTGAAAACAGTTTGAAATATTTCATTTTTTTCTCCTTTTGTAAACAAATTAAGAATTAAAAACCCACTGGTCTAATATCTTAAGCTCATCAAATCCATTTGGATTTTCTTCTAGTACACTATAAGCAATGCCAAGATTTAATGTATAAGCATTAATAATATCATGGCAATTAGGTTTTTCAAATACCCCATCCTTACAGCACAATGCAAAACACATACCGCATTGCCTATTTAAAGGACATTCAGGACAATCTTTTGTGACAAACGAGTTATATTCATTTATGATATTTGCAATTTTGTTAATGTCACATCCATTCTCATTATCACCAATAGGAAATGTTGAGTTTATTCTTTCACACATATCATATGTCTCATCTACCCTGACTGATATTTTCATACCCGGGACACAAGAACTTGTATAAGGCATTATTGGAAGTTTTTCATCAGCAACTCTCGTTCTAAATAGAACAGAGAATATTGATAATTCAGATAACATTTGTAAATAGGGAGATAATTTTTCTCCTTTTATTTTACAATCTATATACTCATTCATTAGTTCAAAATAAGCTTTTATAAAATTTTGCATATCATCTTTGGAAAACGAGGAAAAATAATCTGTATTCAGGCTTGTGACTTGATTAATAAATCCTATATGCGGTAATTTATTTTCTGCAAAAAATAAACTGTTTTTCTTTAAATCTGTTTTAAAATCATAAACCGATGAAATATTAATTTTATCGTACTTAGGATATTTATTATTTATTTCATTAATATTGGTTATCACCGCATGAAAGCTACCATTACCATCATCAAATACCCTATTTCTATCATGATTTTCTTTATCCCCATCTAGGCTAATAGAAATACTTACATTATTATCTATTAAATAATCGAGAATCTCATCTTTTAATAAAGTTCCATTTGTTGTCATATTAAAAATAGGAGTTACAGGACAATTTTTTTTTGCATACTCAATGCTATCATATATTAATTGAAAATTTAAAAGCGGCTCTCCGCCATAAAAAGTAATTCCACATTTCTTTCCAGGATTGAATAATTTAATATTTTCTATGCGCTCAAAAAATTTATCCATAGCTGTTTTTGCTGTCGCAAATTGCATTTTTCTTTCTGTTCTATTTCTAGTATAATCGTAACTCTCTGATAAATAACAATATTTGCACCTTAAATTGCAATCTTCTGTTACATTCAAAATTAATTGTTGAATATGGCCAGCATTAAAAATATCTCTTATCAGATTAGAATCAAATTGCTGCGAATTATTCCTTTTTTTAATTTCATTTTTTTTATTAATAAAAAATGCTCCCTTTTCTTTATAAAAGCTATAGATAAATGTTAGGGCAGCATTAACATTATTTTTATCTTCGTATTTTTTTAGTAAAGAAGATTTAATTTCATTAATGTCCTTATCATTAGCAACTTCATAAATGCAGTCCATTATTAAATCATCTACTGCCAGAACTGTCCCTGTTATGCCATCTAAAATATATCGATTATTGTTTCGTGTTTTAAATTCAAGTATATTTATTGTTTTCATACCTTTCTCCTAATTTTGTAAATGATTACTTATCATTCCTATTATGAGTGCGACAGACTTATTTCCTTAAATTAATTAGCAAATAAGTCTGTCCTTGTTAGTTACCCGACATTAGGATGCAATAGCGGAACTTGTAGTTGCGCTTACTGCTGCAACTCCAACAGAAGCTAACCCCGCAGGTGCTGAAGTGACTCCAGCAGCTGCCAAACATCCAACTATACAACCAGACAGCCCAAGAATTGAACATGTAGCCGTACAAATTTCTGCACACATAACTTATACCTCCTTTCCTAAGTATTTTATATTTTTATGTCGCTTATTGTAGCATGGACGATATTTGTCTGCGAGTTTAGGGAATAAATTATGGTATTTCTTTCCATAAACTAAGATTGAGTTATGGATTATATAAAATTCATAATATTCTCTTTTTTTCAATTTCTTTATAGCGTTTTTTTATATCCATTCTTTTGGGTTGAGAGATTGGCAGAGTTTGTCCATCCATTAATAATAAATGTGAATATTGAAATACCGAAATATAGTCATAATTAACGATATAGGCGCGATGTATATACAAAAAGTCATAATTTGTAAGTTGCTCCTTATATGCTCTACCCAAGTTTCCATAATAATATTCCATTTTCCCGGTTTGTAAGAAAATCTCTACCTTCTTTCCATTACTACGTAAAAAACGGATATCATTTATCTTAACTTTAAATGTGTCATGACCATAATTATATATAAGTGCGTAAGACCAAAAATTCATTATCTTTAAAAATTTATTTATTGCTTTTTCAAATCTTTCATAATTCAAAGGTTTTAGCAAAAAATCAAGAGGATGGTATTGAATTAGATTAACCGCATGTTTAGATGTAGTTGATATATAAATAATTGGTGTCAATAAATCATTATATTCTTCACGTATTTTCTTTCCAATTTGAATACCATTTAAACCTATTTTCCCCTTAGTACCCAAATTAACATCTAGAAAGATTAAATCGTAATGGGTTCCACTTTCTAAAGCTGTACACAAACCTTCGCCTGTAAACTGGATTTCAGTTTCGAACTTGATATTTAGATTTTTAAACATACATTCGAGATAATTTTCAATTTGAAAGCCGACCAACTCATCATTATCACATACGGTAATTTTGAGAAACATAAAATTTCCCTTATCTTATTGTATTTGATTAATCATATGAATGTTTTTGACCCTCAACTTTATCTTATAAGATATTTATCAAAATGTAAATATAATAATAGAATTAAGCACCTTCATTATCTAAAAAATAAATACTAAAACGGGCGTATCATCATTTAATGATACGCCCGTAGTAATTTTATGACTTATTAACTTAGAATCTTGCAGTATTGATTTTGATACCGGGGCCCATCGTTGCGGCTAAGGTAACGCTGCGAAGGAATTGGCCTTTTAAGGCTGACGGGCGGGCTTTGACAATCGCTTCCATCAGGGCAGTAAAATTTTCTTCTAATTTTTCTTCTGCAAAAGATGCTTTGCCAATCGGTACGTGTATGATATTGGATTTATCAAGACGGTATTCGATTTTACCGGCTTTGATGTCATCAATTGCTTTTTTAACATCCATAGTAACTGTACCTGCTTTGGGGTTCGGCATAAGGCCTTTGGGGCCAAGGAACTTACCGAGACGGCCAACAACACCCATCATATCAGGGGTTGCTACAACAACATCGAAGTCGAGCCAACCCTCGTTTTGGATACGGGGGATAAGTTCATCACCACCGACATGGTCGGCGCCGGCGGCTTCGGCTTCCGCTACTTTTTCACCTTTGGCAAAAACTAAAACTTTTACGGTTTTGCCGGTGCCATTAGGCAGGACGACTGCGCCGCGAATCTGTTGTTCGGCATGACGTCCGTCACAACCGGTACGGATATGAACTTCAATAGTTTCGTCGAAGTTGGCGACAGCGGTTTTTTTGGCTAAAGCAATCGCTTCAGCGGGTTCGTATTGATTAAGGCGGTCAACTAATTTGGCCGTTTCTTTATATTTTTTTCCACGTTTCATAATTATTCACTCCCTTTCTTATTCTTCGATAGTAATGCCCATGCTCCGTGCAGTACCGGCAATCATGCTTATTGCAGCATCGATATCGGTGGCATTTAAGTCAGGCATTTTGATTTCGGCAATTTCTTTAACTTTGTCTTTTGAGATAGTTGCAACTTTGGTCTTGTTAGGAACGGCTGAGCCGGACTTTAGGTTGCAGGCTTTCTTCAATAGAATTGCCGCCGGGGGAGTTTTGGTAACGAAACTGAAACTTCTGTCGGCATAAACGGTGATGACGACCGGTATAATCGTGTCACCTTTATCCGCAGTACGGGCGTTGAATTGTTTGGTAAACTCAACAATGTTCACACCATGTTGTCCGAGCGCGGGTCCAACCGGGGGGGCTGGGGTTGCTTTTCCGGCAGGGATTTGTAACTTGATATAAGCTTCTACTTTTTTTGCCATTTTGGCACCTCCTGAAAAATTTTGATTTTGTGGTGAAACATATTGCTTTGCAATACGTTCGCAGCAGGTACTGCTCCCACGTTTTCACTTCGTTCAAAGTATATTGCACACAAATCGCTAAAAATGCAATTTGGCGCATGTACAACTCGGGATTTTGTATACAAAATCACCTCGCGGAACATCAATAGCTAATGGTTACTGGCACAATACTGTTAATCGTTCAACATAATGCACATTAACTACCAATAGTTATTGGCATAATATTTCTTAGTGCATCTTCCGCACTTCGGCGAAACTGATTTCGACCGGGGTTTCGCGGCCGAAAAGGTCAACGTTGATAGTTGCTGTCTGTTTGCCCATGTCAATACGTTGGACAACGCCAATGGTATCGCGCCAGATTCCGGCAACGACGGCGATCGGATCGCCGACAGCAAAGTCAATTGTGATATTTTCGGTACGGATACCAAGTGGTTTCATTTCCGCTTCCGACAGGGGTACGGGTTTTGAGCCGGGGCCGACAAAGCCGGTAACACCACGGGTATTTCTTACGACGTACCATGTATCATCGTTCATAATCATATTAACAAGTACATAACCGGGGAACATCTTCTTTTGGACTGTTTTGCGCTGGCCGTTTTTGACCTCAATCACATCCTGCATCGGGACACGGACTTCCAAAATTTCTTCCTCAAGATGACGATTCTCGATTGTTTTATCCAAATTTGCTTTTACTTTTTTTTCATATCCGGAATAGGTATGGACAACATACCAATTAGGTTCTGCCATAATCAATTTTACCTTTCAAAATCTTCTTAGATATTGAGAGTTGTGATAAAGTCAACTCCCATCTGGAGGAAGAAATCTAATACCGCAATAACAATGCCTAAGACGAGCGAAATAAACACCACCATGGTGGTTTGTTTGACCATCGCTTCGCGGTCAGGCCAGGTGATTTTCAAAAATTCAGATTTCACATTTTTCCAAAAACTGCTTTTTGGTGCTTTGTCTTTCTCTGCCATATTAATAACCAACCTTTCGGGGTTTTATTTGGTTCCTTATTTGCTTATTTCGTTTCTTTGTGCGACGTGTGAGTCCGGCAGAACCGGCAATATTTTTTGGTCTCCATGCGGTCCGGATGGTTCTTTTTTTCTTTCGTCGTATTATAATTACGTTGTTTGCATTCCATACATGCTAAGGTTATTCTTGTCCGCATAAGCGTTCCTCCGAATTATTCTTAATACTTTGTAAGCATTACTATAAACAGCTACTGTCCAGCGAGATGTTTGTGCGCTTTATGCGCAAAATCCCGAGTTATGAAAGCGCCAAATCGCGCTTTATGCGATTTGTGTGCATCTTTGTTGCTATGAACAGCTTTGCTGTGAATAACAAGCGCACATAAATAGCACAAAAAAAAGAGCTGAATCTCTTTTGCTTGAACACTATAACATATAGAAATAAATAAGTCAACTGCTTTCAAGAAAATTCTTGTATTTTTTTCGATTTTGTGATAGACTTATGGTATAAATTGAGGCATTTATACGCCAAAAATACGATTTTATATTTACCCTCAAGAAAACCGGCGAAAAATTTTCACGGATTGAAGATTTATCGTTACTATTTGCAGCCATGTTCTATGAACAGCTTTAGCTGTGAATAATAACCATTTATCGGTTTTCACCTGGAGCATAACATCCAGGTTTATCACGGAAGAAAGGAGGGGCAGCATGGCATATAGCGCAGCACTTAATACCGTTTACAATCATTATCTTAAGACTTATTCTCAAACACGTCCGTCTCGTTATGATGCGCACAAAAAAGGCGAGCTTCGCAGTATTTACAATTCAATTATTGAGCAAAATCGTAAATCGCCCCTATTTCTCCTGGATAACACAAAAGAATCACACGAATTTGCCGTGGGAATAAAAGAAAATGCCCGCCAATTGCGTAATACTATCGCTTCACTTGGTGGTTTGGACGAGGACGAAATCCTGAATAAAAAAGCGGCTTTCTCTTCAAACCCGGAGGTCGTGAAAGTAAATTTTATCGGCGGCAGCGAAAATATTAATAATGCCCCTGAATTTGATATTGTCGTTAACCGTCTTGCAACCGGCCAGACGAACACCGGCAATATGCTGCCCTCTAATGAAAAAGCCGGCCTGTCCGTTGGTTTTTACTCATTTGATGTCAGCATTAATGATACGAACTATGAGTTCCAGTTTAATGTCAATGAAGGTGAAACTAATATCGATATCCAAAACCGGCTTGCACGGTTATTTAAGAATGCCGACTTAGGCCTTACGGCAAAGGTCGTCGAAAATAATGGCTATTCGGCATTAAGCCTGGAATCTAATCATACCGGAACAACTATAGGCCGCGATTTCCATTTCACAATATCTGACGAAAAAACCAGCAAAACAGCCGGTTCCGTTTCATATCTTGGACTTAATAATGTTTCAAGGGAAGCAGGTAACGCGGAATTTTTACTTAACGGCGAACCGAAATCAGCCCAAGCAAACAATTTTACGGTGGAAAAAATGTACGAGTTAAGTCTCACCGGGGTAAATTTTGAGGATATCCCGGCGGTTCAAATCGGTCTAAAGACAAGTACTGAATCAATCAGCGAAAACATTACTAATTTGGTCAGCGGCTACAACCGTTTTCTTGAATCAGCGGCTAATCTTAGTGACAGTCACAAGCACAACCGGCAAGTCGTTAATGAAATGCGGGGTATCACCAAACTTTATGAAGACGAAATGTCAAATATCGGTTTGTCAATTAACAATGATGGCTTGTTAAGTGTTACTGATTATGATAAATTGGGGTATCTTTTGACTCAAGAAACCGGCGCTGAGGACACTGAATCCTCAAACACCGGGCTTGAGACACTTAAATCATTTACCAATGCTATTTTGCGGAAGTCCAATCAAATCACTTTGAATCCAATGGAGTATGTGGACAAAAAAATCATCGCTTACAAAAATCCCGGCCGCAGTTTTGTGAATCCATATATGGCTAGTGCTTATAGCGGGATGATGTTTAATAGTTATTGTTAGTTATAGAATTTTTTTTCGTGGTCCAAAATCATTTTGGAAAGGCGCTGGGCATAAATTTTCCGGCCCCGTTCAGATAAATGAACGCCATCATCTAAGAAATCAGCCGCTGTATATCCATCAATGCCTAAATCTTGAAAGGCATTAAGAAATATTGCCTTTTGCTCATTAGCAACGTATTCAATTTTTCCTTTATAATCAAATAGGAATGAATGGCCATTGCTCAAAACATGGCCGTCGCCAATAAATACACCGTTTTCATCAAAAAACTGTGAATAATGGGGTGCGCATAAGACAAAATCAGCCAGCGGCGCCACTTCCCGCAAATTTTCGATTGCTTTTCTTAGCGCGCCAACATATGTATCAATTCCGCCTTCATACTCCGGCGCATCAAGCGGTATACCTCTTATAAAGTCTTGAGCCCCATACATAATAACAAAATAATCGGTTTCTTCGACTTTAAAATCCCTTATTAATTCGGCTGCCCTTGTACCTTCAATATCACTAACGCTTGCCTTTCCTGCCAAAATATTTGTCATCCCGACTAAGCTCTGCGAGTTCTTTTTTTGGCTCTCTTCGCAATCCTCTTCACCAAAAACTGCCACAGTTGACCCGCCTATCGACAGATTGTATATTCTTGCATCACATTCAAAACCAACTAGATAAGCGATACCGGTATCATTGCGATAGGCATCGAGATTGGTTTCACCAAGGAAAACTATCTGTAAGGGGTGAGGATTGGTATCAGGAAGATCAAATTCATCATCAATATCTTGTTTTACTTCGGGTTCGGTTATTTCAATCATCTCCTTAATATCAATCTTCTCTTCCTCCGGCATTGGTGTATTGGTATTTTCGTCCATCGGGAGAGGTTGGTTTAAATTATCTTTGGTATTATTCCGTCCGCAACCAATTATTGCAATAGACATAATTATGGTCATTATTAGGATTAAGGTGCATTTTTTTATGTATGATTTTTTCATATTGCGCCTTTCAAAAAAAGGGATTTGTATCTATTTTATTCGGGAAAATGTGGTATAATGACAGAATCAGCAGAAAAACAAGCGACCACGAAGTGGGCATTTGTTTTTACCTGATTCGTCAACGATAGACCGAAGGTCTAGAGTTGTTGTAGATTGTAATATTACGTAAAAATCAGCAGAAAAACAAGCGACCACGAAGTGGGCATTTGTTTTTACCTGATTCGTCAACGATAGACCGAAGGTCTAGAGTTGTTGTGATGTATGATAAAGAAGGAAAACAAAATGCACAACATCCTTGATTATATGACTGCAAGCTACCAGGCAACCCCGGATAAAATCGCCTTTAGTAATGGCTTAAATCATCTTTCCTTCCGCGAAGTAAAAGAGCAGTGTGATGCGATTGGAACATATCTTACTGATGAAAGAATATATCAGCAGCCGGTTATTGTTTTTATGGCGAAGCAGCCGGAAATGGTTGCGGCTTTTTTCGGAGTGGTGCGGGGCGGTAATTATTATGTCCCGCTTGATGTGGAAATGCCGCGAATCCGGATTGAGCATATTTTAGAGAGTTTGGACTCACCACTGATGATTTGTGATGAAAAAACTAATGATGTCGCGAAAACGTTAGATTTCAAGGGAAAAATCGTCCTCTATAAAGATATTTGCAGTACGGTTACCGACCAGGAAGCACTTAACAAAATCGCCGGCAAGGCTATTGATACCGATCCGGTTTATATCGTTTTTACTTCCGGTTCGACCGGTATTCCGAAAGGGGTTGTCGCCTGCCACCGTTCAGTGATCGATTATATTGAGCAACTTTCTGAAGTTCTTGAATTTAATCAGGGTACGGTTTTCGGGAATCAAAGCCCGCTCTATTTTGATGCCTGTTTGAAAGAAATATATCCGACTCTCAAATTCGGCGCAACTACTTATTTAATTCCGGCAGAATTATTTATGCAGCCGGTTAAGCTGGTCGAATTTTTAAATGAGTTTCAAATTAATACTATCTGCTGGGTAGTTTCAGCAATGACAATGATTTCCGCTTTTAATACCTTTAACACTATTATCCCTAAGTATCTCCGGAGTATCAATTTCGGCAGTGAAGTTTTTCCGCTTAAAGAGTTTCATAAATGGCAAGCCGCTTTACCGGATGCCAAATTCGTAAACCTTTATGGGCCAACTGAATGTACGGGAATGTGCTGTTATCACAAAATAGATGAAGCAATAAATGACACTGGTGTCATTCCGGTCGGGCGCCCGTTTAAAAATACTGAAATTATTATCTTAAACGAGCTAAATGAGCGGGTAAAAGAAAATGAAAGCGGCGAAATTTGTGTCCGGGGTACCTCGTTAACATTGGGTTATTACAATGATTTTGCGAAAACAAACGAAAATTTTGTTCAAAACCCGCTTAATAAATTTTATCCGGAATTGATTTACCGGACCGGCGATATTGGTTACTTTAATAATAAAGGCGAGATAGTTTTTTGCTCACGCAAAGACCACCAGATTAAACATATGGGAAACCGTATTGAGTTGGGGGAAATCGAAGCAAGTATTTACCGTATTGCCGAAATAAAAATGGCTTGTTGCGTTTATGACCAAGCCAAGAATAAAATCAGGTTATTTTATGTTGGTGATATTACCGGTAAAGAAGTGACGGAAAAACTAAAGAATCTGCTGCCCCGTTATATGATGCCGAACTCTGTTAAACAAATCGAAAAGATGCCGCTTAAGGCAAATGGGAAAATTGACCGTGGTAATATATTAAATTTATTTAATTAATAAGTCCGGTAATATAATCTCTCCGTTTCTACGGCCTAATTGGTGTAAAATACAAGTTATAGTATATCTTTATAGTACTCTATATACCACTCGACAAACCTGCGCAAACCATCCTCAATACTAGTGTTTGGTTTAAAATCAAAATCTTCTATCAAATCGTCAACGTCAGCATAAGTTTTTTGGACATCACCGGGCTGTATCGGGGCGAACTCCCGGATTGCTTTTTTACCAAGATAATTTTCCAAAACATCAATAAAGTGAAGCAGATGCTCCGGATTGTTATTGCCGATGTTGTATACTTTTGATTGTACGCCTTTTTCATCAAACTTGGGTGGGGCTTCAAGCATATTTTCAATTCCGGCGATAATATCATCAACATAAGTAAAATCACGGTACATATCACCATGATTAAAGATCTGTATCGGTTCGCCGCGCATAATTTTTCCGGCAAAAATAAAGGCCGCCATATCCGGCCGGCCAAATGGCCCGTAAACCGTAAAAAACCGTAAACCGGTAGCCGGAATTTTGTATAGGTGGCTGTAGGTATAAGCCATCAGCTCATTTGACTTTTTCGTTGCAGCATAAAGGCTGATTGGATGGTCAACCATATCAGATGTCGAAAACGGTAATTTTTCATTATTACCATAAACCGAACTTGATGAAGCATATAAAAGATGTGTCACCGGATAAAAACGGCAAGCTTCGAGGATATGGAAGAATCCAATGATATTCGCGCTAATATAAGCATCGGGATTTTCAATACTATATCTTACCCCAGCCTGGGCGGCAAGATTAACAACAATATCCGGCCGGTGTTCTTTGAAAAGCTCAAAAACCGCTTCTTTATCCGCAAGGTCACCTTTAATAAAGATAAAATTCTCAAACTTTTGCAATATATCCAAGCGACCGTTCTTTAAAGTAACATCATAATAATCATTCAAATTGTCGAATCCGATTACTATCTCATTCTTATTAAGTAAGGCTTTCGCTAAATGAAAACCAATAAACCCGGCCGCCCCGGTGATTAAGTACTTTTTCATATTATTCCCACTCAACAAATTCGGCGTATGTATTCCAAATCAAGCAAATCCAAGTTTTTCCTTGATTAAAGATAATTTCATTATCATTTTCGTCATAGAATTTTGCCGGGGTAAGGTCGCCGCCAAAACGTCTCCATGTTCCTTCAATTACCCGCCCGTTGGTGAAAATTTGTGCCTTACCCTCACCGTGAACACCAAAAGCCAGATAATCATTGGCATCGCGCACTTCACCATGGGCATATTGTAAAACGACATTGGCAACTTTAAGCTGCGCATCATTCATTTCATCGATATGCCGGCCGCCAAATTGAAAACGATAGTAAAGATTTTCATTTTCATTGTACTCAAAAGATGCCCTTGCATTTCCAAAACCGCCGGAATTGGCTGATGTACCACCGGGGCGGACTATGGTTGCCGCTGGGTAATCAGAATATTCTACTCTCGTGCCTTCAGCAGCAAAAATAAATTGCGGAATGAAATCGCCGGGATAATTCGGGTCATAACCTAAACGGGTAATTGCTTTTTTGTATCCGGCGACATCCAGATAACCGGTAAACTCTCTGGCATATCCGGCCCGGGGAATCCGTTTAAATGCTTCATCGGCCCCGCGGCTGATGCCCGAAAGAGTTACGCTTACATTGTCAACTTTGTCACTATTAATTAAGTCGGCGCTATAAGGCACAGCAAGTCCCCAGTGTGCGAAAAAAGCACGTTTGCCAATGGCTTCATAAACATGATAATCGCGGGCTGAACGGGCCGGCCCAAGATGATCCAAATCGTCATAATCTTCGAAGAATGCTACTAAACGGGTAATCCGCCCCTCTACCGGTGCTTCAAATATAATATCAGCCCGTGAAATGCCGTACTTTGGAAGCGCAGCACTGTTATTTGGCATTACCAAAGCCATCGGGCGCCTTTTGGCTACTTCTACATCTTTCCATGCCCCGGTAAGGTAACTTTGGTATAAACCGTCTTTTGTTTCCCGGACCCCTATAATCGGTATGCCATTCAGCATATTTTCCGGCGAAAAATCTTGCGGTTCCGGTTCCTGCTCTAAAATATCTATCTCTTCCGGTTCCGATTCGTTAACAATAATCGGCTCCGGAATTGGCAAAGGCACTATTTGATTATCTCTGCCGCCGCAACCGGCTAATGCCAGCACCGAAACGCTTAATGCCATAATTAAGGCTATCATTTTTTTATTATACTTTTGAATTTTCACTTAGTTCCTCCCAAATGCTATTAAGATGCCTACGGATTGCTTCGTGCTTCGCATTTCCGTATTATTCATATTCAACAAAGTCTGCAAAATCTTCCCAAATCAGGCAAACCCAGGTTTTTCCTTGATTTAATACTATTTCATGACCGTCTTTATCATAATATTTCGCCGGTTCGTTGTCCCGCGAACGTCTCCAGGTGCCGTCAATAACTTTTCCGTTAGTGAAAATTTTCACCGGTTTTCCGCTTCCATGTAATTCAAAAACCAAATAATCATTGGCATCGCGTACTTCGCCATAAGTATATTGTAAAACGATATTCGTATAAGCAAGCTGTTGATTGTTCATCTCATCAATATGCTTTTTGCCGTAATCAAAACGATAATACAAACGGTCATCTTCGTTATACTCAAATGAAGGCCGGGAAATCCCATAACCTCCGCTATTGCTTGATGCACCACCGGGACGGATAATTGTCGCATCCGGATAATCAGCATACTCAACCCGCGTAAATTCTGCGGCAAAGACAAACTGGGGGACAAAATTTGAAGAATAGTGAGTATCATAACCTAAGCGGCGGACAGCATCATTATATCCTTCAATAATCATATAACCGGTATACTCTGTTGCATAACCAGGCCGGGAAACCCGTTTAAAAGCTTCGGCCGCACCCCGGTCAATTCCGGAAACCGGGTTGCTTACGTTGTCAACCCTGTCACTATTGATAAGCGGCCCGCAATATACTACTGTTAATCCCCAGTTACAGAAAATTGCTTCTTTGCCCATTGCTTCATATATAAAGTAATCGCGGGCTGACCTGGCCGGGCCAATCCGGTCTAAATCGTCATAATCTTCAACAAAAGCAAGCAAGCGGGTTAAGCGCCCCTCTACCGGCGCTTCGAAAACAATACTTGCCGCCGAAAGGCCATACTGCGGTAAAGCCTGCTGATTATTAGGAATAATCATTGCAAAAGGGCGGCGTTTTGCAACATCTACATCTTTCCATTCACCGGTAAGGTAACTTTGAAACATACCGTCTTTTTCTTCACGGACTCCAATAATTGGAATACCATTTAACAAATTTTCCGAAGAAAAATCTTCCGGCTGTAAAATGATTTCCGGCTGATTTTCCTGCTGTTCACCGACATTCTCCCCAACGGGGATCGGCAATGGCTGAATCTCTTTATTTCCGCAACCGGACAAAATAGTTGTTATTAAGCCGATTACTAAAAAAATATGTATTAAATTTTTCTTTGTATTTTGCTTGTCCACAATTCAAACTCCCTATCTTAAGTAATAACTCCATTTAATGACAACGACTATTATATAGTATTCTTAATAATTTTGCAATTATTTATTTATTATGATATTATTAATTTTAATAATTTCGTAACAATTCAGTGCATTAGAAATCCGTAGGTATTGAGAATAGGAGCTCAACCATTATGGAATGGATAAAAATAAGAATTAAAACTACTACCGAAGCTGAAGATATTATTATCAGTGCTTTATATGACCTTGGCCTTGACGGGGCGGAAATTGAGGACAAGCAGCCGCTAACCTGCCAGGATAAAGAGCAGATGTTTGTTGATGTTATGCCTGATGAGCCTTTTGATGACGGCATTGCTTATCTAAATTTTTTTATTGAAGTCTGTCCACAGGATAAATTAAACGCGCTGCTAAAGGAAATTGAAGCAGTACTTGATGAGCTAAGGGAACTTGGCAAAACTGCCGGATTTATTAATATTGGTGAGGGAAGCATTTCCGTTTCCCGGACTAATGACCTTGATTGGAGTAATAACTGGAAGCAATATTTTCATCAATTTACTATCGATGATATTTTAATCACACCCTCATGGGAAAAAATCTCCGGCCAAGAGGCCTATAAATATCTTATGCGCATTGACCCCGGGGCGGCTTTTGGGACGGGAAAACATGAGACGACCCAATTATGTATCCGTCAGCTCCGTAAATATGTCAAACCCGGTGATTTTCTATTAGATATTGGCTGCGGCAGCGGAATCCTTTCAATCCTGTCACTTATGTTTGGCGCAAAGCAAGCCTATGGAACCGACCTTGACCCTAATGCTTTAGAAGTCTCAAGAGAAAATTGCGATACAAATAGCATTCCGGCAGGGCAATTAAAGGTTGTCATCGGCAATATTATTACTGATGAAAATATCATTGAAGCGATTGGCGGCGAAGAAAGTTTTGATATCGTAGTTTCCAATATAATTACCGAAGTATTAGTTCCATTAACTCCGGCCGCTTACCGGTGTATCAAAAAAGGCGGATTATTTATTGTCTCCGGCATCTATAATACAAACGGGGCAGATAACAGCGTTCAAACAAATGTCGATAAAGTTGTCACCGCAATGAATACGGCCGGATTGGAAATAGTTGAGATAAATAATCAAGGCGAATGGTTTGGTATAACAGCGAGGAAATAAAGAGTGAATCATTTTTTTATTACCCCCGGGCAAATAAATAAAAACGAAATCACTGTCACCGGCAATGATTTTCGTCATATAAAAAATGTTCTGCGGATGAAAATCGGTGAAGAAGCGGCTTTTAGCGATGGGGTAGATGCGGTGGAATATCGTGGTATTATTACTGATTTTGGTGATGATACCGTTTGTTTTGAACTAATTTATACCCAGGAAATAAATCACGAGCTGCCGGCCAAGGTATATCTTTTCCAAAGTTTGCCCAAAGCGGACAAAATGGAATTAATCATTCAAAAGGCGGTTGAATTAGGGGTTTATAAAATAATACCTGTCGCCGCTGCCCGTTCAATTGTCCGTTTAGATGAAAAAAAAGCCCTCGCGAAAGTAAAACGCTGGCAGGGTATCAGTGAAGCCGCCGCCAAGCAATGCAAGCGCGGAATAATTCCTATCGTCTGTGAAGTAATGAGTTTTAATCAGGCGATAAATTTTGCCGCGGCAATGGATGTGAAAATTATTCCTTATGAAATGGCTGATGATATCGGAAACACAAAAAACATTATCGGAAGTTTAAAACCCGGGCAAACCGTTGCAATCTTTATTGGCCCCGAAGGCGGTTTTAGCAGCCAGGAAATAGATCTTGCGATAAAAACCGGAATTAGCCCAATCACGATGGGTAAACGGATTCTCCGGACTGAAACCGCCGCCCTTGTCATATTAAGTTGGATTATGTACCAACTTGAGCAGCAGGCATAGAATAATAATATGATACCAGGGTCAAAAGGTCATGATTTTCGTGGTTGCAGGACTGCGGGAATACGAAGTATGGAGCAGTCCGTAGGTATCCAGGGTCAAAAGGTCATTTGTCCATGCTTGCTAAAGTGCATAGCATAGCAATCCACAGGTATCAGTAACTATAGTATGAAAACACGAGGCAAACAATGGAAGTCTATTTAGATAACTCTGCCACCACCAAATGCTTTCCCGAGGCGGCCGAACTAATGAAAAAAGTCATGTGCGAAGATTATGGAAACCCTTCCAGTATGCATCGTAAAGGTATTCAAGCCGAAAACTATTTACGATACGCAAAAAATATCATCGCCCATAACCTAAAGGTCAATGAAAAAGAATTGATTTTTACATCCGGCGGTACCGAAGCAAACAATCTTGCTTTAGTAGGATGCGCTTTTGCTAATGCCAGGGCCGGCCGGCATCTGATAACTACTGCAATCGAACACCCTGCCGTTGGGCAAACAATGAATTACTTGGAACAAGAGGGGTTCCGGGTCACATATCTGCCGGTTGGCAAAAATGGGGTTATCAACTTAAGTGATTTAGAACAAGCAATAAATCATGATACTATTTTAGTTTCTATTATGCATACCAACAATGAAACCGGCTCTCTCCAGCCTGTTATCGAAGCCGGTTTATTAATAAAGAAACTGAACCCGCAATTAATTTTTCATGTTGACGCGGTTCAGGGCTTTTGTAAGTATCAAATTTATCCTAAGCGAATGAATATCGACCTTTTAACTGTCAGCGGACACAAAATACATGGGCCGAAAGGGGTCGGGCTTTTGTATGCTGATGAAAAGGTGAAAATAAATCCTATCAGTTTTGGCGGCAACCAGCAACGGGGGTTGCGCTCCGGAACGATAAATGTCCCTGGTATAACCGGAATGGCCAAGGCAATTGAAATGCAATATCCAAACATGGCTGGAGATATTGATAAACTTTATGAATTAAAATATTATTTTTCCGATGCCCTTAAACGGATACCGGAAGTTATTATTAATAGCCCTTTAGACGGTAATGGCGCCCCGCATATTGTAAATGCAAGTTTCATTGGCATTAAAAGCGAGGTATTACTTCATGCCCTCGAAGAAGAAAATATTTATGTTTCGGCCGGAAGTGCTTGTTCCGCCGGCAAAACCAATCATCAATCAGCAACTTTAAAAGCAATCGGCCTTAATAAAGAAGCAATCGAATCGGCAATCCGTTTCAGTTTTTCCCATTATACAACAATGGCAGAATTAAACTACACTTTACAAACAATGTATGATAAAATACCTATGTTGCGAAAATACGTACGGAAATAGTATGAAGAGAGGCTCAAAGTTTGCAGGGAGTTTGCAGACATGGGGTTAATGTGATGAACTATTACAAATCATTCTTAATTAAATATGCCGAAATCGGTATTAAAGGCAAAAACCGGCATCTTTTTGAGGAAGCATTAGTCAGGCAGATTAAATATGCTTTGAGAAAAGTTGCCGGTAGTTTTTCCGTAAGCCGGACAAGCGGGCGGATTTATGTGGAAGCACAGACCGATTTTGATTTTACCGATACCGTTGATGCCCTAAAAGCAGTCTTTGGAATCGCGGGAATCTGCCCGATGGTTTCGATGGCTGACGAAGGGTTTGAAAAATTAAGCGAAGCGGTGGTTAAATTCGTTAGTGATGTATATTTTTCGCAGGGCGGGACTGTTGCTTCCGGTAATTCACTGACTTTCAAGATAGCTGCCCGCCGCAGCCGCAAAAATTATCCCCTTGATTCAATGGAGTTGAATGCCAAACTAGGCGGGATAATTTTGGATGCCTTTCCGTCAATGAAAGTAGATGTTCACAAACCGAATATCATGATTCACGTCGAAATCCGTGAAAAAATCAATCTTTATTCCGAAATAATTCCCGGCCCCGGCGGAATGCCCGTTGGCACCAACGGCAAAGCGATGCTCCTTTTATCCGGTGGGATTGACTCACCAGTCGCCGGTTATATGATTGCAAAAAGGGGGGTCAAAATTGATGCCGTTTATTTCCATGCCCCGCCTTATACCAGTGACCGTGCCAAGCAAAAGGTCATTGACCTTGCCAAAACCGTTTCCCGTTTTACCGGCCCGGTTCACCTGCATATTATTAATTTTACTGATATCCAGCTTTATATTTATGACCAATGCCCGCATGAAGAGCTGACTATTATCATGCGGCGTTATATGATGCGGATTGCCGAACATATCGCTAATGAAACCGATTGCCTCGGCCTAATCACCGGCGAAAGCATCGGCCAGGTTGCTTCCCAAACCCTGAAATCCCTCGCCGCAACCAACGAAGTTTGTACTTTACCCGTTTACCGCCCGCTGATTGGCTTCGACAAGATGGAAATCGTCAAACTTGCCGAGCAAATCGGCACATATGAAACCTCCATTCAGCCGTTTGAGGATTGCTGCACTATTTTCGTTGCAAAACATCCGGTAACAAAACCGAATGTGAAGCGAATTAACCGGAGTGAGGAGCATTTAGCGGAACGGATTGATGAGCTGGTAAAAAGAGCGTTGGAAAATAAGGAAGTAGTAATAGTAAAACTATAATAAATATAATAAATCAGTGGTTTAAAGTGAGGCATTGCACATTTCCATAATAATTCCTTCTTGCTTTCCCTTTATTTCCTGTTATAATAAGAAAGGGTTTGCCTTGGCAAACCCTCGCGCCGAGCGCGGGCTCGCTTCAAAGAGAATCGCAACAATCCTTGCGAAGCATGGATTTATTCTCCTTAAAGGATTTAAGCAACTGCATATTTTCCAATGAAGACAAAGGCGCACCTCGCCGAGATGCGCCTGGATTATGTTCATGCCAATAACTTATTACAGCATATAGGATTTGAGTATCGCCATAACCTCATCGGCTCCATCTTCAGCATGGATATTTAAATCAATTGGCTTTGAAAGGTCCAGACTAAAAATACCCATAATTGATTTTGCATCAATAACGTATCTGCCGGAAACCAAGTCAAAATCATAATCAAATTTCGTAATATCGTTTACAAAAGATTTAACCTTATCAATAGTATTTAATGAAATTTGTATTGTTTTCATTGCATTATACCTCCTTATATTTGTGTGAAAGATTCAGCTAACACACTTTACACCCTATATACTAAGCTTTTAATAACTAAATGTCAATGCCTAAACAACACAAAAATAATGGAGTTTAATGTGAAAAATGTAGCACTACATAACTTAGGCTGCAAAGTTAATAGTTATGAAATGGACGTTATGCAACAAAATTTACTTAGAAACGGCTTTTTGATTGTACCTTTTGATGAAGTTGCGGATATTTATATTGTTAATACCTGCACTGTCACCAATGTTGCCGACCAGAAAAGCCGTAAAATGCTCCACCGCGCCCGCCAAAAAAATCCTGATGCAATCGTTGTCGCTGTCGGCTGTTTTGTTCAGGTTGAATATGAAGCTTTAATTGATTCATCTATCGACCTGGCAATCGGAAATAATAAAAAAAATCAACTTGTCCCCATTTTGAACGAGTATCTTAAGAACCGTCCGGCTCAGATTACAAAAACCAGCGAAAAATTTATCATTGATATTAACCGCGAGACTTCGTACGAAGAAATGACTTTAAATCAAATTGCCGGGCACACCCGTGCTTTTATCAAAATTCAAGACGGCTGTAACCAATTTTGTTCCTATTGCATCATTCCCTATGTCAGAGGCCGGGTCAGGAGCCGCCCGGCGGAGGCAGTAATAAGCGAATTGACCGGGCTAGTCAATGACGGCTGCCGCGAAATTGTGCTCACCGGAATTAACCTAAGTTCATATGGCAGTGATTTTTCCGAAAAAGATGCGTTAACGAATTTGCTCACAAAGCTCCATAATATCCCGGGCCTTCACCGTATCCGCTTAGGCTCACTTGAACCACGGATTATTTCCCGTGATTTTATCCAAAAAATCGCCGCCTTGCCGAAGATTTGCCCTCATTTTCATCTATCTTTGCAAAGTGGCAGTGATACGGTTTTACAAAGAATGAACCGCCGCTACAATACCGCTGAATATGATGAGAAAGTAGAAATAATAAGGGCGGAATATATGAATAGATACGGAATGGCACCGGCGATAACCACCGATATTATCGTTGGGTTTCCCGGTGAAACTGAAGCCGAGTTTAATGAGACAGAAAACTTCGTCCGCAAGATAGGCTTTTCCGAAATACATGTGTTTAAGTATTCAAAGCGGAAAGGGACAAAAGCTGCTGTGATGCCTAACCAGATAAGCGCTGCCGGGAAAAAGGGACGGAGTTTGCGGCTTCATGAAATAGGCAAAAATTCAGCAAAACAGTTTATGACTTTTTATCTTGACAAAAAAGTCAGCATCATCTTGGAAGAAATAAAAGTGATTGACCAAGCCGCCTACTGGCTCGGGTATACCGCCGAATATTTGCGGATAGCGGTACCGCAAAAAGATTTCGCAATAAACAATTCGGGGCAACTTATTTCCGGATTGTTGGTTAATGCTGTTGTTACCGGTTTTTTAACCGAAGAAATTTTGATTGGAAGCATTGAACTTTATATATAGTTTTGTTATTATGATACTAGGGTCAAAGATTATGTGGCCCGCAAAACATGATAAGATAGCCCGGACAGGGCGAATTTCGAATGTTTTTAGGATTGCAGAGTACATCTTGAATATCAGGTTAGGAGCAATATATTATGAATAATAAAGATTTGAGAGAAGATAATACTATTAATAATGCCGAAGATTTAGGGAATACGCAGTTTTTTACTGTCGAAACATACAAGGAAATAACCGTCAAAAGTACTTTGGCATTAGTTTATGAAGCCCTTACGGAAAAGGGCTACAACCCGGTCAACCAGATTGTCGGTTATATTATGTCGGGGGACCCCACCTATATCACCAGCCATAAGAGTGCCCGCAGCCGGATTATGAAAGTTGAGCGGGATGAATTAGTTGAAGAATTACTAAACGAATATATCCGCAATCAGAATTTGGATACCAGGGGCAATCCGTAGGTATTAATAGATAAGAGGAAGTTAATTTGCGGATAATGGGATTGGATTTTGGCGCTAAGACAGTCGGGGTCGCGATTAGTGACTTGCTATTAATTACTGCCCAAGGCGTTGAGATTATCAGAAGAAAAGAAGAAAATAAACAGCGCCGGACTTTAGCACGGATTGAAGAGCTAATCTGTGAGTATGACGTTCAGGAAATTGTCCTTGGAATGCCATACAATATGGATGATTCGATTGGGGAGCGGGCGCTAAAGACCTTGGAGTTTAAGGAAAAATTAGAGCGGAGAAGCGGGATAAATGTCGTATTATTTGATGAACGGCTGACCACTTTTGAAGCAAAACTTGCGATGCAAGAAACAGGTGTCAAAAGAGAAAAGCAAAAAGATTATATCGATATGATTGCAGCGATGTTTATCTTACAAGGATATTTAGATGGAAAAAATTAAATTTAAAACCGACAATTTTGATAACGAAGAAATTGATTTTTATGTCTTAGAACATACAAAAGTCAGCGGGGTTGACTATATATTAGTAACTGATTCCGAGGCCGGTGAAGATGGTGATGCTTTAATATTGAAAAATATTGGAGCCGCTGACGATGCTGAAAGTATTTTTGAAATCGTTGCTGATGAAATTGAACTTAATGCGGTGGCGGCAGTTTTTAATAGTCTGCTTGAGGATACCGTTTTAGAAGAAAAATAAAAAACTATGCCGGTAGCGGCGTTCGCATCAGGAGGTAAATTTGCGTAAAAAAATTGAAAATGGTACCAAATCACGACTGAAGATTATTCCTTTGGGAGGTCTTGAGTTGATTGGCATGAATATTACTGCTTTCGAATATGAAGATAGTATTATTGTTGTCGATTGCGGCTTGTCTTTTCCGGAAGAAGATATGCTTGGGATTGATTTGGTCATTCCGGACATTACTTATTTAAAAGAAAATATCGAAAAAGTCAAAGCAATTATTATTACTCACGGGCACGAGGATCATATTGGTGCCCTACCCTATGTTTTAAAAGAAATCAACATTCCGATTTATGCGACTAAATTGACGATGGGCATTATTGAACATCGTTTGCAAGAGCATAAACTCATGGACAAAACCAAGCGTAAGATATTGAAATTCGGCGAAGCAATGGATTGCAAACATTTTCGCGTTGAGTTTATTAAAACCAATCATAGTATTGTTGATGCCGCCGCCCTTGCAATCCATACTCCAGTGGGAATCATTGTTCATACCGGCGACTTCAAAGTTGATTATACCCCTGTTTTCGGCGATGCCATTGATTTGCAGCGTTTTGCCGAGCTTGGGCGCAAAGGTGTCTTGGCTTTAATGTGCGATTCAACTAATGCCGAACGGCCCGGGTTCACTCAATCGGAGAGAACCGTTGGTTTTACTTTTGACCAGATTTTTGAAGAGCATAAGGATACGCGGATTTTGATTGCGACTTTTGCTTCAAACGTTGACCGGGTCCAGCAGATAATAAACTCCGCCGAAAAGTTCGGCCGCAAAGTAGTAGTTGAAGGCCGGAGTATGGTTAATGTTATTGAAACAGCGACGACATTGGGGTATCTGCAAATACCGGCTAATACTTTAATTGATGTCGAGCAGTTGAAAGATTATCCGGTTGAACGGACAGTTATTATTACCACCGGAAGCCAGGGTGAAAGTATGGCGGCCTTATCGCGGATGGCCGGGGATATGCACCGCAAGATTTCGATCGGGCCAAAGGATACGGTTATTTTTTCTTCGCATCCGATTCCCGGTAATGAAAAAGCGGTTACGCATGTCATTAATGATTTGCTGCGGAAAGGTGCCGATGTGATTTTCCAGGATGTCCATGTTTCCGGCCATGCCTGCCAGGAAGAAATCAAACTGATGTATACTTTGCTTTCACCCAAATTCGCGATTCCTATTCATGGTGAATATAAGCACCTGATCGCTCATGCGAAAATCGTCAAGCAACTTGGGATTGACAAGAAAAATGTTTTTATTCTGCAATCAGGTGATGTCCTTGAGCTTTCTCATGATGATGCAGTAGTTACCGGAAAAGTGCCGGTTGGCACTATCTTCGTTGATGGGCTTGGGGTTGGCGATGTTGGAAATGTGGTTTTACGTGACCGCCGTATCTTGTCGGAAGATGGTATTATTATTGTTATTGCAACCTTGGAAGGGGACCAGGTAATTGCCGGCCCTGAAATTGTCTCGCGTGGTTTTGTTTATGTCAGGGAAGCGGATGCTTTACTTGATGAAGCGCGCGAATTGGTGCGTGAAACTTTGGAAAGATGCGAACGGAAGAATATTACCGACTGGGGCAGAATAAAAAACTTAATCCGCGATAACCTATCGGAATTTGTCTGGAAGAAAACTAAACGGCGCCCGATGATATTACCGATTTTTATGGAGGTTTAAAGGTAATAATGAATCTGTCAATCGAAAAAGCAACCTTGCAGTTCGCTGCCGATATAAAAAACACCGAAATTTATAAAGAATATCGCAAAAACCTTAATAATGTTAAGCAAGATGCGGAATTATATGAAAAGACCAATGAATACCGGCTTAAGAGTTTTGAATTGCAGACCTTGGAGCAAACTGATGATTTGCTTGACAAGATAGACCGTCTTGAGCAAGAATATGGGGCGATTATTGATAATCCGGTTGCAAGCGATTTCCTGCGCGCTGAACTATCTTTTTGCCGGATGATGCAGGACATCAATAACTGTATTACAACAATACTGGATTTTGAATAAAAAAGCGAGCAAGCTCGCTTCTAAGAGAATTGCAAGCATTCTCCTGAAGATTTACTTGGCTTGTGCGTAAAGGAATATTATATGAAGGTTAAACATCTAATTGGAGCAGTCTTTGAAACAATGGTAAAAGGGATTGTGTTGGTTCTGATCATCACATTTGTGTATCGTACTGCGGTGACGGCTTATGATTTTGGCTATCGCGTTTTTGCCGAAGAACCAATTTCACGCTCCGGCGGGCGGACAATAACGGTTGCGGTAGCGGAGGATTATACTATTAGAGGATTGGCGGAGATGCTGAAAGACAGGGGATTAATCCGCGATGCCGACCTTTTTGTCGTTCAAGAATTGCTTTCCGAACATCGGGGGGAAATAAAGCCGGGAATTTATGACCTTAGTACAGTTATGACCGTGGCGGAAATGCTGGCGGTAATGTCTTCCGGCAGTGAATAAAACGAAGAGATTTTCTAAGCCGGCCAAAAACGCCGGCTAAAAAAATCTAATACTTCGTTTGGGAAGAATGACTTAGTTATTCTTCCGGATAGGTAGAATATGAATATAGCAGAACGGACATCGGTTTTTTTAAATTCGCTTGACCCGGGAAATACACCTTATTTGGAAGAATTATTTGCATTTGCAATTAAAAGTGACATTCCTGTCATAAAGCGGGAAGTGCAAGGGATACTAAAATTATTTTTGACAATCCAAAAACCAAAACGCATTCTCGAGGTGGGGACAGCGATTGGTTTTTCAGCTTTATTAATGAGTGAATGTAGTCCGGGTGATTGTGAGATTATCACGATTGAGAGGGATAAAGGGCGTAGTGTCATTGCAGCGCAAAACTTTGAATTACATAATAAAAAGAATAAAATCACCTTGCTGGAGGGTGATGCGGAAGAAATCCTAAAAACGTTAAATAAGCCTTTTGATTTCATTTTTATGGATGCAGCAAAGGGCCAATACCTTAATTTTTTGCCGGAAATATTAAGGCTTTTGGTTTCCGGCGGAATTTTGATTACTGATAATGTTTTACAAGATGGTGATATTCTTGAATCACGTTATGCCGTGACCCGCCGTGACCGGACAATCCACGCCCGGATGCGTGATTATCTTTATGAACTTAAACACCGCGATGATTTGTGTACGGAAATTCTCGATGTTGGGGACGGGGTAGCGGTAAGCTATTTAAGGTGAAAAATTATATGCGAAAAAAACCTGAACTTCTCATTCCCGCCGGTAGCCTTGAGGTGCTAAAAACGGCCGTTAATTTTGGTGCGGATGCAGTTTATATCGGCGGTGAAAGCTTTAGCCTGCGGGCAAAAGCGAAAAATTTTACCCTGGAAGAAATGCGGAAAGGGATTAATTTTGCCCATGAACATGAGGTCAAGGTTTATGTTACGGCAAATATTTTTGCCCACGATGACGACCTGAAAGAAGCCAGAAAATACTTTGATGAACTAAAAGAAATAAAGCCTGATGCCCTCATTATCGCCGACCCCGGTATGTATTCTCTTGCACAGGAAATCTGTCCGGAAATTCCGGTGCATATTTCCACTCAGGCAAATAATACCAACTCTTTGACCTACCGCTTTTGGTATAGCCAAGGAGTCAGGAGGGTGGTTGCCGCCCGTGAACTTTCACTTTCTGAAATAACTGAAATCCGTAAAAATATACCCGGTGACATGGAAATCGAATGTTTTATTCATGGGGCAATGTGTATTTCTTATTCCGGCCGCTGTCTTTTGAGTAACTATTTTACCGGGCGCGATGCTAATCAAGGCGCTTGTACCCACCCCTGCCGCTGGAAATATGCCGTCGTTGAGGAACAGCGCCCCGGCCTTTATTTTCCAGTTCTTGAAAATGAACGCGGAACTTATATTTTCAATTCCCGTGATTTATGTATGGTCGAATTTATCCCCGAACTTATCAGTGCCGGAATCGACAGTTTCAAAATTGAGGGCCGGATGAAAACTGCTCTTTATATCGCAACCGTTGCCCGTACTTACCGTAAAGCAATCGATGACTTCTTCAATTCCGGAGATTCATATCGGAATAATATGAATTGGTATCAAACCGAAATCTCACGTTGTACCTACCGTTTTTTTTCAACCGGTTTTTATTTTGGCAAAACTGATGAAACAAGTCAAATTTATGAAACTGCAAGTTATATCAATGAAGCAATTTATCTTGGTACGGTTTCGGCTGTTGACCAAAATAAAGGTGCTTGCATTGAGCAAAAAAACAAATTTGCCGTTGGCGAAAGTATTGAAATAATGAAACCTGACGGGCAGAATATTCCGGTTGAAGTTCTTCATATTACTGATGAAAATGGGGTATCGGTGCCGGATGCACCGCACCCGCGCCAGATTCTGTATGTTAGTCTGGCCCGGCCGCCGGAAGTGGGGGATATATTAAGGAAAGAGGCGTGAGTAAGTATTTCTGACTTCGCAAGCAGACCCTTGAGAAACGTCGTTACTAGGTTTCGTGGTTCAGAAACCGTATGTAACGTAACGATTTCTCTTGGAGCGGAAGCGTGTCTTGCGGCGAAGTGCAGAGAATACTTACACGCGGAATATTGGCTTAAAACCTTGACACCGCACAGTCAATTGCCGTATAATAACAATCAAATTAGCAGAATTTACAGAAAAAACGTCCACACAGGAGCCTCCCATGATAAATGTCGAAGAAATCTTTGCCAAAAACGTTTTTACGATTGGCAAAATGAAAGATTACCTGCCCGGGGAAGTCTTTCGTGATGTCAAAAAAGTCATTGACCAGGGTGGCGAGCTAACTATTGCCGAAGCTGATATTGTTGCGAAAGCGATGAAAGACTGGGCGATGGAAAATGGTGCAACCCATTATACTCACTGGTTTCAGCCCCTAACTGGAATTACTGCCGAGAAGCATGATTCTTTTATCACCCATCCCGATGCGGAAGGGTTTATGATTATGGATTTTTCCGGCCGCGAATTAATCAAAGGCGAACCGGATGCTTCCTCATTTCCCTCCGGCGGCTTAAGGGCCACCTTTGAAGCCCGCGGTTATACCGCCTGGGATATTACCTCACCGGCATTTCTAAAGGAAACTGCTGCCGGTGTTTTCTTATGTATCCCAACCGCTTTTTGTGCCTATACCGGTGAAGCTTTGGACAAAAAAACACCCCTGCTCCGCTCAATGGAAGCGATAAATATCCAGGCACTCCGGATTATCCGTTTATTTGGTGATGATAAAAGTAAAAAAGTTACACCAATGGTTGGGCCGGAACAAGAATATTTTCTTGTTGATGCACAAAAGTACTTGAAACGGCGTGACCTTATTTTCGCCGGGCGGACCCTTTTTGGCGCCCCCGCCCCCAAAGGCCATGAGATGGATGACCATTATTTTGGTGATATCCGCGAACGGATTGGCGCTTTTATGAAAGATTTAAATGAGGAGCTTTGGAAAATGGGGGTAACTGCGAAAACCCAGCATAACGAAACTGCTCCCGCCCAGCATGAATTAGCGCCAATTTATGAAACTGCCAATATTGCCGTCGACCACAACCAAATCGTAATGGAAACAATGAAACGTGTTGCCGTCCGTCATGACTTACGCTGCTTGCTCCATGAAAAACCCTTTGCCGGGGTAAATGGTTCCGGCAAACATAATAACTGGTCGCTTAATACCGATACCGGGACAAATCTGCTTGACCCCGGTGAGACCCCGAATGAAAACATTCAATTTTTATTAATAATTGCCTGTATCATGAAAGCAGTTGATACTCATGCCGACCTACTCCGGCAAAGCGCTTCCGATGTCGGAAATGACCATCGTCTTGGCGCTTTTGAAGCACCGCCGGCAATTATTTCTATCTTTCTTGGTGAGCAGTTGGAAGACGTTGTCCGTCAACTGGTTGAAACCGGTTCCGCCGGTTCCCTTAAAGAAAGCGGAAAATTAATGACAGGTGTGTCAACTTTACCCGACTTAATTAAGGATGCCACCGACCGCAACCGTACCTCGCCCTTTGCTTTCACCGGCAACAAATTCGAGTTCCGCATGACCGGCTCATCGGATTCAGTCGCAAGCCCGAATACGACTTTAAACGCAATTGTTGCCGAGGCATTTTGCGAAGCGGCTGACATTTTAGAAAATGCCGAAGATTTTGATCTTGCCGTGCATGATTTAATCAAGAAATATATGTTTAATCATCAGCGGATTATTTTTAACGGAAACAGTTATTCTGAAGAGTGGGTAACAGAAGCGGAAAAGCGCGGGTTACCAAATATTACGACCATGGTAGAAGCTGTTGAAACTTTAACAACCGACAAAGCAGTGGCTTTATATGAGAAATTTCAAATTTTTACCCGGGCTGAATTAACCGCAACCAAAGAAATCCTTTATGATACATATTCAAAAACGCTGAACATTGAAGCTAAAACTATGATTGATATGGCTTCAAAGCAGATTATCCCGGCGGTGATGCGTTATACCGGGGAGCTTGCGTATACAGTTAATCAATTAAATGCCGCCGGAATTAAGGCAACCGTTCAAACTGAACTACTAAAGGAAATCACTGATCACTTAATCATAATGCAATCATACCTTAATAGGCTTAAGGAATATGAAAATATCGCCTTTACTATCCCTGATAACCGGGCGCGGGCATTTTATTATAAGGATAAAGTGAAGGAAGCAATGGAGTTACTTCGTGTTTCGGCAGATAGATTAGAAATGATGGTTGATATAACTTATTGGCCGATACCGACTTATGGTGATTTAATGTTTGAAGTATAAATTGTGTAATTGTGTCAACAAACAAGGAGGGATTCAATGAAAAGTATTAGTACAAAATTGTTAACTCGGATATTGATTATATCCGCAATTGGAATGGCAACTATCACTTTAATCGGAGGTATTATCGGCGGGACGGCTATTCATCAGCAGGCGCAGCAGCGGATTGCCGCTGAAACGGCGCTTAGTGCCGAGCAAATTAATACTTGGCTGATGCAACAAGCAAATTATATGAATTCTGTTGCTACTGATTTTTCTGTTTTAAGAAATATGTCTGATGATGAAATTTTTGATATTATGATAAGTCATGACCGGAATAATCCGGACTTTTACTGTGTTTATATCGGTTATCCGGACGGGACCGGTATCTTCAGTGATGAGTGGGAACCGGACTATAGTAGTTGGCAGGCTAATGAACGCGGGTGGTACAAACTAGCTGCCGCCTCACCTAATGAAGCGGTTATCACCGATATTTATCTTGATGCCACATCCAATGAATTTGTTATTACTATATCCCGGGCAATCGTACAGAATGGGCAGATTGCCGGTGTTGTTGCGGCTGATGTATTTATTACTACTGTTGGCGATATAGTTGCGAAAAGCAATATCGGTTCAGGAAGCGGTGCTTTTTTAACCGATGCTGAAGGCGGAATTATTGTTCATAGCAATCCTGCATTTATGCCTTATCTTGATGCCAATGAAGATACCATTTTTCAAGATTTGTTTACCATTGAGAATAGAAGTTTAAGTGCTTTAAAAAATATTAGCGACAAAACTGTAAATATCCGCGGACAATATTATACCGCAAATCATGTGGTTAATGATTGGATACTGTATACATCAATTCCAACCAGAATTGTTAATGCCCCGATATATATTATGATTATTGTATCGGTAATTGCATTTGCGATTATTTTCGGCCTTGCATTTGTTTTAAATTATGCCGCAATCAAAAATATGATTGTCAACCCGATTAAAGATGTCACAAACGCGGCAAATACTTTGGCATCCGGTGCGCCTGTTTCAGCACTTGAAGGCGATTATCATGGCGAAATCGCTTTGCTTGCTGATTCATTTCGTAGTATGGAAGTTTTTAATAAACAGCAATCGGACTATCTTGAACGAATTTCATCCGGTGATTTTTCATTCCATGTCGAACCCCGGTGCCCCGAAGACCGGACCGGGATTGCAATCGCCCATATGCTAAAAGAACTAAACAATGTCTTTACGGAAGTTCAAAATACATCTGAAACCGTCTCCATGGCGGCGAACCGTATTTCCGTTGGTTCACACGAACTTACTCAAGGGGCCCAAGGGTTGGCAGCAGCTTCGACCGACCAGGCGGTTTCAGTAAAAGGCCTTTCTGCTTTTGTATCCGAAGTAAGGGGAAAAGTTGAAGAAAATACTACCCGTTCGCAAAAATCAGCCGAAAGTGTATCTGAAACTGGCGTGCTTCTTAAGAAATCAACCGAGTCAATGAATCGGCTGATGGAATCAATGGATGCAATTAACGAAAGCTCTCAAAGCATTCAAAACGTTATTCAATCAATTGATGATATTGCATCGCAAACCAACCTGCTTGCATTAAATGCTGCAATTGAAGCGGCACGGGCAGGGGAAGCCGGCCGGGGTTTTGCCGTGGTTGCCGAAGAAGTAAGCAAGCTGGCGGCAATGAGTGCCGAGGCCGCCCAAGAAACAGCCCAATTAATCCACAATAGCACCTCACAAGTAACTCATGGCATCGAAATAATGGATGAGACAAAGAAAAATCTTGAGGCCGTCTCGGAAAAAGCCGAAGAAATAATGGCGATAAGCTTTGAAATAAACATGTCATTAAAGGAACAGCAAGCAACAATCAGCGAAGTTGATATTGCCGTTGATAAGATTTCGGCAAATATTCATGAAAATGCCCAACTTGCTGAAGAATCCGCCGCCGTATCCGAAGAATCCGCCAGTGCTTCTGAGGAAATGTCAGAGCGGGCAACAACTCTAAATAATATTCTGGGACGAATAAAATTAAAGTAGAAAGTTGGTCAATAAAATGGAAAATCAAGCCGGAAATTTTCTCGAAAGTATCCACAATGATGACTTTACCGCACCTTATCAGGCAAAACAGCTATCTGGCCGGCTGGGTGATTTAAACCGGCCCGGGGAATCATTAAATGGAGTGTGGCATTTTGGCATTGACCAATATGACAACTGTTTAAGGGCGAAATTTTTTGAGGAAAATACCCACGATGAAGAGGGGCGCCCTTATCCGCTTGACTATAGCTTTGATACCTGGGAGACAATGCAGATACCATCATGCTGGAACCTCCATTCCGAGCGCTTATTTTTGTATGAAGGGTCAATGGTTTTCACCCGGAAATTCCGTTACAAAAACCACGGCGAAAAGCGCGTTTTCTTGCATTTCAGCGGCGCGGCTTATGTCGCATATGTGTTTGTAAACCGCCAATATATGGGGAAACATGAAGGTGCTTCTACACCGTTTGAAGTTGAGGTAACTGATGTTCTTCAGGACGAAAACCGTATTGTAGTAGTTGTTAATAATACCCGGAAAAGAACTAATGTCCCTTGCGAAAATACGGACTGGTTTAATTATGGCGGCCTTTACCGGGATGTAGAAATATTACGGGTTCCGGAAACCTTTATCCGGGATTTCTCATTGTCACTTGCCCCGGATGGCAGTATTCAAGCTTTAATTACTGTCGATGGCTCTCTAAAAAACGGAACTGCAACCGTGCATTGGTCGCCCGAAAATCCGAAATTATATGATGTTGTTCTTGAATATGGTGAGGATAAAGTAAGTGACCGGATTGGCTTCCGCGAAATTAAAGTCGTTGGCACAGAAATTTATTTAAACGGCAAACCGATATTGCTCAAAGGAATTTGTGCCCATGAAGATAGTGTGCTTAATGGGAAAAGTGTTAGTGAAGCAGAAATCCGCGAAAATTACCGTATTGCGAAAGAAATGAACTGCAATTATATGCGCCTTGCCCATTACCCTCATTCAGTGCAAGCGGCGCGGATTGCCGATGAGATGGGAATCATGCTGTGGGAAGAAATTCCGGTTTATTGGGCGATAGAATTTGAAAATGAAAATGTATATAACTGTGCCGAAAATCAATTAAAAGAGTTGATTACGCGGGACCGCAACCGGGCAAGTGTTATTATCTGGTCGGTTGGCAATGAAAATGTTGATTCGGATGCCCGCCTTAAATTCATGCGCCGCCTTGCGCAAACAGCGAAATCGTTTGACCCGGCGCGCCTTGTTTCGGCCGCCTGTCTCTATGACGGTGAGGCTTTATTAATCAATGACCGCTTGAGTGAGTACATTGATATCATCGGCATTAATGAGTATTTTGGCTGGTATCAACCTGAATTTAATAATTTAATCCGCTTGTTTGATAATTCAAAACCAGCGAAACCCGTCGTAATCTGCGAGCTGGGAGCTGATGCCCGCGCTTTTCACCATGGTTCAAAAGATGAACTGATGACCGAAGATAATCAGCTTTATGTCTATCAGCGGCAGGTTGAGGTCTTAAGTAAAATCCCTTATGTCAAAGGCATCAGCCCGTGGATATTGTTCGACTTCCGTTGTCCAAGAAGGCTTCATTCACTTCAGAATTATTATAACCTTAAAGGCTTGTTATCCGCTGATAAAAAACATAAGAAGCTGGCTTTTTATGTTATGCAGGAATTTTATGCCAGATGGGAAATATGAAGAGTTTATCTAAGGCGTTGAGCAAAGATTCAACACCAAAGATAAACTAATCCTGCTTCGCAGGCACTCTTCATATAAATGAATCAAAGTGATTGGGGCTTGCAATCTTTATCCCTATCTTGTATAATCCAAAAGTAGAGTTTACCAAAACAAACCCTCAAACCGTGTACAAGCAATGGGCTATCGCCAAACGGTAAGGCAACGGACTCTGACTCCGTCATTTCTAGGTTCAAATCCTAGTAGCCCAGTTGAAAAAAAGCTGATAGAATCAAGGTTTTCGAAACTTTGATTCTATCTTTTTTTGTGTCAAAACTGAAATGTCCACGATTTTGTCCACGATATTAATTTTTATTTGCCAAAATTGGTGAACTTATCGTTGAGATTATCAGCTAAATTTCTTTTGGCTTCCATGTCCAAATGCGTGTACAGATTCATCGTCGTTCCGATATCACCGTGTCCTAGCCAAACCTGAATCTCCTTTAAGCTAAAGCCAAGGTGCAGCAAATAGCTGGCTGATGAATGTCTTAGATCATGAAAACGGATGATTGGTAAATCATTTTTGACCAAAATCTGCTTGAAACGCCTTGTAACGTAATTCGGGTAAATAAGTCTGCCGTCGGCATGGGTGAATACATAGCCATTATCAATGTAATCATTTGGTAGCAAGCTTCTGTATTCGTCCTGACTCGCTTTAATTTGATTCAACGCGTCAATGATAATGCTCGACATCGGCATAGATCGGTAGCTGCTCTTATTCTTAGTTGAATCTTTGGTATGCAGGTCTTTACCAATTTTAGTAACCGTATGCTGTACCATGAAGGTTTTGCGGTCAAAATCAATAGCGTTCCACTTTAAGCCGATGATTTCTCCCCGGCGCATACCATAGAATATCGCAAATAAGATGATGCCTTCGATTATATCGCCTTTGACTACGCCCATAAGCTCGTTAATCTGCTTTTCATTATAATGCTTTGCTCCTGTAAATTTCACTTTCTTAGGCATGTCGATACCCTTCACAGGATTGAATGTAATTAATTTTTGCTTAATCGCACTATCAAAGCATTTAGAAAAATTCCACAAGTGCTTCCGGACTGTGTTCGGAGATTTTGATTTAAGCTTATAATTTATGTATTGATTGATGTGTAGCGGTGTTACGTCTTTAACTTTTAGTTTTTTGGGTTCATAGAATGGCACTATCTGGTTTTCAATAATCCGCTTGTAACCCATATAGGTCACATATTCTATAGACGGTTTTAAGTTTTCAAGCCATTCCTTGATAAATACAATAAATAAAATATCCTTGCCTAAATCAATATCAATATTATCCGATTCAAATTCCGCTAATACCTCTTTGCATTTTGCATTGGCTCGCCTTTTGTTATTGCCATCTACCGGTATATCTGTCGATACCCATTTCTGATGCTCCTTTCCCGTGCCTTAATCCTTGTAACGAATTAGGATGAAATAATTGGGCCTATCTTTCTTTTCTTGTATAGTTGCAGTCATAAGTAAATCACTCCTTTCAAAATAGCCTGGAAGTCCTACTCATGCTACAATTAACCTTGATAATATTGTAGCATGAGCAGATGCTTAAGCCAATCGCTTTTCAATTATAATTTATAAAGAATTTATTCCAGATAAATATCTTTGGTATTTTATAAGCCCTGCCGATACGAACCGGCTCGCCGAATTTTCCGCTTTTCATTTCCTTGTAAATGGTCTGCTTGCTGACACTGAATATTTTTGATAAGATTTCATCAGAATCATTATCCTTTTGATCTTTTTCCAAACGCGCCACTAAATTATTAACGTGTTCTCGTACTTTCTTGAGATACAGTAGATAATCATTTCGATCTGTAATTATACTCGTTTTGGTAATTTCAAGAAGAATGGACTCTGGTATTTTCTTTTGTTGTTCTGGAAATAGCATATACTTGCGATATGCAGATATTAATTCACTTTTGCTCATTTTAAAAACATTTCTATTTTTTCCGCCAATAATATGAGAGCCGTTAATAAATCGATCACGTTCATCCAAGTTTTTTATTCTTGAAATAATTTCAGCTTTTGCTATACCCAAATCAACAACCAGTTGTGGGTTATAGGAAAATTCGCGGGCGACTTTTACGAGAACCCTAGCCAAGCTTAATGAAAACGGTAGTTTATCTTCCACCCATTTTTCATAACTACCGTGTGGTAATTTAGCTTTTACAGCACTAAGAATCACACCCATTTTATAAGCGTAAGCTTCTCTCCGATTGTTTAATTGTAAAAGTATTTTGCCGATATCATCAAGTGCATCAGCAAGATTATCGCTGCCGATTAAACTTGTTATTTTATTTGGCAACATCAGTAAATTTTTGCCGTGTTCATCATAATAATTATCAAATTGCTCCATAACTTCGGAAAAATCTTCACTGGTCATATTAATTACTTCCTTTCATAGAATGCGTTTTAACTTGATTTAGGGTTAATTCTTCGCATCTCTTTCAAGAGCCTGCTCCCTGCGGTCTCTGCCGCGGAGAGAGCCACCAATTTCACGTGAGGCTTTACTCTCACACTGCTAAACCACCTTTAGGTTTTAGACTCAAGAATCTCGGTTATATCTTCTTCAGAAATATCATTTGCCTGTAAAAACGAGATAACATCATCTGATACCTCGCCAATACTATTGGGGAGAACAGTACGTGGCTGCTTTGCATTCCTATCCGTGATAAGATTCATGGAATACAAGCTATCCAAAATGGCATCCGCCCTGTTGCCCATCTTAAATTCCTGCATGATCTGCATCTTAGAAACGCTTTTACGCCCTAACATCCAACGAATGATTTCTGCCAATTCTTTCTTATTACTATGAAGTAACTCACCAGTATTATCTACGATTGCCGAAAACTGAGATATGTCCATCTCGGGAATCACAAACTTCCTATTTAAATCATGGGGCTGTGATTTTACGAATGTAACTAGCTTTTCAAGCTCATCCCTAGATATATATGCTCCTTGTAGATACGTAGGCTGAGGGTTTTCGTTGGATTTGAAAAGCATAGCTCCTTTACCGGGCAATTTTTCGGCTCCACTTTCCCCTAAGATGGCTATTGAGTTGTGAAATTTTGCGCAGGTAAATGCAATGCGTGTTGTAATATTCCCAATGTCGATCTTCATATTTTTAAGAGTAGGGTCTTGAGTGCAACAACTAAAAACATTTTAGCTTGCCGTCCGTGTCGTAGAATAGTTGATATACAATCGATTATTAATTGGGCTAATTTCTTGTCGCTTATATTTGACAAAATCGACAAGTATTCGTCGATTATAGAAATTAAGGCGGGTTCGTGGACTAATTCATTAATACTAAGCTTCATCCGCCGTTCCAACTCGGCAACAAGTTTTAGCAAGACATAAACAGCGGTATTGACATCCTTGATTATAGAGTAGGATAAATGAGGAATACCGGCAAATATATCTAAGGCATATGCCCCAACATCAAACAACAAGAGATTCACCTTTTTTACCGGCTGTAAATATATGATGCTTGCAATTAAACTCCATAAACCTACGCTTTTGCCGGAACCGGTTGACCCGGCATACATCGCATGAATCAGCTTAACCAAATCGACAAAGCGCATTGCCCCTCGCATATCATAGCCAAGCGCAATTGGAAGAATCATTTTGCTCCTGCAAATCGCTGAGCTATTCAGCATCTTCCTTAAACTGTTTTCATTAATCGGCTTTTCCGATACTGCTATTCGGACTGTGAGATTTTCTTTGAAAGGTTGGAACAATGGTAGCTGCAAAGCTGTTTGAATATCTTTTGCCCGATTAAAGATTAAGCTTTCCTGCGTACCTGGATTAAGTTTAATAGTGTATATACACCTTTCCTCGCCATTAACCAACTCACAGGAAGTAACTTTAATTGGTGCAGCTCGTTTTCCACTATGTTTCCAGTAGTGTGTCACTATTTTCTGTGCCATATTTTTAATATTCATAATATTTGTCCTCTCTCCTTACTCAATTCATTCGTTCGGCGTTCGTTCGGAATCTATATGTATCTTTCTTGACGAAAAAGCAGAAATCATATATGATGTTGAAAGACGAACGATTAGGATGAATGAAGTAAAACGTTGCCAAAGTGGATAGCGCGGCTGTTGCCGCACCATCCACACTGTAGCAAACTATTATTTTCGCTTATCCGGCAAACATAACGTTTCCATATTAATGGGTACGCATAAATTTGATTGCTTCCTGCCATTCATCATTGCTGTTCCTATCAAACTTACCGCTGATGGCAACGAACGAATTAAAACTGTTTGCCACCAAGGATTAGTGTTTGATTTGACCGGATATTGTGCCGTATAAACCTGTTATTGTACTTGTTGCATTTGCGCCTGCATCATGAATGCCTGGATTGCCTGTCTTGTGCGTTCGTTTTCAAGTTCCAGGCACTTAATACGCAATTTGAGCTTCTTAGTTCCGCTCTTCTTGCCTTGTTTCTGATTCTTGTTGCCTGACCCACGTATGTATCCATTAATGTCGTCAAGCTTTGCCATTAGCTCTGCGTAGTCGGTTAGCCCAAGATTCGTGCTAAATGCACTGTTTTCATATAATTTTTCTGCATCCATTTGGAAGCTCCTTTCATTTTACGATCGCTTCTGATAGTAAAAAAACCAGAGAAGCCATCATTTTTTTGATATGCAAGAGACGGTTATGTTTTAGATAAAATCTATACATTATCCACTCTGCATTTTGATAGAGGTGCTGGCCAGCGTAATCTATCAATCTGTAGTGACATTGAAATTGACCATCAAACATGATATAATTTTATCATTTCAATTATTAATTAAACATGTTTAGAATCTTAATTTACTTGCAAATTTACTTGAATAACTTGCATGTTTTTTGGAGAGATTATTATGAGACTATGTTTCAACTCGTTCTAAAAAATTCTTAATCTGAGTAAGATTTATAAAGGGCCGACTAATAAAAACTGTCGAGATGTTAGTGAAGACAATTGACCCGGATTGTAGGTATGATGATGCAAGCGTTGATTCTCAAGTATCAAGACTGTTAGCCGGCACAATAAGCCTTGATAGCCATCCTACTGGTAAGGTTAAGGAAAGAGCCTTGAAAATACATAGGAGAGATATAATTTCCCAATTTCGTAATGTAATAGACATAATACCGCAGGGAAATGATTTATTAGCTGTTCGAGCCCTACGGGACATTATCGAAAAGGATACTACTTTAGATAATAAAAATAGAAGAGATTTTGAAAAATTCCTTGGCATAACTAAAGATGCTCTGCTTGCACAGAGCGAGATTTGGTTGGCAGATTTTTTTGCTGGAATCATGCTTTATACCGCTGTCACACGTACAAGACTGATTGAAGTTCAAATGTGCTTACATAAAATAAATAAGAGTTATATTGATAGCTTTGCCGACAGCAAAGATATGATTATTATTAATAGAGAATCGTTTTTAAGTCCTTCAAATAAAACGACCATAAATAAAGCAACCACAAAAAAATCAACTCTAAGCACCAAACAAATACTTTATAAGTTCAAGATGTCCGTTAATAGTATCGAAGAGCTTATTAATAGAAATCCCCCAATAATGACTGAAGATGATATTGATAATATGAATAGCTTTGTTAAAGCCATTAGCTTTTCTATATACGATAAAAGTTATTCTAAAATAGATATTTGCAAAAAGATAAAAAAATTGAGTATTGTTATTGAAGCTAGTTCTATTACCTTTCATATGATGATGTATGCTAAGTTTGAAGCTGCTACAATACCCGATTCAATACCAAAAGAACTTCATGCAGACTATATCAAACGCATGAAACCCTGGTCGAAACTTCGTTCTACTGGCGAATACGTCCCTTTTAATTTCGAAAGAAGCAAAGAAGCAAAGAAGCAAAAAAGATATGGGATGACTTTAAACAGGAAGTGCGAACTTTATTAGATGAAATCTATAACAGTAATATTGATTGATCTAATGGTAAATAAGACTATATGCTTACGAAAACATATACTGATGTTATTCCGGATAGATTACTCTGCTGCATCCTAAAATGCTTTATGACTGTAGCCTGACTTATCAACAAATGGAAAATCTTTTTGATGTAGTATAAGGAATTGTTGCCAGCAACTGAATGTGATATTATAATAAAAGTACGAAAAAAAGATTGTTATGCCATTATAGCAAAGTTAGTTCGGAAGGTATTTATGAAAGAATTATTGGCCCATAATTATTACGTTTTTAAGCGGTACGGCTTTAATAGAACACATGAAAAATCAAGATTTAAGGTAGAGATATATCCTAGCATCATTGTTGAATTCGGTGAGCCAAAGAGCAAATTAAAAAGCAAAAAATATAAAATGATTCAAATAAATTTTTTAAAAGAAAGATACAGCCGTGAAATAGTTGATAGATTTTTAAAAAGATTTCATGTTAAATATATCAAATATAAACATAATGGGAGAAAGCTACCCCCTATTTACAGAGTTATGGGGAGGGCTGATAAGCTGATTCGCGAAGGAAACATAATTATTTGTGATAATACTTCATCTCATAGGGAAGCATTTGCAAGGCAAAACGAATATGATTTTTGGCGTAATGAATTCTACGAGAAAAATAATTTGTCAAATGACTATGAAACATTAAACTATGCAATTCCGCTATTAATTGACAAAATAGACAACAACACGGACTTTTTAAATCAAATCCCCAATAGCGATTCTCGAATTTTTGAAGAGCTTGTCGCTGACATTTTTCGAGAATATGGTTATGAAGTTGAATTAACCAAAAAAACAAGAGATGGCGGAAGGGATATAATTGCCTTAAAAAGAAAAAACGGAAAAGTAAATGAAAAAATCCTAATTGAATGTAAACATTGGAATGATGCGATTGGTATTTCTTCAATCAGAGAATTGATAGGAGTTGCAATTGCAGAAGATGAGTTTCCGACAGGAATTATTTTAGCTACAACAAGCAGATTCTCAAAAGATGCGAAAGCTTATATGCCAAAAGCAGTAAAAATCGATTTAGATAGAAAGGATTTTGATGATATTATTGAATGGATTGGTGATTATGGTGCTATTCAGTTTTCAAAGTCAGGGATTAATAATTACTTTAAAAGCTTGATTAATTGGCCTTAATTTTCATGGGAGACACATGCTTACCTATAATTATACAAGCAACGCAATTCATTGCTATCATGTCGCTTACTAATAATTACGAAAACTCATTCATGATGGGCTTAATCTTTCGGCTATTCAAAGATTTCAGTGCCAAATACAGCGATTTCTTTGAGCTTGTGAAAAAAAGGACCCGTTGACAAACTCCAAATAATGAGCCTAAAATTGCCTCCGATATGGTATAATTAAGCCATGTCAGGAGGCAAATATTTATGATGGGAAAACAGGATAATCAGATGCAGATGATGATTTTTGATATCGAATCCATGATACCGGAAAACCATCTTTTGAGGCAGATTAAAAATTGTGTAAACTTTGACTTTATTTATGAGAAAGCAGCCCCCTTTTATTCCAAGACGGGCAGGAAATCCATTGACCCCGTTGTTATGATGAAGATGCTGCTCATTGGATATCTTTATGGGATTAAGTCGGAGCGCAGATTGGAAGAGGATGTGTCATTGAACATTGCCTACCGTTGGTTTTGCGGCTTGGATTTGGCAAATAGGGTGCCGGACCACTCCACATTCAGCCAGAACAGAAAGCGCAGGTTCCAAGATGGACAAGTATTCCTAGAGCTTTTCAATGGGATTGTTTTGCAATGCATCGAAAAGGGGCTTGTTTCCGGGGAGGCAGTGGCGGATGGCTCCTTCCTGCCAGCAAATATCTCAATAAAAAGTACAACAGAATCGATAAACATAGTTCAAAAATCTGCCATCCGATATTTAGACGAGCTGGAAGAAGAAATGTCTAAGCTTCCTGGATACCATCCGCCGAAGCCTTTAGAAGTGGAGAAGCGTGTACTCAAAAGCACCACCGATCCCGATTGTGGTTACATCAACCAGAGGAGCAAGAAAGGTTTGGGATATCTTACGGAAATGACGGTGGACACTGCCAATGGAATCGTCACAGGGGTAGACTGCCATCCGGCAAATATCCGTGAAAGCGACATGCTCCTCAACCATTTAAAGAAACAAAAGGAAAACCTAGGTTATCCAATTCATACGCTTGCACTAGATGGAGGGTATGATGTCGGTGCAATCCACCGGGGCTTGGAACTGTTGGAGATTGACGGCTATACTGCAATCAGGGTTTACCAGAACAATGCTTTGAAAAAGGGGTTCCGCTATTGCCCTGAAACCGATGGGTTTCTATGTGAGAAGGAAAAGCTTCTTACATTTCAGCGGATTATATACAAGAAATGTACTATGAACTACTATCGCTTATATCAGATACCGCGCAAGGAATGCAAAGATTGTCCAAACTTACTGCATTGTGAAATAGACAAGGGCGGGGTCAGGATTAATGCCAGTGCAAACTATCCCGCCTTTCATCGGAACAAACAAAAATATGAAACCCCAAGATATTTTGAGATGATGAGGCTCCGAAAAATCTGGGCAGAAGGTACTTTTGCCGTTTTGAAACGGGAACATAATTTAAAAAGCATAAGGAAGAGGGGTATCCATAGGGCGACCGAGGAATGCCTGCTTTCCGCTACTGCACTTAACCTTAAAAGGATGATAAAAACAATAAAAGCAGCATGAATCATCTTTTTTCGAAGCCAATAAATGAGTCATTACTGGGTAATAAAATTTGTGGTTGAAAATATATGAGTTTGTCAACAGGTCCTTTTTAATCTGCCTCAAAAGATGGTTTTCCGGTATCATGGATTCGATATCAAAAATCATCATCTGCATCTGATTATCCTGTTTTCCCATCATAAATATTTGTCTCCTGACATGGCTTAATTATACCATATCGGAGGCAATTTTAGGCTCATTATTTGGAGTTTGTCAACGGGTCCATTTATTCACAGACCCATTTCTTTTCTGGTACAAGCGATACTAAGCGAAGCACAATTACAAATCGGTAAATATAGCTTTTATTATAATGGCACATTTTTCCACTCTGTCTTCTGTATCAATTTCTTGATCTTGGGTGATTTCCAGAAAGTATCCTTCTTCCGATATAGTGAGTAAGCCTTTAGAAACAGCATCATTCAAAACGAGTTCATTACCGCTAAATATAAAACCATAATCATCACTTTCTATTTCTACACCATTCAAATTTAACGGATCATTTGCATATCCAGTGATCTCCCTTACCCTTCCTTTGTGTCCCAGGATTGTGTTGACCGCCAATAAGAACGGATCCCAGTGATATCCGCTTAATCTTGTTTTATAAAGTTTTGTAACTACATAGGGGCAATACCATATATAAAAGCCGGATTCCGTTCCTGTTCGGAAATCATCATATTTCAAATAGTAATAATCCCAATCATATTGACTTTTACTATAACACTCATCAATATATCCCTTTACACGTTCTTCTAATTGCTTCGAAACCTCTTCGGTCATATCAATAGAATCAAGCAATGCTGTCAGGGTAGGTTTAAATTTCTCTTCATAGTCTTTCCTTTCATTACTTGGAGTAAGAAGCTCCTGCCAGACGCTTTCCTTGTAATTTCCCAGTCTGCATCTGCTACCTTGCGTTTGCGAATAATCTCCAAAGGTTACTAGTGCGCGACTAATCAAATCGTATTCTTTATCGCAAAGCCGTCCATATTCAAAAAGTCTCAAAAATGCCAGCGCACGGCCTTTTAGTTTTCCCGCATCATCCAGAACCATTATTGCCAGGCAACCTCTTAGTAAAATACTATCCTCAAGTTGACACAAGGTTGGATAAAGTGCATTTTGACTGCTAAACTTTTCTTTTTCAATTTCTTCACTTATTTGCCTAGAATTGAAATGTCGCCCTTCAAGGGTTTTGACGGTTTCGAGGCTACCGCTCACAATCACTTCTTCTGTTGCTTTTAATAAAAGAGGCAGCGATTCTTTACGCATAGCATCTGATGATTGCGCCGCCAGATTACGAAGCCGACGAATCCGGGTTTTGAAATCTACGGTTTCCTTTTCAAGATGAAGGATGCATCCATAAAGCATTAATTGCTGGCTTATGGGAAAGCTCGCGTCAAAATTATCTATACACATTTTAAACAAATTAATATCTTTCGCGTCATTCGCAAAAAACAACCGAACCTTACCCTCTTGATAGTCGTCACCAAAATAAAAATGTTCATCAAAAAATCCTTGATTATTCCTAAATAAATCCGCAAATAAATCAAGCCACCGAACAAACCTTTCATGATAATCATCACCTATCACCGATTTGGCATAGGCAAAGAAGCGCATGAAAGCGGAATCTACATTCTGTGCAATGTCGTCTCCTTCACCATCTTTATATAAAGACCAAAATAAATCAGACCATTCCCCATCTATTTTACGATTGAATTCCTGTTGTTTTTCTCCGCTAAGTTCTTTCATATATTGGGCTTTAAACCCTTCAAACTCAGTAAGCTCCTTCCCGCGGGAGTTCATCTTGATATACAATTCATCCGAAAGCTTGAAGTCATCCATACGCAACAGATAAAAAGAAATCAGACCGTTCTCTTTTGTGGTAAGGCTTTCCCATGCTCCGCCGATTTCAGTTTCGTCATAACATTTATGAATTGCCTGAATCATAGTGAGCATAGAGCTTATGGTTGCGTCATGTGTCCATGACGCCATAAACCAAGATTCGTCAATGATATACTCCCGTAAATCCGTAACTAAAAAATCATCAGGACAGTAATTCGCCAATATCTTGCAAAACACGCGTGAACTATGGCGGGTCTCATATGAGAATTTTTCAAGTTGCTTTTTTACATCCTCAATATGCCCTTCCCTGACTGCAATATACCAGTGTAACAGAAACAACGTTGTAAGCCGTTGCTGGCCGTCAAGTGGCAGAAAAATTTCATCGTTTTTATAACCATACACAAAGTCAAGGGTTAATGGTTTACCGTACTTCAGCGCATTGAAGATCGTTTTCAAAAATTTATTCCGGATCTCCGCTACCTTTATTGATTTACGTCCTTGTGCATAATCACGTTGCATAATCGGTATTTTAACCTTGTTTTCTTCAACAAGGCTCCAGAAGGATTTATCAGCCATCCGTATCAACCTCCGCTTTCATAGTTTCATTTTCTGTACTCAGATAATCTTTAAGTACGGATTTGATTTCAGCAATATAGCCTTTCCTATCGGCTTCACTCCAGAAATATTGCGGCGGATTTTCCGCTTTAGGAGTATAATATTTCTGGAACAAGCGGCGTGTGCAGAGCGGGATATAATTCCCGTCTTTATCAAGTTCAATGATTGCACGGCGTTTCACTTCAAACACTGAGTTGTTGAGAACGGAGTTTTCCTCTCTGCCAAGCAAAGCGAGATTACCAATCCCATGCATAGAATCAGAGTCTTCCTTTTTTGTATCTTCTGATGTGAACAATTCTATTATATCCTGCGATAATGATTCAAAATCCTGTGTAATCAGACTGTTCTTTTCAAGCGTTTTTTGCAATTTCACATATATAGGGGCAGACTTTTCCTGATTCGGAAAAGCGGTCAAAGAGTCTTTATGATGTATCAACCACTCACGCCACTGTGCTTCTTTTGTCAAAGACTGAGAATTTTGGGCATGAATATGTTCCAGACTCCAAGCTTTTTTCTTATGTGCTTTGAATGGATAGCGCTCATTTGAATTACCGCTTTTTAACAGCACCAAAAGTTTGTGCAGTTTATCATTATCTTTGCCGAATAACAACTCCTCAATACTTACGTTATTGAAGTAGTCACTGATCTTTGATTGCAACCCGTTTTTAAATGAATTTTTTCTCATCTTTTTGTTTACTGCTTCATCAATCAGGGTATGTAAGCAAGAGCCGACAGAAATGAGATAACCGATTCTGTGGTACGATTCGCGATCCTTATACCACTCGCGCAATGTTTCATAAATCTTTTCGATTTCCACCCACTCATCCCACAAATCTTTGCCGGATTTAATTATATCCTGAAATTTTAAAAACGCAAATAAAGGGTCGGTATCTTTTTTGCTTTTATTCGTGTAAACATTAAACAATAAATCAATTTTGTTCTCATAATCATCCTGGTCATCATTCGTCAGAAAGGCCCAAAAGTCCTCGTCACTCATTTCCAGTTCTATCTTGTCCCACAGGAGAGAGATTTCCTTTTTTTTAATATCCTCCTCATCATCATCCGAAAAACTTGATGAAGAGAGGAATTGCGCTTTGATAAGCTCAGCGTTAGTCAGTTGAATTTTATCCATATTCAAACGCGAGAATAAATCTTCTTCCTTTTCTGTCGGATCCGTTTCATACCAAATTACTTGCACCGAACATCGATCCCCCTCTTTTCCCAGCAAGGCACTGAGAAAAGCATGACGGTCATTTCTATCTACCTTGGATACGTCGGAAAACCATTCTTTCACTGTTTGATACGCCTTCGACATGTAATAGTAATCAATATAATCCTTATTGATTTCATCTGAAGATGAGATTTCATTTAAGAAATGTTCGCTCCCCTTACGGGTTTCATAAGTAATGCTATAAAGATCATTTCCATAATCTTCTTTAAGATTGCCAACCTTTAGATGTTCTTTCATTAAATACCGAATAATGATAAAAATAGTAGTAAGCCGCTGCTGGCCATCAATAACCCGCCATTGACCCGCTTTTTCTTGTACGGCAAGGGGTTGTAGGCAATAGAATTTCCCGGGGTGGTTAATTGCTTTTGCATAGCTCATAATATCATCAAGCAAATCGTTAACATTCCGGTCAGTCCACCTGTAACCGCGTTGATATTTCGGCACAAAAAAACTTTCGCCAAGTAAGCTGTTAATCGTTCTAAGATTCAATTCAGCCATTATAATTCCTCTTAATCCTTTTTGCTTCCCAAGATAGTGTCTGATTTTGATTATAATTGATGATTTTTGCACCGTCAATATAGATAGATAGCGTTTTTTATATATTGTTTTGTAATAAAAACAACAGGAACCCGTGTTTAAAAGGATTCCCGCAACCTTAACTACTACCTATGAAATCGACAATGCTTCCTTGCTAAACATGATTTATGGCCTGCTCACCGTTTTAATCAACCATAAAACTATATATGCTTTTGAGTTCCTGCGTATCATGGCGCTTACTGATCGTAACAGGCGACACCCCGATTTCAACGAACTTGGTCATAACATTTTTGATATCTCGGCTATTCAATGATTTTAGCGCAAGATACAGAGATTTCTTTTCAGGAATAAGTGTAATCAGCCGTAGCATTTTCCGCCGCAATGTAACATCTTTTACCTTTTTCCAGATTGTACTGCGACGAAAATTGTGTACTAGATTTATGATTCATATACATACCTAAAAACTATAGTTACATAGGACTTAAGAAACCATTTTCGATAATCGATACTCTACAGGGCTTAAATAACCGAGAGAAGCATGCATACGTCTTCTGTTATAAAAGAGTTCAATATATTCAAACAAATCTTTCTTGACTGATTCTATACTATCATAATGTTTGCGATAAATACATTCTCTTTTTGCACTGCTGAAAAAGCTCTCCATGCAAGCATTATCGTAAGGGCAGGAAGGCCTGCTCATGCTGCCGATTATTTCATGCTCTAAAAGCATTGACTGAAATGATTTACTGCTATATTGAGTGCCCCGGTCACTATGAAATATTACCCCGGAAGAAGCCTTGGTATAAGCTATTGCATTGCCTAAAGCAGTTTTCACCAGTTCCGTATCATTCGTTTTGCTTATGCAATAGCCGACTTATTTCTCTATTGAATAAATCAATTACAGCGGCTAAATAAACAAAACCAATGCTTGTCTTTATATAAGTGATATCACCAACCCAGATACGGTTGGGAAGCTCTGCTTTGAAATCCCTATTCACTTTGTCATCATGATATTTGCCATCTGATTTAGTATTTTTGTAAGGCTTATATTTAGTCACAACAATCGGGTAATAGCCGCTTTCCTTAATAATCTTCCGTACTTTATATTCGCTTAGCCTCATCCCCTGTTTTGCCAATGCTTTATGCATCTTGCGATAACCATAGACCTTTTTATTGGCTTCAAATATTTCGCCAATCAAAGCCGCGAGCACTCTTTCCTTTTTGCGCTTCTTAAGACGTTCCTCATAGCGGGAAAGCCACTGATAATACGATGAAGTTGTAAGCCCTAACACTTTGCACATCTTCCTCACTGAATGATTAGGGCTATTCTGCCGGACTGCTTCGTATTTCAATCGGGAGCTTGCATGAAGATGTGCAGGGATTTTTTTAGTATTTCTACCTTCTCTTTCTCTTCCAATAGTTCTTTCTGTTTTTTCTTTAATTGACGTTCTAGTTCCTTGTTCGCCAATATTAATTCCCTTTCACTTTTTGGTGTTGAGGTCTTGATCCCCTTTGCTTCAGCATATGTTGGCAAGTTGTTTGCGCGCCGATAATCTCTCACCCAACGGCATACTGTGTTTGTGTCAATCCCCGGTTCTTCTGCCATGCTTGTCGCTGATTTTCCACTTTCAACAATTAGTTTAGCTGTCTGCTCTCGCATTTCTTCTGAATATTTACTATTATTACTTGGCATGTGATACTCCTTTCCTATGCATATGATATCACATACCAGTCATGATTTTTTAGCGCAATGCAATTTTGATATGTTTGGAATTCCTGACACTCATGCAAGAGTTTCAGGAACACGGGATTATTTAAACGAGTATTATGGACTTGATATAAAAAGTATGGTTATCAGAATAACTGAGAAACTGAATAATAATCAAGGAGTGTAAATTTTCTTGACACGTATAAGAAAGTTTTGTTTCCTAATCAGTAAAGCTAAGCTAAAAGCTCGATAGATCGATATATGATGAGTCGATGTGCTTTATTGCATTGAATTTTTTGCCAATGAAGTATCCTTCTCTTGAATTGTAATTAAATGTCTCCGTTTTATTAAACTAGCCCGATTCCGATTCGTATTATGCAAAACCCTGAATAATCTATGCAAATTTCTTTGCCTAACTAAACTATACCACTTGAATAGCTAGGGTTGCGCTTATTTTGACAAACAACCGTATTGATATAGAAAATCAATAAAATGAACTTTTAATTGAAATACTTTTGATATTTGAGTATAATATAAGTAAAGATCAAGGTTTTTGAAAAAAGATAAATGATATGAATGCAGTTCAAGCTTATTAATTTTTTGGCATTGTCTAATGAAAGATATTTAGAGATTGTGGAAGCATTGAAAGACACCTGAAAGGGTTGACATAAATGAATGATTAGTGTAGTAACAGATACTTTAATAGGAGGTGGCAGTCATGGTGATGATTATACCTGAAAATGAACGAAGAGTTATAAGCGCAGCGAAAATCAAAGAAATGTATGATGGGAAATGGATTTTCCTCACTAATATCAAAGATAATCCTTATACTGCAATACCTGTAATTATTGCTGATAAACCATATGAAGACAGAGGAAAAGGAATTTACAGGCAGTTTAGTGAAGATGCAATGTATGGCTTGACAGGTCATATGGATTTACTATTTAGTGCAAGTATGCTTGGATTTGAAGTCATGTGAGTTATGAGGATTATGAAATGTTTTCAGTAGATTACCAGATAAGGGGCGAGTTGGCAGAAAATAGTGCCGGAAGACCGACTGTACCATTAACTGTAGTTCAAAAACAAGGTGATGGTTGGCGTCAGCATGGAATCAGTGATTTGTTGCTGGATACAGGTGCTACAGTGACGTCGTTGAATAAAACCGTAGCTGATGAAAATGGATACCCTATAATTAAGCATGGATATCCGACGGTTTTTGGGTTTAATGATTATGCAAGGGCATTAAAAGCATTGATTGATTTAGGAAAAGAAGAGAGCGAAGCTCGTGCGTATATGAGTTCTTTTAAAGGCAGGGGCAAAGACTTAATCAACTCTTTACGAAATGACTACGGTATAAATGATATTGGCTTAGTTTGTGATTTACGCAAAGTCTCATTTGTAGTGCTGTATGACTTTGTGGTCAATGATGTTTTGATTGCAACACCAAGCGAGGATGATGTAGTTATTACCGAAGTTCTAGGCATGAATGTACTTGAAAAATTCCATTTTGGTTTTGATTTAAAAGGGCATTGGCTTTATTTGAGTCGGAATGAGAGTGGCATTTCATATGTAAATTCTGATTTTACGTGCGGGAGCGTTTCGCTTTTGCAAGAGTGATAACGAGTAGGGAGTGCCATAAGCCCCTTTCTATAAGACTTCTCGTATTCCAGAAAGTGTTCAATTTAGTTAGGGAAATGAAGGACTTGATATGAGGACTGACAATGTAGTACGGATAGAAGCGATAGATGCCCTGATTGCCACCCTCGGAAGTATTGATACCGGACGGTTTATCAGTATGATTAAACGCGATACATTTGACTATACCGAATGGCAGAAAGAATTGTGGAAAGATAAAAGTATTGAAGAAATCCATGCAATGGCTACAGAGCATGAAAAAAGGTAATGAACAAATATATTGAAATTTCTAATAAAGATATGATATACTGAATGAGTCATTTGACGATATCGTCATGTTGATAGGGCTAACAGCAGATGAAATAGCTGGACTGAATCGTATTAAATGTCCACGATTTGTCCACGATATTAGGGAAAAAATATTCCCTTGTGATATCAAGGCTTTCATCCGCGATAGGCAGGTGAGCAGTCGGAAACCCGCATAAATGCTACATTTATCTTGTTTTATATTTTACTAAGTAAGGTTAATTGTAACATGCCTGATGGGACTCTGACTCCGTCATTTCTAGGTTCAAATCCTAGTAGCCCAGTAGAAAAAGAACTTATAAAAGAATCTTGTTTGTAAAAACAGGATTTTTTATTTTTCGAGAATAATAACACAAAAACGACATATACATAGTAACCTAAAGATAATCATGTTTAACATGGTGAAACATATGTTCTTTTTTGCAAATACAATGCTTGAAATTGGTATCCCCATATGATACAATCACAATATATAGACAAGCATTAACTAAATGGAGGATACTACCATGTGTACATTCATAGGAATAGAGGTTTTGGCAGCGAATGCACTTATTGAAATATTGGGAAAAACCGGTAAGCGCGAAGTTGATTTTGAAACTCTTGTAAAATACGGAATGAAAGTTGTGGAATACTTACAAGAAAAATCAGGCGAAAAAGCAATTTTATTATTATCAAAAAAATATCAGTTAGATATGGTTGAAAACTATTCGAATTTTTTTGATGTAGAATTAGAAGTACCCGGCCGCGGAATTTTTAGGTTAAAAGAAAATGTAACAATTGACGACTTAAGCGATTATTTTAGATGGACGTTGAGCGTGAAAACTATAAAAGCATTTATGTCAGAAGAGGTAATTATGGAGTTAGGTATCGCTGCATGAGTTATAAAAAAATAAAGGACCCAATTTACGGATATATCGAAGTGAATGAAAAAATCGTAAATAATGTGATCGACACCGCTGCTTTTCAGCGCTTACGAAATATACGGCAAACTGGTTACGCATCACTTTATCCCGCATCGCTTCCCAACCGGTTTATTCATTCATTAGGTGTCTACCATTTAGGAAAAATGGCCTTTGATGCAATATACGATTCTGTTACTTATCATAAAGACAATTCAATAAATCTACTAAATACATTACATAATATCTTTGACAGCAATGAATGGGCACGCTATAAGGAATTATTCGAACTGGCTTGTTTGCTTCATGACGTTGGCCACGCACCTTTCTCACACACCGGTGAAGAATTTTACAAAGAAAGTAAAAGTAAAGTAGAAATAATATCTGACCCAAAGAACTATACTTTTTATCAACATTTATATCAATTAACAAACGATGATATTTTTTTATCTTCAGCAGTAACCGAATCTTCGCCTCACGAAATAATGAGCGCAATCGTTGGCATATCTGAATTTGAATACCTTTTTAACGATGATAGTGAAAAAACTTTTTTTGCCCGTTGCATAACCGGATTAATTTATTTAGAAGCACATCAACTAGATATCGATGATTATCAAAATATGACTCCGGCCGCACATAACGAAATAAAGAAAAAAGGGCTCTTGAACTGTTTAATTCGTACACTTCATTCTACTGTAATCGATGTTGACCGGCTTGATTATATTATTCGTGATGCAATTACCATGGGTTATCAAAATGTTTCTATAGACTATAAGCGGCTGATCCAGGGGATAATAATCATCCTTGAGAGTAATGAATATAATTTTGGCCTTGGATTCCATAAAAGCGCCCTTAGTGTCATTGAAAATGCGGTTTATGCCCATGATAATGAAAAAAAGTGGGTTCAAGGGCATCCAACCATCTTATATGAGGGTTATTTGATTCAACAGTCAATTATTGAAATAGAAAATAGACTTAGTTCTGCATATCCAGATACTGAATCAACACTCTTTAGTTATGATTCGTTAACAAGCAATGGCAGTACTTTTGGGGATTCAAAGATTCGATACCTTGGTGATGAAGATTTGCTCCACTTAATGAAGAATGTTTATCCATGCAAATGTTCTGAAGAATATTTTGACCGCGGTTCCCGCCGTTTGCCGGTTTGGAAATCAGAAGCTGAATTTAAGTGCTTATTTGGTTCCAATGAACAAGGACTTATTGCCTCGGCAATGGAGAAGATTATGGTGGGAGACCCCTCTAAGCGGGGTGTTGCCGTAAATCAAGATGTCCTTAATTCTTTTGATGCAGAAATAAAAGAAGCCGAAGAAAATAATTTAGTTAATAAGGTTCATAATACCAGAAAAAAGAAAGGATATTTTGAAGCTTTACTTAATGTATGTGAACTACATAATATAAGAAAAGATATTGTTTTGCTATCGACTAATTTCTTTAAAAGCAATTTTTCAAAAGGGGATGTTCAAAAACTTCGAATTTTGTTTCCCAAAACCGAAATCCGTAACCTTAAAGAGATTTCTGCAACACTCTCAAGCGAAATCCCTTCTGATAATAAATTTATTTATTTGTATTATTATCCCGCAGAAAAAAATTCGCGGGTTGATTCTACTAAATTTGCAAAAGATTTATTAAATGCTTTTGAGAAATTGAGCAAGTGATTATTTATCACTTGCTTTTTAAGATGTGGTAGTGTAGTATTGGTACAGTTATTACCACAAATTTTAGTAAAATACAAAAAAAATATGATCACAAAAGAATCGCAAATAAAAGTATATTTAAAACTGATTCGCCCTAAGCATTGGCTAAAAAATATTTTAGTTTTTGTTCCCTTGCTTTATGCTTATAATTTAACCAAACCTGATTTACTTCTAATGACGGTTCAATGTTTTATTTCATTTTGTCTAATTTCATCAGTTGTATATATTATTAATGATATTGTTGATGCTGAAAAAGACCGGCAGCATCCGGTTAAAAAAATGCGGCCGGTTGCATCCGGCCAAATCAGAATCCGAAACGCAGTGATTATCGCAGTGATTTTATGTATTGCCGGTTTTTATATTGCTCTCTTGGGATATCATACCAAAATGGTCTTTTTATTTACAGCAATCTATTTTTTATTAATGATTGCTTATTCATTTTTTTTGAAGCACTATTCACTTATTGATTGTTTTGCGATTGCGGCCGGATTTATCCTAAGGGTTTATGCAGGTGCGGCAGCAAGTGAAAGCCCGGTTTCCGAATGGCTGTTTTTGACTATTGTTACGATTTCGTTATTTATGGCTTTTGGGAAAAGGCGTGGTGAAATCATGCAAATCAGCGATACCAAAACCACCAGAACTGTTTTAGCAAGCTATGATATTAGCTTTATCAATGGTATTCTTTTTATTTGTGCCGGCCTTTCGATTGTTTTTTATGCTTTGTGGGCAATGACAAATACTCAATTAATGATATATACGGTTCCGCTTGTTATTTTCATAATTTGCAAGTATCTTATGATTATTCATAATAATCAGGCACACGGCGACCCGGTGACAACATTATTAAGTGACCGGGGATTGATAACCGCAATATTGATATTCGGGATGTTAAGTTTATTATTACTTTATATATAAATAAGGAGTGTAATTAATTATGGCAAAGTATTTTATTACCGGCGGGGCAGGTTTCCTGGGAATCAATTTGATTCGCTATCTTTTGGAAGAAGGGCATACTGTAGTATCATATGATTTCGAAGAGGATTTTGATTATCCGGAGAAAAGTGACGAGCGTGTCACAATTTTCTGCGGTAAAAAAAGCGATATTCGTGATTTGGATTATATGACCGAAGCGATGGCCGGAAGTGATATTGTTGTTCATTCCGCGGCTGCACTACCGCTTTATTCACCGGAAGATATCCATACAACGGATATTGATGGAAGCCGTAATGTTTTGCTTGCTGCAAAGAAAAATGGTATCCGCCGTGTCATTCAGATTTCTTCAACAGCCGTTTATGGTATCCCTGACCACCATCCGCTCGTGGAGACCGACAAGCTTGTCGGTGTCGGGCCTTATGGAATTGCCAAAATCGAAGCCGAGAATGTTTGTGCCAAGTTCCGTGATGAGGGTATGATTGTACCAATCGTGCGGCCAAAATCTTTTATCGGGCCGGAACGGCTTGGGGCCTTTGTCCTACTTTATGATTGGGCGCAGGATGGCCGGGGTTTCCCGATGATTGGCAATGGAAAAAATCGTTATCAATTATTAGATGTTTATGATTTATGTTCAGCAATTTATTTATGTGCTACATTACCCGATAATGTCGTTAATGATGTCTTTAATATCGGGGCAGAAAGATTCGCAACTATGCGGGAGGATTGGCAGGCAGTACTTGACCGGGCCGGATTCGGCAAAAAGATTGTCGGGTTTCCTAAAAAGCCGATTATCCTTGCTTTGCGTATCTTGGAAGCCTTAAAGCTCTCACCGCTTTATAAGTGGATATATGAAACTGCTTCCGAAGATTCTTTTGTTTCAATTGATAAAGCAAAGCAGGTATTAGGCTGGCAGCCGCTTTATTCAAATCAAGAAGCCTTGTTACGTAACTATGAATGGTATTTGGAAAATCAAGAAAAGTTTAAAAATGCTTCCGGTGTTTCGCATCGAGTACCCTGGAAGCAAGGGATATTGTCACTGGCAAAAAAGTTTTTTTAGTTCAATCAATTTTGCTGAATCACGATTCATTGAATCGTATTGAATTAGACGGAGAAAATAATGGATAATAAAGCTGCAAAATTTTTTTTACAAATAAAGACCTTTATTTTCGAAAATTTATTACTAGTCGTTATTTTATTTTGTGTGACGGTCAGTATCTTAAGCCGCTCTTATTTTGACTTATCTTATATTAGCCCTGACAGCGCCCATTACCTTAGAGCCGCCCGGGAAATTTTACGCGGCAACGGTTTTAATGTCTATCCCGAATGGTTTGGCATTTGGCCGATTGGTTATCCTTTTCTGATTGCTGTTGTTGCCTTTATCACACGGGCGGAAATCTATCTTGCCTCCAAAATCCTGTCGGTTATCATTGTTTGGCTTATCGGGATAATGCTTTACAAGCGTTTTGGCAAAACGGCATGGTTATATGCTTTTGTAATGTTAAATGTCGGTTTTCGTTACATTTTCTTTTATACCTGGAGTGAAACTACATTTATTCTTGGAATGTTTCTTTTTGCTTTTTGGACAGCAGATATTATCTGTGAAGATACCGTCAGGATATCACATTACATTAAGCTGACTCTAGCCGCTTTGTTACTGTTCCTTTCACGCTATATCGGGGCTTTTGCTTTAATCATCGTCGGGCTACTATGGCTCGGTAATATGTACTCTGCTCTCAAGTTTCGGGACAAAACCGCATGGAAACGAGTTATCTATCTTTCGCTTTCCGGAGTTGCCGCCGGGGCTTTTATTATCACCTATTTGTTAATCAATCAAAAAATGACCGGTTACATGACCGGGCTTGCCCGAGTACCGGCCGGGCAAGTCAGGGACCTATTATTAGAGCTTTACCGGGCGCAAATGATTGAAATGGATTATGTTTTTGATACGTTCTTTTCAATCGGTTCGGCCAGGCTGGCATTATTATTGTGGTTTATATTTATTGGGTTCTTAATCTTCAGCGTAACGAAAAACAAAAAAAATATTATCAAGCGTGACAAAGATGTTATTATCCCTATTATATTTATTATTATCGGCACAGTTTATTGGGTTGCCATCGTCATAATGCGCCTTGCTTCCGATTTTGATGATTTTGGTTTCCGGTTATTATTTCCCAGTAGCTTTATGCTTTTTATCGGTTTTGCCGGGTTACTTGTCCAAAATGAAAAAGTCAAAGCCTTTATAATACGTTATTGCGGAAAATTTATCCCTGCCCTCTGTTTGATGGGTTTTCTCTTGATGATATTAGTAATCACACCACGGCTTAACGGCACTTCCGGTTATCGTCAGGTAAAAGCTAATGTTCTTGCTACTTATGCCGAAATTCCGGATGGTTCCATCGTTTTGGGAGGTGATACCGTACATCTTTTATTTATGCGGGACAATCTTGATGCGATGAATATTGATTTAGAAGATAATGATTTGCAAAGTTTCCTGGAAAATATCAGCGGATATGAAGAAATATATATTTATGTCCCTGAAATGAAAAGGCAACTTGCTGAATCTTCAAATAGTACTGGTGGGCTTTATACATTTTTTGAACAGTACCGGGATAGTGAGGAGATGTTTGTGCGGGTGAAGTGAAAACTGCCGCCCGACTTTTAAACCATTTGATTTAAGATTCTAATGGTACAAATTATGAAAAAAATAACTTTAACAATTTTTATATGTTTTTTTTCGTTTTTAATTGGATGTGCTGCCCCTGATTTAGGCATAATGGAGATTTATGTCTTCAATATTGAAAAAGCAGATGCTATTTTAATAACGACTGAAAACTATACTATCTTAATTGATACCGGCGAAAGAAGCCATGGCCAAATCATTGTAGATGAATTATTAAACCGCGGCATCTCCAAGATAGATACCCTGATTATCACTCATTTTCATAAAGACCATCTTGGAGGTGCGGCGACGATAATCGGTACCCTGCCAATAAATGAAGTAATCGTTCCCAATTATGGCAAGGAATCAAGGCATTATGACCGGTTTAATACCGCTATGAATGAGGCCGGGCTTGAAAGCAATATTTTGACCGAAATTATTAATTTCAATTATGATAATATCAGTTTTACCATATACCCTTCGTTGCTTGAATATCATTTTTATGGTGATAATGAAGATGAAAGCGATGAAGGGGATGGCGATGAAGGGGATAACGATGATGGGGCAACCGCCGGATATGAAACTGCCGCCGGTGACGGAGCAACCGATGCGCCTAATGAAAATAACTTCTCACTTGCCGCCAGCATAAATCATGGAAATATGAACTTTCTTTTTACCGGTGATGCCCGGTCAAGACGTTTGAGAGAATTGCTTTCAATTAAAGAGGTTTCGGAAATACAATATGATTTCTTAAAAGTGCCGCATCACGGCAGACATAGCGGCCGAAGTATAGAATTTATCAATACGATTAGACCTGCTTATGCTGTGATTACTTGTTCATCAGATAGTCCGGCCGATGACAGAGTGATAAATGCTTTAAAAAATATTGATGCAAAAATCTTTTTTACAACAGAAGGAAGTGTCCGCTTGATAAGTGATGGAAGGTCATTAAATATTTCGATAGGGCAATGACCATTGACATTGACATGAAAATAGAACTATACTGAATAATCCATTAAGTAAATATCAAATATTATAGATATCAGTTTTATAAACACCTAAGTTGCATTTAATAAAATCAATTGTTTCCGCCAAACCCTCATCAATTGTCGTTTCCGGTTTCCAGCCAACCAACGAATATAAAAATGAATTATCACCTAGCAGGCGTTCTACTTCACTATTTTCAGGCCGCAAACGGATTTCATCAGAAACAATTCTTGCTTCCGGATGAATCAACTTAATCAGTTTTTCTGCCAGCCCGCCAATCGAAATCTCATTCATCGTTGCAATATTTATTTCTTTACCAATCGTATTATCACATTTTGCGATTTCCATAAAACCGCGCGCAGTATCTTTAACGTATACAAAGTCACGAGTAGGGGAAAGTGAACCTAATTTGATTTCATTATTCCCGGCGAGAAGCTGGGAAATAATCGTTGGTATTACTGCCCTTGCTGATTGCCTCGGCCCATAGGTATTAAACGGGCGAACAATCGTAACACCCATGTCAAAACTACGGTAAAAAGATTCTGCCATACGGTCAGCACCAATCTTCGAAGCAGAATAAGGCGACTGACCTTGGTACGGGTGGTCTTCATTAATCGGCACGCTCCGGGCAGTCCCATAAACTTCAGAAGTTGAAGTAATCAAAATCCGCCTCGTTTTTAGTTCGCGGGCCGCATTCAATACATTAAGTGTGCCTTTGATATTGGTGTCAACATAATTATCCGGGGCAATATAACTATAAGGAATCGCAATCAAAGCAGCCAAATGATGAACGGTATCGATTTCTGCCATTGCGCGTTTGACAAAGTATGGGTCGCGGACATCGCCTGAAACGACTTCAATTTCATTTTTAATATCATCAGGCAAACTGTCAATCCAGCCCCATGTCCCAAATGAATTATAGTAAACAAAGGCTCTTACATCCGCCCCGCTTTTTACAAGCTCTTCGGTCAAATGACTGCCAATAAATCCATCTGCCCCGGTTACTAATACTTTCATAATCCAATCTCCTTACTCATTTCCCATATTTCCCGGTACTCGTAATCCTTTTCATAAAAATGTCCGGCAATCACCTGCATCAACTCAAAATCCTCTTCACTGTCAATATCCAAAACCGCCGTATCTTTCATAATGATTGCATCTGCTTTGTCATTAAAAAAACCGGGGCCGGGTTTTGTCTTTAACGCTTCCGGTGAATAAGCATAAATGGAAGCATTCATATCATACATAAACGGTGCCTGCTGCCGCGCGGTATAATCCGAAGGGACTGCTTTGACAAAGAAACTGCTGCCCGCCGGGTAATACTTTTCTTCCAAGGAGCATTTTTCCTCCCTTACCATATTAAAATAAGGGTTCCTGCGCGAATGCGTAACCGAATAAACTACGTCTGCATCCATTCGTTGACTCTTTCGGTCAATGGCGTTTTTGACATCAACTACTCTCCTAAGCGGGGAAGTGATATCCAAATCAATGATTATGTCATAAGTCTGTAAATACTCTTTTTCCGACCGAAGCAAACAATCTTTAATTACATCAATTTTTGCCGTCGCATCGCCGCAAAGAGCCTCTTCACGGCGGATTACGAAAACCGGCAGTTTTGTTTGGGCTGTGACGATATCAATCAATTCTTCGCTATCGGTACTCAAAACAACCGTGATATGGTTATTTTTTCCATATTTATTTATATATAATAATATCGCAGCAAGCGAATGATAAACTAAAGGGGAACCGGCAAGTTTTTTCAAATTTTTATTTTTCAGTCCCTTTGACCCGGCCCGGCCACAGATAGTAAACAAATAGTTCATATACACCCCTTGAATTTTGTAAGCATAACTTTAAATAAAAAGTGAAAACTCTTTTTTCACACTATTCCTCTTGTCAATTTAAGTGTCTTTACTGCGTTGTATACATCATTATCATTCTTGCATTTACCGTCAAGCATTGCAAAAAAGTGAATAATCTCTTGCATCTGATAGTCATTTCTTTCTTCTTTTAAATTGACTATTTCACCACATTTCAGATATGTCACGGTACCATTTATTAAATCTGCCTTCACTGTTTCATCAGGAAGAAATATTTCCATCTCGCGGACATTTTTCCGGCCGAAATAATCAAGATGCAGTTCAATTAATTTATCCTTTGCTTTTCCAATATACACTGCAAGATCGTCGCTGTCTATTTCCAGGTCAGAATATTTCCCGCCAAGATATGTGACTTCCTCCGGAAAACCAAATAGATACGTTAGGTAATCCCATTCATGGATTAAATCAATTGCCACACCCCCGCCCATGTCCTTTTTCGCGCTATAGGTATCCCGATAGTCAATACCTGCCCGCCATTCCGGCAAATAACTTGAACATATTGCCCGGATTGATATTGCGCTTTGCGTATTTATATTTTTGCGGATATACTGAATCACATTGGTATAACGAAGCGGGCAAGCAACGTAATATATGCCGTTTGCATTAAGGTTAAGCGATTCAATATCATACTCAAAACTATCAAAAACCGGCTTTTCGATAAACATATTTACGGTATTTTTAAGATATTGCTTAACTGTTTCATAATGCTTTCCAGTTGGGTTCGTAACAAAAATGATATCATAATCATTTGCTATTTCATCATCATATGAATAAATTTCATGGATATATCCGGATATTTCATCATCCGTTACGACATTTTTTTCAGTCCGGATGACATCGACTACAAAATCTTTTTTTTGGCTTTCTAAATATAAGGCCGTATTCCTTAAGTGCCTTTTCCCAATTGAACCAATACCGCAAAAAGCAATTTTGTACATTATCCCTCAATCCTATCTATCACTTTAATAATTTCTAAATCTTTCTCAAAACCATATCTTTGCTTATTATCCGGGTTCTTCAATATCTCAAAAAACTCTGTTATTTCATTCAAGTAGGCATTCTCAATCACAAATGAAGCATATTCACTTTGTTTATCAATTTCTTGATACAATTCAATATTTATATTAGTTTTGGCAGCTAAATCATATTGAAACAAACCGTTTGGGGTCCCATCCCAGGAAAGATAAATGTCTTCACCATAGATTTCAAGGTTGCGTACCGCTTTCCGGGAGACAACATCTACAGCAAGCAGCCCGGCATTTCCATTTTCATGTTCAAGCGTTAGCAAATAACTATCAGGATAATCAATTTTTAAAGTGGTATTTTTCCTTTTCACAGCCGATACATGTTTAATATTAGAAAATACCTCCGTTATCCACGGCAATTCAATCGCAAGAATCTCCCGGCAGCCATTTGTCCTTTTATCAGATACAAAGTACCCGGTATAATCTTCCCAGGGATGCCAATCCGGCAGGTACTGCCCGACGTGATAAACATAATTAAGGGGGCCGGAGATATCTTTTATTTTTTTATCGATATAGTTTATTTCTTCACGATACAGGAAAGTAGAAGACAAAAACAAAGTCAGGTTATTCTCTTTAGCCTTTAAAATATTTTCATCGTATCCGTCTGCCACCAAATTAAGTTCGGTGAAAACATGCCAGCCATTCGTAAGGCATTCGGAAATTATATTATTATGAGAAAGGGGTGAAGTTGCGATAAATGCACATTCTATTTCCTCATCAAAGCTGATTTTCGCCATATCGGCATAGGTTTTAACCGGAAATAGCGCTTCGGCTTCCTTTCTTCTTTCTGCGGATGTGTCAATTCCAACAATATGAATCAAGGGGTCATATTTCATAATCAGCCGAATCCGGCGCTTGCCCATCGAACCTAAACCAATCACAATTACTTTCATTTTTTCCAACCTTTAATATATCATAAAATTTCTTTTTCAGATTCATTTTCCCTAAGGCCATATATTCCTTAATTACCGATACGATTTTTTTTGCGGTATCGCCATTGCCATAAGGATTAACTGTCGTTTTTGCTTTCTTTCTAAATTCATCCGTTAATGATTTTTTGATTGCCAAAATAATTTCATCAGCATCAGGCGGACAATTTATGATACTATCCGCTTGCAGCCGCCCTTTTTGCCGGTCGCCGATATTTACCGTTGGAGTACCCAATGACGGCACTTCTATCAAACCGCTTGATGAATTGCCAATCACTACTGCTGAATACTTAACCGCACTCAAATAACGCCTCATACCAAGAGATGTAGTAACAAAGCAGTTGCTTCGCCCCGGCACAAATTGATCTATCTTTTGATTGATTATCTTGCTATCAGCATCAGCATTAGCCTTTGTAAAAATAAATCTCATTTCTGGAAAACTTTCGATTGCTTTTAACAGCTCGCCGATTTGTTCTTCAGCTGTTGATTCTTCAAGGGTGACTGGGTGGAAGGTCACTACTGCATAAATTTCTCCCAATTGAAAAGAAAGGCTTTTTTCCAGTTCTGGAAACGGCATCAGCGGGACAGAAAGAATGTTTTCGATGCCTAATGCGCCAACCGTAAAAACCCGCCCCGGTGATTCCCCAAGCTGAATAACCCGGTTCCGGTACGCTTCGGTACTAGTAAAATGCAAATAACTCATCTTGGTAATTGCATGACGGTATGCTTCATCGACAGCACCTTCAGTTGTTTCACCGCCATACAAATGCGCAATCGGGATCCGGGCATTAACCGCCGCAAGGCAAACCGCAATCGTCTCATGCCGGTCGCCTAAAACAATCAGCATGTCCGGCTTATGATTCATAAAATACGTGCCAAAACTACTTAAGGCAGATGCCATCGTTTGCGAGATCCCTTCTGCAGTATCCGAATCCATTTTAAGCGGAATTTTTTCAGCAATTTCAAGACCATCTTCTTCGATTTCCTGATATGTTAAACCGTATTCCGGCGACAAATGCATCCCCGTCACAACAACAAATACCGCAAAATCAGCCTCGTTTTTCAAAGCAAGGATCAGCGGCTTTAGCAAGCCATATTCAGCCCTGGTGGCTGTTAAGATGCAAATTTTCATCATATTTCGATCAGTTCATCTTCCCTGAAATTTTTCTTCGCAGCTTTTCCAAGTAACTCGTTCCATTTCATCGGCGAAATTCCATTACCCGGACGTTTTACGGTAATATTATCCCCGTTAAATATTTCACCTTCACTGATATCACAAGCGGCGACAATACTTTTTCGGGCGATGTTTAAATTTTTCCGCTCCGATTCGCTTACTTTTTTTTCCGGCGTGCCGAGCGACTTCTCGATGTTCCTAATACTTTCAACCATCTCTTTAAGCTCATCCGGCTCAAGGCTTGCTTTGTGGTCAGGGCCTTCCATATCCCGGTCAAGGGTAAAGTGCTTTTCAATGATACCCGCCCCAAGGGCAACTGCAGCAATGGATACCGCGGTACCCTGCGTATGGTCTGAATAACCAACTTCGCAATCAAATTCGTTTCTTAATGTCTGCATTGCTAAAAGATTCACATCTTCATATGGAGTGGGGTACTCGGTATTACAATGAAGCAACTTAATAAGCTTTGCGCCATTTTCTTCTAAAACGCGAACGGCGGCTTTGATTTCATCCATTTCACTCATTCCGGTAGACATAATAACCGGTTTATTCGTATTGGCAATTTTTATTAAGTAGGGTAAATTCGTAATTTCCCCGGAAGGGATTTTCCATACCGGCATCCCTATCTTTTCAAGAAAATCGATGCTCTCCAAGTCAAAAGGTGTCGAAAGAAATAATATCTTTTTATCCATGCAATATTCGTTAAGCAAGCTAAACTCATCATATGATAACGCTAATTTCTCCACCATCTGCAATTGCGATTCATTATTCCGGGTATTGTCTATTTGGTAATCAGCCTTGGGGGCTATTTTTGAAACCAGATTTTCCGCTTTAAAAGTTTGAAACTTAATTGCATCAACATCGCATAAAACAGCAGCATCAACCATTTTCTTCGCTATCTTTAGGTTTCCATTATGATTAACACCGGCTTCGGCAATAATGAATGTCTTCATTCGGCTTTCCTCAATATTGACAATATATGTAAAAACATATATAATTTAACGACATTATACTATATAGGAGTCGCTTATGCAATATTGCAAAAAGTGTGTGATGCCTGATACCAGGCCGGGTATCAGTTTTGATAAAGATGGAATTTGTTCTGCATGTACTTCATATGCCCGCAGAAGTGAAATTGATTGGGACAAAAGATATCGCGAGCTTGAAGAATTATGTAACAAATACCGCCGGTCTAACGGAAAATATAACTATGACTGCGCAATTGCTGTAAGCGGGGGGAAAGACAGCCATTATCAGGTTTATGTAATGAAAGAAGTAATGGGAATGAACCCCATCCTTTTTTCGGTTGAAGATAATTTCCCCAAAACCAATGCCGGTACCCATAACATCAAAAATATCGCTGAATCCTTTGGCTGCAATATTATCACATTAAACCCCGATATAAAAACGCAGAAAATATTAACCCGCTATAATTTCGAGAATCATGGTAAGCCAATGTCGTTTATTGAACGGCTTATCTTTAATTATCCAATGCATATGGCAATAAAATTCAATACGCCTTTATTAGTTTACGGTGAAAATGCCAGCTATGAATATGGCGGCACAGACAGCATTGAAACATATTCGGCCCGGAATCAAATCAATAGTGCCGTTGCCTCTTTTATGGATATAGAGGAGCTGGAAGCTTTAGCTATTGACCAAAGTTCTTTATCAATGACAATCTCGCCCTCCAAAGAGGATTTGGTTTGGCTTGACCCAATGTATCTTTCATATTTCATTCCCTGGAACAGTGTCAGGAATTACAATGTTGCAAAATCGCGCGGGTTCCATGATTTAACGCATGAATGGGACAGGACTCACCATATTGAGAATTATGACCAAATCGAAAGCCCGGCATACCTGCTTCATTCATGGCTGAAGTATCCGAAATTCGGTCACGCTTCAGCTACTGATTATGCGGCCCGTTTTGTTAGATACGGTTCACTTTCGCGGGAAGAAGCCAAGATCCTTGTCAAAAAGCATGACCACCGACTTGACCCGCGAACAGTTGATGAATTTATCAAATTCTGCGGATATACAGAAACAGAGTTTTATCAAATCTTGGATACATTATATAATCCTGAATTATTTGAAAAAAATGAAAATGGCGAGTGGGTATTAAAACATATTCGGGAATGATTTTGATATTTTTATCCCTCAAATCCAAGTTTCCGCAACATCTTTTCCATCTCATCCGGCTGCCCCATATCAAGCCATGATGCTTCGCTGACCGGATAAACGCCTATTTTTTGATTTTTCATTTGCAGTTTGTTGATAATTTCAACAAAGGTTATTACGGTATCATCTTCAATTTCCGGTAAGACTTCCGGTTCAACCACATAAAATCCGGTATTTGCCAAAAAAGACTGCTCCGGTTTTTCTTCCATTCCGGAAATGGCCCCATTTTCGCCCATCGTAATAACCCCATAAGGCACGACAAAATGTTTGTATACACATACCATAGTGATAAGGTTTTTGTTTTCCTTGTGAAATTCCAGGATACTATTATAGTCAGCAAACAAGAGACTGTCGCAATTCGTTAGAAAGAAAGTTTCCTTAATGTTTTCCTTTAACAGACTAAGGCCGCCCCCGGTACCAAGAGGCTTTTCCTCATCATAAAATGATGTTTGGTATTCCGTCGCTTCTTCAGCGAAGTATGCTTTAATCATTTGCTTTTTGTGATGAACAATATAATGAAAATCAGTACAGCCGTATTCATTGAACCGTTTCATGATATGTTCGGTAATCGGAAGGTCGCCAATCGGGATAAGAGGTTTCGGCAATACTTTTGTATAGGGGTATAACCGCTTCCCTTTACCTCCAGCCATGATAACCACGGGAATGTTAAGGTTCTTTTTTTTCTTTAGGTGGACATCTGATAAAAAAATGACATCTTCTATTATCAAAAGGTCATTGACTACCGGGATTGAGGAAATTTGTTCCCGGATCATAACTGCTTTCGCATTTGCTGCATCCTTTAAATAAACATAATGAGGTTGATAGACTGCCACTTCGTTGACCGAATCAGTCAATTTTCCGCCGTTTAACAAAAAGCGCCTTATATCACCATCCGTTAAGGTCGCTAATAATTTTCGCCCTTCGCTTACAAATAAAATTTGCATCGCGCTTTTATCAAGCTGCTTCATTGCATCGAGTAAAGTTTCTTTTTCAGATATGCATAATGCATCTATATCCATAATTTCTTCCTTGTTCATTTATCTATATGTCCGTGATTATAACAATGGCTTCTGTAAATGTCAAATCAAAGGCTTACGTGTATATTTCTTTAGACACATTTCAATAAAATAATAGAATATAATTGCTACTATGTTGGATAATAAAATGCTAATGATTAAGTTGGTTAAATTACTATATTCGCTAAATCTTCTGACAAAAGCACAAATTGTATAATGGCACAAATATAGAGGGTATGTATATGCGGCTAACCTTTTTAATGCCCCTCTGCCAAAACAGCGTGATTCTTCATTTTTATTAAGAAATAAAACCCCAACAATAAAAACCGCTAAATAAACCCATTCGCGGTAAGCATTTTTCCAAAACCACAAAATCAATATTAAAATGCTAAGGGACAAAACTTTTAAACTTAAATGATAAAGCTTATTTTTGATATTGTCATCAAATGTTTTAATAATAACCCGGTCAAACAATAAGTATACAATACATCCAATAAGCCAAACAAAAGCTACTCTTCCCCGGCCATAGGTTAGGCTATGTAAAGGAATAATTCCCAATAGCAGAACAATTAATATATGACTCAAGTTCAATTTTTTATTAGTTGCCAGCGGGATAATTTTGTAAAATATATAGGCAGTAAAAAGATATAACCACCATTCGATCGCTAATGTCCATAGTGGCCTACCCGAACCAAATGAATTGATAATATCGTAATATGGCAAGTCCTGAAGCAGAAAAATACTTCCAATAAAATGTCTTATGCTGAAGGCATTATGATATCGATAACTTTCAGAATCTATCAAAAGCCATATTCCATCTACTGCTAAAATAAATAATAAACTTAATATAAGCGGAGGATATATTCTAATAAAGCGATTTTTCACAAACTGTCCGAAATCCATACGCTTAGTCATAAATGTATGCATCGTCAGGTAACCGGAAATAAAGAAAAGCAGGACAACACCGACCTGTTGTAAAGGCGCAAAATATTCTACGTCTTTGAAAATTGTTAATTGAAAAAATGAAAACCCGTGCCCTACCAAAACCAAATGGGCAGCAACCAGTCTGATGATATTTAATCGGTATGAGACTGCATTATTCATAATCATCCTTTGTAAGCAGAGTCAATTCCCGGCGGATATTAGCACTGCTGCCAGATTTGTAAAAACGGCCGCCGATTTCTGAAACATCATTCTTAACCTTACTTTTGATACAGCTTAAAAGTTCATTTTCCGTTTCAAATAAATCAACATAACCTCGGTTTACTATTTCTTCATAGATGTCCCCAAAGCTGTCCTTTAATTCTTCCTTATCCCAAATATATATCTTACAGCCAAAACTTATTGCTTCAAAAATAACCGTACTTGCAACACTGACAACATGTTTTGCCCTGGACAATACTTCATAAATGTTGACCGGCTGGTCAATACACTCAATATGATTTAGTTCCGCTTCCGCTTTTGCCAGCCACGGATAACGCTGCCGCCATGTCTTGCATTCACTGGGATGAAACTTGTATATTATACGATACCCTAGGGATTCAGTCAATCTGGCAAAGCTAATCGCATGTTTACTTAAATCCGCGCCAATAAATCCTGTCGAGATATAGACCACTACTTTATCGTCCATGATATTGTGCGCATATTCTTTCTTTGAATTATCAAATAATGGTGAACCAACAGCGATTGCCTGCGCTTTTTCCGGCAAAGAACAAACCGAGTCCCAAAATTCCCCGTAGGTAAATAAATAATCCGGAAAATAATTCCCGGTTTCCCTGCAAGAGAGGAAATTATATTTAACATCACCTAACCCAATTACCCCGTGCTGGTATTCAATGGTTGGTATCTTGCATTGCCTTGCTGCGGCAATTAAGGAGTAATGCTCTATGCAGTGAGAGTCCGAAATAAATATCGCCCGATATTTGTTATTAATCATCCGGAGATAGTACCATTTCATCAATTTAAAGCTACAAACGACATTATCAATCAATGCCATATATTTATCATGGCTTATGCTACATGAAAAACGTTCTTCAAACATCGTAAGATAATGATTGATTTGATTTTTTTCATCTTTTTTGAACTTCCATAATACCGAATGATATTTTGAATATAGGAAAAGCAATGCCCTCATCAAAGCGCTATTTGTTCCCTCCGGGGCTTTATCAGGCCAGCGATCTGTAAAAAGGGTATTATGTTTAATTGAAAAATCATATTCTTCAAAAAAATACGTATGGGGGTTGGCAAGTTTCCCCTGTATCATTCGCTCAATATTTACGCATGAAATCAGAATATCATATTGCTTGCGGTCAAAAAACTGTTTAATCTGCCCGGGGATATGTTTAATATATTTCCGTCTTTCATTTTTGGTACCCGCCAAAAAATCAGGATGAAAATTACTGTCCTTACCAAAGAACAAATCTTTTGTCAGCGTTTGCCTGATTAGATACCAAAAATATACCCCTCTATATTCCAACTCAAGCAGGTTATGCTCTTTTTCAAATTCCAGATAATCATTTGTGATATTCATCTTGCAAATGCCTCTCTGTATCTTTAGCAAAATAATTGCCAATCTATTTTTGTTTAGAACTCAAATTCAATCTAGGTTTTTGCAGTATAAATAAAACATCAACTAATTCTAATCCATTGCGACGGATATTTCTGCGTTGTAAAAATAGGAAATCTGCTATGCGTGATTTTTCATATCTTAATCGGTTACAAATTCTTTTTTTAAAGCTTACCCTTGGCTCAAAAGCTTGATTATACTTATGTGTTAGTGTGCGTGGTATATCCTGATGAAAAAAATAATATGCAAATATTAAATCAATAATTTTGCTGGCATGTTCTTTATCAATCTCTGGTAAGTATTTTAGGAGAATGCCCCTATTTCTGCGGTGGGATTCGACAAAACTTGTTTCGTAATTCATTAAACCCATCGCATAATCGAGATTGTTCATAATCTGGGTTTTGTAGGATGATTCTTCCCGTCTTATTTCTGGTTTTTCATACGAGCCTCTGCCAATATAAAAACTTTCAAGCCTCTTAAGTTTGCCGCAAGATGCAACAATAGCCGCCCAAAGAAGCTCTATCGTTGCGTAATCGTCGTCAAGGATTTTGGGAGCAGCATTGCTCAATTCCATAAATGTCAATTTAAGAGATGATGTTTTGTGCACGGCATAACAAATCGGTGTAATATAAGGATTCAAAACAGCCCGTATTCTTTCTAATTGAGATTCCTGTTCAAAGCTTTGGCCTTGGTAACAATTACTAAAAGAAATCCCGCTTTCAGCGTAGTGAAAAACTTTGTATTGACCGGCAGTTATGGAATAATCTTCATGTTCATTTAAGAAAGTGACACAATCCATAAGGCCTTTTAACGAAATAATATCCTCATCGTCAAGCATCGAAACTGTAAGGGTGTCAACATCTTGTAATGCTTCATATACTCGCTTAAAGAAATGTAAATCCGGGTCATAGTGTTTGTAGCCTATCTTGTTAGCCAGGCATGCTTGTTCATTTCTCCGGGCTATATCATCACTTGTCGAACCATCCAGCACTTTTATCGTTATATCATAATCTTCGGATTCTTTGGCAAGAAAACTGACAAGCCGCTCAATTCTTTCCGGCCGGTTGCGGGTTGGGATTAAAAGAGTTGTTTTATACATATTTTGCTGCCTCCTCATCCCCCTGCCGGAAGCCAACCACCTTTGCCGGGCTGCCATAACAAATAGCATTGGGGGGAACCTCTTTATTCACAAGTGAATTAGCGCCGATAATTGCGCCTTTTCTAAGGATTGCGCCGTCCAAGATAGAGCAATTAGAGCCAATCCACACATCATCTTCGATAATGATACCGCCCTTGCTTGGCGCAAATCGCTGGTCGTATACCGTTTCGTAGCTTTTTCTGTATTCATGATTTGAACCTGACAGCGTGCAGTTGGGGCCAATCAGCACATCGTTGCCTAATGTAATACCATTTCCGGAATATATAACCGTACCGCAGTTGATATAACATCTTTCCCCTATCCTAATGTCCCCTATCCCGCCAACCGGCCGGATAAGGACAAAGACATCAATATACCCGCCGCCGCCGATACGGATTTCGGTCCCTTTTTTCGAATCTTCAATAATAGCATGGGCAGATATATTTGCCGCCGGGTCTATTATAATCATCTTTTCCCTACTTTACCCTTAATAAATACCCGTCAAACGCTTCGGTAATTCCAAGCTTGTTGACTGTCTCATAATCAATAACAAAATCATCGTTTGTTTTCATAAATTCTTTTAAAGCTGTATAGGGGTTGTCGCCTACATCCCAAGGGCGGTCTGCGTAATACCCTTTGGGGAAAAATTCGATAAAAGTATCCGGAAGCACCATATAAGAATCTAATGTTACAAAAGGGGAATATAATTCAAGTTCTTTTAAAACATGTTCATGAGTATGAAGGGAATCCAAAAATACCATTACCGTTTGATAATTTTTAGCAATTCCGGCAATTTGGTTTATGATTTTTTCGTCGGTAGATGACCCTTCGATCATCTTGATTCTTTTTGACATTGGATGCCCTTCGATCGCTTTGCGGTTGTGTTCGCGGATATCAATGTCAACGCCGATAACCAAACCATCATTGCCAAGCAATTCAATCATCGATGCGGAAAATATAATGCTTCCCCCGTGGGCAATGCCGGTTTCGATAATTAAATCCGGTTTTACTTTCCAAATAATTTCCTGGGCAGCTAAAATATCGTTAGGAAATTTAATGATTGGCCGGCCAAGCCAAGAATAATTATAGGTATACTTGTACTTATCCGCATGGATCATCCAATCTATGGATTTTTCTTTCAAACTTTCGTCCTGCGCCATTTTTTGCGCTTCGCAAATCCGTTCCTGTAAAAACTCCTGGTGTTTATCCATTTCATATACTCCTTTGTAACATCATTCCGATGGTATTATTAATATCTTCTTCAACTGTCAATTCGGTGATTGACGGTAAGCTTGATAAATAATTAAATTCTTCCCCGCCTGCTATAATATCCCCGGTAACTATATGACAAGGCTTTCCGGTCAATTCTTCAAAACACCTTTTAACAAGTCCGGCGTATTCCAAAACACTTATATGCCTTAACCCTGCTTCATTATAGCATTTTCCCCATTCAAATCGCGGCGCGTTATCAATTATTTCAGCTATACGCTTAGCGATTTGGCCGATATCAACAAAATTCAATTTTTGCATCCCGGTACTCAACAAAGTGATTTTTTGTTGCCGGACAGCCATGTTGGCAAAAGCATAAGGAATCAAATCATAGCGGGAAAAGGATTGAAAATATTTTGATACTCCATAAACAGTACTTGGCCGCAGAATAATCGAATCACAGACGGAATTTCTAATGATTTGCTCCGTAAGATAATGTGCCATTGCATAGTCGTTTCTAGGGTTAACACTCTTATCTTCTTGAATTAGCCCATTTAATTTTCCATAAACGTGAGCCGTTGATATATAAATAATGCGCTTAAGGCCGCCTTGCTTCATTTGCTCAATCAATGCCGGCAGTTTCATTACGGTACGGTTCCAGGCGCTCTCCGGGGACTTTTTCATTTCCTCATCCGTTACCCCGGCACAGTGTATTAAAGTATCAAAAGTTTGATTCGAAATAGTATCATAATTTGATTGATTCAAATCTAGAAAAAAATCCTGCCCTTCGCAACGCCCGGCAGTAAATATATTATGCGTTTCTTTTAACTGCTCATAAACAGCACTGCCAATAAACCCGCTGGAACCAAGCAATAGTATTTTTTCATTCATATCAAAACCTGCCTTATCTTATGCTATGGTTTTATTATGAGTCCCTGTCCACAGTTTAAATTCAAAACTTTCACATTCCTGTTTTTAGCAAACTCGTCAATTGCTTTCATTTGAGCCTCAAAACCTCGATAAGCATAATCATCAAGGATAATAATACCGCCGCTTACGATTTTATCCCAAAAGTACTCTAACGCTTTAATTTCAGGATATGCGCAATTCAAATCAAGAGCTAGATAGCAAATTTTATCAGCCTTTACCAGGGGTAAGGTATCAGGTATAATCCCTTTAACTAATTCAACATTGGAATATTGTTTAAATGCTTCTTTCACTTCACTATAAGTATCGGGGTATTGCCAAAAAAGTTCCCCGTCTTTCAATTGATTTTCAATTAAACCTTCAAACGTATCAAGTAAATATAGCTTCTTGTTTAATTTTTCAAATCCAATGTAGTGGGTTATTGCTTTTGAACACATCCCTTTATGCACGCCACATTCGACATAGTCCCCTTCAAGAAAGCTGGCTTGAGCCGCCGCATAGCAGTAATTATATAACCTGAACCCAAGGCCAAGTTCATCTTCTTCAATATCCCGGGCACCCGATCGCTCATATGCCTCTAAAAAACGTTCATCGTAAGCAAAATTAAAATTGTGGATTGTCGCCATTCCGTCACTAAAAAAATTAAATTTATAATGATCTATAAAGAGATTTTTAAGTTGGGGCGCATTTATCGACCGGAATACTTTATGCATCAAACGCACCCCGAATCTTGACTTCATTATTAGTCTTACCCCTTTACCTATTAAATCCATATAACCTCCATCAACTTATCAAGTCCCAAAGTTTGTCTTTGCCGCTTAGAATATACGGCGCAGGCAGCGGCCAATCTATCCCGAAAGCAGGGTCGTCGAAACGATACCCGGCTTCTGAATCAGGGATATAAAATTGAGTAGTAAAATACAGTACTTGGGAATTATCTGTCAGCGACAAATATCCATGGGCGCATCCCTTTGGCACATAAAGGGCATAGCCATTATCGTCAGTTAATGTTTCACCGACCCATTGCCCGAATGTCGGGGAGCCAAAACGTACATCAACACAAACATCAAAAACCGCCCCGCTTAAGCACGTTACCAGCTTGTCTTCAGCCGCTTCGCCTTTTTGCGAATGAAGGCCGCGTAAAGTACCTTTTTTAAGGTTAAGCGATAAATTTATTTGGGCAATATCGGCACAAAGCCCGGCGGCTTCCAGCTCTTTTTTACAAAACATCCGCTCAAAAGAACCGCGCTCATCGCTTAAGGGTTCCCGCTTTATGATATAAACACCGGAAAGTTTAGTTGCTTCTATCTTCATTTTATACCCATGTCCGCTAATGGCGGTTAATAATCAAAACCTGAACTTCTTCAGGTGTTGAAAGTGTTTTTCTTTCAATCTTTACTCTTTATAAAATTCGGTGATTTGCTTGTCCATTATACTTTGTACATCTTTGCTTGTCAAATATACATTAGTCCACTCAACTGTCCTCTTAACTGCTTCAGCAACGTTCCAGCGCGGTTTCCACCCAAAAACAGCTTTAAGCTTTGAGCAATCCAGTTTTAAAAAGTTTGCTTCATGCGGGCCGTTGGCCTTTCTTTCTTCCCAATGCAACCCGGCACCCCATTCCCTACAAAAATAATCTGCTAATTGCCCGGTAGTGACACAGTCATAATCATCTGGGCCTACGTTGTAGTATCCGGAAAACAGAGGGTCATCGTATTGTTTCTGTGCAATCATCAGATATGCGGAAAGCGGTTCAAGCACATGCTGGTAAGGCCTTATCGATTGGGGGTTCCTAACAATGATAGTATCATTATTTGTTACCGCACGGACACAGTCCGGTATAATGCGGTTTAAGGAAAAATCCCCGCCGCCGATTACATTACCCGAACGGGCTGTTGAAATAGAAACATTTGTAAAAAAAGAATTTTTGTAAGAATGGGTCACTAGCTCTGAACAGGATTTGGAATTTGAATAGGGGTCAAACCCGTTAAGCGGGTCCGTTTCACGATAACCCCAGTGCCATTCGTTATTTTGATATACTTTGTCAGTCGTTACATTAAGAAAGCTTTTCACTCCTTCAAAAAGGCGGACACATTCTAAAATATTGACTGTCCCCATTATATTTGTTTCATAGGTAGATACAGGGCTTTCGTAACTCTCGCCAACCAAAGCTTGAGCGGCCATATGGATAACAATTTCCGGAGCTGATTGTTTAAACGATGCCTGAAGTTTTTCCGTATCCCGGATATCACCGATAACCGAGATCATTTTATTCTTTAACCCCAAAAGGGAAAATAAATTTGGTTCTGTCGGCGGTTCAAGCGAATAACCGGTTAATTTTGCCCCGGCGCCCGTTAGGATATGACATAACCATGAACCTTTAAATCCGGTATGACCGGTTAAAAATACCCGTTTGTTTTCCCAAAACGATAAATCCATTACCATTTCCTCCAAGGTGCCTGTCCTTTTTCCCAGAGCTGTTCTAATTTATTTCTGTCACGCTGTGTATCCATACACTGCCAAAAGCCATTATGTTTGAATGCAATTAGTTCACCATCTTTCGCCAAATTTTCTAATGGTTCCCTTTCCAGATATGTATCATCACATTCAAGGTAGTTGAAAATCTGCGGCTCCATTACCATAAACCCCGCGTTAATCCATCCAATATCATCCTGGCTTTTTTCGCGAAATGATACAATGCGATTTTCTTCAATATCAAGTACACCAAATCTGTTTTCCGGCTGAACCGTCGTGACGGTAACAAATTTACCGTGATTTTTATGATATGCAAGTAATTCATTAATATTCACATCAGAAACCCCGTCGCCATAGGTGAGCATAAAGGTTTCACTACCTATATAAGGCCGGATGCGTTTGATACGGCCGCCTGTCATTGTATCAAGCCCCGTATCGACCAAGGTGACACGCCAAGGTTCTGCTGAATTAGTATGTGTCTCCATAATACTGCCGTTTCGGAAATCAAAAGTAATATCTGAATTATGTAGATAGTAATCCGCAAAGTATTCTTTGATTACAAAAGATTTGTACCCACAGCAGATAACAAAGTCATTAAACCCATATGAAGAATAGCATTTCATAATATGCCAGAGAATTGGTTTGTCACCGATCTCGATCATCGGTTTTGGTTTTAAATGACTTTCCTCGGAAATACGAGTCCCTAAGCCGCCGGCTAAAATAACAACCTTCATAATACCCTCCACTAAGTTTGCGCCTATATTTGATTCATTATGTCCGTTATCATCAAGATATCGCTTTCTTTCATATCCGCCCCAAGCGGCAAGCTTAAAACTTTTTTTACCAGTTTTTCTGTGACTGGAAAATCCTCATCCTTACACATCATACTTTGATACGCACCTTGTCTGTGTAATGGAATCGGGTAATGGATGACCGATGGTATACCGCTTTCGGCCAATTTTTTCATGATTTTTTCGCGTATTTCTTCATCTTTTATCTTGATGGTATATTGGGCAAAACTAGAATAATACCCATCCGGAATGACAGGGCACTCGTAGCGGTTGCTTAGATTATCCATATACCATTTTGCGGCTTTGTTTACCGCCTCAAGTTCAAAATCAATAAATGCTTTAAGCTTTACTTCCAATATTGCCGCCTGAATCGTATCAAGGCGTGAGTTCCGCCCGGTACGGATATTCTCATATTTGCTTTTTCCTTGCCCATGAATACAAAAAGAGCGCATATAGTCAGCCCATTCATCATTATTGGTAAAAATCGCACCGCCATCACCATAACAACCAAGTGGTTTAGCCGGAAAAAATGAGGTGATTGCAATCTCACCAAAAGTACCGGATTTTTGCTTTCCGATTTTTCCGCCAAAGCTTTGCGCAGCATCCTCAAGGATAAGAAGTTTATATTTTTTAGCCACTTCGTCTAACCGTGCATGATCGGCTGGTAAACCAAAGAGGCCGACCGGAATGATTACTTTCGGGCAAAGTTTTCCTTGCCGCAAGGTTTTTTCGATTGCCGCCTCAAGGCTTTCAACCGAAATATTACATGTATCATAATAAACATCAACGAATACCGGAGTTGCACCAATGGTATTGACAGCTTCGGCAGTTGAAAGAAAAGTGAAGTCGGGGACAAAAACGGCATCGCCTTTTTTTATGCCCATGGTCTTTAACGCTACCTCAAGGGCATCGGTCCCGTTGGCACAGGTGATGCAATGTTTCACCCCGACATAGTCAGCAAGCTTTTCTTCCAATCGTTTGACCGGCTCGCCGCGGATGAATTGGGTACTGTCAAGAACCGAAGCGATAGCAGCATCTATTTCCGGCTTAAGTCTTATATATTGCGCTTTTAAATCACGAAATTGCATTGATTTTCCCTCTTGTTAAATAACAAGTGTTATTTATTTCGTTATCTGTAGTAATTTACGTTTTATTTTCCCTAGCTTTATCCTTACCTTAAGGTTAAAGTGATAAAATAAAATCTTTCTGTCTGTTTTGAACTCATTATGCCGGCGCGGCCGGTTTAACATGATCTCATCAAATCCGGTGTCTGTCAAATTTAGCTTTTCTTTTACTTGACTGGTAATCCGGCTCATTGCTTTTTCATCATAAAGCGGTACATCTAAATAAAGTTTAAGCGCTTCGTCACGGGTTAATTGACCCGAAATAATCATGCTGGATAAATGAGACTTTCTTTTGTCAACGCCGAATTTTTTTGGGAGCCAGTATAACTGGATAAAAGCCGTCAGATTATTTTCCAAATGTTTGCTTCCATAATATTCAAAGCCGCAAAAGTCAGCAAGTTCGGCAAAAGCCCGGTCGCGGTTATAATCAATAAAATTAAGCGGTGTTACTGTTTTTATGCCAATTTTATTTTCAATAACCCGCTTGCGCGCGTGAGAAATAAAGTCAAGTTTGTCAATTGGCTCTTTTCCAAATTTCCGATTGATATCATTCAAATTAACGAGATCCCTGGTACTATGATTGTTGCTCCGTTCAAGGATACATTCAAGCGCATAGTTTTCGCCGGACAAGAAATATTTTATATTTTTTTCTTCCGCATACTTAAACAAAGTAGCCGATAAAATATTATCCTGCGGGATATCGAGCTTGGGCACCCCGGCTTTCATATATGCCTTTATCAGTGCATTATACTGTTTTTGGTCAGGGCAAATATTGATGAACTTAAACCCGGTTGCCTGTTTTAATTTTTCCAGGTTGCCCCGCGAAATATCACTGTCAAATCCATCGTCAATATGGACACAGATGACCCTAAGTCCCCATTTGTACCCCAAGTATGCCAGATAGGAAGAATCCAGCCCTCCGGACACACCCATCAGGCAATCATACTCATTATTTTTATTTTCTGTTTTAATCAGACTTAATAATTCGGCCAGTTTTTCCGTGCCGGTATCATCGGGAAAATAACGTAAAGCCTTTGATTCAAGGGCGCTGTTACAATAATTGCAATAACCGTTTGTGTCAAAAATGATGGTATCATCTGAAGAGCTGTCCATTATACAACGGCGGCATCTAATTATTTGGTTTTTTAATATCTCCCCGCTTTCACTTACCCAGCCCTTTTGTTTTGCCGGGACACCCATCATCAGGGCATAATCCGGTACATCTTTGGTGACGACCGCACCGGCACCGATAAAAGCATACCGGCCAATGGTATTTCCGCAAACAATCGTTGCGTTCGCCCCGATGGTTGCGCCTTTCTTAATCAATGTTTTGCGATAACCGGCCGGCCCTTTCCGAAAGCCGCTCCGGGGGGTATAGTCATTTGTGAAAACACAGGACGGCCCGCAAAAAACTTCATCTTCAAGTTCCACGCATTCATATATCGAAACATTATTTTGAATCCGGACATTGTTTCCAATGATAACATTATTTGAAACATTGACATTTTGACCCATTGTACAGTTTTCGCCGATGACAGCACCGCTTTGGATATGGGAAAAATGCCATATCTTTGTCCCTTTGCCAATCTTAACATTAGCATCAATATATGAGGATTCATGCGCGAAATAATCCATTAAAACTCACCTTTCATGTCTAAGGTCGAAAAGTCATCGAGCGGAAATTTTATTGTCCGCCCCTCTTTCTGGCTTTTATAAATTGCCAGGACAAGCTCTAATGCTTTTTTTCCTGCTTCGGCATCAATATACGGCGCCCGGTTTTTCTTAATCGCTTCAATCACATCACTATAGAGCGGGGTATGCCCATAACCGTATACACTAGGGGGTTTTTCATGGTATTTTTTCTTGACCTCATCCGGGTCATCCAAGCTATCGGAAAAAATCCATTCCTCAATCATATTTACTGACTCACCGCCGGCTTTTACCGTACCTTTGTCACCAAATAAATAAAGGGTTTCTTCCAAATTGCGCGGATATATGTTAGTTGTGCCTTCAATAATGCCATAACTGCCGTTTTTAAACCGGATTAAGGCAATCCCTAAGTCTTCGGCTTCAATATATTCATGCTTTAAACGGTCAGTCATCCCAACCACTTCCGTAATTTCATCACCCATCATCCACCGCAGCAAATCAATATTATGAATGCATTGATTCATCAACGCACCGCCGTCCTGCCCCCAAGTACCACGCCATTTCGCCCGTGCATAATACTCATAATCCCTTGCCCAGCGCACATGGGCCGTCCCGTACAAAAGCCGCCCGAAGCGATTCTTTTCGACTGCCTCCCTGATTTTCTGAATCGATTTATTAAAACGGTTTTGATGGCAGGCACATACTTTGACATTCTTTTCTTTTGCTTTTTCAATAATCCTGTCGGCATCAAATAATGATAAGGCAATTGGCTTTTCAATAATTAAGTGGCAACCGGCTTCAATGCAATCAAGCGCAATATCAGCATGGTTCCCGCTTTCAGTTGCGATGGTGACAAGCTCCGGTTTTATTTCCTTTAACATTTGTTTATAATCGGTATATAAAGGGGTTGCAGCATTTAGCTCAAACTTTAAAACCTTATCTTGCATATATGCAGGAACGATGTCACAAAGCGCCCCGATTTCTAAATGGTTATTTTGGGCGGCGACGATATGGTTTGGTGATATCCGGCCGCAACCGATAAGTGCATATTTCATCTTAACTCCCATCTGTCTGCTTTAGCAGACGTGCAAAACAGGATTGTGAAAGATTTATCTTTCACATTGTAATCGTCCTTTTATTTGACTCAATAATGTCGGCAAATTTTAATGCCAAATTTTTCCAATTGAATTGTTCAATATACTCTAACCTGGGCTGATACTCCAATGGTTCACCGTTCTCAAATAGAGTATATTGCTTTAAAATATATTTTTTAAGATTAATAAAATCCGCTTCTTTGTTTACTTCTTCATATAAAAAACCACTGTTTGCATTAATAATAATTTCTTTGAAAATACTGTTCCCTACCTGCCCGGCGATAAGGGCAATAAGCGGTTTGTCCTGCATTAAATACTCAAACACTTTGCCGGTCAAAATCCCGGTTTCTTCAGTGCTGTTCCATGATGCAACAAGCAATAGCGAAGCTTCGGACTGCAAGCGCAGTGATTCATCCCGGGAAATGAAACCATAATTTTTACAAAAATCCTGCATGTTGTTTTCTTTTGCTGCTTCAAGCATCAAACCATAAGTAAAACCTGCATATTCAATGCAAATCTTTTCTTCTTTTAATTTCCCCTCGGTTATTAGTTCTTTTACCGCTCTAAATAAGGGGGTAAGGTCACTTCTATTTCGTTTGATTGTGCCTGTATAAAGGATTTTAAACAGGTCAGCTTTTTTTCCATTTTCAAGTCCGGCCCTATCGTCACGGTCGAACCCATTCGTGATGATGCGGATATCCGCATCTCTGCCCCATTGCTTATAAACACTTGCACATGGACCCGATACAGCGGTAAAATAATCCGCTTTTTCCCCGACTTTTCTTGCTATACGATGATAATACCTGCGCTCTCTTCCCGTCGAAAAGGGTTTTGTAAATGGGTCGCGCATATCCATAATCCATAACGCCTTGGGATATTTTTTACTTATGTTAAGCCCCAATTCGGCAGATGAGTATGGGCCGAAAGAGGATATAATAACATCGAACTGCTTATCTGTTTCTTTGATTGCTTTCATAGCTTCATGAATGAACTTTTCTGTCCTAAGCCAATCCCTTAAATTAAGCAAATATTTTCTTAGTTTATTTTTTGTACTAATGCCAAAGCGCATTTTCTGTGATTTATTTGCATCATTTTGCGAAAACGTAACGTTACTGTAATTTTGAACCGTTTTCGTTATTTCTTGCACCTTTTTATCTTTGCCTACCGCAATATAATTATCAACATATTTTATGTCTTTATTTAAAATCGGGTCTTTTACTTCATGGGGGTATAATTTGCGGGTTAAAACCGTGACATGATAATTTCGTTCCATTTTAAGATATTTTGCCAGCTTAGTTACCCTAATAGCTGCTATGATATTATTAGGCGCAAAATACTCCGCTATGATTAAGATGTTCTTCATGTAAGCATTATACTGTATTGGTCAGGTTATGTCTATGATATCCTTTTTATCACGTTTAGTAATTTTCCCGTCAGCGATTTCATAAATAATATCGGCATTCTTAATTGTCGTCATCCGATGCGCAATAATCAGCATAGTTTTTAACCCTTTCAAGCTGTCTATTGCTTCCATTACCGCTATTTCTGTTTCATTATCAAGTGCTGATGTCGCTTCATCAAGCACCAAGATCTCCGGGTCATGGTAAAGCGCCCTTGCTATCCCAATCCTCTGCCTTTGCCCGCCGGACAAACGGATGCCGCGGTCACCAACGAAAGTATCAAGGCCTTCCGGCAGATTATCAACAAAATCATACAACTGTGCTTTTTTTAGGGCGGCTTCAACGGAAGCTTCATCGATTGATTCTTCATTTACTCCAAAAGCAATATTATTACGAATCGTATCATCAGCAAGATAAATTACCTGCGGAATATAGCCAACTTGCTTATGCCACAAATCAATATTTTTAAAGATGTCCATTCCGTCAGCAAGTACTTTCCCTCTTTGGGGCGGTAAAAGGCCCAGGATGATATCGGCAAGCGTTGTTTTTCCTGCCCCTGAACTGCCAATAAAAGCCGCAGTTTTCCCTTTTGGAATCTCACAGCAAGCATCATCCAGCACATTTTCATCAGTATTGGGGTAAGCATAACTGATATTGCGGATAACAATACTGTTTTCGAAATTCCAGTCTGTCTGTGTCTCCTGTTTCCTTGCGGCTGTGCCATCATGGTTTTCTATTTCGACTAAATCCTCATATATTAAGTCAATTGAGGCCGAAGCATAATTCATCGTACTAAAATGCTCATTGATGCGGTTTGCTGCCGGTAACAAACGAAAAGCGGCCATCGCAAACACAGCAAGTTGTGCCACAAAAGTTGATGTATCATGTTGGCTATAATAAATCCGGGCGATGATTACCAAAAATAATCCCACCATGCAAACAGTCTCGACCAAATATTTAGAAGAACCTTGAATCAATTTATTAATACCATTCATTCTGACCGCAAGCTTATTGTATTTTCCAAATGATTCAATAAAAAATTCTTCCCGGCTTAATACTTTTACTTCTTTTATCCCGCTTAATGACTGGTTAATCCACTGATATATTTTTGCACTATAAAACTGAAATTCTTTTCCGAGTTTTTTGATAAACCGGCGCGTTATTTTCATATACAATCCAACGCAGACGAACAGTAATAACGCTACAATCATCGCCATCGAACGGCTGACAACAAAGAGCATCATACCAAGGGAGAAACAAACAAGAATTTCGCTCAATAACTGAACCATATTCACCATGGCAATTGAAAATTGTAAGGTATCGTTTTGGATGCTGCGCTGTAAGACCGCAATATTTTTGTTAAGGTGAAAAGTATAAGGCTCACGCATATATACGGATAGCATTCTAACGGCAAGGCGATTTTGGACATCATTTGAAAAGCGGATATTATACCACTGTTTAAATAATAAAAAGATGTTTTTCGCAACATAAATAATAATTATGATGATACACATAAAGGTCAGGAACTGCTCATAAGTATTCAAATGAAATTGAGTGCTTATCCGGCTTAAGATACCGTTATTTTCAACTTCTGACGGATTCATCAAGAAGTTAATGAAAGGCGAAAAGATAGCAACTGCCGCAAGCTCTAAAAAACTGCCGATAACAATCAGGATAAATAAGAAAAAAAGCTTGATTTTGTCTTTCCTGTCAAATATATATGCCAATTTATTTATCATTTTTTACACCTTTTCTTTCGTAATCTCAATTATACTATCAAAATAGCTATTGAAGCAACATTTATTGGCAATGATATCATAACTTGCCGCCCCCATCGCCGGAATTTGCGCTATATTTTCGTATACTTTAATTAATGCCTCTGTTAGCGATTCTCTTTGTTTCTCAATCGCAATATACCCGTTTACCCCATACTCTACATAACATGAGCTACCATCTGTATCAGAGCAGATTACCGGCAAAGAGTGAGCCATCGCCTCAAGCATTGAGATGCCGGCAACCTCACCGATAGCGGCAATGATAAAAAGGTCAGCTTTTTCGTATTCACGGAAAACCTCTTCACGATTCAGGTTCTTGTATAGTATAACATTCTCATTTAACTTACACTCGCTAATCTTTTTTTCCAACCGCCTAAAATAATCTTCTTGTACTTCTGATGCACATTCACCAACGATTGTCAGATGAATATTTCCTTGCGAATAATTCATCAAATCAGATATTGCATCAATCATCATAAAATAATTCTTTTGCTCTTTATATTTACCAATCGTCAGAATCCGCAGTATGCCGTCGGAATTATATTTTTTTTGTTCCGGTGAAAACATTAGCGGCATCACAAATGGTACAAAATAGCTATTACTATCTATCATTTTCCCATCTCCAATTGTGCCGGATACAGGTGTCATTCGCTTTTCGGGAGTCAGGCTCCGGACAATACGATGTGCTAAATCATTTTTGGGCGGCAAATCCCAAAGCGGGCTTTGATTATAAAGAATCGTTGGTATTTTTAATCTCCGGCATATCCGGGTCGCATAGATTGTATAAACGGAGCGCTCCCGAAGAATCGCAATATCCGGACGAAAATCTTTAATATATTGATATAATTTACGATAGCGGGGAAAGCCCGATTTCATTTTTTTGAGACTTAATTGTTCCGGCGACCACTTTTTTATTTTGCCTATTATCCCAAATAATAAATTTGATAACGGTGAATAACCTACAATAACCGGCATAATATAATTATAATCTTCCGTGTCCCCGGCATAATGGCTTAAAAACAAAATTTCATTGCCATCCTTTATTAAACCCTCCATAATCGGGACTTGATTTGTGTGATACCGCGGTGCGACATATAAAAAGCGCATAAAATTCTCCTAAAGCTGCCTTACATCAAACTATTATACTTGGATTATAATAATTGAAAGTATATTTATTATTTTGCTAGCTACTTGCTTGTTTTCTTGACAACATCAAGCCACTGTCCGGCAATGACGTCGACTGAATATAGGTCTCGTGCTTTTGATGCCTTTTCTCCCATTGCTTTGGCTGAATCGGGATTCCGGACTAAGGTGAATATCGCATTCGCAAGAGCTTCTATATCACCAACCGGAACAAGGATGCCATTTTCACCATCTTGAATCAATGCTTTAGAACCCCCAATCGGACAGTCGGTTGATATAACCGGAAGCCCAATTGCCATCGCTTCAAGCAGCGAATTAGGTATGCCTTCATAATCTGATGAAAGTATATACATTGCACTATTTTTTATTTTTTCCATTACATCAAAATGAAAACCGGCGAAAATAATTTTTTTCTCTATCCCAAGGATTTTGGCTTGATTTTTCAACTCATTATCAAGACTTCCGTTTCCATAAATAGCGAGCGTATATTGCTCGGTTATATCAACATGATTTTTACGGATAAATAAAGCAAAAGCTTCTAAAAGTAAAGCATAATTTTTTTGCGGTTCCAGTCTTCCGACCGCAACTATTTCAAATTTGCGCCCGTTTTCATTTTCATTACGAATCGGCAATAGTTTATCATCAAGCGGGTTTCCAATTACAAAACCTTTTTTCCGGATTGAACGCGGAAAGCACTTAAGGGCGGCATCAGTTTGAAAGACTAGATATTTTGCCCGCTGGTAAATTAAATTACGCAGACGGGGATAAGGGCAAACCGCCGGGTCATTCCGTTCGGATATTATGATACGGTTTGGCAAAAATAATGCGGAAGTTACGGCAAAAAAACTTGTTCCCGGGCCAAAGGAAATAATGATTGCATCTTTTTGTTTTTTAAAAATACGCCGCATTTTCGCAACCCGCTTAAAGCGTTTTGACAAACTGCCGCCGCTTGTACCACCGGCACTAATCAATTTGATTCGTTCATCAAGCTGATAAGAAACCGGCATTTCATCACCGGCAGTCATTATAATTGTGACACCAATACTTTGTTTGACAAACTGGTTAGCCAGAATCGAAATCACTCGTTCCGCCCCGCCGCCGGCCATGCTGACAATTACAAAAATAATGTTCATAATTTTCTACTTTTACCTAATAACTCATTAATAAATTTTTCTACTTGTCCCGCCATTTTTTCTTCGTTAAATTCTTTTTTAATACTAGCGGCCGCTGCGGTGCCCAGTTGATTGCGCTTATTTTCATCTTTTATTAACTGCATCATTTTTTCTGCTAAATCATCACTATCACCAGGCTGATAAAAAAGCAAGGTTTCGTTATCATACCCATAATCTGCTAAACTAGGGACATGGGCAGCAATCACTGCTTTACCAAGCGCCATTTGTTGTAACAGGGTCATTTGCCCATATGAATAAAGAAAGTACTCAAGCGGTAAAACACAAAAATCAGCCGCTTTTATTTCGCTTATCAGTTGCCGGATCGGGATATAAGGCATAAAAATTATGTTATTACTAATATTCTTAATCAGATTAGCCGGACTATCATTTTTTCCGATTAATTTCAGCTTAATATTGGGATTAGGGTTACATTCTAAAAGCTTTGAAAATGCGGCAAAAAGTGTCGGCCAATCACGTTTGGCATAACCTACACAGAGAATGCTTATTTCGCTTCCTTGTGTTTTTGCTTCCTGCCTGGCCGGATTAAAAAACTCAAAATCGGCGCCAAACGGGATAAATTCGGATTTTTCCGCCAGCCAAGGAAACTTAAGTTGATAATAACTCTTTTGCGCACCGGTATGATAAATAAGGCCGTCAATTGATTTCGAGGCATATTGCATAAATTTCAAGGCTTTTCCGCTCTCGGCCGCGCTATTAAATGAGCCAATTTCAAAAACAAGATGCTTAGCTTTTGTTTTGAACCACCGCCGTAATAAGCTTAGCACTACACCGCTTTGCATTCCATGAGAAATTATTAAATCATAATGTTTTAGTTTTGGTAAAGCACGTAAAGTCTGAATGATATAAAAGCGCAATTTGTATTGCTCAAACCATTCCCACCATTTGAAGCTGCGGATATCCAAAACATCAACGTGCGGCCGATGCTTAAAATAGCGGAAAAACCAGTAAATCTGGCCAGCTACATAATAGTCCGGCGGTTGCTTTTCCGTGGGGGCAGCAATGCAATATTCAATTTTCCAGTTTACCAGCATTAGAATTTTCATATTTTCCACCCCGGAAAAATTTATGTTTGATAACCCACCACGCCGGGATCCAAATATATTTCTTCATCGCCGGTGATACCGAGCCAATCATCCAGCAATTACGCTCACACTTGCGAACCTTTGCCCGTACCTCTTCGGCAGCTTTGCTGTTCCATAACTCGTCCCAGGCCTGAGTATTAAGGTTTCCCATGACCTCTTTTTCTTCGGTGCCATTGCATGGCATAACATCACCGAACGGGTCAATGAAAAAGGTATCGAAACTCATATCGCAAGGAAGCAGCCGCGGTTTGTTATTTATATAATTTATTAATCCATGATTAAAGTAAGCGCGGAACCATTTTTTGGGGCTTTTTGCTTTAAGCAGCTTATTAATAAGCCCGGAAATTTGCCCGGTAACCATGGCTTTATCATGAATAGCATTCTTGCTTTCAACAAAATAAAAGCTGTTATGAAGGGTAGCGGTAGCAAATTCCATATCTAAATCATCGGAAATATTGTATAGCGGCAGCAAATCCTGACAGTTCATATCTTGGATTGTCATACCAAAACCAACATCTTTCATACCCATTTCTTTCAGTTTCTTTAAGGTATTATAACCGCGATTAAAACCATCATCAAGCCCGCGGATTTTGTTATTTGTTTCTTCAAGGCCTTCAATCGAAATTCTGATTCCAACTTGAGGGAACTCTTCACATAAGCTAATGATACGCTCTGTATAGAAACCATTCGTTGAAATGACGATTCTGTCACTTTTTTTATATAATTCACGGATAACTTCAGCTAAATCATCACGCATAAAAGGCTCGCCGCCGGTGACATTGGTAAAATACATCGGCGGTAATTTCTTAATAATCTCAATTGTTAGCTCATCTTCAGGCCGTGAGGGCTCTTTGTAGCGGTTGCACATGTTACAAAGAGCATTACAACGATAGGTGACAATGACGGTCCCATTTAATTTAGGCATATATATCCTCCAACAATTTCCGGCAGTATTCGTCTAATGATAAAAATAATGATTTATTACAGGCTGCTTGATAAGCATTACGCCGGTCAGGGTCATTCCATAGCAAATATATTTTTTCACATAAGTCTTCGGCATCACCGCAATTAAACAGCTCACCGTTTATTCCAACCCGGATTAATTCCGATGTTCCGCCGATATCCGATGCAATAACCGGAGTGCCAAGGCTAATTGCTTCCATAACCGTAAACGGGCAGTTTTCATAACATTCGGAAGTAAAAACGGTAAACTCGGCCCCTCTAATAATATTTGTTAACTGCCTACCCTCAAGAAAACCTTTATTGGTTATATTATCAAGCTCATTAACTTCATGGTTAAGCGGACCGGCACCGGCAAAAACAAAAGGGATTTCCGGGAGGCTGTTAACAACATTCAAAAGTGTGTCTATGCCTTTCTCTGGTGCATATCGGCCAAAATACAGCACATAAGAATTTTCACCAACATCAGAAAACAGTTCATCTACGCTAATTTCATCATCTACCTCGACAAAATTGTGAATTACTATCGTTTTTTCCCGCAATACCGGATAACTGTCCAATTGTTTTTTCATAAAATGACTAGGACAGATAATGATATCTATCTTACGATAAGTTTTTAATAAGCGATAAATTAAAGCTTCAATACTTCCAAGAATACTCTTAATAAAAGAGCCATGGATACATTTATATTTTATACAATTCAAAACTTGAATATTTTTAAAATTTCTTTTACTTACGCAACGGGTACATCGTTCGCCGGAGAGATATTGCCGCAATAAATGATTTGGGCAAACTAATTGACTATCATGTGCAGTATAAACAATTTTTATCTTATTTTTATTTTTTCTCTCAAATGCCCTAATTTCATAAATAATTGACGGGGTAAGCTGAAAATTAAAATTATTTAGATGAACAACATCCGGCCGGAAGTCAGATAGGACCGCCCTTAGTTTCTTCCTTGCTTCATTTGAGTAGATAATCCGGAAAGGATAAGTAAAGCGCTTGATTCCGGTTGCTTTAAAATCCAAATTAGAAGTATAACTTTCCGCACGGTTCCCGACAATCCGCTCCGGGTGCCCCATCCCAAAATACTGTACCTCATGCCCTAATTTTTCAAGACCTTTACCAAGGCCAAAAATATATGTTTCCGAACCGCCGTTGGGGTAAAGGAATTTATTAATAATCAGTATTTTCATAAATAAAGTCTCACCGTCTGATCCACAACTTCTTCCCAGTCATATTTATTACAAATAAAGTCACTGCTTCCGTGACGATATTTTTCTACCACTTCCGGTTTTGCAAATAAATATTCTATCTTTTCTTTTAAGTCAGTCACATTACCCTTGCGGAAACTAATTGCTGCTTCTTCGACTACCTCGGTATTCTCCGGGATATCGCTAACCAGACAGCAATTACCATAACTCATCGCCTCTAAAAGGCTGATTGACATACCTTCAACGTCACTTGGCAAGACAAAAATATAGGCATTGGAAAGTAATTCCGTCAATTCCCGGCCCTGAATAAATCCGGTCATAATTATATTTGGATTAGCATTTGCATCTTTTTTGATTTGCTCTGCATATTCACTGATTTGACTATGGCCGCCAACAATAACCAGCTTTTTAAGCATTACGTTTCCATTAGCTTTCGATAGCTGATTATAAGCCTCAATCAAATAATGAACCCCTTTTTCCGGTACAAGACGAGCCAAAAATAAGATATAATCATCTTTTTTTAAATCATATTTGTCAGTTATAATTTCCGCCGGGAAGATTTCCGGTTTGGCTATACCATTCGAAATAAACTTCACATCCCGCCCATACGTTGATTTAAAATACTCTTTCATATTTTGCGATAAAACAATTACTTCATTGGCCTTTTTAGCCGCGGTTTTTTCCCCGAATTTCAGCATCTTTGATGCAAAACCGCCCCATTTGGCACGTTGCCAGTCAAGGCCGTGGATTGTTGCAACAACTCTAATGCCAAAAAAACGGGGTAGTCTAAGCATGATACAAGGCCCTTCGGCATGATAATGGATCACGTCATATCCGCCGAAAAGGGCGTGTATTGTCGCCGAAGCCGCATAGACAATCGCATTTAACTTGTCACTTCTAAAAGTCTTTATATTGATTATTCTAATACCATTATACCGTTTTTGCTTTGTATTTCCTACTTTTTTCTTCTTCGAAGTCGGGCGTTCATAACGATTGTAAGCATCTACCTGATAACCTCTTGCCACTAAGCGGGTTGCCAATTCATCTACGACAATTTCTACTCCGCCTTCGCGCGAAGGAATCCGCTTATGGCCAATCATCGCGATTTTTTTGCTTTTTTTATCAAACTCACCGGTAAATAATTTTTCATATCCCTCTAATAATGCCTTACTGGTATGTTCCCAGCTAAGCTCGTTAATAATGCGGTTATAACCATATTCACCCATTTCTTTTCTTTTGTCAGGGTCGGCTAATAAGCTGATAATTTTATCCGCCAAATCGCGGGCGTTATTTTGTTCGGCATACAAAGAAGCTTCCTGGGCGGAATAACGCCCCTCTTTTAAATCAAACTGAACAATTGGTTTTTTTAGCGCCATATACTCTAAAATTTTGTTCATCGTTGATTTGTCATTCATACTGTTGTATGTATCAGAATTAACACATATATCAGCCGTATTCAAATAATCAAGCATCATTTCATCGGGCACCCGGCCGGTAAACTCAACGCAATCTTCCAATCCCATTTCCGTGCCCATTTTTTTCATTGTTTCGAGATGATTGCCGCCGCCGACGATACCCCAAAAAATATCATCACGCCCGAGTACTTCTTTGCAGTACTTTGCCGCCTGCAAGATATACTCAATCCCCTCCTGTGCGCCGATGACCCCTAAGTATCCGACCATGTATTTTTTTCCGCGTTTAATACTTTCAACCGGCGACTGGATTTTTAAACGCTCAAATTTCGGGCCGCTGCGCAGGACAATAACTTTCCCCGGTGCCATTTTTCCGCGGTTGATGGCGATTTCTTTGTATGATTCGTTGGTCGCAAATGAAAAGGTGCAGTGTTTAAATGTTTGCCTTTCCAAATATACCTGGCTAAGATAGAGTAAGTTTTTTATCAAACCTTTCTTGCCAAATTTTGCTTCAAAAAGCTCCGGACAGATATCATGATGGTCAAAAACGTATTTTACGCCATATTTCTTAAATTTTTTTGCCACTAAATAAATATTATCCGGCGGGTTACAGCCATGGATAACATCAAACCCAATTTCTTTATGAATTAGTTTGGCCAGCCTTGTTTCTTCTCTCAAAGCCTTGGTATATTCACGTAAATAACCAAAAGCGGCCTTACCTTCGAGCGGTAAATCATGGCGGAAAATATTTACGCCTTCGATTATTTCCCGTTCCGCGGTAAACCCCTTTCCTTTGGGGCAGATTACCGATACAATATAGCCATTTTGCACCAGCGTTGTTGCTTCCTGCCAAACGCGGGTATCAAAAGGTACCGGGAGGTTTTCTACTATGATGAGGATCTTTCTTGACATTTTATACTTACCTTTTCTTGATAATAGTTCGTATAAACATTTATTTGCTATCTTAGCATAATTTTTATGACTAAACAAGCACACCCCTTCGGCCCTTATAACTTTAGCCTCTCTATTGACGGTTCAATATGTGGCTGATAATATAGTGTAAGAACTATTACTACTAATTAATCTGGAAAAGCGATGAGTAACCAAAATGAGTTTAGATATTGATAAAATATTATCAAAATGGTGGGGCAATCAACTGCAAACTTCAAAAGTTGCTTTTTTCAGCACCCTCATAGTAGGCTTTTTTTCACATCTTTTTGTTTATACGGGAAGATATTTCGGGGATCACGATATGGGTATGGTCTTGCGCCCGCATCCCAATGTTGCATCAGGAAGATGGTTAAGCACAATCATTAATCAAATAAGTTTTGGTTATGTAATACCATATACAAGCGGAATTTTTGTATCGCTATTTCTTGCAATATCAGCTTTTTATATCTGTAACTTATTTAAAATCAATAGTAAAATGAATTCTTTTTTAATCGGGTCGCTTCTTGCAACTTTTCCAACCATTTCCGTTACAAATTTATTTTTGTATGACTCACCTAATTATCATTTTGGGGTTTTACTTGCAGTAATAGCTGTTTATATAACAACAAAGTATAAATTCGGCTTACTTATAGGTGCTTTTTTATTGATGTGTACCTTAGCAATCTACCAATCCAAATTAAATATAGCGGTGATGCTGTGCTTACTTATTATAGTAAAGGAATTGCTTTGTATTGATTTCAATATTAATAGAATCAAGAATTTATCGTTGCGGTTTTCATTATTAGGTATTCTTGGCGGTTTGCTGTATGTCATATCCTTACCACTTTCAACTTATATTTTTGGCATCCAGCTTACAGGTTATAAAGGTATGAGTTCAGAAAGCATAGGTGACAGGCTTTTTTCTGCTTCCGCATTAATTAATGCCTTAAAATCTACTTATTTTAGTTTCATTGATGGTTTTGTCAAAAATTTTTATTTTTATTTATACATTGATATTATCAGGTTGGCATATCTATTTTTGTTTGCGCTTTTACTTATATTTTTAACCGCTATCATTATTAAGCAAAAAATATATAAATACCCTTGCCGTTTAATTGCATTAATATTCATGTTGCTAATAATACCTTTAGCAGCAAATTTCGCGGTGTTTTTTACTGAAGATGGTATGCGGGTTGATATGGTTTATGCATTTGTTTTTGCCTTAATTTTTGTCATCATAATCTCAGAGTCAATATTTTCTGAAACTTTCAATAATATATTTATAGCATTAAAATCCGCTCTCGTTTTATGTATTTTTATCATAATTGTATATTATGTTATGGCAAATAATACTTATTATCTGAAAGCCTATTATTTTAATCAGAGGACTACCGCCCTTACAACAAGGATTGCTTCTAATATAGATCCTTTAATTACACAAACCCGTTCCGATTACCTTGCCTTTTTTGGCGGAGTTCCAAATGAGTATTATCAGGTAGTCCGTAATAGATTTACTGAAATGGATGGGTACTCGCTCGGAAGGTATTCATTTTTTAGGATGCACGAAGATAACGAATGGGCTCATTGGATGTTTATTTCTAATCTTGGCAATCTTCAAGGTATACATTTAGAGCCATTGCTTGACGTCGGTGAGCGAAAAATGATTCGCGATGTGATTCTTACCTCCAATATACCAATCTGGCCAGCAAAAGATTCGATAAACGTTATAAATGATGTAATTGTAATTAATTTTGGCGTAACTGATATTGTCTATGAAGAAAATAAGGGAATTTTGCGGGCCAGACATTGGATAAATGAAAATCTTGCCCCATATGATTATGAGTATTCATGGGATTTTTACCGAAATGGCAGCTTAATAAATAGCATTATCACCAATACTAATCAATTGAATCTGGATATAGTAATTGTAGATGATATTGACCAGATTACAGTCATAATAAAGAATATTAATACAAATTTTGAATATCCCAAGGCAGAAATTAAATTACCTTTTTAATAATTCATCTTTGCGTTTTACAATCAATAAATATATAAAAATACCTAATCCCCCAATCACGATTCCAAATGTCAGCTTATCACGTACCCGCTCCAAGATAACAATATTTCCGGTGAAATATTCCATTGGAGTTTCAATATCAATATATTCCAGAACTTTCATCTTTTTTTCATCTAAATACGTAATTGAATCATACCCAAAGTCATAATCAAGATATATTGATGTATTCTTTTCTTTCATTTCACAATGCTTTCTCGGGGCAATATAACCATCCGGGTATGATATTATCAGGCTACATAATAAGATACCGATTAATGAAGCTGCCGCAAAAACCAAATAAAGTTGTCGGCAATTACTTTGTAAGCAGCCATATTTATTTCTCAATCCACTCAATAACAAAGCGAAGTCCGGTAAAGAGATACAAATCATTCTAAGTCTTTCCGGTAAAATTTTAAGCGGGGAATTATTGTTAGGATGAGTAAAAATCAAAATGCCTAAAAAGAATAGCGGAATATTTTTAAATGATGTGTTAAACAAAAAGGGTTCTGTCACCCCGGCGGCCAGGGTAGCAATAATCAAACCAAGTTCAATACCTTTTTGCTCTTTTAAAAACTTATGAATTATCGTGAAATAAGCAATCATTACGATGATAAACAGAATCACCCCGTATATTACATAAGCAAACAAAAAAGAATTATCCATTGTATACCAATGATTAGCTACTTCTGAAAGCTTTGTACCAAATAAGGATATCGGCACATTTGTCAAGAAATGTTTTGATAAGTTTAAACGAGTATTAACAATCCTATTCACCATATCAAAAGCTTGCCCGGTAAGAAGCAAGGGCACGCCAAACGACAGGAAAAGGCAGATTGGCAAAAAAGCGGTGACAAGTATTTTTTCAAGTAAGCAAAATCTTTTCCGATAATACCAGTAAAGATTTAGGGCAAGCAAAAAGCTGACTGCTACAAATCCGGTGGTACTTAATGAATATAAATATACATATAAATTCCCTAGCATTAATAATGCCAAAAGTTTAAGTGTCGAAATTTTCAGCCAACTTTTATACTGCAAATACATCGCAAATGTCACCAAGGTAAAATAAGAAATATGCAATACGTTAGGATGTGAATGCCCTAGCCCCCAGCGGATTAGGAAACCAAGCCCGAATCTTTCATGTATTTTGAAAGATGAATCAATGATACGGGTTGCCGTCAAAAAAAACATTCCGCCAAAAGAAATAACCCAAGTTACAAAAGCGGTCTTGAATATCCTGTCTAAAGGGACATTCTTCATTCCCGTTACCATCATAATATAAATAATCGCACCTTTTTCACCGGAATTAAGATAAGTAAAGCCTCCAATAATAATAAGAAGAGCGATAATTATCAATTCCCGCCAACTATAAGTCGTCATAATCATTTTCATGCCATAACAAAAAATGGCAATTATCAGGCAAATTTTAAATGCAAACTGTCCGTCATAAAGGCCAATGCCTTTGGCGAAAAAAAGTATGATAAGATAACTTAAATAAAATATTTCGGCAAGCGAATACTGTTTCATTCAATAAACCCTTCACATCACACAAAGTTTTAGATATTATTAGTCATGGTTTTCCGCATGACTTAGAATATCTTTTTGTGTTTGAATAATCAGCGGCATCTTTCCCCGGCTAGTAAAAATCATATCTTTAGTTATTTCTACTTCAATATCAATCGAAGTACCTAATTTAGCCTGATAATATTCTTCTACCGCCTTGCGGTCATTTTCTGTCAATTCATTCACCGGGCAAATCAGCATTTTCATTTTTCCGGCTGTTTCCTGGATAAATTGCTGGTTAGCGACTTTTTCCATTGTTGAATCATGGATATATAAGGAAGCGGCAGAAATAATTTCTCCATTTTTTCCATATAAAATACCATCGCGATGCCCGGTTATCCGGTATGAATCTGTATTTGATATTTGCGAAACACTATCATCAAGCTCATAACGAATCAAAGGCATCTTTCGATTAATAAAGCCGGTGGTAATAATTGTACTATTATCTTCGCCGCCAAATTCGACATAACAATAATTATCATTAAAACGATAACCCGTTTCCGTTTGTTCGGCGAAAACCGCCCTTTCGGTATGGCCATAATAGGCATACGATTTACAGCCTAATATTTTTTCAATAAGTTCCCTTTGATAATCGTAAACATTTTCGGAAATAAAAAATACGGCTTTATATTTATTCTTTAAATTCGTATTTGCGCCGGCCGCATGTTTACAAAAACTATAAATAGCCGAAGGAAGCCCGTGAATAAATTGCGGGTTAAACTTATCGATAACCGCAAGATATTTATTAAAGGTATCATTATTGATTAAACAGGGGTTTAATTGAATCTCATTGTATAAAGGGTTATATTTGTGAATTTTGCCCTTAAAGTCTATTCCCCCGCGAAAAGAAGCCATTTTTGAGGTTTTGTAATCATAACCGGCCTGCGCCCAAAAACTATAAATAAAAGCCCGTTCCCGGTAAATCGAATCTTTGTCCAACAATATTTTCAAGGAAGCACCAGAGCTTCCGCCGGTTGCCGATTGATAAAAGTCAGTAACATTATCAGCTTGTAAATCTGCAAAATTTTCGATTATATCCGCCCTTTTTAATAAAGGTATCTTTTTCATTTCTTCGATATCAGAAAAAGTATGCACATCAAAACCGCAATCATCAAATAATTTCCGGTAGTATTTGGTGCTTACATAGGCATGAAACAAGATATTTTTGAGTTTAAAAAATTGAGGTTCCCCGGCCATTTGATTCTGAACCAATTGTTCTTGAAAAACATGGTTATTATATAGTTTCCGCCTTATGACCGGGCCAAGTAATCTTTTAACCGAATCAGGTAAGGCTGTATTTAGTTTTTTTAATATTGCACTTTTCATAGTTTGATCTTCGTTGTGATTACTTTTCCGCTCGTCCTAACCGTTATTTTCGGTGCTTGTGATTGCTTTCCGTATTTTTGTGAAACCATCGTTTTCCCGATAAAAAATTCGATTTTTTCAAAACAATTAAAACTTAGCTTTGCTTCCAGTTTCTTTAGCCGTATTTTTATAGCATTTGCTTTATTATCTGTTTCTATTTCGACCCCGGGTGCTAAAATAAAGTTAAGTTCCTTTATTGCTTCCGTTTTAAACTCATCTTCGATGAGAAGCTCGTCCATATTGTTAAAGGTAAAAGTCCGCCGGTGTATTTCCGGGTAATAACCATTATGCTCGGTTACTAAAAAAACATCTTCTTTTGTATCGCGAAACATTAATAAACGGCTTTCCGCCCTTTTACCCCAAAGAAACGCCCCCAGCATTTCTGATTGGTCATGCCCGTCTATACATACCGTATTATGATTTTTCGTTTTACGGTACTCATTTCTACTTTTAAGGTCAGTATGATATATATATGTGCCGGGGTCAACAAATAAAGGTTTCCCTTTTACAAATATTTGAAAACTAAGGGCATCAGCATGGCCGTGGGCAGCGATACTGCCAAAACCTAATTCACCGTGGTCGATACCGATTAGTACCCGCTTATCCCGGCTGCGGAGAATCGAAACGCCCCCCTCCCGGTAACAAACATTAGCTTGCGGTTTATATAATGGTTTCGTTTTTACTTTATTAAAGTCACTTAGGTTAAAAAGCCAGGCCAGATTTTCATTAACTTCCGTAATATTTTTAATATAACCGGCCGGAAGCAAAAAGCTAAATAAACCTAAAACATATTCATAATGGTTCCAGTCCCTGCCGGTAAGGTCAAGGATTTTTCCCTCGTCATTATCGCCAAACTCAATGATTTCCCCAAATGTACCCCGGCAATCGGACATATATTGGCACATTTTTTCAAGCATCGGTATCCAGGTACCGGGGACCGGATATTGATTTTTTTGGAGCAATCTTAACGTCAGCCCCATTGCTTCCATATAAAAACTCTGGTAATGAAGTGATAGTTCTTTATTTATCCCATCGGTATAATTCTGTAAAGGTAACTCATTGGTTAATAGTGAAATACCCAAGTCAACCCACGGTTTATGCTTGAATAAGACTCCGCTTTGTGCGATTGCAAAGGCCTCGACAATTAAATGATTGTTGGCAGATGAATAACGGGAATAATGCCGGGCGACATAATCAGTCATGTTAATAATGCCAATCCGCAATTCTTCTAAAAGTTCGCTGCGGGCCCCGCCTGCCCCTTTGAGGAAACAATAAGTATAACACCAGTTGCTCAAGCGCAGGGCAAATTCCATCACACTTGTCCATGAAATGCCCCAAAGAAAGGGGTTTTCTTTATTCCAGTCATTAAATAAGGCTTCAAATTCGTCGAGATACACTTTTTTTCCGGAAGCGGCGTAATTTTTCGCTAATAGGGCAAATTGTAAGTGCCGGTTTAGCTCCCAGTTGGTTCTTGCATCACCGATATCGTCGCGTTGCTTGTAGTCAAGCGCATATGAAAAGGTCTTTGGCCATTGATTGTTGGTTTGAAACCCGCAATGCCAATTTTTTTTGTTCAATTCATAATCATAGCCCCCTAATAAAGACAACGATGTTATGAACGAAAAATCTGAATTTCTTAGATTAATAAAAAATAACTCTTCATGCGGTAAAAGATTTTTCAAAGACTTGTTGAATACTTTTGCCGTAACTGAAATTGGCTCCGGCTTAAAAATCCGTTTTTCTTTTTTTTGCAAATATGATTGCGATAAACGCCAGGTAATTTCCGGAAAGCTCATCGCTTTTAAGCGATTAAACAGCCATTTGGTATTTGGCATAATCCACCACCTACACTTTTCTATGCCTGCAAACTTTGAGCCGAAGGCGCAAATTTGCCGATTGAAAGAATATTATTCTTTCAATCTTCTCCTAAAATTCTGTTTTCACCATATCACGCGTTAAATAATCATCCTGAGCCTGATTTTTGTTAATATTGCCCCAGCTAATTCCCTCATAGTTTCCTTCGTAATCGAGTTCATTATATTGACGGACTAAATCAACAATAACTTTGTTCGGATAACGCGCCGGCAAACCGGCAAACTCTTTTTCTTTATTCGTAATCACCAGCACATCACAAACCGAAGCAACGGCCTCGATATCATCGGTGATGATTTCATGTAAATGCGGCAGTTTCGCGGCAATAAAATCAGCATTGGTCCCGGTTAATTGTGAGATACGGACATTTTTGTCATAAATATGAATCTCATATCCCTTACCAAGCAGATTTTCAACAACATCAACACTAGGGCTGCAACGTAAGTCATCAGTCCCTGATTTGAAGCTCAAGCCAAAGATACCGATTTTCCGTTTCCCTTTGCTTTCAATAATTTCAATAGCCCGCTGCTTTTGTTGTTCATTACTTAAATTAATCGCATTAATAACCGGGACGTCAAGATACAAATCATGAGCCAGTGTTTTGAGCGCTTTTGAATCTTTCGGCAGACAGGAACCACCATAAGCAAAACCGGGTTTAAGATAATACGACGAAAGATTCAATTGAGTATCTTTGCAGAATATTTCCATTACTTTGTGGCTGTCAATATTCAATTCTTTGCATATGTTTCCGATTTCATTGCCAAAGACTACTTTTAAGGCATGGAAGGTATTGTTAACGTATTTCATTATTTCCGCGACTTCAATTTCAGCGGCAATAAATTCACCGGGGATATCTTTATAAAGCTCTTTGAATTTCGCAAGTGCGTATTCGCTGTCAGTCCCTACTAAGGTAAAAGGAGGGTCCATATAATCATTTACCGCCGACCCTTCCCTTAAAAACTCGGGATTAGATACAATCGCAAAATCTTTCCCGCACTCTTTGCCGGAAATTTCCGCTATCATTGCGCCGACTTTTTTGTTAGTCCCCGGCAAAACAGTACTTCTGATCGCAATAATGTGAAATGAATCTTTATCACGTAAGGCTTCGCCGATTTGTTTTGCAACCGCATAAATATAACTTAAGTTTAAATGCCCCTCTTTGCTGCTTGGGGTACCAACCGCAATAAAAGAAACCTCTGACTGATGGACGGCATAACGGGAATCCATTGTCGCTTCAAGCAGCTTTTTTTCATGTGCTTCTTTGATTAGCTCATCTATTTCAGCTTCGATAATCGTCGGGCGGCCTTGATTAATCAAGTTGACCTTCGTTTCCGAGATATCATTGCCAATTATATGATGGCCTAGTTTTGCACAGCATGCCGCTCCGACACAACCGACGTAACCAAGCCCGAAAATGCTGATGTTCACGTGTTTTTCTCCTGTTAAAATATTCCAAACCACTATGTTATATTAACATATTCTTGCCCGCTAAACAAGTTTTCTGCATTCTTTCATTCTTTTCTGTAATCAGGCCACAAATGTCCATACAATTCATTCCATTCCAGTCTATCAATAGCAATAACACTGGTTTTACCATAAAACAACCTCGTGACACTATTTGTAAATGATGCCGGATCGTCGGTAATATTCATATGCATAAGCGGCCCCTGCCAATAATTGATGAATGGAACAACAGCATCTTTTATCGTATCATCACGCAATATTGCTGTCTGTAAATCCATTTGCCACCGATACTCCTCTGCCCGGCCTGTTCTTAAATAGTCATAACTAACCCAAAAAGTAGTATGGGATAACCCTAACTCATACTTCGGCGATAATGCTAAAAGGATAACTACAATAAATGATGATACGTATCCAATAATAGCCGCCTTTTGTAAAATTCTGACATGCTTCCTTATAAAATCACCAAATTTTGCAAAAAGCCAACCGCTTAAATAAATACCATTTGCCAAAATCATCAATGTGAAGATATAGAAATTAAAGTTCGCTACTCCTCCTGACGTGCCTGCACCATCATTAATAATAACTGATATCACGCCGCGGGCTGCCGCAGCTACCTCCGCTCTGGCATAAATGCTGACACCGGCATATACTTGCGGGGCCTGCATTGCAACAAACAATAAAAATGTGAATAAAAAAAACAGGCACGGAAGCGGATAACAGAAATTATTTTTTTCTTTGCACTTTACGCGGCACGAAAAAACTACTGTTAGCATAATAAAGAGCAAAACAATAGCTAACGGTTTTTCTTGAAAATATGCGCCAATATCACGCATTGCCCATTGAAAAGATGCTATAATGGATCCCCCTGCGCGCTCAAAGCTAAAGCCAAAATCAGAACCTCCGCGCACCTTATTCCCCGGGGCCCTCATGCTGATAATCAAACCTGTTAAAGCCAATGAAATAGGTACCAATAATGAAATCGCTTTTTTATTATGTCTTAAGAAATAGTAAAAGATAGTACAAAAGATTAATACCAACAATGAGAATAAAGCCGCTTGATATGCAGAACCCCCTATAAAAATAGCTATTAAGCAAATGCCGATAAACTCCCTAATTCGAAAATGTTTTGCATAATATATAACCAGAATGATTAAAATCATACATAAAAAATACGGAAGCTGATAAGCAATAACTCCTGTGTACCAAAATAACGCCGCCCTATAGCTATCAACAAAATGAATATTAACTAATAAAAATAAGGAATTGATTAATATGAAACTGTTAAAAGGAAATCCTAACATCCGTACTAAGATGCTATACAGTACTAGCGAAGTTATCAGTATCCAAAAAAATATCGTCACGATAGTAACGGCCGTATACGCCCTGTCATTAAATACTTCCGGTTGTAATGCCAGGAAAAAATTCGTTGACCAACGTGAATCCCAAGCATGATAAGTTTGATAAACCGTAGTAGCAGCAGCGGTCAAAAGTTCTTTTAATGATTGAGTATTCTGGTATATAATATGAGTACGCCAACTGTAACCCAAATCATCCCCCGATGCCCGGTTAACCAACCCTGCCATCACTATCGGAACAAGACTAACCAAAAATGCCGCCGAAGCCGCAATCGCAAAGGTAGTCATATTACACAATTTTTTCATCTTTAATATCATCTGCATATGTTAACACCACTTATCAATATCGTCAAGGTAATGTGTATATTTCTACGAAGGGAAATACAGGATGATGTTCTGGATTGTATAAAAAATAATAATGAGCCGTTGGTAAATAAACAAAATTAAAGTGCCATAAATAAGCAATTGTATAAAACGCGATTATAAACAATGATAAGATAAGAGTTATTTTCGCAAAAAGATGTTTTTGGTTTTGATAAAGTTTGATTAACCCTATCGATACTAAGATAACAATAAAAATCCATGTACCGCATGAACGTAAACTATGCGGATTACCTTCTACGGTAAGAGCTGCAGGCAACAAACTTAGAAAAAATCCGCTTATTGAGATTACTCCCAGAAATGCTTCACTTTTGTTCAATTTTCCTTTAACGCAGAAATAAAGTAAGGTGAGCGAAGGCAGAATTGAGCCGATACCAAGCATACCGCTAATGGCGCCAGTAGCGTGCCGCAAATTCTTATCGCCTGTAAAAAACAAATAATCAAATGATAAGAGCATGTCCATGTTTTGAATAAATGCGCTGATTCTTTCCCTTCTGCCAATAATACTTGTAATAGCTATTCCACCTACTCGTCCTGTATATGCCGGCCAAGTAAAAAAAGCTATCACCAAAGGAAGAGCATAAATGAAAGAAAGTACTAAAACAATGGAAATTTGTTTTACATTAATATGCTTGTTACGAAATAGATAAACATAAAACAGAATATATAAGCTAACCGCAAGAAAGCTTATAGATACATAAGTATAGACACTAGCAACTAAAGCAAGCGGTAAAAGAACATATGCTGCTATATGGCTTACTTTATAGAAAGCTTTATCCCAAGCTACTGGATTTGCTAAGCGGCTAAAAGCCCAAAAAGCTATGATAATATATATTGTTACGAAAGTCGGATCCCAAAATAGCATACCTTGCAGAAAATTCCATGGAATCAATAAGCCAATAATTGTCGCTAATAGCCATACTAATAAATTGCCTTTATACCAATATGAAATAGCCCTGCCTAGTAAAATAATTGAACCGATTGTCGATAAGCTTACAAATAATCGAAGTGAGATTATGGAATAACCAAAAATGGTTGCCCAAAGTGTAGCAGGCCCTAAAAATGTTATTGGAGAATAGTCCCCATCCGTTTTAACAAAAAATAGACCGAAATGATCAAACTCCGTTGGGAAATTGTTGGTTAGAATTGCTTTGACAACACCGGCCCGCGATTCTTCGTCAATGTAAAAGGTATCATGCTGAATAGCAAAAATCAGTCTAAATATAATCAAAAGTACTATGAACGTATAACCAAGAGCTTTAATTATACTTAGCTTATTTTTGCGTTTTATAAAACAATAAAATGCTATATTAATCAAGAATAATACCAATAAGCATAAAAAAATATAAAATCTTATTTCTGACGTAGAGGAAGAGATAGATATACTGCGCACAAGCAAATAATTGTTTTCTTTATCATCCCCCACAAGGTTTAGATGAAATTTTATCGGGTCATTATTTCTGCTAACGATTAGATTAAACGAATGTTCACCAACAAAATCTCTAAGATACCGAGTGCCGTTTATGCTGCCCGCATATTTCCCCCCGCCAATAACATAATCAGCATATATAGAGCCTTTACCATTTGATTCGTATACAACAGATATATCATATACGCCGGGACGCAACTGTATTTCCGGAGTTATAAGCGTAGCTGTTTCATCATAAATATCAAAAGCTATATAAAAGCCCGGTTCGGTATTTTCATAATATTTTAAATACAAATCATTTTGCGAAAATTCCAGATTTATTTGCGGCAATTTATTTACTAGGGCAATTACAATGAATACAATCAAGATTTGCACTGCCGCAAATACTATAATTACTTTTTTCATTTAAACTCCCATCTGCCTGCCATAGCAGGCGTACAAATCAGGATTATGAAAGATTTATCTTTCATACTATTCTTCCTCGTCTCTTAACTTTCCGCAAGATTGCCCTACCTGCGGGCATTAATAAATATACTAAAGTTATCAGTGATATAAATTCTGCTATCCGCCAATAAAAAGGTGATATAAATTCTATTTTTAATGTTCCGCTAAAATCGGCGGGTATCTCAATTTGTAGCCGCCCTAAGTTCCCATCCGAAATAGCCATTAAATTATTGCTTTCTAAATGCCTTGCCTGATAACCCTTATAATTTACCCTAGGAACCTCAATAAAAGTTTGCGCCGCCGAATTTATCAGCTTAATTTCCAAATAACTTAATTGATTATTCCACTCTATCACCTGTATATCTTTACTTATAATCGTGATTTCATTGATATAATTGATAAGATCATTATCCGGGTCCACTCCGGCAGGCAAATATTCACCGCCGGTTACATAATCTCTTGTAGGGTCAATTTCATAAATAAATTGCGGCCTCATTTCACTTAAAATATTACTTACAAAGTGAGATCCCTGCCAGCATGAAATTACAATAATGGAAATAATGAACCCATACCGGATATTTTTATTTACTGCGATTTTTTGCGCCGTAAGGCCGGCCAATAAAGCTACTAGCAAAATTATTATTGCATTCAAACGGAATGGAAATTGTAAAGATTTTGCGACATAAGCAGTCAGCGGGATGATTCGAGATAAAATGTGCCATGGAAATAATGTCGAAGCAGTAAACATAGTAAAAGCAATCATAATATATAGGAAAACTTCTTGATTTCTTGATTCTCTTTTTCTATCCCCTTTAAGTAAAAGCCCGGTGGCCAAAATCAAGGCTGATGACATTCCAATACTAAGAGGCCCATCGCCTCTTACCCCGGCTTGATACACAGTTTGCCCGGCCCCAAAATTGTAATCGGACATAAAAAATTGTGGTACAAATACAGCCTGTCTCCTAAAATTCAATACATGGTGCATAGGGTCGGCAATTGTATTTCCAACCCAATCATATTGCATATAATCTATAAATGGCACCAAAAACCAGGCGTTTAATAGAATTATCAGAATAAACGCTTTCACCAATTGCAATAATTTTTCTTTTTGCCATATCTTTTTTATCAGAATAATTATAGTTAATAGAGTAAATCCAAAAACCATTAACATCGTAATCGCATGTGAAATGATAATACCGGAATATCCTATTACGAGGGGTATCCACGCTTTCTTGTATTCCTCCATGTTTTGTTTCGTAATCAAAATATATAATCCTAAAGCTATTAAAGGTAAAAAAGTAATAGCTGTGTATTCACCAACTGCTGACCTATTGTAGATATTAATTAACCGATAAATATTTGCAGAATAGAAAACCGCCATCATTAACCCTATTAAAGATTGGCCGGAAATCTTACGGAAACAATAATAAGCAATTAAAACCGTAGCGATATTAATAATAATAATATATAAATTGTATACAAAATATAAAGGCAAACCAAACCATCTTAGCAGAGCGGGAAGATAGAGAAAAAGATCACCATACATGATGCTGGTGGCATACCCATGCCCACTTAACCAGCTAGGCTGAATCCGTACCGGGAACTGACCGGCCAAAAATCCATCTTTTAAACCTTCAATTCGCATCAAGTGAAACCCAAAATCAGCACCCGCAACCGAGTAGCCCACTAATGCCGGCATACTGATAAGAAAAATTGTAAACAGTAAACTGCCGCTGATAAATCTTTGATTGATTGATAAGGAGTTAAACATGGATATTAACTTTTTCCGCTTATAAAAACAGTAAAGCACGATATCAAACAGGATGAATAAAAAAATGCAGATAAAGCCGTAGTACCTTACTCCTATTGCGGAGGCAGATATAGATACATTCTTAACCAAAAGATAATCGCCATCGCCGCTACTGTTTAAGCTAAGATATATTTTTGTCGGATTTCCTCTTTCGTTATTGGTTAGGTTAAACGAAAGATTATCAGATTTGCTATCGAAATTTATAATGCCGCTTAAACTGCCTTTTAGGCTTCCTTTACTATAATCAGCATATACCACACCTTTACCTTCTATTTCATAATCTATTGAGATAGTGTAAGCACCAATACGCAAGTACATTTCAGGTGTAACAATACTGGCAGCATCTCCCCCATCCAATTTATAACCTGCTGCTAAATTAGTATCTTTATCCATTATAAGTAATTCATCTTGTGAAAAATCCAAATTTGATAGTGATGCCTTCGATATTGTATTAATAACAAAAACCAGAATTAAAATCTGGGTTAGGGCTATTATAGCGGTTATGATTATTTTTTTATAATTTTTCACTCTTTTACCTCGGATTTTTTATTTAAACTTATAATGATAATACTTTACCCTCACTATCAATCAATGTCCATCCGGGCCATAAAGGCAGAAGCGCCGCCGGGTCAATCTCTTGGGTATTCTTATGCCGGGCCGGGCGAATCATGATTTTTCCCGGGTTTTTGTTGAGCCGCGCCCCCCAAAAACTAAAGGTGGAGTTGGCGCAAATAATATGCTTACATTGGCTCATTAAATATATATCATAGATACTTTCATCATCCTTATTCCAATCTATATGGCTATACTCATTACCCTGATATTGGGCACGTATATAATCGGTATCATCGGAAAAAAGGAAAAAATGTGCTTTCGGATAACGTTGACCAATGCAGTCAATAGCTGCTTTGTAATACTCTTCTGTGCATATGTTTCCGAATAATCTTTGATTTTCTTGATCTAAATAATCGCCGCGGCGGATGTGGACAGCAACAGAACCGCAATTATTCATTTCCTTAATTATGTCAATATTCTTAGGGTTCATGCTTGGCTTAAAATGAATTAATTCACGAAGCTCCGGCAGGATATCGGCATAATACATTTCACATGCGAAATAACCAGTTAGATACATATTCTTAAAACCAAGAACTTCGGGATGATATATTTGAGATTCCTGAAAGGTATGAACCGAAAACGGAAATAATTTACGGCGGATTTTTCCGCTTAAACTATCTGAACCAATTAGCTTTTTCTTTTCTAAAGGGGTACATGCCTGATATTCCAATTGGTCAAAAAAATCAAGCTCAAGTTTTCTTTTAGTTTGTAAGTTAATTTGAGTTTTTGCCTGAAACCAGGAAATATCAAGCCGCGCTTCGATGCCGAGGCTAAGAAATTTGCGATATAAGGCATATTGCTGGAGCTGATTGCCCAGGCCTCCGGCGACTTGTATGATAATCATAATTAATCCTGCTTTAATGTAATGCTATTAACCGAAAAAAGTGAAAGGGCCGGGCCAAGCGACCAGGGATAGGCATCATACTTCTGCGGATAAATGCCAAACCCGCCGCACTCGGCTAAACAATTATATAGTTTCCCATCAGTCACCGTATTAATCAAAGCATCGCGCCCCCTTAATAACCGTGAGCGATGAATACCGATTAAAATATCATTATCAAGTCCTTTGGCAATTGCGTACAAAATCATCGCGGTCGCAGATGTATCAAAGGGCCCTTCCCTGGCCGGAAGCTGCCAGGGATAAAACCCGTCTTCGCGCTGGTATGCTTCAACTTTGTCTACTAAACGGCGGAAGTTTTGCTTAATTTCATCATACTCGGCATTTTCTTTATCCATATAAATCAGGCTTTCTACCATACCGGTCATCAGCCAGCCGCAGGCCCGCCCCCATCCGATAACTCCATGCTTCGTCTGACTTTTATAATCATAACCATGGTAAGGTAAACCAGTTCGGTTATCCATCCCGTTTTTGAAAAAATTTTGAATTTGTTTTACCGCTAAGCTAATTGCATTAGAATCACCATATGTATGGCCGTATTTGCATAGAAACGGGCATATCATGCCAATACCATCAGCAAAAATATCCATACTTTGTAATGGGCGATATGGTAAGCTTCCTTCATCATCAGCAATATGACGTTTTAGATATTTCACCATCTCATCAAGCAGTTCCTTAAAACGCTCATCACCGGTGGTTTGATGGAGGTCAATTAAGGTTTGCCCCGCAAAAGCATTATCAAGATAATAAAACTCTTGTCTGCTATTAATAAAACGGCGATAGTATTTGATTAAGGCCTGTTTGATAACCAGCGAAATCTCTAAATTAAGATTATTTTTGTAGTAAGCAAATAAAGCGTTTGCCAATAATGCCGTCGGCCAGTTAAGCCGGTCGTATTTTGGTACTTTGCGGCCGGTCAGTTTTTTCAAAATCCGCAGTATGCGGTTGGTAAAGCGGTATTTGGAATATCTGTCAAGCTCAAACAGTGCTTGTTCAACCATAACTCTTGATTTTTCTTTTATTATATTATCCATTATCAACGCTCCTATTTCTTTTCTCTTTGAACATAAGCATTAAATATTTAAATTCTTCACTCCGGCAAAACAAGGCGGCAAAAATACCATTAAAAACTATTGTAATTATAATTGCTGTAACGGCAAATGTCAAAATACCAAGGTTATCCCTCATAATAAAACACCCCGCCGTCTGGCATATTGATAAGGCAATCATTGTTACTATTAAATACTTCAGCCAGTCAATAAAGTATCTTGTCGCTTTCATATCAAAACAAACACGATAGATAATCCACGGGCGGACGAAATTTGCAATCAAACCGGAAATCACCATCCCGGTGAAAACACCTATCAAACCTAAACTATGAACAAGGCTAAGTGAAATAATCAGGCTTACGACACCTTGAATTAATGGTAAATATTTATCCTGCTCAAATACCCCAGCGGCTGTCTTGAAATTCGAAAGGACTAACCGGTCGCCTTTAAAATAGTATTCAACTAACATCATGTAAACTACCGCAGTCCCTAGTAATGGCTCCGGCCCTAGCCAAAGATTGACAAATGGTGTAAGCAAAACAAAAAAGCCGACCGCGGTAAAACCATAAATCCAACAGGCAAAAAAGCGGTATATCCGGAACATCAAAAATTGTTTTTCTTTTGATTCAGTCGCAATCAGATTCCCGAAACTGCTAATAACCGAATTAAAAATTACATTTACAAAATTGGAAACAAAATTTATCACTAAGTTATAATTACTGACAAAACCGGTTATCGTGACATTAATAAAAGCGCTGATTATCATGCTGTCGGTCTGCAATCTGGCTGTATCACCGATTTTGTGCAGCATCAAAGCTTTTGTTTTTCTGATAACTACGCTTGTTTCTTCACGGGAAAGGGCAGTTACCCTGGGTGTCTTCCCGAATATTCTTAGGCCGCGCAAGTATGGGTAGAGGCGATTCAAATACCAACTTGCAAAAATCTTTTGTGAAAGTTCCACCACCGCTTGAGTAAGCAAAAACCAATAGTAATTACGGGTTACAATAATAACAATAATCTGTGCGACGACAGTGATAATCTTGGTGACGGTAAATATATTAGTCTGGATATAGTTTTTCTGTTCAGCGTTAACCAGGCTGAATTTGAAAGCAACGAAATAAGTACTTACTGTATTAAACAAAAAAATGAAATAATACAGGGTAAGGTCGCGGTTAGGTAAATCAGCCCCCTTCACTAAATATGGTAAAAAAGGTGATATTGAAATACCAATTACAGCAATTACAAAGCCAATTGTGAGATAGGCTTTTTTGTATAACTGCATGTAAGCTTTAATTTTTTCTGTTTCTTTCCGGGCTACCGGGGCGTACAAACTATAGTTGAGGGCTGTCCCAACCCCCAGCTCGGCTAATGAGAGGACGGACAAAATCCCGGTATACAAAGCATTAACGCCATTTAAAACATTACCCAGATAAAAAATAAAAATCTGCCTTAAAGCAAAATTTAGTAACCCGGTAATCAGATTTCCCAGATATCCAAAAGCAATATTCTTCGCGGCAAATTTTACTCGGCTCATTTTATATCTTCCTGAAAAGAATTAAGGATTTTTGTAAGCTTAGGGCCGATGCGTTTTGCCTGGCTGATATAATCAGGCATTCGTCCCTTAAGCTTAATCCGGATATCCGTTTCGTTTTCTAAAAGCCACTTAAATGCAACAATAATGTCTTCTTCTTTTTTTAGTGACTGAACCGGGACGACATAGTTTTCAGCCGTTCCAAACAAATCAATTGCAATACCTCTTGCTTTGACAGAATAACCGATGACTAAAGTCGGTACCAGACTGGAATAGGCGGCAATTGTCGCATGTGTCCTTGCGCCGATAAAAAAACGCAGCCGGGCGATATAGCCTTTCAACTCTTCACACGAAGCATCAGCAATCATTATTACCCGCCCTGACGGGGCAAAAGTATCATAAAGTTCCTGCAAAGGAATACGGTCGTCATTTCGCTGCCATACAACATGGGGAATCAAAGCAATCTGCATATCGGTAGTTTCAATGATACGTTTAACTAAAGCCTTGTATCCGCTCATTGTAATTCCGGCTTCCCGCTCATTAGCCTGAATCAAGGGGCTTATATTGATACCAATAGTATTACCTTCAATAAAACCCTCCGGGATAGGCAATTCCCTTTTCGCTAAAGTAAAAGCCGGGTCAGGGTACAGCGATACCCGCGGATGCCCAATTTTTTTTAATGCTTCAAAAGTAATTGATTCACGGGTTATGATTGCATAATAACGCTTCATGTCCGCGGTAATTTCCGGATTTTCAAGTAAATCCGGCTCTACCGAGCAACCTAACAAGACCGTCTTAACCCCCTTAGCATTAAAGGCCTTATTCATCAAAACCAAATCATTTACCATTATATCATAACAATAGTTATCACCACCAATAGAAATTGCCAGCAAAGGTTTTTCTTTTGCATCAAAAATTTCGTGGTAACGATATCTGATGAAGCTCTCACCATCGCCGGTTAATTTACGATAAATATAATACAAAATATGAACCGGGCGGTAACGTTTAAAGTGGCGCTCTTGTAAAAATGTAAGACACCCCCCGTCACTTAATTCTTTAAGGGAATAAGTCTCATCCTCATTTACATTAACGCTCAAAACCGAAGCCGGGTTATCAAGCATCTTTACCGTACTGTTAACAATTGCCTCACAACCATGATTGCCGCTGCCGGCATGCATGTATAAAACGATTTTATTTAATTGCTCACTACACCGCAGTCCGCAGTTAAATTTTTTACTGAATAGGAAATTGCTACGCAACCGCGCTCGGCGCGAGGGTTTGCCAAGGCGAACCCTTTCTTGTCCAATAGCACTTCCTCCAAACCGCTTCCAAAAATGATATATCGCAAGATAAAATCCCGGTAATAAGCCAAATATTTTCGTTTTTACCCGGTATCCGCGGCTTAGGTTTTCATATGCACCCGGTATCATTTTTGCTTCTAACAACTGTTCCTGACAATATTTAATCTTTTCCTGATGTGTTTTCCGATATTTCTTTGGCAGAACGGCTATTTTTCCAACGGTCAACATAACTGAAATCATGATATTTGTTGTCACGCGGTATTTTAAGTCAGGGCGAATTTCGGTAATCCGTTCACGCGCAATCAGCCAGCAAGTTATCTGATCCATATATTCCGGTTTAAACGGCCGGAGTGTCAACCCCGCCGGGTTATAATAGTATCCATATACATATTGATTTGAAATAGCAATCCGCTTTGAGTTAATAACCACCGCCAAAAGAAAGAGCATATCCTCACCAATCGTAAGATTTTTTTCAAAGCGGATACTGCCAATCGCCCCGCGGCGATACAGTTTACCCCAGCAACGGCTGTCACCGGATAAAATCCCTCTTTCAAGATATTCGTAACCGGTATAAATTTTGGTTTCTAATTTCAATAAAGGCGGGTTTTTCAATTTATTCAATAATTCAGTATATTCTTTTTCATCACGCCACATCAAAAATTCACAGCCGGCGAAATCCACTTCATTTTTTTTGCATATTTCATACATAAACTTAAGCGCACCCGGAAGGAGCCGGTCGTCGGCATCAACAAAAGTAATAAATTCACCTTTTGCCGCTTCAAGCCCGGCATTTCTGCCCCATGAAACACCAAGGTCCTGCATCGTAATAACATTGATTATATCATACTCTTTGCTTAAGTTTTCACAGATATGGCCGGTATTATCAGCCGAACCGTCATTAACAATAATAATTTCCATCTCATATAAAGTATCGTTTTGCGATAAGATGCTTTCGATACAATTTTTGAGATAAGCCTCGCCATTGTGGACAGGGATTATAATACTGATAATATCTTTTTTTTCCATCAGTTTCTGCCTTTTGAGTTTTTGACCCTGGTACCATAAAATAGTTTTGCAGCAATTCTTAGAAGCAAAATTGAAAAATAATTTGGATATTTTAAAACTAAATAAAGCAGACGGTTTGCTAACCCGGTAACTTTTGGCGGATATTGCCGGATTAAATCACGGGTTTTTTCCTTGCGGCATATTTCTTTGATTCGCTGCCGGTATTTTTTACTGTTATGGTTACCCCTTGCTTCATTTTTCAAAACCACCATTAAGTTGATTAAATGTTCGCGTTTACATTGCACTTTTATTTCTTCATTTGATATTTTATATCCATGCTGCTTAACCTTTTGTTCCATAATTTGGCAAGTTATTTGATAAAAACGGCAAATCTGCTGATATAAGTCAGGCATATATCCGTGAACAAGTGATTCGTTATTATAGTAGTAATGATAATAAAATGCCCCTTCCATTATAACAATCCGTTTACTGTCAAATAAAGCGGGTAATATCATAACCGAATCTTCACCCATTCTTAAGTCATCATCACAATATTGCAGATTATTGATAATCAAGCTTCGCGATATCAATTTCATACAGCGTGAAAGGATAATTTGCCGGTTTTCATTTCCCAGGATATTCTGAAATATCTTGCTATGTTTTTCACCTTCATATTCGCCGGGTGGTAAGCCATGCTTTTCATAAGAAATACCAAACGCCCGCTCGACAATTATATTACAGCAGATGATTTCTTCGCTAACGAATTTTAATTGCTTAACCATTTCTTGAATCATTTCTGCTTCGACTTCATCATCGCTATCCATAAAGCAGAAATAACCGCCTTTACTTAAGCTAATCCCCTTACGGCATGCCAGCATCGGGCCGCCATTTTCCTGATGGACAGATTTAACCCGCCGGTCTTTATCCCGGTAACGGTCACAAATAATACCACTTTCATCTGTTGAACCATCATTCACAAGGATGATTTCAATATTGTGATATGTTTGCGCAAGAAGGCTTAGAAGGCAGCGTTCAAGATAAGGGGCGGTATTATAAACCGGTACGATAATACTGATTAATGGTCCAATATTCATCCGGCACTCTCTTTCGCCATTGCTGAATCATATATCTGGCCTAACTTTTCAACTAAATCAACGATATCAAACTTTTCTTTGATATGCTTGCGGGCTGCTTCGCCGTAATTTCGCCGTAAATCCTCATTATCCAGCAGTTCTGCTAAAGCTTCATAAAGCGCATCCGTATCTCTTGGGTTAATCAAGCGGCCATTTACCTTGTCAAGGATCATTTGCGGGATACCCCCTACCGCTGTTGCTACCGGTACCATTCCGTATGCCATCGCTTCAATCACTGAATTAGGCTGTCCCTCAAAATAGGTCGGAAGAACAAATATACTGCATATTCCGGCATATTTCTGCTGTGTTTCTTTATCAATCCAACCTAAGCATTTCACCATATCTTTCATGCTATCAGCCTTTTTCTTAAGCTCATCATCAGTCCAAATCCCCCCCAAATACAGCTTAACATCAGGAAATCGTTCTTTGAGGCGCGGCATTACCTCAAGTAATTCCCCGATCCCTTTATCCCGGCACATCCGGCCTAGAAAAAGTAAATCATGACTTGAATAATCATTTTTTTTCATTTCCGGCAGCGGTACCGCATTCCCTAAAATAATTATCTTGCCCGGAGATATTAATGGGTCAAAAACCGCTTTCCATTCCGGTGAAAGAACGAGAAAGATATGGGCTTTATTAAGGGTCCGGCGAATAGTTTCTTGTGATTTTTGCGTAGATTGCTGATAAAAAGTCTGGAAATCACCGCCGTGGAAATGGATAATAATTTTTTTATTAAAAAAAGCCGCCGTATCGATGAAAAATTTCTTGCGATAATAACTGGCATTCGGCGACATATTTGCATGAAGGATATCCATTCCCGGTATAAAAGTAAGAAAAACCAAGTAAGCCCAAACCGCCTGAAGCAGCTTACGGAATTTGCTTCCGTCAACCATCGTGCTGATATATGTCAAATTAACACATTTATCAAGTCCGGCGGCATAATAATTATTTACCATCGTTGATACTCCGCCATGCACATTCCTTGCCGGCCCGATCATCACAACTTTGACCATTTTATTTTGAACCTCGTCCCGAAAAAACTACCGCAATGGTTTTTAATAGTATTTTAAAATCTAATAATAGTGACCACTCATCGATATATTGAAGGTCAAGTTTCACTACGTCATCAAATTTTTCGATATCACTACGCCCGCTTACCTGCCATAAACCAGTCAAACCCGGGGTCATACTAATCCGGCGGCGATAATAATGATTGTATTTTTCAAATTCATCTGCTGTCGGTGGCCTTGTCCCGACCAGACTCATATCACCTTTAATAATATTGATAAACTGCGGCAGTTCATCAATTGATGTTTTGCGGATAAACTTTCCGACTTTGGTAATCCGGGGGTCATTTTCTATTTTGAACATCAGGCCGTCAATTTCGTTTTGTGATTCCAATTCCTTTTTCCTTGCTTCGGCATCCCGGTACATTGAACGGAATTTGTATATTTTGAAACGGCGCCCATTCCTCCCTACTCGTATTTGCGAAAATAATACCGGCCCGGGCGATTCAAGTTTGATGGCTAAAGCAATAAAAGGGAAAAACAAGACCGTGATAACCGTACCGGCAATACCGCCGGTTATATCAATCAGCCGCTTAATTAATAGACGTTTTTGGCTTTTAAGAAGATGGGTGTAGGTGACAACGGTATAATCCCCAAACTCTTCAATCTTATTAAAATCTGCCCCCTTATTTGCAAATGACAAATTATAATGGCAATTAACGCCCATTTCAGAAAAACCTTGGATTAATTCTTTTATTTTGGCTTGTGAAATGTCGGGGGCATTAATAAATACTTCATCTAATATTAACTGTGTTGTTAAATCAACTAAGTTATCCGGCCCGGCGATAATCGGAATATCGTCAACGCATTGACCCGTTCGGTCAATGTCGAGGCAAGCTAGGGCGGTTATTTGATAGTTAGCATCTAATCTGATTTTGAGCTGTTTAACGGTATCCGCCAGGTTGTTTTGTTGAGCAATCGCTAATATTTTCGTTACTGTCTTGTCGGAAGCATAATAAAAACGGAGGATTCTTTTAAGTAAGGTATGAACAAGCAAAGTTAATGAGAAATTCAGAATTGTAAAGTAAGTTAAAATCAAGCGGGACAAAGTATCAGCCCATTTTAAGAAAGTCATGATGCTGATGATAATAAGCAACATGAATGCCATATATTGAAAAATAGCAACGACTTCCCGCTTCCAGCCCCGCTTAATAAAATCATGGTTCCAATCAAGAATAAAATTATAAACGGTGCAGAAAACCAGAAATAATATCCCGACTTGAAAATGAATCGTTTGATCCCCCATATCGCTAAAATTGGGATGACGAATATATGTGGCCAAAATAAAAGTTGTCCAAATGCAAAAAAGGTCTATTAACCATAATCCATATACTTCAATGATTTTGTTTTTCCGGTTCATTCAAATTCTCCGCCATACAACTCAAACCATTCATTTTTTCCGATTGCAACAACACTTTTTTTTCCATAGTAATCCCGCAATGCGATATTATAAAAAGCATTAGGGTCAGGCTCGGCCATTAAATTCATCAGCGGGCTGTAATCTTCGAAAACTCCCGGCATTATTGCATCTTTTATTTCCTCATCAAGTAAAATCCGGGTCTGGATATCCATCAAGCGCTTATATTCGGCCGCACGGCCGGAGTAAATCAAATTAAAACTTTGAAACATTACCGTATCTTTGATATCCTGATATCTAATACCGGCCGGAACTAAACATAAAATTATCAATATTATTAAAGCTGACGGATAATTAATAAACCTCTTTATTGCCGGTTCTGTTTTTTTTACTTTATAGTAATTTGCCAAGTATCCTGAAAAATATATCCCGTTAGCTAAAATAAATAGTAAAAATACTTGATAATAAATATTATCGACCCCTTGTGAAACCCATGACCCGGAATAGATTTCCGGCGCATACATTGCTGCATAAATACCGTATGTCAAAAGCAAAAAGATTCCGGGATAGGGATATCTTTTTGTTTTTTCATTATTAATCTGGACGTAAAAAACTATAAATAAGATAAATATCAGGCAAATCACCGCTAATGGCCTTTCGGCAAGAAATAGTAAGCCTTGTTGAATGGATTTTGTCAGTGACTGCCAAACCGTAACTAATATTCTTGCTAAACTAAAGCCAAATTCTTCACCCCCGCGGATTTTGTTACCCGGGGCCCGCATACTTATATATAACCCAATTAACTGCAATACAAGCGGTATCGTCAAAATCATTGCCTTTTCCCGCTGCTTATTTAAAAATAAAAATAGGATTGCCATAAATACAAGTAAAAAAGCAAATAAAGCTGATAGATAATTAGAGCCGCCTAACAATACCATAATCAGGGTAATACCAAGGTAAATCCAAAAATTTGCTTTTCTTGCGAGTATAATTAGTAAATATAAGAGCCAAACACTCATTAAAAAAGGTAATTGATAATGGATTATCCCATTATACCAAAATAATGCTGATTGAACACCCGGTATAAACTGCATATTAACTAATAAAAATAAAAAATTAATGATTAAAACGCTTTTTTTATCGAAATCAGCTAATTTTACAAGTATATGATACATCACAATCATGATTGTAACAACCCAAAAAGCAATAATTAAAGGAGTTACGTAAAGATAAGCTTTTACATTAAATACTTCCGGCTGAAGGGTAAACAAAAATATCGAGAACCACGTCCCTTGCCAACTATCATAAACCTGTGATAGTTTTTGAAACGATGCTTTGACTGTTTCGGTCAATGAGTTCGTTGTAACCCAAGCCTGGCGCGGCAAAACGCTAAAAGAAATATCATCACCGGTGGCGCGGTTAACATAAGATGTTGCTAATATTGGAAGCAGACTAATAAAAAAAATAGTTGCCGTAAGAAGCACAAGAAGCGCTATTTTTTTGTTCATCGCCTGCATCTTAACCCCCTATCCGCCACCAATAATTATCATCACCGTCACTTATCTTGAGCATCTGTCCCCAATATACCCCAAAAATAAATAGCAAAAAATTTCTTCCTAAATATAGTGATATAAACTGCGGTTCAACAACGGTATAAATTGCAACGATAGTGATTAATAATAAAGCAATATAATCTTTTTCCCGCCGGCACTCATTTATTAATACGAGATACAAGGCAATAAATACAATCCCCGGAATGATACCAAACCAGTAAAACATCCTGACCCAGCCCATATCAAAAACACGGCTATAATCCGCGTTACTTGCAAATAGTGTCCATTCTTCTATTCTGCCGCTCGCGCTTGGCCTTTCCCAGTGAATTTCATTTATACGCCCGGTAAGGATTTTATCAATTTTTAAAATCTGTGAACCCGGTTTCCAATAATACTCAGTATCAGTACGAGTTGTTGCGTTACTCGCCGCCCATATAGAAAATCCGATACATACCAAAAATATTGCTATTCCAACATAATAAATCCAATTTGCCCGCTTTAGCTTCGGTAATATAGTAAATAAAATTGCCAGCATTATTGTTAAAGTACAAACCGCAAAACCAGTTCTTGAATCGGTAAACAAAAACAAGCCGATATTTACAGCAAAAAGCCCTGTTAGAATTGACAACTTTAACTTTTCTTGATAGCAATAGAGGAATAGTAATAATAAGGTTAATACAATACAGTAAAATGTATTCGGATGCCCAATGCCAAAATGATAGCGCGTTTCCAGGACTTCCCGATATACTTCCACCGATTTTAGCTCCCGCCCGATTCCCATAAATGATAAGGCAATTATCAGTAGAAAACCGGATAGTGTCAGCCAGAATGTATACTTCAATGCGGTTTTTATATCTATGCCCCGCATTGCCGCGACAAAAAATACCGCCCTAAAGGCAACGTTTTGGCCCGTTACCCGATACATGATAAATGTAAATACTGAAAAAATAATCAGCAACAACCATTCTTTTTTTGTATATTTTGTAAAGCATACTTTCAGGGCAAATAAGGCGAATGTCACCCGGTAAATCTGCCCTTCCGGAATCGGCGGCAAAGCTGTGCGTTCCATTAATACAACTATCATCTCAATCGTCAAACCAAGATAGAATAAATAATATGGAATTTTTGGGGCATACCCCCGCAATTTGCTTATCATATTTTTCTCATTCCAAATCCAAGCTTGCGACTAAGGCTAAGTAATATTCTTATAAACCAAAACTGGCCGTGGATAAAATAAGCATGTACTTTTTTTGCCATTAATGATAACCCGCCCGGATATTGATTCAGTTTTCGATAAAGTAAGCTCTTTTTTTTGTATTCCGCAAGTTCCCTGCGGCATTCTCCGGCAGTAAAAATCCTTCCGCCCCGGTCCATATAATGAAAATCACGGTAAATATTTTGTTCCCCGCACCAATACCCGTCAGAGACATTGTGCCGCCCCCAATATTTCGGGGCAAGAATATATTTTACTGTTTCACTTAAAAATGCCGGTAAACAAGCAAATGATGAATTGGATAAAAGTAAGTAGTAAGCGTTTTTGATAATTGCGAAATCTGTCCCAATATCATGACGGTAAGCCGGTATTTCCGGAAGTATTTTCTTAATTGAATCCGGGTCATCTGTGATAATCATAAATTCCATATCCGGACGAAGCGCCCTCATGTGTTTAATGCCTTTCAGCCAGTAATTGCGCTTAAGCGTAAATTCCGCCTGCTCAAAATAATCGCCGCCCCGCATATGGATAATACAAAGATTTTCTTTGCTGTATTCAAAGGTATCATATTCTTTTTTTACTAAAAGCCAGGATTTTAACTCATCATAATATTTTGCGAAATAACTTTCATCTTGCATATTGCCATAAATTAAAGTATTAGCTTCAATTTCCTGCATTCTTTTATCAGCACCACTAACATAACAACCATGCTTTAAATCATGAAAGGTACCAAGATATAACCGTTCGTCAGCTTCTTCAAAGCGGAAAAACCCCTTTTTTTCTTCCTCACTGATAGCATATCCAAGGTCAATATCCATAAAATACATTCCTTGATTATTATGGATATTATGATTAAGTAATTCTTGCCCGGCTGTACCAAACGGGACACCCTTATCAGTTGCAACCGCCCGCGCAGTCACATAGCAGAAAAGCTGATTCCCTAACCCCTGGCCCTTTAGAAACTCTGTCCCAATCATGAAATCTTTGTTTCCCCCAATTTATTATTTAGCAAACTAAGCTATTTCAGTTACTTCCAGCTTCCCGTTAACCACCTTATAAATTATATCACATTTTGCAATCGTATTCAGGCGGTGGGCAATAATTATCATTGTTTTGCGGCCATGGAAATTGTTTATTGCATCCATAACAGCTTGTTCTGTTTCATTATCAAGAGCTGATGTCGCTTCATCGAAAACGAGGATTTCCGGATTGTGATACAAAGCCCGGGCAATGCCAATCCGTTGTCTTTGCCCGCCGGAAAGGCGGACACCCCGTTCACCAATAAAAGTATTTATCCCTTCCGGTAATTCTTTCACGAAATCATCTAACTGCGCTTCTTTTAAAACTTCCCAAATCCGCTCTTCATTAATTTCTTTTTCATTGATACCAAAGGCAATATTATCACGGACCGACTCATCAACCAAATAAATCGACTGGGGGATATAGCCAATCTGGGCGAGCCAGGATTCATAATTTTCATAAATATCCCGCCCGTCGCAAGTAATGCTTCCTGAACCGGCATGGAGCAAGCCTAATAGGATATCAACAATTGTTGATTTACCCGCCCCGGATACACCCATAATACCAACTGACTTTCCTTTTGGTACCCGCATTGATGCATCGGCAAAGATTTTTTTGTCCGTGCCCGGATAAGCATAGGTAATTTCATTGAGTCTAATTTCATTATTCAAGACAAGTTTTGCGGTTAACGCTTTTTGCTTCTGTTCCGCTATATTGGCATCAGTTTTCATGCCTTCCTGCATATTTTCATATACATATTCAAATGCCGGTTGGTTAAAAGCTATCTCGGAAAAATAAGTATTCATCCGGGTAAAACTTGGTAACATCCGCAAGGCTACTACGCCGAAAGCAACCAAAGTGGCCATCATATTATCAACCGAACTTCCGCCAAGCATAAATAATAGGATAAAACTGAAGACACCGGCAATAAATACCGTCTCAACCAGCAAGCGCGGGGTATTATTAAAAAAGGTATATGTTCGGGTCGTATTAGCAGCAATATATCCGGTTTCCCGGTATTTGTTTACAAAAAAGTCCTCGCGGTTAAGAACTTTAATATCCTTTAAACCGTAAACAGTATAGTGGCGCCAGCGTGAGGTTTGGGCTTCAATTGCATGGTTTTTTTCGCCAACCCGGTTAATAATTGGCCTAAGCACCTTTAAGAAAAATATTGTTACCCCGCCGAATAATGCCATGATAAATAAGGTAAACTGCCAGTTTGAAATAATCAGGACAAAGAAAAGCAAAACCGCAACACAAGCTTCAGTCGCAAGTTGCAATACTGCCAGAATTAAAGAAAAGCATTTGGGGATGTCCACACCAACCAGGCGGAAAACAGTCGGGATATCAGCGCCAAGATATGCTTCATAGGGGCGGTTAAGAAATTCGCGAAGAACGCGGCTGGTTAATTTTATCTTGCTATAATTAATAAATGAAGCCTGATAATAAGCAAGAAGTAGGGCAAAAAGGTTTTTGACGATAAAAATTATAATAATACTAACCAGCAAAATAATAACTAGTTGATTAAAGCTTTTGATTCCTAAGAAATTATATATATTCAATAGAATAGCATTATTTTCAATTATCGGCATAATACTATCCGGGTTCATAATCACTGTTATTACCGGAATTAAAGCAGATATCCCTAATGTTTCCAAAATACCGCCAACAAAAATCATAATCCCCAAAACAGCAAATTGCTTTTTTTGCTTTTTGTCTAAGATGAATCTAATCTTCTTTATTATGGTGAGCATATATACCTCATAAAATACAATCGTATAGATTATTTCTACAAGAATACAAAGATTCTTGCCAAGTAAAGTATAGTTTATCTTTGGTGTCGGACCCCTTGTCCGGTGCCTTAGATAAACTCTTCACTTTCGTATTTTCCCCGTTTTTATAAAGCGGATAATTCTCATAATTATTTTTCGAAAAAAGCGTTTAACCTGCATGGTGATTTTCGTATATCTTATTTGCGCTTTCGTAACCTGCGGCATAATAAGATGTTCATATTCGCTTAAATTTTCCCGTAAATACCCGGGGAAACTTTCATCAATCGGAACACAAGCAAATTTGGCCTCACTACCCAAAAAATCTTTGCCAAGAACTGTTTTGTCCACTATTTCCGCCAAAGTATGCCGCTCATTATATTCTTGATGGGCGGCCGCAATAATTTTTTCAATTACTCGTTTAGAAACATCCTTTTCACCTTTGCCGCCCATATAACTAAAATGCCAGCCGCCATCGTCAACCCGCAGACAATTCGGTGAATTAACATCTGCTTCCCGAATATAGACGATTCCTGTTTCCGGGATACTTTTTTTTGAAAAAACTTTCGTCCCTAACCATTTACGTCTTGCAATCCCCGGAAATTCACCGGTTATCGAAAGTAATTTTCCGGAAATTTCTTCCCGGTTAAGATAACCATGAAACATCCGTTGTGCCAAATGATAAATTTTATTTTTGTCAAATTCAGCAATGATTTTTTTTAGAATTAAGGGGTTCGGTATCTCGTCCAAATCACTAAAAATTATCACATCATCTTCATTTATATCTGTAAGCCCACGAACTAAATGGTTTTTTTGATAATTATCACGTTGAAAGGGATTAAACTCAATTGGAGAGTCATCAATGATTATATATCTTATTTTCGGCAAAAATTCAGCAAAAATTGGTTTGTTTTTTTCAAAAATCAACTCCTTTTGCGCACCAGAAAATGTATGCGTAGATTCAGCAATTATAAAATAATCAACGTAAGGATTCATAATATTAAGTCGAATTTTAAGTATATCTAGTTCATTAAAAAAAGGGAAAACATCATATACCATTTTATTTCACCTATCATTAACTCCAAAATAGAATTTTGTTTTTTTCATCTGTTACAGGCATTTCATCTTCAATCATAAGGTTGGGGATTTTCTTAATATAATCCTCTAATGTATATACATTTTCAGAATGTGAAGAATGTGTACTTCGATTATAGGTTATATATCCTTTTGATGAATTGTCTATTACTTTATGTTGGTAACATTCTTGAATATCCAATCGTAATTCTGAAAATGCATAATTGCTAATCACTAAATCATATTTCTGTTTCGGATTAAGCTCATTCATTGTAAGAAATCTAATTTCACTTGATAGGACATATTTATTTAGGTATGTTTTTGCGAGAGCAATTACTTGAGACAAATCAACAAGTGTATAGCTTTTCACATTAAAGTATGATGCTATGATTCGGCATTGTCCTCCATAACCAATACCTATTTCACAAATATCCATATCCTCCAAGCTACCAAATTTAATTATTAAATCTTGTAATACCTTAATATATCTAAGTGTTGTTGGCGAAATGATTCCAATTTTTGTATAATTAAAGCATAATGGAGAGCCATACAAATCATTTTGCTTAAACAATTCCCATGTTATTTCATCGAATGTATCCCTTGACAAAATTATTTCCAGATATTCATTTCCAATGGATTCGGTTAAATGTTCAAGAACTACATTGTATATTTCGTTTTTTCTAAAACTATCAAATACTTCTGAATTTACGCTTGCCAAAAAGCAGAAATCAGGATAATTTCCATTATCAGATGCACTTGTTTTCAGCGATTTTTCAGTTATTATATATCCCCGCCTACCATTACGCTTAAAATACCCTATCCACGGAAAAAAGTGAAGTATCGCTCTTTTTATTCCATTCATATAAATACCTCATTCAGTTAGTTTTAATCGCACAGACAATACCAATACATTATAACCCTTTACCAAAAAATAGTAAAGACTTGGACACGACAGAAATATTCTCATTCTGACCTTATCACCCACCTTAGCCCATGAATTTCGATATACACTCTTAATTTTTTTTTGTTCTTCTTTCAGCATTTTCACGACTTGTCTTGCTTGTTTTTTCTGCTTTTCATTCTTAAAATCAATAAAATAAAATAACATCCGCCGGTAAAAATAATATGCGGCTTTGTCGGAAAGCTCATCAAGGCCGCGGCTTTTAAGATATTCTATCCCTTTTCGTAAAGGCTCTAACTCTACATTTAAGCGCTTTTCTGTACTTTTCTTATTAGTAATGCTGTCATTGCGGCCGACATTGTAATTATACAGATAGTTATCCAAATAAACTATCTTTTCAGCTTGACATAATGCCGCCATTGTATACATGATGTCCTGGGATGTTTTGCCAATCGTAAAACTTAAGCCCTCAACTACCCCGCGGGTAAATAATTTGCTCCAAACTGACGGCATAATAACAAATTGTTTGTTTTCACTAATATAATACTCTAAAGCTTCTGCCCGGGATAAAGGATAAATTTCATTAGTAGTTTCGTTATTGACCGCCTTATCACCCCATTTCTTAAAACGGCAGACTGCTAACCCGGCTTGATATTCAATAATTGCCCCCAACATCTTTTCATACATATCAGGTTCTATAAAATCATCACCATCAACGAAACCTAAATAATCACCGGATACAGCAGCAAGGCCGGTATTCCAAGCATCGGAAAGGCCGCCGTTTTTTTTATGGATTACCTTGATGCGGTTATCTTTTCCGGCGTACTCATCACATATCATCCCTGAATTGTCAGTTGAACCATCGTTTACTAAAATGATTTCCAGATTTTGATAAGTCTGGCCGATAATTGACTCAATACAGCGGCGGAGATATGACTCGATATTATAGATAGCAACTATTATTGAAATCATACCAGTTTTCCCTCTGCTGATATCTTAATCATATTATCTGTATATACATCGATACTTTCAGAATTGTTAAGCCATCTTTCGGGGGCAATAATAATTTTTTCCGGATTTTCATTTAGGTAAGCCCCCCACCAGCTAAAGCTTGAATTAGCAATAATATGATGTTTACATTTGCTCATCAGCATCATGTCCAGATAACCGGTAAATTCAGTAGTTTCATCAATTAAACAAAATCTGTCATTCAATTCCTCATCACCCGGTTCCATATAACGAGTTTCAAGCCAATTTTTTGCCCATTTCATTTCATTGCTGAAGATATAGAATACCGCGTTGGGAAATCTTGTCCGCATATAAGCAAATGCCGTTTCATAATAGGCATCCGTGCATATTCCGCCGTGAGTTTCATATGCCAGCAAGTAATCCCCGCGCCGGATATGGACCCCGATTGATTCAGTATGCTCAATCATATATTGATGTTTACTAATATGCTGCTCTAATTCTTTGGGTAATTGCATACTTGTCCGGTCAGGGAAAGTAAAAACCTTACGGACGTCTGCTTCAATATCCTTAAAATATTTTTCGGTTTGAAAATAGCCGGTCAAATAAGCCGGGTCATGATCAAGAAGATTAGGGTCAAAATTCACACTGTTTTCTTTAATCTCAAGTGATTTCCGGCCAAACAATCTACGGCGGACCCGATGAGTTATCCTAAGCGAACCATCAATATGGCCGATAATTTCATCCCAGCCGGCCCGCGGATATTCAATCCCGAAAACCGATAACATAATCGGGCGGGCAATATCAGTACGGTACTCATTAATATCATCGAACTTCACTTCTTTTCCTTGAGATACCAGCTTCATATATAGGGCATACTGGAACATCTGATTACCAAGCCCGCCGCTCATTCGTATTATGACCATAAGGATCTCCTTGTTTGAAATAATTTTCCACGTGTAGCATCTCTGTACTTTGCCGCAGTTGATGCTGCGCTCGTTTTATCGCGCTCCGCTCTGATGTAAAACGTAACGGACACTATAGTTTCTGAAATACGAAACCTAGTGCCGACGTTTTCCAACGCACTGCTTGCGAAGTCAGAATGTCACTCACGACTGCAAAAAGCTTTGAAACATCAGTATATACCATATTTGAGGGATAAACCGGTCATTTTTTATATAGTTATCCCACAAAAAATGCACTGTATCCGGATTAAGAAAACCTTGCTTGAGCAAAGTTTCGCGGTTTATCAATTGTTCAGCCCAAGCCCTAAGTGCCGGCTCTTTTAACCATTTTTCAATCGGGATACCAAAACCCTGTTTCGGCCGTTCCATAAGTTCACGCGGCACATAACGATAAAGTACATCCCGCAAAACGACTTTCCCTATTTTCTCATCTCTTTTGTAATCAATCGGCAAACTCCAGGCAAATTCGACGACATCTTTATCAAGCAATGGCGCCCTTGTTTCCAATGAAGCCGCCGCCGCTGCCCGCTCAACCTTAACTAATATATCATCCGGCGTAGCAGTAAGCATATCAATTAGCATCATCTGATGGTTTGGTTCCGACAAAAAACGAGGGTCAAGTTCATTATATTTACAAGGGAGATTGGCATCCTTTAAACTGATATTGCGAAGAACCGGGTCATAATCAATCGAATTGATATATAGTTCTGCCGCACTATCCATATTGAGAAGCTTTGCCCGGATTTGATTATTCGGACTCATGGTAAGAGGGCCATTAAGTAATAAGCGGCTCAACGGGCGGCGGATTGCAAAGGGAATTTTCGTAAGCTTCCGATAAGCCCGTTCAATTGAGCGGTATGAGTTATAACCGCAAAAAAGTTCATCACCGGCATCACCACTTAAGCAAACCGTAACATTTTCACGAGCAATTTTGCTGACAAGGTAAGTAGGGATTTGTGAAGAATCGGCAAACGGCTCACCAAACATACTACCAAGAAGCGGAATAATATCTTTCACATCCTCTAAACTTATGTAATGCTCAATATGATCTAAGCCGATATGAGCCGCGATTTCTTTTGCATGGATTTCTTCGTTTTTTGCCCCTTCCGGCATTCCAATCGTAAAACTCTTTACCTTATCGGCGGATAGTGATTGCATCAGCGCGGCAATAGTACTTGAATCTATGCCCCCTGAAAGAAAAGTACCTGCCGGTGTGTCGGCCGCCATTTGCTCCCGGATTGCCCCCTTAAGCAATCTTTCCAGCTCATCAGCCGCTTCAATACGGCTTCCTTTAAATAAATTGTTCTGCCCATAAGCGGCGGCTTCTTTCATCGACCAATAAGGAGTAATCTTGTATTCTGTAAAAGGTTCTTTAATTTCCAGAATAGTCCCGGCATCAAGCTTATTGATATCCTGATAAATTGAATAGGGTGCCGGTACATAACCATGGATAAAATAAAGACTTAAAACATCAGGGTTAACCGGATTATTGAAACCTTTTTCTGCCGTAATGGTATTAAGGTCTGAAGCAAAAACAAAAATTTTGTTTGCCAAATTATTATTAATAAAACCATAAAAAAGCGGTTTTTCCCCAACCCGGTCACGGGCAAGAAATAAAACCCGCTCTTTCATATCATAAACTGCTAAGCCAAACATTCCTTTACTAAGAATTAATGCTTCTTTCAAACCATAAGCCTCAATTGCTTCGGCTAATACTTTCGCATCAGAAATTTCACGGAAACCCGTTACTTTTTTTTCTGTTAGTAATTGTTCAGCTATCTTTTTGTGATTGTATATTGTTCCGTTTAAGGTTAAAATGAAGCGCCCGCTGGCCGACTTCACTGATTGTTCATTTATTAAATTAAGATAATCCGCTCTATTATTCATATCATTCTCCATGAAGGACACGCATTCTGCATCTTCCAGTGTGAAGTCTAGTTAATCTTTGGTGTCAGACCATTGTCCGGCGCCTTAGGTTAACTCTTCACACTAAGCTAATTAATAATTTTTCCCATGCTTCATTTATTACCTTAGGGTTATAAGCAGCTTGAAGTTGGTGGGCATTTTTTCCCATTTCTTCGGCAATTTGACAGTTTTCTAATAGATATTGCAAGTTTTCCGTCATTTTGTTCACATCTTTTGGTGGAATTAATAAACCATTTCTTCCCTGCTCTATTAATTCGGCCGGGCCGCCGCAAGGGCAGTCAGTAGCAATACAAGGAAGGCCAAGCAGCATTGCTTCAATTAATGAATTGGGCGAGCCTTCGGTATCGGAACACAAAACATAAATACCGGCCCGGTAAATATCTTCTTCAATTTGATTTGATTTCCCCGGCAAGTGAACCTTTTCTGCAAGCCCTAAAGCGGCGGTTTCACTTATCAAAGTATTCCGCAAATCCCCTTCACCATAAATAATAACCTGATAGTCCGGATATTCATCCGCAAGTTTAGAAAACGCCTGAATCAACATCCGGTGGTTTTTGTTTTCATCGACCCGGCCAACGGCAACAATCGTTTTTTCCCGTTCACCTTCAAAGCGGGGCCGGAAAAACAACGGGTTCACCGGATTGGGCAGGATAGCGGCCCTCCGGTTCACTGCCGGGGGGAAAAATTTCCGGCTATCCGCGGTTTGAAGTACAATCGTATTGGCAAAACGTAATAAAAACCGGGCTAAAAACTTAAGAAACTTAGTTAGATAAGTAAGCTCCGGGTCGCCCCGTTCCGATACCGCAACGGGTATCGCAAGAAAGCGGGTTGTCATTATTGCCATTAGATTGTTTGTGCCTATAAAAGATAGAATAACATCCGGCTGCTCACTCTGCCAAATCCGGCGCAATTTCATAAAACGGCGGTAAAAATTCCGAATCCGGCTGTTAGTTTTTTCTTCCGCAGTTATATCGGAAATGACCCGCTTAACATTTTTATTTAACCATAATTCATTTTTTGATTCGTACTGCGTTACCATTGTTACCTGGTGCCCGCGGGTAATTAAATAATCAGCAATATTAACAATAACTCTCTGCGAGCCGCCAGTTTCTAAGTTACTGATAAAAAGAGCCGCTTTCATAATAACACCTGTTATTTAACTTTCGAGATTGTATACATGTATTTCCCGCTGGCTAAGGGTTCTATTTCTGAAACAATCTTAAATATTATATCACAATCATCACCAAGTACCAAACATATCCGTCGGCGGACATCATCGCAAAACCTCTGCCATACTTCATCACTTGGTTTCTTGGGGATTACCATATTAACACTTACTTTTAAATAATCTTCTTGAATCACTTGAAAGCGATGAATGAAATCAACCCCAAAAAACATAAAATTAAAATATATACCGTCAACTAAGGTTCCGGTTTTTGTTTTGAATACGCCAACAGTCCGGCCGGTTACAGATTCGAGCAAAGGCCAGCCGCGTTTGCAGGAACAAAGGCGCGACGTTTTAACTGCCATATCCCCGATTTGATAACGAATCAGCGGCATCGCGTAATTTGTAAGCAATGTTACATAAATTTCACCTTGTTCGCCGTCTTTTACTTCTTCACCTTTCTCGTTAAGAATTTCAAGGTAATGGCCAAATATATTCAGATGCAGGCCTTCCTGGCACTCACACTCGGTCGCCATATTCCCGACCTCCCTTGAGCCGTAGCGGTTAACAGCTTTCGTACCAAATACTGCTTCTATTTTCATCCGCATCTCCGGATAAAGATTTCCGGCTGAACAGATAATTCCCCGGGGCGAATGAATCGATAACCCTTTTTTTTCAATAAAGCAAGCAAGCTCATAGGCTGATTGGGCATATGCGATGATGGCTTTTGGTTTGAACTTATTCATTTCATGAACGAACTCAAACATTTCCTCTTCTGACATCCGGAATGTATTAAGCATTTTCGTACGATAGAAAAACTTATTAAAAAATCTCACCTTAAATGATTCCGTCCCGGCAATTATATCCCGCTCCGAACCCCATAGAGAGATATTTCTTTCACCAAACTCAAAATTACCAAGACTGTTGGAGTACTCTGTCCAAACTTCATATAAGTATCGTTTATCCTGCCATAATTTGATTGCTTCGCCGGTTGAGCCGCCGGATGAATTTTTTTGTAAAAAGCCGTCATATTCCGGCCACATCATATCATCGCCGGCCTTTCTTATCTTTTCTTTCGTGAGGACCGGCAGCTTTTTCAGATCTTCAAAAATAGTTTCTTTGGTATAGCTAAAACCCAGCCCTTCAGCTATCTGTTTATAATATGGTATATTTGTAACCGCATGATGAATTAGCCGGTATAACCGCTCTTTTTGCACATTAGTATTCGTTTCGATGCTTTCATATTCGTGATTTACGATGAACTCATGATATTTAAGACTGCTGCCCCAACCGCGTGATTTGTAGTATAATGGCCTGATGATTTTTCTAAGGATGAGTTTTGGTATATCAAGTTTTTTCCCGGCTTTTTCCATGCCAATAGTATACTATCAAACATAATTGATATCAAGATTTATTTGTAAACACTTGCGGTTAAGGCAGAAAATATATATAATAAGTGTTGTTGAAATTAAAGAAAGATGAATGATTAATGTTAAAGCAAACCATACGAAATATCGTACGCAACATCCGATGGGACGAGTATCACCGGATGCACAAAACATATGCCGAAACTGCACTTAGTATTATTGAATCCGAACAGGGAAAGCTAAACCCAAGGTTCAAAAAACAGGCGCGGGATTATTCTCATGAGGTACTTGGCCGGGAAAGGTTTTCACCGTGGCTTAATGTATATACTGCTGTTGCCGGTGAGTTCAAAGAAGGGTGGCTGCCGGACGATTATTATGGCCGGTATGTTGTTCCGAAAATAAGCGGTTTATACGGTAAAACATCAGCAACAAAACCATTAAACCAAAAATTATTAGGTACTGATAACCTGCCGGATATCGCCTATTTTATCAATGGTTTGTTTTTTTCGTCCACCTGGGAAGTAATTAAAACAAAGGATATTGCCGGATATCTTTTTGCGGATTGCGGCCAAATTGTTTATAAAAAAGATAGTTCCAATCAAGGGGCCGGAGTGATTCTTTTTGAAAAAAATAATTTCACTATCGATAAAATATATCAGGGCGGAAACGGGGTCTTCCAAAAATTCATTAATCAGCATGATTTCTTTACCGAATTTGTTCCCGGCCCGGTCGCAACGCTTAGGATAACAAGTGTTGTAGGCAATAGCGGGGAAATAACCTGCCGCGCCGCTTTCCTAAGGTTAGGGCGAAAATCCGAAACCCATATTAAATGGACAAATAACTTAATAATTCCGATTGATTTGGATTCCGGTATTTTAGATGAAAGAGCTTATCTGCCCAACTGGAGTTCCGTTAAAGAAAAGCATCCCGACACAAATATTAGTTTTGCCGGAAAGCAAATCCCCAAATTTGAAGAATGTCTTGAGTTTATTATCAAAACCCACCAAGCAATCCCTTTTTGCCGCTGTGTCGGCTGGGATATTATTTTGGATAAGGATGAAAAGGTACAGTTAATTGAGTGGAATGGGGAACACAATGATATAAAATTTTCGGAAGCTACACAGGGCCCGTGTTTTGCCGATATGGGCTGGGAACGTATTCACCGCGAAGATTCCTGAACAAGATAATCAACAGATTACTATTACCTTTCCAAAAACTAATTTTCGTCGGCGTTTTACCTTTCTTGGGATATGCCCTCGTAACCGGCACCTCGCAAGTTTTAAGCTTTAACTGCGATGCCCGGGTCGATAAATACGCCAACAATTCATAAGTCATAAAAATATCACGAAGCGGCTTAACTTGCGGATGTTCTAAATATTTTCGTGAATAAGCACGATAAGCATTAGTTGTATCGGTGAAACGCTCTCCGGCAGTTATACTAATAACCGGCGCATGAATCAAACGCACCGATAAATATCTGATTACCGGTGTATTAATTGCTTTTCCGCCTTTAATAAAGCGCGAACCTTGGACAAAATCATATCCTTTATTGAGTTTATTAATAAATAACGGGATATCTTCGATACTATCTTTGTTATTTCCGTCGATTGTGATTACCCCATCATAACCACGATTAAGGGCAAACCACATCCCCATCCTAAGCTGCGCCCCCTGCTTACCTTGCCCGGTTTTGGTTAATAATGTATTTACGCCAAGCGGTTTTAAAATATCAGAATTAGTACTTCCGTCTATTGAACCGCCGTCACAAATAATAATATCACAAAGCTTGTCAATTCCGTTTTTCTGCGCCCGGCGAAGTTCCTTTATTATTCGCTTGCCTTCATTTATTATCGGTATAAGAATGCAGTACTTCGTGATTTTTTCCGCGTATTCATCACCGGTAAAATCAGGCACGCCTTTTATATTTTTATATATCAACCAAATACCCTCCTGACATAATCCACCGTTTGCTTTATCAAATCAAGATTACCGGGATTTTTCATTTCTATCGAAACATATTTTTGATAGTTTCCTGCTTTCAAAATTTGCTGTAACTCCTTGTGCAAATCACGTTCTTTTATTTCCGCTAAATATGGCTCACTGATATGGACATGGTTAACTAAATCAAAATTATCGGAAATCATTTGTAAATCTTCCGAATTATGAATGATTGTCCCGATATCAATATTTACGGCCAGGCCGGGGATTTCTCGCGCAAAATTAAAGGCATCCAAGGTATCGTTTAAAAAATTAGTGTCATATATCGGCGGATTTGGCTCAATTGCAATAGTTGTGCCAAGATTTTTGGCATAATCAGCTATTTTTTTAAAAAAATCATAAGCAATCTCTAAATCGGCACCTTCCGGTTTGTTCCGGTTTTTAGGGCAGCCGAAAACAAGATTTTTGCAGCCGGTTATTACCGCAAATTTCGCCGCTTTCTTCGTATAATCAATTAATATTTGCCGTTCATCGTTAGAGCCGAAAATGTTTTCGCTTTTTCCATACCAGATTGATTGCATTGACGAAATAATTAAATCATATTTATTTTTCAGCATTTCGGCGAAAACTTTTGCTTCATCAAGATGTTCATAAGGGTTTTCTGGAAATATCCTCGTTGGTGCGATTTCAAGCCCCGCAAAACCTTGCTCCTTAAGAAAGGCATACATCTCATTATCTTGTTTGGCATCCCAGCCAATATTTGAAATTGATAGTTTCATATAAACCTCTGTTTTCTGGCTACGAATTGCTTCGTGCTATGCACTTTCGCAATTCTAAAAACATTCGAAATTCGCCCTATTCGAGCTATTTTCTCATGTTTTGGCGGGTCACAAAATCTTTCAGTTCCGAAAGCACCTGCCCGCGCCCGAAAATATATCCGTCTTTTCCGCCGAAAATATCGGCGTATTTGGTGCGGAAATCGTAATTAAACGGCGGTTTGTCAAGTTCATTCACAAATTCTTTACCTAAAATATATTCATATACATCAGCAGCGGAAACCGGTTCAGTAGCCAAATGTAAGAGCGGGATATCATATTTTAAAACTATTTTGATATGTTCAAATAAATAGCTTAAATTATAGTATTGAAAAACGGAGCGGCTGTCCGTAAAATTAAGCGATGAAAACCCGCTTCGTTCGAATGCGGCTTTTAAAGATGGTTTGTTATCCTCCGAAACGTTAAGCTTGTAAAAACCATTAGCTTGTAAAGAATAACTTTCTTTTATTACCGGCCCTTTGCTTGCTAATTCATCATACTTTGCTTGGTTTAGCAAGACCGGAAAGTAATTTATCATATCATATATAAAATTCTTCTTGATTCCTTCACCGAATAAAGCCGGCAGACGTATTACATGGCTATGGGGGATAAAATCACTGACAGTATTTTCCAAACTTAAGCGGTTAAGCCCATAGGCCGTCAAACGGCCGGTATCAATTATTGTATCTTCATCAGCATTAACGGGATTATCAAGGACAGCAATTGTTGAAATAAGAACCAAGGATTTAGGGTTAATTTTGCTGATATTAGTAGCTGCTGTTTCAATAACGGCCTTATCAGCATCAGGATTAGTATTCGCTAAAAACATTTCGGCCGGCACACCTGAATAAACAAGCAAATCAGGATGTGTGCCAAATGCTTCCGCGACATTTTTTGAATTGCACAACATATCAAAATCATACGAAGCAGAAAGGTTTCTCCCAACAAAACCAGTACTTCCAACTAATATTACCATCTCAATCCCTTTCCAGAAGAATGGCGTTTTCTGACATTCTTCCCAAACGAAGTATTAGATTTTTTTAGTCGGCGTTTTTTCCGGCTTAGAAAATCTCTTCGTTTTTTATAATCTTTCTATATTCCCAATAATATATTTGGTTTTCTTAAAAATGAGACTCACAATTAATGATAAATATTTTATAACGATTGATAATATGCCGAATATTCCAAAAAAACCAACTGATAACATAAGCATTGTTGTTGTCCATCCGGCTACCGGGTTGCCGCTTAAAAAAATGGCCAGGGTATAAATACCCGAGATAACCGAAAAAAGAATCATCACTACTGTGAATACAAGTGATATCTTATAAGCTATGTTTGTAAAAATGATAATACTGTCAAGCGCAAGGCCCTGCCGGTATGAGGGGTTTACCGTTGTGTTAGCACCAAATCGCTTATTTTGCGGTTTGAGTGCATTATCGTTGTTATGAACAGCGCTAGCTGTGAGTAGCACCCTGTTTTCATACTTAAGGCCGCAGCTTGCATAAATTGCCTTACGATAAGGGATCGTAATACTCATTTGATTAATCCGGTTAATCGCCCGGCGGCTCAAAATCCGGAAACTTTCGGTTTTAATTTTATATTGGGCATATGAGTGTTTATTAAATAAGGAATAAAATAACCGGCTTGATTTCCGTACTTTGGCCTCCGATGATGCACCAACGATATCGCAACCGTTAATACAATGATTGTATATATTCATTATTTCGTTAATATCATAATCAATATAAATATTGTCAAACTCAAAAACAAAATCACCCGAGGCATAATCTACACCGGCTATCATCGAGCTTTCAAGGCCTTGGTAAAATCCGGTACTGATTAAGACCAGAACACCTTCACCCATATTTTTTGCACAATCCCGGATAATTTCTACGCTCTTATCATCTGAACAATCATTAACACAAATAATTTCATATTTTTTGAAATGACTGTTGAAAACAGTACACAATCTTTCAATAAATTCTTTAATAATTTGCTCATCATTATGAATATATAATACTGCCGACATAAAATTATTTTCTTTATTTTGCATTTTAACTCCCATTGATTCATCTTTCATTTTTATCTCCAGTGCTGCAATATGCCCTTTTATACTAAAATTTTATCTAAATCAAAAACCGTATTTATCTTACCGGATAAAACTGTATAAAAATCAGGCCCTTTACTCATTTGCCTGATTACTGTCGGCCTTCCGTCATCAATTTCAGATGTTTTTAGGATTGCTTTCAGCGAAAATAATGATTCATAATAATCAAAAGCAAATTCATCACGTAAATATTTCCGGGCCAACTGTGACATATAGGGATAAGCGGTCGGCGGTTTGGCTTGACAGTTGTTACAATTACTTAAAAAATCCGCCGAACAATCAATCATATCAGATTCTTGGCAGGGGAAAACGGGGCATTCATCATAACTTGTCTGATGAGGTGTAAATGAAACCGATGTAAGCGAATGATAACCGGTTTTCCCAAACGGCATAATCGAGAAAAAAGTACCATCCATCAGGGTAATCCCTAAGTCTTTAAAATTGTCCGAGACTTTGACAAGGATTATTTCGCATAGTTCATATTTGATATTAAAGGCCTTAAAACCGCTCAATTTATGCATTTGATTAATTGAAGCATAAGTGGAGTTAAGGACAAATTTGCTTTTAAAAATTTTATCATTTGCCGTGATAATATAGTACTGCCCATCGTTTTCGATTGCTTTAACTTCAGCTTTAAAACTAAGGGTGACATTAGGAAATTTGCCAATTTCTGCAACCAGCCAGTCCCGCAAAATAAGCGGGTCAAAAGCATATTCTTTGGTCAGAAATGCCCCTTCACACATACCCTTGTTAAAATATTGACTCTCATGAATCTGACGGTAATAGATACCGGAATCTTCGCAAAATTTGATAAACTGTTCGGCATTTGTCCAACTGAAATTGGATGAAATAGCATATATTTTTTCAAATTCGTCATTAATACAGAACCCAAATTCACTTACAAAGCGGTCAAAATAGTCTTTGGATTTAATTGCGGTTGAAAGAGAACGCGGATAATGATATCCCATATGCACACGGGCTTGATTGATATAGGAAGCACGCATAAACGGTTCCGCATCTTTTTCTAAAAGCAAAACCTGCTCACCCCGGCGGCCGCAAAAATAAGCCGAATATAAACCATAAAAACCGCCGCCGATTATTATTTTGTCATATGTCATTCCGGCACCTCATTTGTCTCAATTGAATCCCTCGAGGTTAAAATAAAAGCAAGCGGCAAAAATAACCCAATCAGGAAAACCGGCAACCCGTAGCGGTAATCAGTCCAGGCATTGGTTAAATATAATGTACCAATATAAATAAATACCGGGAGAAAAACCAGACTCCAAATAAAACGCCGTTTAATTGTCAAAATCAAGATACATACTGCCATGAGCCCGGTCCATAAACCATAGCGCCATATAAATACCGAAGGAAGGGGCAGCGAAGCCCCCATTGTATATTTGTGCATAATATTAGTTAAAAAATTGGGGCTTCGGTATATATCCAATTCAGGTAAATCTGCCGGCCCCGCCGGCCGGGCTATCATATCAATGGGATGGCCGATAGTATTAACATAACCTTTTGCATCGATTACCCAATAAGCCCGCACGCGATATAGCATTGACCGCATCATTTTTGCCGGGTTACGGAAAAGGCTCTCCGTATACAGCGAAATAAATTCCGCCGTAGTTAACTCACCAACAATATCTAAATCATATTCTAAATACCGTGTCCAATCAGGCTGAAAATTGGCTTTTGCATCAGGTTCATCAATTTGGGGTATCATCTGTTTTAATTTTGCAAGTGCCTGTTCAGAAAATTGGCCGCCTTGATAATAAGTCGAATGCAGGTCATGAATCCCGGCTATATATTTATGATAGACACTTTGTTCATGAACATATACCCCAAGTGCATTATAACCGGGAAAGCGAATTATTAAAACTATGATAAGCGATATTATAACTGATATCAGCAGTTTCCACTGCTTTTTTATAATAAACAAACCGGTTAAAATTGGAACCATAACAATATAAACCGGAAAAGAGTTTGCCCGCATAAAAAATACCAAAACCATGGATATACAAAGCTGGGTACCGAACGAATATAATTGCTTTTTCACTACCCTTTTATTGATAATAACTTCATCAATTATTCTTACTAAAACATAAGTGAACCAAAGCAGCGCCATACCATTAGCTAAATCTACCCAGACAACAATCGTATGAAGCCCAAGCGACGGGATTAACGGCAGAATAAAAGCAGCTAAGATAATATATTTAAAGCGCACCCCTTTTTGATTAAAGTACATCAGAATGGTTGCAAGCAATAACGAAAACAAAATAATTTGCGTAAACGCGACCCAAGCAATTTTCGGAATTAAACTTAGGACAATGTTTATTAAAAATGAATATACCGGGGAACTTCCGGTATTATAGATACCACTTCTATAACCGCCAAGATAACTCCATGAATCGTCCGTTATAACTATCGGGGCAAAGGCTCTTTGCCAAATCATAAAAACCGAAAAACATATCACTAATAAAACCAGCCATTTTTTCCAATAATCATTTAGATAAGGGACACACACTTTATCCTTATATTCGATAAATGAATCAACGAAATCCAGTAATGATTTTAAAACATAACTCGTCCAAACAAAACCAAGTAAAAAATAGATCATACTGATATATGGTGAAGCCATCGATAATAATGAACTAAAATCTGCCTCGGGAATATAACCCTGATAATATGAAAGGTCAATCAAATACTGCGGTTTTGCTTCCAAAAATAAATCAAAGCCAAAAAAAGCAAGCGTTAAATAAGCACTAACAATAATGAAAATCAAAGCTTCATACCAACGCTTAAATTCAAACCGGATTTTCTTTAAATTAAATAAAACACCTAAGCATATTGCCGCTGCAAGAAATTTATTTAAAAATGCAACCGGGGTTAACAAAAATAACTGAATTGATAAAAGTATAAAGATAAATAAATGAAGTTTATAGAATTTTCCGGGAATGGCAGCCATTAATAATCCTCATGCAAATTTACTTTATTGTAGCATGGTTATAAAAACATATCAAGAATCTCGTTTCTCCTGAAGAACTGCCTAAGCAAAATAGGCTGGCGATCTCCGCTTATTCTACTAATAATATCATTCGCCGCTATAATACTCATCCCATATATCTCTCGGGACTGCAATAATATTCTCAACATCATAATAATTACGATAATATGAATTAATCCAATAACCGGGATCGCCGGTCATATCATTTTTGTGGACATTACTATAACGGTTGCTAAAGACTTCGCGATACTTAGGGACAATAGCTGTATCTTCATTATTTTTTTTCGCTTCGGTAATGATTGCAACCCGTTCATTCTCTTCACGGTTTATCCGGGCAAGATTCACCAGATTGGACTGGTAATCAAAAAATAACCATAAACTGATAACAGCAAAAATAATATAGCTATAAGCCTTATTTTTACGGTCACTTTGGTCAAACAATAAAACAAAGGCCCGTAAACAAGCAATAATCAAAAAGACACCGGCCCCAAAATAAGCCCGCGCTGTCACCTGCGGTATTAATATCAAAACAAAGCAGGTCGCAATCCCGGTAATAAAAAAAGGCAATACTTGCGTTACTACCTGATGCCATTTCTTCTTCACAACAACAGCGATAATAGTAACAATAATAAAGATAACTAATAATTCAAAAAATAATTCATTTATCGTAACAAAGCATTTATATAAGCGCGAAAACAAACCAACAAAACCGGTATATTCCTCTTCAAAATATTCTAATCTATTATAAGCACCGGGTGACAAGAGTAAACCGGTAAAACCGCACAAAGCGCCTAACGGGGCGATGATCATCTCAGGCCGGATCCGGGCCGCCTTTCCAGCATTTGCAATCTTTGGGTCAGAGGTACATATTTGCCGGTTTGAAGAATGCAATTCTTTAAATCTTATAACGGTAAAAATAAGAATCAAAAGAATCGTACCCCCGGAGGTATTTTCATTAGACCAGCCGGCCAAAACGGCAAGAAAAAATAAAGCCGGATAATTAACTGGTTTGTAATTAATCTCATCAGCTTTTAATAAATAGCGGTAATAAGTGATAAAAGCCAGCATAACCGTCATCGGCCATAAATAACTCGCCGCCCCGGAGAGCCAAAGGATTGTATCGCCGAAATCAACCGCATAACGCCAGAAGAAGAAAAGGCTAAACAAAAAAAGGAAAGGGGTAAAGGGGGCATTGCGTTTTTTATCACCGAAAACCGCATTGATGTAAATTAAAAATATCATTAGCACGAAAATTATGCTATTTATGATATTGAAAAGATTTGTATCCATATTGGCGGCTAAGTACGTATTAAAATGTCCGATAATACGGGGATTATATTCAATATAAACATTAAACGCCATTTTCATCAAATCAAAAAGGGAATTATCCCCCTGAACTTGCAGTAAATAATTAAGGTCATCAGAATAATAAGGGGTAAAAAAATTATATAAGAAAATCATAATAAAGCTTAGGCAAATAGATGCTGAAAATAGTATCTTTCGTTTCAAATTAAATCTCCTTATTATCAATTATGTACATATTATACCATTTTTGAAAAACAAAGAAAGACCACATTAATCCTGAATAATTGGCACCCGTCCCTGGCCCGCCATCTTCTGTTTTTAGGTAGTTATTAATCATCTTCGTCGTATAGTCTGAATTAAAAAGCCCCTGTTTCTGTAGAAATTCTTTGCTTGCCATGTCGGTTAATTGTTCGCGCAGCGGCCCCTTAAGCCATTTATCAAGCGGCACTGCAAAACCAACTTTAGGGCGGTCAAGTAAGTTAGCGGGGATATAATCGTAAGCAATATCTTTAAGGATTCTTTTTTTATTGCCATTTTTGTATTTAAAGCTGTGATTAAGGCGGAATGAGTATTCAATTATCTCTTTGTCCATAAAAGGATAACGGGTTTCAAGTGAGTATTTCATTGAAGCACGATCCATCTTCGTAAAAGTATCATTAGGGATGTATGTTTCCATATCAAGAAGCATCCGCCGGATTTGCCAATTTTTCACCCGGTATCTGCTTTCAAAAGGATAATTTACGTCTAAAATGTCTATCTTGTCCGCTACCAAATCCGCATCAATCATCTTCCTCGCTAACGGTACATAGCTGCCTTCACCAAATTGAACTTTCGTCTCCGGGTTGCGGTTGGCACTAATTACCCGCATCTGGAAAGGAAGTTTTTGTTCAAGCTCAAATTGTCTGATTCCCGGAAGATTTAAGAGTCCGTGAATAAAACCGCCGGGGATATCTAATAACTGCGCTTGCTTTATCCTTTCATAAATATTGTAACCGCAAAATAATTCATCACCGCCATCACCGCATAAGGCAACGTTTACATCACGGCGGGCAAGCCCGGAAGCCAGCATTGAAGGGATTTGTGAGGAGTCGGCAAATGGTTCATCATAATACTTGGGAATATCATTTACCATTTTGAGCATATCATTCTCATCAATATATACTTCTGTATGTTTCGTACCTAGATAACCAGAAACGGCTTTAGCATATTTTGCTTCATTGTAATTTTCCTCATGAAAGCCAATCGAAAAAGTTTTAACATCTTGGGAGGAAATCTCCGCCGTTATTGCGGTTACCAGCGATGAATCAAAACCGCCGCTTAAGAATGTGCCAAACGGGACATCACTAATCAGCCGTCTTGCAACCGCTTTTTTTAGTAACTCTTTAAGTTCAAAATGAGCTTGTGAATAATCATTAACCGGTTTCTTGCGTTCTTTATGATAAACATCCGCAATATCCCACCATTTCCTGATTTCATAGCTAAATGGTGCTTCTCCATGTAAGCCCATCTTAAGCAGCGCCCCCGGCGGAAGCTTAAAAACGCCGGAAAAAATACTGTCAGGATGGCAAATGTATTGATGAAACAGGTAACGTGAGAGAACATCTTTTCTAATCTTTTTCCCAAACCCCGGACGGACAATTAATGGTTTCAACTCGGAAGCAAAATAAATATTACCATTTTCAATTTGATAATAAAGTGGTTTACTGCCGATATGGTCGCGGACAAGGTAGAAAACATCTTCTTTTTTGTCAAACAACGCAATTGCAAATGAGCCATTAAAACGATAAATACAGTCAATCCCCCATTTCAAGTAAGCAGCAATGATAACTTCGGTATCACTGTTTGATATAAACGGGTAATCAGTTAACTCATTTTTTAGTTCCGGGAAATTGAATATTTCACCGTTAAAAACAACCATGATACGTTCATCGGTTGAATACATTGGCTGACGGGCCGAATCAGAAAAATCAATGATTTTTAGACGGCGACAGGCAAAACCTAAATGATAATCTTGTTTAAGAGGTATAATCCGGGCCCCGCTATCATCAGGGCCGCGGTGAAGCATAGTATCATTCATAATATTTAATTCATCTAAAGTAATCTTTTCTCGTGTTATGAAACCACAGATACCGCACATGTTTGTTTTCCTTTTCATTGCCGAAGTTATTTCTTCATTAATTATATAATCAAATCAGTAATACCGTCAACTTTTTAGTAAATCACCGGAGGTCGTGCGATAAAAAGGGATAGCAAAATACAGTATAAATTGATATAATGAATTGCAAGCATGATGGAGGAAAAAATGAAGTATGAATTAACCATTTTCGGCGTTAAAGATACAACAGAAAATATTATTGAATTTATTCACGAAAATATCCGCCCGGTAAATCTGGTCATTACAATAAACGAGGCTGTTACAGCAATAAATCAAGTTTCCGGCTATAAAGGGTTGAGTATTCTTTCAGAGAAATACGGCATACCTGTTTTTGAAGCCGACAGCTATTCTTTAAATGATGATAAAACAAAGGCTTTTTTGGCCAGCAATGATTTCAGTCTGGGAATTTCAATGGGATGGCAACGCCTGATGCCGAAATCAGTATTAGATAGTTTTTCTTATGGTATTTTTGGCTTTCATGGTAATAGCGGTTATCTGCCCTTTGGCCGGGGCCGTTCCCCTTTGAATTGGTCCATTTTGCTTGGTGATACCCGCTTTAACCTTAACCTTTTTCGTTATGACGAAAAAGCCGATAGCCCAAATGTTTTTGCGAATGAAATGTTTTCTTTGACCCCCCATGATGATATCCGCACTGCCCAATATAAAAATATGATTTGCTCAAAGAGGTTGATTCAGAAATTATTATTGGCTTATGATGATGCCGTAGCGAAAGGGATGCAAATCCCTATTAAGACCGAATCAAAGGATTTTGATTCATGGTATCAAAAACGTACTGCTGCTGACGGGAAAATTGATTTTCAAATGAGGACCCGGGAAATTCATAATTTAATCAGGGCTGTCGGGGCACCGTTTCCGGGTGCCTGGTCCAATATCGGCGAAACAAAGATAATCATCTGGCAAGCTCATCCATTTGATGAAATGATTGATTTTTCAGATTACGCGCCGGGTGAGGTAATTGATATTTTTGACAAGAAATTAATTATCCGTACGGTCGATGGCTCATTATTAATTGACCGGTATGAATGCGAAAAAGATATCTCTATCGGGGATATGATTATTTAGTTAAAAAATATTCCCGGTATTCATTAAAGTCTTTACATTCATTATCAATGCTATTAACCATTTCTATGTATTTCTCATTTACTAATGTTTTATAATTCTCAAAGTTGTCATAACCTTTTTTTGTCCAGGCAAAAGGATGGGTCAAAATTTGAATTTTGTCATAACTGTTAAGGGTTTTTTCATCGGGATAACCATAACGCCAGATGTGATTGGCATCTGACAAATATTTAACTTTAAGATGCGAATCTTCTGAAAAATCATCAGTGAAAGTAAAAAAATCATCCTGATAAGCATTAATAATACCGGGCAATTTTATATTGGCCCGCAAAATATTTTGATTGGGGCGGTGAACTGAAAATTGACTAATTTTGAACCCAAACATATCGCTTAATATATTCATTTCTTTAATAATTTGTTTACGGATTAGTTTTAAATCAGTTAAACCATTAAGGGCGAAATGGAGACCAATCCGATGGCCGCGCTCATGCATATCCTTAATCATATCCATATTGCAGCGGGAAAGGATGTTATAGGAATTATTAGTCCATTGAAAAAAGTAATTGGCAGTAAAATCAAGGCTGTCCTCAATACGGGAAAGGGCATGGGCCCGGGTGACACTGAACTCAACGTCATGGCGCATGATGATAAACCGCTCACTTGTCATAGCCTTTTCATAACTTGAATCAAGCCCTGTCGCTTTAATTACCCGGATTATTTCTTTGTAATCATTGTATGAAAACATTTCTTTCTCTCCTCGTAAACACTTTTTATTAGTTAATTACACTTTCAATATAATCTTTCCACTGCGCCGCGACTGCTTTAGTATTGCATTTTTCACTTATCTTGCGAGCGGCTTGGCCAAGTTTTTCGGCATAATCCGGGTCATCAAGCAGACGACGGACAGCTTTTTCCAAAGCTATGTCATCCCGGACAGGGATAAGTAACCCGTTAATTCCATCAGTAATAAATTCCGCCGGGCCGCCGCAAGGGCAATCGGTTGAGATGACCGGAAGCCCCAGCGCCATCGCTTCCATCATCGCATTTGGCATACCGTCCCAATCAGAATTATAGATATATAACGAAGCATTAACAAGCTCCCTTTCCAAATTGTCGCTGCCGCCCATTAGTTTAATGTAATCACCAGCTTTATTTGCAGCAATAATATTTTCCAGCTTTTTCTTTGTATTATCATTTGAGTTATTGCCATAAATTTTCAAGATGTAATCAGGATAATCATTATGGATTCTGATAAGGGTATTAATAATACCTGTCTGATTTTTTCGTTCTTCTAATCTGCTTGAATGCACTATTTCTTTATTTCTTTTAAGCGGTGGTGCAACATGAATATATTTAGGATTTAACGGGTTAAAAATAACCCGTGATTTTTGCCGGATTTTTGCCGGAAAAAAACTTTGCTGCTCTGCTGTTTGAAAGACACAGCCGGTCGCTTTAGGAAACAAAAATGATATTAGTATTTTCTGAATCAAGGAACCGTAATCTTTCGCCGGGTCATTTCTTGTTGATATAATAACCGGTACTAATTTCCCAAATGCAGCAACTAAAGCACGATAATTTTCATTACGGTTAAAGGAAATCACGATATCCGGTTTTTCTGACTTAATCAAGATGCGTAAATATTTGATACGGAGCATAACTTTTGTAAGGCGGCCTTTTTTTTCATCAACATCCTTTAATCCGACATGGACTCTTTTAATTAAAGGATTTAAAATAAATTCTTTTTCACCATACCACTCGGTTGCAATAATAACATTATAATCAGTCCCGGCAAATTGATTGGCCAAATTGGAAACAACCCGCTCTGTACCTCCCTGGTCAAGGGTATTTAAATGGAATAATATTTTTTTCACTCTTTCACTCCTGATGCCTGCGGATTTTTTGACCTTAGCATCATTATATAATCAAATCATTGATGCGGTCAACATAGGCATCATTTGTGAAATCCCCTGCCCTTTTAATCGCTGATTGCCGGTATTTTTCCAGTAATCCGGGGTCAGATAAGAGCTTTATCACTATCGCACTAATTTTTTTCTCGGCTTCTATAATATTATTAGCATTAAGATTTTTTTCTTCATTCATAACCGGGACTAATACACCATACTCTCCCCATAAAACATCTTCATCTTGATATATCTTAAACCGCCCGGTTTCATTTGGTGCATTTTCTAAAAGTATCTCCGCCGGCCCGGTCCGGCAATCGCAAGCTACCACTGCCATACCCATCGCCATCGCTTCGATTAAGGCATTCGGGAATCCTTCCATTAATGAATTAAGCAGATATATCGTCCCCTTTTTTAAATATTGATATGGATTTTTTTGCATCCCGGTAAAAAATACTTTGTCAGAAATCCCTAAATCAGCCGCAAGTTTCCGATATTCGCTGAATTTACCTGCACCAAGAATGGTAAGCCGTGCTTGCGGAAACTTTTTTTGCACCAGATAAAATATTTTGATTGTATGCCAATAACCTTTAATATCATCATCACGCCCCATTGACATAATATGAATAAATGGATTAGTTTTTTCGTCTTCATCAGGCCATGGCCATATTGGTTCACTACTTTCAGCAAGTTGCTTTATTTCTTTTATATCGTAAGGGTTATAAAGGGCAATTGCTTTATTATAAGAATATTTTTCCCGAAATTCCCCGACAATAAATTGCGAACAACAAATTAAAAGGTCTGCTTTCCTCATAAATAAACGAAGCTTAAATTTTTCCCCCATGTCCATATAACTGCGGATACCAAGCCATGTTTTTGTAAATTTCCCTTTTGACAAGGCATTAACGATATTTGCAGTTGCGCCGAAACTGTAAGCTATATCAGGCTTGTGAGTACGTTTTAATTTTCTTAATATGATAGTCCGGATAAAAATATTGCCTAGTTTGTTAATTAGGCCCTGCTTAACACCTCGTTTAATATCAATAATTTTTAAACCACTAACATCAAAGGCTATCTTGCCCGAATCAAATAAAACAATACTTACATCGTAAAAGGGTGAAAGCAGCCTGGCTGTATTTACACAGACACGTTCAAAACCGCCTTGGCAAAGTGTCGGCGAAATCAACATGATTTTCTTTTTTTTCTTATCTTCTTTGTTTTCCTTAAGTGAAGCTATACTTCCGCTTAAATAAAAATTTTCCATCTTTTTTGCCTGGATGCTTGCATCAAATCCGGCCGCTTTAATTTCACCCGCCATTTTTATCCGTTTATACTCACATGTCTTAATAATAAATTCCGCCCATTTTATTGGTTCGTTTTTTATGCTCATTGCTTTAATATTTTCCGTAACCATAACTTCATCGGCAATTGTATCAGAAATCAAGCACTTAAGGCCGCTTGTCTGTGCTTCAACAACAACACCCGGCAGACCTTCGAAAAAAGAGGGAAAAACAAAATAATCCATTGCCTGATAATATTTCCATGGTTCATCAACCCGGCCGGCGTATACAATTTTTTCCGCAATACCCATCTGTCTTGCGGCGATTTGAAAATCTTCTTTACCGTTACCATCGCCAACTAAAAACAAACAAGATTCCGGTTTTTGTTTTTGAACTTCATAAAATACTTTAAGCAAATACTTATGATTTTTCTGATAATCAAACCGGCCGACATGGCCAATAACAAACTTTCCGTTAAGGCCAAATTTATCGCGCAAGTCAGTCCTTGAGGTTTCGTCATATTCAAATTTTTCAGTTTCTATTGCATTAGGAATATAGGTTATTTTCCCTTTTTCCCACGCTTTTCTGCCGAATACTGCTATCCCGGCAATACGTGAGCAAGCAAAAAGATGATCCGCTATCCGGTTAAGCCGGAATTGAAATAAATGAGTCAGAACCCCCTTTAATCCCGGGTCGACCCCGGCGTTGCGGGAATGGGCTATTGTCACCGGGACCCCGGCTTTTTTCGCAATCGGCAAAAAAATCGCTGCTGAACTGGTAAGATGCCCTTGAATCATCTTGAAATCGTGGTGCACACGGAAAAACTCCCGGACAGCTTTACGGTAAGAAAAATAATTATAGATAAAAAAACGGGGAATCCGGTAAACCCGACCGCCCATACTTAGAATTTCAGCTTCATAATGACTGGTTTTCTTATTATTTATTAAGAAATCAAACTGCACTTTTTCCCGGTTGATGTTGCGGTACAAATCCATTGTCCGGCTTTCAGCACCGCCGCGGTTAACCGAAGCAAGGACATGCAGGATACGAATCGGTTTAGACATAACTAACCTTCCATGCCGCGCTATGCACGACTTCAAATCGCAGAAAAATGCCGCTTTTTGACATTCTTCCAAACGAAGCATTAGATTTTTTAGTTGGCTTTCTTTGCCGGCTTAGAGAATCTCTTCGTTTTATAAACGCCAATAAATATATTCTTCGGCCTCATAATCCTTACGTTCAAATATACCTTTTAAATCAATAAAAACTTTTTTCTGATTATCCTGTTTAAAGAAAGTATCTATTTTTGTTTTATCAAAAGCCATAAATTGATCATGGGCAACAGCAATGACCACCGCATCCATATTTTTTATATCTTCTATCTCTGAAAAATCGATATTGTAGAATTGCTTTGCTTCTTCTAAATCTGCTTCCGGGTCAATTACTAATGGTTTAATTCCATATTCCGCCAATTCTTTGTAAATATCAATAACTTTGGTATTGCGGGTATCCGGGCAATTTTCTTTGAAGGTAAAGCCCAGGATTGCGACATTCGCATTTTTAACCGGAATATCGGCTTTGATTAAATTTTTCACCAGGCTTTCTGCTACATATTTACCCATATCGTCATTGATACGGCGGCCGGCAAGAATTATTTGTGAATGATAACCCATTTCTTCGGCTTTATAAGTCAGGTAATAGGGGTCAACGCCAATGCAATGCCCCCCGACAAGGCCGGGGAAAAATTTGAGGAAATTCCATTTTGTACCGGCGGCTTTAAGAACTGCTTTGGTATCAATTCCCATTTTGTTGAAAATAATCGAAAGTTCATTCATAAAAGCGATATTGATATCACGTTGGCTGTTTTCAATGACCTTGGCGGCTTCAGCGACACGGATTGATTCGGCGCGGTAAACCCCGGCCTCAACTACCAATTCATAAACTTTTGCAATAATTTCAAGTGATTCTTCATCCGTCCCGGCAACTACTTTGATAATTGTTTCAAGACGGTGAACCTTGTCACCGGGATTAATCCGTTCCGGTGAATAACCTACTTTGAAGTCAATTCCGCATTTAAGGCCTGATGCTTTTTCGAGAATGGGAATACAGATATCTTCAGTAACCCCGGGATATACCGTTGATTCAAAAACAACAATTGAGCCTTTAACAAGATTTTCACCCAAAATTAAGCTGGCGCCTTTGAGTGGTGACAAATCAGGAATATTGTCTTCTGTAACCGGGGTTGGCACCGCTACGATGTGAAACTTTGCCTGCTTTAGGTGACTTGCATCGGAAGTAAATTCAACCGTGGTATTTTTAATGGTATCATTGCCTACTTCTTTGGTTGGGTCGATCCCGGATTTGTAAAGTTCAATTTTTTCTTTATTTAAGTCAAAACCAACCACTTTTGCTTTATTTGCAAATGCAACGGCAATTGGCATTCCGACATAACCTAACCCGATTAAGGATATCTTTTCATCACCGGAAACAATTTTTTCAAATAGATTCATTTTAATACCTCATTTATTTCTTCTATATAGGCTAAAACCACTTTTTCGCGGTCGAACTCTTTTCCCATTTTTTCCCGGGCTTTCCGGCCCATTAAGGCCCGCTCTGATTCGGGAATTGCCATGAATTTTTTGAGTGCCTGGATTAAGCTATCGCTATTAGATTTTTCAAAACCAAAACCGGTTTCACCCTCATCGAAAACCTCACGGCAACCGGCAATATTTGAAGCGATAATTGGGCGCCCGGTAGCTGATGCCTCAAGCAATACATTTGACATTCCTTCATGATAAGTCGGAAGGACAATTGCGCTTGCCTGCTTATAATATTCCCGGACATCGGGCAGGAACCCATACTGTTCAATAATACCACGGACTTCCATTTGGTCAAGCTGATTTTGATAATCTTCCTCACAAAAACCTAAAACTTTAAAATGAATATTTTCACTATGCAAAACTTCGGCGGCAGTAAGAAACTCTTCAATTCCCTTTTCTTTCATAATCCGCCCGACAAATAAAAAATTAAAACCGTCCATTTGCGGATATGGCTCCATCCGGAAATTCTGAAGATTTACCCCTGAACCACTGACCAAACGGCTCTTTTTTCCCTTAATCCGGTATTTAGCAAACAAATTCATATCTTCGGCATTCTCAAAAAACAAACACGATGATTTTTTTAACCCGCATCTTTGTAAAATAATAATCAGCCGCTTAACGATTTTTTTCCCTCTAAAAGTACTGCCTAACCCGGTAATTACCGAAAGATAAGGAACCTTAAGCCTACGGCAGGCAAACCCGCCGTAAACATTCGGTTTGATGGTGAAAGTCAATACCAAATCCGGTTTAACTCTTTTGATAATCCGGCGATAATCACGTATCAGTTTAATATCTTCACGGGGATTCATGCCCCGGCGGTTAATCGGGGTAATTATTAGTTCGCAGCCTAAATCTCTAAGTTCAGCCGCCTTAGCTGCATCCGGAATAACGCAAATTACATGGTATTCATTGATTAAGCGCTTTAATAATTCACCGCGAAAATCATATAGTCCGGCCGAAAAATTGGCAAGTATTAAGATAGTTTTTTTACTCTTTTGTGACATCTACACATCATACCATAAGGTTTCAATTTTTACAATTAATTATAGTGGTTTTGCCGGGACCCCAACAGCGGTACAATCCGGCGGGATATCCCGGGTCACGACAGCACCGGCGCCGATAATCGTATTTGCGCCAATGCTTTTCCCTTGAATAATCTTTACTCCGGCCCCAATTTCGCACCCTGCCCCAATCCGGACATTTCCTGATACAATCGCCCCGGGATATAGGGTGACATAATCATCGATTTCGACATCGTGCCCAACTGTACAAGCAGAATTTAAGATCACAAAATCGCCGACTTTAATATTAACCGTCAGGATATCTTCAAGACAAAAGATACAACCTTGGCCAAACGTCACAAATTCAGAATATTTAACGCTTTTTGCGAAAAAGTTGGGGAAACTGATCAAGGGGTTTATTTTTAAGGTTTGATAAATCTTTTTTCTGATTTCCGGATTAGCAACGCAAATAATGACACAAGTGTCATGTTTTCGGTCTAACAACCATTGTTCATTATCAATAACTGGAAAGCCATTAACATTTTTTCCTTTAAGTGCCGGGTCAGCATCAATAAATCCTAAAATATTGTACGTATTAGTAGTCTGATTAACTTCATTTAATTGCCACATAACTTCCCGGCCAAGGCCGCCGGCCCCGATTATTACAAGGTCTTTTTGCTTCATTTTACTCTTCTCCCGTAAAATACTCCATCGTCGCTGCCGTCGCACTACTTATCCCATCACTCTTTATAACTGTTTTGATTGTCTTAAAAAATATTCTCATATCTAGTATAAATGAAACATTTTCACTGTACCAAGTATCCATCGCAAATTTCTCCGGCCAAGTAACCGCGTTCCGGCCATTAACCTGGGCATAACCGGTAAAACCCGGGCGGACGTCATGCCGCTTGCGTTGATTTTCGTTATAAAGGGGCAGGTATTGGACGAGAAGCGGGCGCGGGCCGATAATCGCAAGATCGCCTTTGATAATATTAAGCAGTTGCGGTAGTTCATCAAGGGAAGTCCGCCGCAAAAATAAACCAAACGATGTTAATCGCTTGTCATCAGGCAGTAAATCACCATTTTCATCTTTCTCATTCGTCATCGTCCGGAATTTGTAAATTTTGAAAATTTTTTCTTTATATCCCGGGCGGAGCTGGGTAAAAACTGCCGGATGGCCCATTTTTATCCGCACGATAATCCAAAGTATGAGAAGAAATGGTGAGAGAATTATTAAAGCCACCAGCGCTAAGGAAAAATCAAAACATCGTTTTAAGCAATTTTTGTACATTTATAGTCCTACTCCGCGTGTGACCTTTCTGCACTTCGCCGTCAGACACGCTCACGGCTTATTCGAAAAATCCCCTGACGATTTTGATTATTTTGTCCATATCCTCATCCGTATTCTTGATATCACTTGGCAGACATAATCCCCGGGCAAAGATATCAGCCGATATATCAAGCTCTTTTTTGTGGGGGAAATAATCATAACCGGCAAAAACCGGTTGCTGGTGCATTGGTTTCCAAATCGGCCGGCACTCGATATTTTCTGCTTCCAGCGCATCCATAATCTGGTCAGGGTTAACAAGGCCATCTTCAATAATAACGCAGGAAAGCCAGTTATTTGCCTGTCCGTCTTTATTAAGCGGATTCATCTTGAGAGCGGGGATATCGGCAAAAGCTTCTTTGTACTGCTGATATATTTTTTGCTTACGAGCCATATGCTCATCTAAATGTAAAAGCTGGCCGCGGCCAATCCCGGCGACGATATTGCTCATCCGGTAATTAAAACCAACTTGTGAATGTTGGTAATGCCTGGCCGGGTCACGGGCCTGGGTGGCAAGAAAGCGAGCGTTATCAATTAATTCTTTTTCACGGGAAACAAGCATTCCGCCGCCGGAGGTGGTAATTATTTTGTTGCCATTAAAAGAAAGGATACCCATCCGCCCGAAGGTACCGGTGTCCTGCCCCTTATAAGTAGCTCCAAGCGACTCGGCCGCATCTTCAATCAGCGGGACATTATACTCATCACAGATAGCCATCAATTCATCAAGTTTCGCCGGGGTACCATAAAGATGAACGGCAATCACCGCTTTCGCCCGCGGATATTTTTTGAAAGCCCTTTTTAAGGCTTTGGGTGACATATTCCAGGTATCCGGTTCGGAATCAATAAAAACCGGAATAGCTTTTTCATACATTATCGGGTTACAACTTGCACTAAATGTGAGGGAAGAAACAAAAACAATATCGTTTTGTTTTAGTTCAAGCAGGCGCAAAGCAAGGTGAATCGCCCCGGTTCCCGAGGATAAAGCCGCCGCATGAGGGATGTTGATATACTCTGCCATTTCTTTTTCAAAGTTGTCAACATTGGCTCCCAATGGCGCAACCCAGTTCGTATCAAAGGCTTCTTTGATGAATTTTTGCTCTTCGCCATGCGTTGTTGGTGAAGAGAGGTAGATTCGTTTGTTCATGTTATACCTCCGCTATCTTTATAAAGCAGATAAAATATCTCTCCGTCACTACGGCCTAATTGGTTTGTCCGTTCAATTATCTCTCGAGAATAAGGCGGCCTAAGGTTCCTGCGAGATAAGTTATCCGCTTTCATACTCATAAGTTGGCACAATCTCGCGAAGCATCCCGCGGATGTCCCCGCTTTCATTCTTTGAAGCTTCTTTAAGCTTTTTTAGTTGGGCGAAAAATTTCCCGTCATCAAGCTCAATCGGTTTTCCGATATAAATCAAGCGGTTTGCTGTTTCTCTCATTCCTTCTTCTTCCAATAACAGCTCTTCATACAATTTTTCACCGGCCCTAAGCCCCGTATACTGGATTTTAATATCTTCACCGGGAGTTAAGCCCGATAAGCGGATTAAGTTCATTGCTAAATCGAGGATTTTAACCGGTTTTCCCATATCAAGGACAAATATTTCCCCGCCTTTTGCATAAGCCCCTGCTTGAAGAACAAGTGAGACCGCTTCCGGGATAGTCATAAAATAACGGATAATATCGGGATGAGTAACCGTCACGGGCCCGCCGTCAGCAATCTGCTTCTTAAAAATCGGGATAACACTTCCGTTACTGCCTAAAACATTACCAAACCGGACGGCAACAAACTCGGTCTCATAATGTTTGTTAAAGGTTTGAATAATCATTTCGCAAACCCGTTTGCTTGCCCCCATGACATTCGCCGGGTTAACCGCTTTGTCCGTTGAAATCATCACAAACCGTTTCGTTCCATAGACAGCCGCTGCCATTGCGGTCTTAAAAGTGCCGAAAATATTGTTTTTTACCGCTTCATTGGGGCTGTCTTCCATTAAAGGAACATGTTTGTGAGCCGCCGCATGATAAACAATATCCGGCTGATATTCGGCAAAAATCTGGTTCACCCGGTTGGTATTCCGTACCGAGGCAATTAGCACTGTCAACCGCAAATCAGGATAAGTATTAATCAACTCTTGCTGAATATCGTAAATGCTATTTTCATAAATATCAAGGGCTATTAAATGCGAAGGCTTATGCGAAGCTATCTGCCGGCATAACTCACTGCCTATCGTGCCGCCGCCGCCGGTTACAAGCACTTTTTTGTCTTTGACATAGCTAAGAATTGAGTTGAGGTCTATTTCAACCGGTTCCCGGCCTAATAAATCTTCAACCCCGACGTCTCTTAGTTCGCTGATACTTACCTCGCCGTTTACGAGCTGATATACACCAGGGAGCGCCCGCAATTTGCAATTAGTTTCCTTACAAATATCAAGGATATCTTTCATTTCTGCCCGTGATATCGATGGCATTGCGACAATTATTTCATCAACTTCGTAAAAAGCGGCGCTTTCGATTATTTTGTCACGCCCGCCGACTACTTTTATCCCTTGGATAAACCGTCCCCACTTACCCCGGTCATCATCAATAATACAGCGGATTACCATCGTCGAAAAGTTAGAATTAACAATTTCTTTCACAATGAGATTCGCCGCCTCACCGGCACCGACTACCATTACCGAGATACTATTGCCGCGGTTAATTCTTTTGTATTTGAGGCCGCGGAAAAAACGATAGGAAAAACGGCTGGTAAAAATGAAAGCAATTAAGATAAAACAATATAGGAAATAATAGCTATTAGGGACGGCCTGATTGCCGCCAATCCGGAAAAACTGCAAGCCAACCCCGTTTAATATCGCCGAAGCTACACTTGATAAAACGACATTACGAAGTTCCATTTCCCCGGCAAAAGCCCATAAGCTATGATACATCCGGAATACATAAAAAATAAATATCGTTAAAATAATATTAAAAAGTAAAAAATTCGTAATCGGCACAATAAAATGTTCGGGAATATCATCAAGCCTTAAATCAAAGCGCATTAATAACGCCAGATAGCTGGCACAGATAACACTGATTATATCATAAATAATCAGAGCGGTACGGCGATATAATACTTTGAAATTGAACTGTTTTCTATTTTTCATTTTGTTCTTTCATAAAGCGTAAGGTAAGTGGTGCCATCATCAGCATTAGCATAAAACCGGAGGGGTTGCTGAAATGGAAAATCCATTCCGCAAGGCCGGCCGTCGCAACCACAACGATAACTGCCAGTGGTAAAGCAGCATATTTAACATTATTATCATAACGGCGGTAAAACATAACTGCTCTGATAAAAGCCGCCCCGCCGACAATAATAAAAAGGATACCCATATAAATCCCATGGTCATATGCAAATTGAAGATAAATATTATGAGCATGATATGACTGTGACCCGTCTGGCATAATTACACTCATACTATTGTGTCCAAAAGCATTTAATTCGGCAAAATATGCCCGGAAGTGATCAATCCGCCCGTTACTAAAATCAGATTCTGTCACTATGATACCTAAATTGTCTTTATAGTATTGCAAGTCTTCCTCTGTATAAGCTCCGGGATTTTCCAATAAATCGTGCTTTTTCTCGGAAAGCGGAATTGCATTCTCAACATCTAACCCCATTTCCAATGCTTTATCCAGACTAAATACCTCGGAATTAATAATGACCCGTTCTTCTTCGTATGCTCTTATATGTCCGTAAAAATCAAATCTATTTTCCGGGATACCTAAAAATTCATGCCCAAAAACCTCAATAAAACGCCCCACCCGCATATGCTCATATGAAGCCGGGTTACGGCCGCGGGTAATCTCCTGATGGAAGGACTCAATACTATATATCGCAGGTTTTCCAACTAAGGCCGGAATATTTCGCTGCATAAAGAAAATCACCGGAAAACAAACAATCAACGACATTATCATCAAACCGGCAGCTGATAAAATACTCTTTAGCCTTTCCCTGCTTTTTCCTGCCGTAAACATCAATAGAGAAAAAATAGCCGTTACCGTAAAAGCATATATCCCGGTATTTGAAATTGTAAATGTCAAATAGGTTAAAGCCGTCCCTAATAAAAGGCATTCTTTCCATAAATCCTTTAGTTGATTGCTTTCTCTCATTTTCTTAAGCAGAATAATTAAAGCTGCTGTTGCAACAACGGCAAGATAAGTGGCAGCAACAGTAACTGAATTAAACATCATCGGAAAACGGACTGTTTGAAATGTTGCAAAGGGGCGATATAAAAGCGAATAGCCAACCATCCACAAAAATGATAAAATCAAACCCCGGCAAATATTCAGGGTGATATCCATTTTGCGGGAAGCGCTATACTGCAGATAAAATAGGGTAAAACAGACCGCCATCAAAATTGGCCATTCCCGTGTATTACGGAAAACTACCATCAACGAAAGAAATAAAAGCATTAAACAGCCAAACGGGACTGAAATTGGTTTCATTTCTTTTTTTATTAACCGCGTTATTACATTAATAATAACCGTAACAATAACCATACCGCCGATGATAAATACCCAGGCGGCTAATCTAATTTCCTCTAATTCAAGGGTATTTAGTTCACCCATACCGGCCTGTATTTTTTCAGTATAAAAATAATAACCATAACCGCCAATAATGGTCAAAAAAATCAAGTTAATTAAATTGAATATCTGCCGAAAGCCCATCATCATAAGCATTATAAGGCCAAAGTAAATTATTTGCTTGCTTTGGGCAATAGTTTGATGAATGGTAATCTGTGCGCACATATATTCACAACAGGCATAGATGGCACCGGCAAAAAGGACCGACTGAAGATAGTCCGGCCAATTTTTCCTGATAACCTCTTTTGTAATAATTGGGGCTTGTCCGTCACGGTTATGGTTTATCCCATACCAGCAAATCGCCCCCCCGGTAAGAACCGCAACCGCAAAGAATATGTTATCAAACAGATAAGGCCCAAAAGTCTGGAGACATACTGCAACTAAGCCAATTATCACCAAAACTATTACGAGGGGGTTCAAAATTATTTTTACTACCTGCTCAACAGTCAACAAGCTGTCTTTTCCGGGATTTTTTCGATAGTAGCGGTTAACTGCTATGCTTAATAAAGTAATTAACAATAATATAGCGGCAATAAGTGCCAGCGAATAACCCGTAGAAATAGGGACAGTATAATTATAAACTGCAACTAAACCCTGGCCGCTCCAAGGCTTTTCATCATAGTATAATCTGCCCAGATTAGGGTAATCGTCACGCAAAAACCATTCAATACCAAGAAAAAGAGTTGCAGGTTCAGTTTCTGCTTTAATGATGTATTTGTATGTCTCGCCGATTTCTAATGATTGGTCAACCAAAACATCATAAAATCCGGGGATATCATCCTGGCTAATCAAAAAAACATCTTCAAACATCGGCCGTTCTTCATTTTCAAAGATTTTGACCATGCTAAAACTAAAGGATTCACCCTGCGTACCTTGGGCTAAATAAATATAGATACTATCAAGATGGCTGTATTCAGCGGTAAATGACTGGGTTACTAATTTATCTTGAGTAACCGGGCCAACTTTCTCATTAGAGGAACGCGGCAGAGACGACTTTTCTATCTGTGACCAGATTCCGAACGGGAAAATGGTGAAAATAAGACATAAGCCAATAATGGTTAAAACGGCTTTGATTGCTGTACTTTTATTAATTATTTTTTGCATTATCGCTTATTCCTCCCCTGTCGATTCACAAATAATAAAGCGGGGCCTATTTTTAACTTCATCATATATTTTTGCGATATATAAGCCAATTATACCTAAGCTAATCATCATACCCCCGCCAACAAGAAGCAAAAGCAGGATAACCGTTGTAAAACCCTCTAATGAATAACCCATCAAAAACCTTACTAACGTCTGAATCCCTAAACCTATTGAAGCTAAAGTAAGTAAAACCCCGATAATCGTAACGATTTGTAAAGGTGCTGCCGAAAAGCCGATAATATTACTAAGGCCATATTTGAATAAGCCAAAGGTATTCCATTTTGATTTGCTGTACTCCCGTTTGCCGACTTGATATTCAATTTTCGTGGAATTAAAGCCCACCCAAAATGATAAACCGCGGAAAAAAGCATTCCGCTCCTGAAGATTTAAAAGTTCGTTTACTACCTTTTTGTCAAGAAGCTTAAAATCAGAGGATGAGCGCATATCAAAGCCGGACAAAGAAGAAATCAGGCGATAAAAAATACCGGAAAATAATTTGTATAAAATTGACTCTTTGCCTCTTACTTTAATCCCTTCAACTATTTCATACCCCTCTTGCCATAAGCGGTACATCCGGGGAATAACTGCCGCCGGGTGCTGTAAGTCGCAATCCATTACAATACAGCAATCGCCGTTTATTTTTCCGAGACCCGCCCACATCGCCGCTTCTTTGCCGAAGTTCCGGCTTAGGCGATAACCGTGAATATTGTCCGAACTAAGGTTTTGCGCTTTAATTTTTGCAAATGTTAAGTCAGATGAACCATCGTCAACAAAAATGATTTCATAATTAATCCCCTCAATTTCTAATACTTTTTTAAGGGCCGTACTGATATATGTGATGTTATCTTCTTCGTTATATGCCGGTATAATGATGGATAATAAGGACATTTTGCTATCTCCGTTTTAGTCTTAAATTAAATGTATTTTAGCATATATTTTCATACTGTACAAGTTCATCCACAATACGGCACGCCCCATAACCATCAACGAGGCGGCGCATTTGCTTTGAAAGTTTCTTGCGCCGGGGATAATCAAAAGCAAGCTCGCCGATATATAAGGCAAAATTCTTATCTTCGGCATAAACCGTCGCTTCAATTGCTGATAACCCGGTTGCATTGGGAAGCTGATTGTCGGCGGTTGTAAAGCAAATTGTCGGAACGCCAACCGCACACAATTCATAAAGGGTCGACCCGGCGGCGGAGATTGCCAAGTCGCATCTTTGCATTAGGATTGCCATTTCAGTATGATTTTCATAAATGATAATTTGAGGATTAGCTTGCGCCAGCCCATATAGATGTTCGCGATGACGGTTCAAGGTTCCGATGACGATATGACAGGTCACGGATTCATCTAAAGCAGCATAGACAGCAGCAGCAATTTGACCGGTAATCCCTTCTTCATCGGTACCGCCGGTCGTGATAAGAATGTTAGTAACTTTTTCATTAACTTGGTAAGATATATCGCGGAATTGCTCACGCAGGGGGGCATAATCAGGGCCGAGCAGGTATTTTTTATTTGTTTGGGTTTCATAAAGATTTTCAGCACCGATACAATAATTTATTACAACATCAACCGGATAATCAAAGGAATTTAGGTCATCGAGATAAAGGGTGCGGGTATGTTTCTTTACTTCGGTTAGATATGAAGGGGTTACAAAGTACGAATCGATTAAAAGGGCAAGCGGATTTTTTTGGGCAAGGATATCGGTAAAAGCGGGGATTTCCGAATCAGGGTCGTCGAATTTGGTGTTTAGAATTTCAACTTGTAAATTTTCGTTATCCAAATCTAAGCATAGTTTTTTGAAGATACATTCAGATTCATTATCAGCCAACACAAAACAGACCGGGATATTACGGTGGTTAAATTCCCTTGCAATTGTAAGGGTACGCATTAAATGGCCGGTGGCGATGCGTGGGTTGGCATCGGTGCGGATGAGAATCATATTACCCTCCAAACATCTTCGGTTCCAGCGGGGTGCCGCGGGGGATGGCGCAGGCCGCCGTTTTCCCGAGGACTTCTTCGTAATAGCAGGGGGACAACCCGGCGGCCGGGCGGATTGAGCGGATATTGTCAGGGGTCAGGGTTTCACCGGCACCTATGTCACGAACAACGAAAAGGGAACGGGCACCTTCACGTTCTTTGATTTGCTTCGGGGTCAAGCTATATTCGGAATGCCCGAGGGCCTTTTCTAAATCACGGATTTGATTTACCATCGCGGCAAATTCGGCCGGCTCCATTGAGAAAGCAGCATCAGGGCCGCCATCAGCCCTTTTTAAGGTTAAATGTTTTTCGACCATCACCGCCCCGAGGGTGACAGCACCAACAGCAACTACCCCGCCGGGAGTATGGTCAGACAAGCCAATCAGGCAGTCATATTCCTCCCGCAGATATGGGATGTTTTTCAGGTTAATATCTTCAAATGAGGCCGGGTAGGATGAAACGCATTTGAGAATGATGACATCTTCATTTCCCTCGTCACGGCAAGTTTGCAAAGCTAGGCTAATATCTTCAGGGTACGCAATTCCGGTCGCAAAGATAATCGGCTTTTTTTGTGAAGCCGCTTTGCGGATTAAAGGGATATCATTAATTTCATAAGAGGCAATTTTGTAAGCCGGCATATTAAGCCCGGCCATAAAATCAACCGCCGTAAAGTCAAAAGGGGAAGAAAAGCAGATTAAACCAATTTTTTCTGCTTCTTCTTTTAGCCGGGGCTGCCACTCCCAAGGGGTAAAAGCTGTCTGATAGAGGGCATGAAGGGTGGTGCCGTCCCAGATGGTACCCCGGTTGAGTTTAAAATGTTCGTTATCACAGTCAAGGGTAATCGTATCCGGAGTATAGGTCTGTAATTTAACAGCATCGGCACCGGCTTCCTTGGCGCTATGGATGATTTCAATAGCCCGGTGGATGTCACCGTTATGATTGCCGGAAATTTCCGCAACGATAAAGGCTGGTGAATCTGCACTAATTGTATGGTGGGCGATTTTTATTGTTTTATTCATTTTACTGCCTTTCAAAAAGCCATTTTTTAAGTGCTCTTATGGTGTAAAATGCAGAGAGGGTCAGCAAAATCACATCATAATATATTTATACTTAAGCTCTGCCAGCTTCCAATCATCATCAGTATCAATATCCTGCACTTCCATTTCATTTAAAATAATCGGCTTTAAATTAGTAACATTTAAAGTACCCGCAGTTAAAAAAGCTTCCGTGCGCATCGCATAAAACTGGCCGCTGTCATGATAAACCGCTTCCAAATCCTGGGAACGTGAATTTGTAAATTCAGGATATTGGTATTCAAGAAATCCGTCATTGATAATAAGGCTGCGTTGAGGCGGGAAAGAAAATTTAACCACCGGTTTTACGCCGTTGCAATCATCAAGCATAATCATTGCTTCTTGCAACCGCTCTTTTTTAAGCAGGGGACAGGTCGGATAAATACAGCAAAAGCGGTCAAAATTCTTGCCCTGCCGACGGTAGGATTCAATAACTTCCTGTAAAACATCAGATGTTGTTGCAAAATCATCCGCTGTTTCTTGCGAGCGTTTAAACGGTACTTCTGCGCCATAGTTTCTGGCAATTCGGGTGATTTCATCATCATCGGTTGAAACCATAACCGTATCAAAAATACCAGAATCCAGCGCCGCTTTAATCGAATAATAGATAATCGGCTTGCCGCAAAATTCTTTGATATTTTTGCGGGGTATCCGTTTGCTTCCGCCGCGGGCGGTGATAATTGCAATATTCATAATCCTCCAAGCGAATTTCTCTTCGTTTTTAAATCACGATAAAACCATAATAACTTAAAATATATCATAAATACAAGTGTTGACCTTTTGTGCATCTTAACCAGTTTTTTTACTTCTTTATCCTGGCGTTCTATGAAGTATTGATTTTCCATAAAAAGCGGAAAAGTTTCAAACATTTCATAGCCAATTTCCTTTACAAAGCGATATTGCGAATAGCCTAAACCCTTTAAGGAGAAAGCTTTGCTTTCTCTTAGAGTGGGCGCTGCCGGGCGGCCATTTTTTACCCCGCGCAAATATGAGAATAGCGTATTAAGGTAGAATAAGATTGTGAATTTGTATTCAAGTTCAGCAAAATAATCATCAAAAAAACCAAACTCTTTAGCTTCGTTTATCATAATCCGGGCGGCGGCCATCCGGTCTAGGCAACGTTCGGTTGTGATGGTATGGACAGTCGATGTATCGTGCTGATAATAATAATAAAGCGGTTCGGGAATGTATTCAAAATGCTTTGCCCTAAGTAACCAGGAGTTTCCAATCGCATTATCTTCATAAAAAATATTTTCCGGAAAGCGGTTAGGATAATCAAAAATAATTGCCCGGCGATAAATTTTCACGACCAGACTACCACCGTCAAGAATTAGGGAGCGGTATTTTTCTTGGTTAAGCACTCCCGTCTGTTCCGGTTTGTTCATCGCAACGGTTTTACCGATTTCTAAACTATGTTTATCGGTCAGATTATAATCACAGCCAACAATATCCGCCCCGGTTTCAAGGGCTTTATTTAACAGGCGCTCATAAAAATCCGGAACTACCCAATCGTCGGAATCAATAAAACCAATCCAATCGCCTTCCGCTATTTCCAGGCCAAGATTTTTTGCCCCGCCTTGCCGTTTGTTAACTAGCGAGTAAATCACTTTAAATTTACCGGGGTAAGCAGTTTCGTATTTTTTCAGAATTTCACGGGAAGAATCAGTTGAACAATCGTCAACAACGATTATTTCATAATCATCAACCGTTTGGTTGATTAATGAATTAAGGCAGTATTCGAGTTTTCCATCAGAAGCCATATTGAAAACCGGCACGATAATGCTAAGTTTCATTTTTCCCTTTATTTCGCATAATATAAGGCAATCCGCTTCACTGCCTTAATAACATCAGCGACATCTCCATCGGTCATTCCATAAAAAAGCGGTAACGAAATAATCTCTTCATAAATCTGTTCGGCGATGGGGCAAAGGCCTTTTTCATAGCCAAGTTTTTCATAATAAGGATGATAATAAACCGGAATATAATGAACATTGCAATATATATTTTCTGCCGCAAGGGCATCAAAAAACTCCCGCCGCCCGATAGTAAGGCTTTCGGCTAAGATACGGATAATATAAAGATGCCTTGTTGTATCTGATTCCGGGATTTCCTTTTGCAAGCCAATCCCTTTTAACCCATGAAAAGCTTTTTCATACTGCGCAACAATTTCTTTGCGCTGTTTGCTGAAAAGCGTTAATTTATCCAACTGACTGCTTAATAAAGCGGCTTGAATATCTGTCAAACGATAGTTATAACCAAGGAATATTTGCTCATAATACCAAGCACCATGAGATGGTTTTTCTTGTAAATCTGCCCGCCTGGTAATACCATGTTCACGGGCAAGGACAAGTTTGCGGTAATAGTCTTCACTATTCGTCAGTACTGCCCCGCCCTCACCGCTGGTAACGGTCTTAACCGGATGAAAACTAAATGTCGTCATATCGGCGATGGAGCCATTTACTTTTCCTTTATATTTTGTCCCGATGACATGGGCCCCGTCCTCAATAAAAACCATTTGATTTTTGCGGCAAATGGCAGAAAGTTCACCAAGTTCCGCTGATTGACCAGTGTAGTCAACGGCAATTAGAGCTTTTGATTTCTTTGTTATACAGGTTTCAACTGCTGCCGGGCTAATGTTGTAAGTATCGGGGCGGATATCAGCAAACACCGGTTTTGCCCCACAGTAGAGGGCGCAATTCCCGGATGCGGCAAAAGTCAGGGGGGTGGTAATAACCTCATCCCCTTCTGTTACGCCCGCGGCAAGGCAGGCCATATGCAAAGCCGCCGTACCATTAGCACAAACAACCGCATACTTCGCGCCGGTTATCTGGCATAATTTTTCCTCAAGGGCGGAAATCTGCGGCCCGCAAGTCAGGTAATCACTTTTCAAAACCGAAACTACTGCTTCGATATCTGCTTCATCAATATATTGACGGCCATAATTTATTCTTTCAGAGCGGACGGGTGTCCCGCCGGCTATCGCTGGCTTGTCCATAGTGTTTCCTTTCATTTTAACTCTAGACCTGCGGCCTATCGTTAATGAACCAGGTGAAAACAAATGCCTGCTTGCGGTATCATGATTTTCTATACTTACAACTCCAGACTTACAGTCTGTCGTTGACACATCAGGTGAAAACAAATGCCTGCTTCGCAGTCGCTTGTTTTCCTGCTGGTTCATGTATCATGATTATCTATACTTACAACTCCAGACTTACAGTCTTTCGTTGACACATCAGGTGAAAACAAATGCCTGCTTCGCAGTCGCTTGTTTTCCTGCTGATGTGTCATTATATCACATCTCATGCCCCTCTTTCCACTCCTTAGCTAAAATATTCCGGATTGCTTTCTTGTGTGAGCGGCTGATTGGCAGCAATTCATTACCTTTGACTTCAATAAAGTCCGATTGGTAAATAGTAATATAGCGTTTATTAACCAGATAAGATTTGTGTATTCTTAAGAAAACACTTGCTTTTTTCTGTATTTCGTTAGTTATTAAGTCAAGTTTGCCGTAAAAGTAATATTTTTTGTGCAAACTTACAATTCCTACCTTACGCCCGTCACTAAAAAAGTAGATGATTTCTTTTACCGGCACTGAATAATAGTATGCTTTGTGGAAAAAACGGAAAGTTTGACATTCAATATCCAAGCGCTTAAGCGCTTTCTTCATTACGAAAAATAATTCACGGTCTTTGATTGGTTTTGTGAAAAAATAAAAAGGATGAACCTTGTACATATGCTTATTACAGTAATCAGTTGCGGAAGTAAATATTATTATGGCCGCGGGACATTGGCGGTAAACCTCATAAGCGATAGTCAGGCCATCCATTTTATTTAATTCTATTTCAATAAAAACAATTTGAAAATGGCCGGCCTCCTCAATATCATATAACAAATCTTCACCATTTTCGAATAACAAGATATTGATATTGAAATTATGGTAGGTAATCCATCTTAATAAAGTTTGATGAAGCAAACTTAAAAATGACTTATCGTCATCACAGATTGCAACCCTTAACATCCCCCTGTACCCCTCTTATGTCGCTATTCGCCCGCTCATAGCAACAAAGTTGCACACAAATAGCACAAAACGCGCTTTGGCGCTTTCGATTTATTTTTCTAATTCGACTGCTTTAACCATTTCCCGCAGTTCATTAATACTTAACCATTCCGTATTATTGTCTGAACTGTAGGCGAACCCGTCAGGGACCAATTTCCCGGATGGATTGATTTTTTGTTTGTCATTCCAGATAACTTGCGGATAAACGATAAAATGATCATTATATTCGTAAGTTGTCTTTGAATCCTCAACTGTCACCATAATTTCATGGAGCTTTTCACCGGGACGGATGCCAATCTCCGGCATCCGGCAACCTGGTAACATTGCTTCCGCTAAATCAGTTATCTTAAATGAGGGTATTTTGCTGATAAAAGTTTCCCCGCCGGTAGCTTCTTTGAGGGCTTTTACCACAAGCTCGACCCCTTGGGTAAGACTAATCCAAAACCGTGTCATCCGGTTGTCGGTAATCGGTAGTTCCGTTTTTCCATCCTTTATCAAACTGTCAAAGTAGGGAATAACCGAACCGCGGCTTCCGGCAACATTACCATAACGGACAATCGAAAAATTGATGTTTTTGTTTCCGGCATAAGCATTTGCCGCGATAAAAAGTTTGTCAGAAACCAATTTCGTCCCGCCGTACAGATTAACCGGGTTAACTGCTTTGTCAGTCGAAAGGGCAACTACTTTGCTTACGCCAGTATCAAGGGCGGCATCAATGACATTTTGCGCCCCATGAATATTGGTTTTAATTGCTTCGTTGGGATTGTATTCGCAAGCGGGAACTTGCTTAAGAGCCGCGGCATGGATAACATAATCAACGCCTTCAAAAGCGCGGTTTAACCTTTCTTTGTCGCGGACATCACCAATAAAAAACCGCAAGCGGTCAGAATATGCGGATAATTCATTCGCCATCACGAAGTGTTTGTATTCATCGCGGGAATAAATAATTACTTTTTGCGGATTGTAGTTCGCCAAAGCAAATTTGGTAAAGCTTTTGCCAAATGAACCGGTACCACCGGTGATAAGGATAGTTTTGTTGCTTAACATTTTTTCTCCGTTGTTAGTTGTGAATTGTTAATATAATATAACATTGCTTATAACTACTGTCAAATATCGGCACTCATAGGCCCTTCCCCGGCCGGGGTAACCCCATTACCGGCTAAGATATCACGGCAGACACGCACTAGTTCACCGGCCGCCGTTTCGGCATTCCATAACCCGGTAATAGTCTGATAGGCATTATGGCCAAATTCATTAAGCTTTTCCGGGTCATCAAGCAGGCTTTTCACCAAATCCCGCATTTCGGAATAATTATTTTTCGGATAAGAAAACCCGTTTATCCCATTCGTTACAAGATACCTGGTTGACCCGGCTTCTTCACTTGCTACCACCGCACAACCACTATTCATAGCTTCATTTAATACTGTACCCCAGCCTTCGCGATAATCACTCGTAAGAACGTAGATATGGCAGTTTTCCATGATTTCACGGACTTTATCCGGCGGAAAAGCACCATGAAAAACTACTGATTCTGTTATTTGATAATCAGCCGCCATTTCCCTTAAATCATTTTCCATTTCACCGCTGCCAATTATATGAAGCAGGAAGGAATAACCGCTGATTTTTAAATCATTTGCTAAACGAAGCATATAATCCGGATGTTTTAAAGGTATAAAGCGGCCGGCCCAGCAGATTTGAATTACTTCATTGTTATTCTTTTTATGATATAAACCCTCACCGTACTTAGCTGTCGCGGGAAAATAACCCCACCGGTATTTTTTATCCGGATAAGCTTTTATCATCCTGAAATCTCCGGCTACATAAGAGCCGGCACAAAGGAGATAGTATTTTTTATTGCGATAGCGGGTATGTTCCTTAAATTTGCGGATTAAGCCGCGCGGCGAAATAAATTTCCACCGTCCTGTCCTATATATCCGCTCACTAATCCGAAAAACCGGCTTATTGTTTTTGACCCTCGCAAGAACTGCCGCCTCTATTTTTTTTTCCTCCGACCAACCGGCTAACAGGATATCACTATCATTAATTAAATTTAGTATAAATTCTTCTTCCTCATCAAGTTTGCGGACATATGCCCTTTTTTCACCGGTATTATCCCAGCCCATTTTTAGCCGCTCTTCCGCCATCTTTTCGGTCTGGACAAAATAAAAATCATTACCAAGCAACCGGAACAAAGCATCACAAAAAGGAAGTTGGTGATGATTTATATAATTAGAAATAAAGGTGATTGTCATTTATACTACCCCTATAATTTTACCCTTGTATCATAATTTCATTATATATTTCCCGCAATCTCATATAATTAAGAATCCGGTTATGAGTTTTCTTTGCCCGTTTTGCTGCTGCCACCGCAATTACTTCCCCGGTTTCCAAATCCCAGGCAATCTCAATTGCCGCAGTAAGGTCACGTACATTACCCGGCTCATATAAAAGCCCATTTTTCCCGTCGCTCAAAAGACTAGGGATTCCGCCAACCGCCGCCGCAACCACCGGCATTCCCAATAGCATTGCTTCGCATAATGAATTGGGCGAATTTTCAACAACTGACGGGCAAACAAAAACACTGCTAAGTAAAAATCGTTCTTTCATCGCCGCCTCATCAAGCGGGCCAAGCATTGTCACTTTGTCTTCTAATTGATTGGTCAAAATCAATGATTTAAGATATTTCCCATATGATGAAATTTTTACTTTTTTCTTTAAGATACTCATCATGTCCAGATTGGTATCACCGACAATGTCATTACCCGCGACATATAGATGTGCCTCGGGATATTTGAGAATCAGCCTCGGCATTGCTTCCAACATATAGTGAAGGCCTTTAATCGGATAATCACCCTGGCTTACGAAAATACTATAAGGCTCACAATCAATACTATTCCAACGACCTTGATAAAAGCTTTCACGCATACTTTCATTGAGTTCATGATATGTCACATTGGGATTTAACTCAATAGCTGCTTCATAATCAAAACGGGTCCGCCCGGCTACATGTTTTATCAAAGCAAATAATAACTGTTCATGCTGCGCCCGGATGTTGAATTTCTCTTGCTGATCTGCGATTGAATCATTTTTGACAATATCGCGGATGGTCTCACCTTTTGTTACATCATAAGGCAGTCCAACAGTATAGGATTTTGCAATTTTCCCGACCAGCCCTTGAATCGTAAGCAAGATGCGTTTTTTGTCCTTGCAGACATTAGTTAAAGCTAAGGCATGGGGAAATTCGCTGCCAAAAATATGAATTATATCCGGCAAATAATCTTCTAAAATTTCATTCATCTGCTTTTCAAGTTCGGAATCATATTTTTCCGGCGTTTGCAAATTTTCACGGAAGCCATAACAAGTAACCCGGCCGCACTTGAATTTTAATACATTTTTTGAGCTTTCAGTTTGCCCGGAGTCAGATTTCTGGATTCGGGCATTAATCGCATTGATAGTCGCCCGGTCTTCATACGGAAAGCAAACCGCAAGCTCGCCATCATCATTATCTTCGGCAATGAATTGATTAAAAAGTCCGGAAAGCCATCCTTCCCGGTTACTGTAAGGTAAATTTAATTCATTAGCTATTGCCGGCAACATGATATTGCATAACCATAAAACTTTCATGTGAACTCCCATATATAATTATATTATGATAATTGGAGTCAAAAGGTATTATGACCTTTTGACCCTGGTGTCATTAATATATCATTTTCCGTAACCGGTTGTAAATACCGGTTGTATATTTATTTCGTGCCAATCCACTCCTTAACGGGGCTAAAGTTAAAGCTAACAGCAAACGATATTTAAAAATTTCGCTTTTATTCATATAAATACGGGTAATCTCTTTATGTTCAAGGGCCGATATTTGTTGGTTTGCTTTTGTTTCCGAAAAACCGGCCCCCTCGTAACTTGCAATCAAAAATGGCATATAATGAGCCGCCGCACTTTCTTTAAGATAACACCATAAAAAATGCTCATAATCAGCCCGTACTTTGTATTTTACTAGAAACGGGTGCTTCGTCAATAGTTCATTACGGTAAAAACAAGCCTGATGGCAGGGTAAATGCCGGAAGCAAGCAAAACGGCTAAGTTTTGGATTGGAAAAAACCTCTTGCCCGGTAAGTTTTTCAAAAACATTACCATAAAAAATTCCGGCATTGCTGGTTTTATCAATTTCAGTTTTTACTTTTAAAAGGACTTGTTCTTCAAAAAATAAGTCGCCGCAGTTAAGAAAATAGATAAACTGCCCGGTTGCTTTCGTAACAGCCTGATTCATTGCTTCATAAATCCCGGAGTCAGGTTCCATTAAAAGTTTAAACCGCAAATCTTTATTATCGGCAAACCACCTTTCCGGCGCCCCGTCCTCCGACATCCCATCCTTAACAATCACTTCATAATCATTATATGTTTGCATACTAATGCTATCCAAGGTTTGCTCTAATTTTTCACCCGGATTTAAACAGACAACAATAATTGAAAAATAAGGTTCACAATTTAATATGCCCATTGAAAACTCATTTCATGAAATAAAAATGTTTGGTACGGTATTAAACGCACCCCGGCATCTTGCGCTTTTATCAGGTACATCGCCAAATACAAAATTCCGGCGGCAATTATTAAAGCGGTAAAAATATGCGACATCTTTTTATCCTTAATCCGGTTTAAAAGCGCCGGTATAAAGAAGATATGGGTGACAGTAAGATAAAAGCCAATCCGGGAAATAACCGGAATAAATGACCCAAAGGTATAAAGGGCAAAAGCGGCAAGGTTGCAATAAAAGTAAAAACGGTTACGGTCATTATCCTTTATTGCCTCGCGGTAATATATAAGTGAAAAAATCAGTATCCCGCCGCAGCGGATGATATTGATGATACTTGTCCCCCCTTCAAGGTACTCTGTATCGCGGTAAGTTGGATAAACAAAAACCAACAACCTTAAATAGAAGTCCTGCAAAAATAAGAAAGTCGTGCAAAATAACCCGGCGGCGATCAATGGCAATTTCTTCCATTTGAGAGAAGCAAGAAAATAAAGGGGGATTACAATCAAAATCGACTTATGAAAAGTTGCGCCAAGCAAAATCAAAAGAATAAAGGGGACCCACTTCTTTTTTAAGACAAAGGGAATTGCAAATAAGGCGATTGCCAGTGCCAGATAATAACGAACCGTACTAAATGACTGAAAATACAAGCCAAACGACATAAACAGGAAAAAGGAGAGTCCAAAGTTTTCACTGTCGCGGTAAATTGACCATAGAAAAACTGCAATAGTTGTAAAAGAGAAAAAGGCAAAAACTAAAAGGTAGTTTTCAAATCCGCTTAAGCCGTAAATAATCCGGACGACCCCGTTAAAGCCCATTTCGGTCGGAACATAAGCATTATGTACAATAAGGTGCATGAACTCAACATATCTGGTATAATCGTTGCCAACATTCAGCCTTATTGCTGAAACGACAAAGAGAATCGTGAAAATAAAAAGAAGCCCGGCCAAATTTAGCATCTGCCGCCTTGTGATTTCGCCAGGCAATTTTATCTGACTATTTGCCGGGTTAGGTAATGGCTTAACCAAGCCCGCTATTAAAATCGTGACCACCGCCACGGTGATATAAAGTAGCATATATCTCCCATTTATGAAGAATGGTACGCTAATGCCATTCTTACGAAATGAATTTTTAGATATTTTAATCATGGTATTTTCATGATTTAGAATATCTCTTCATTTTTTTTATACCTGATATAAGCAGTCGGTAAGCCTGCCTGAATTTTATTTCATTGCACATTTTCCGCCTTTTTGCCCAAAGGAACCTAAGCGCAAAAAATTTTGCCATAAAGCCATACAAATAATGATAAAGGACACCACGGTCATAAAAAAATTTTTCATTATAACCGGTGAACCATGTTGATTCACGATAAATTTCGCGGCCAATGTTGATTGGCGAGCCGTAGATTTTTAAGCCTTTTTTTAGACAATCCCGTAGAAATAAGCTGTCTTCGCCATTGCTATATTTTGCCCCGCCGCCAAATAATAATGAGAAAGTAACATTTGCCGAATGCAAGCTTTTCGTCCGGGCGGCAATACTATAAGCGGGATAGCGGCCATAATTATACCATCTAATCCGCTTATGTTCGATATTGCGGTATGTTGCCCGCCGTTTATCAACTTCAACATTGAATAAGATAACATCGGCTTTGGGATACAAAGCAAATTCTTTAAGAATCATTTCCGCATAACTTGAGTTTAGGACGATATCATCATCAGAAAAAAGTAAAAGGTCGGAGCTGCAGCGAAGCAGGGCGTTATTTCTGCTTAAGCCGACCCCGCGCTCATTAAAGGTGTAAGCTTTAATCTTTGCTTCGTTAAATTCAAACTCATCATAACTAAAATAATCATCTTGATTAATGATGATGGCATTAGTTTTCAAATTCATTTTGGCCGCAAGGTCGTGGACATTTTGCTTGACGGCGGCAACCAGGACTTCTAAAGTCATATTTTTTTCCGCCCCCGGTAGTATTGGTTTAAAAACTTCTCATCGGCTTCAGTAATTACTAAACCTAGTATATCCACTTTTTGACTTCTTAAAAAACTGACACATCTGTCAGTTTTCTTGCCGTTTCGTTTTCCAAAAGGGATTTCAAGAATAACACCGTCAGTTTTACGCAATTCTTCACCTTTGGGATACGGCAAAGTATCAATGGAAAGAAAAATTGGATTTATTTTATCTTGCAAAAAATAAGCTAAATTATCTTTTGTTTCGGAAAAATATAATTGTTCATCCAAAATTTTTTCACCGGTTAATAAAATCCCCGCTACCGGAAATGGATAACGTTTTTCGGCATCGCTAATTGTGTAAAGGGAGTCGTCAAGAAGATAATAAAACCACCATCCGAAGAGGGCAAGAAGTAAAAACAGCACCGCCCCGCCGATAATCGCCCGGTGAAGATTGTCGTCCCAAATCATTAGTTTCGGCTCACTGCTGCGGATTAGTTCCATTGAGATGATTTCACTTTGCCCGGCAGCATAATTAAGCAGGCCGGTTTCCATGCTTTTTTGGATTATTGCGGTTTTTTCCGGGTTATCAGTGGTAAAAGTCACTGTAAGCAGGCGGCGGTCGGAAAGCACCTCACCTTTTAGGACATTATCACGAAGCTGTTCTTTTAAAGCTTCACCATATGGCAATAAACCAGCCGGCATAGCGGCTTCTATCTCCTCGGCGGCAATAATAACATAGTGCAAAATCGGGTCGCTATGGAGCAGGTCATTCCAGGTAAAGCCATTATAAAATTGTTCCACTTCACCGCTCGGGTCATAGATGAATTGGAGATAAAATTTTGAAAATGACTGGTACTTTGTCGGCATTCTGGTTTCACGGACAAGAATATAAACCGCACCGCAAAGCAAAGCGCCGGCCAGGGTGATGATAATGATATGCACAAGCTTTTGCTTTAAGCAGATGAATAGTCTTTTTAAGTCCATACCCTCATTCATGAAATCTTGGTTTTCCAAATTATCTCCTTTATATCAGTCAGATAAAGTATCTCTTCGTCTCTACGGCCTAATTGGTGTAAAATAAAAACTTTCATTCGGGAAGAAGGCGGCCTAAGGTTCCTGCGAGATTACTTTATCTTCCGTACGATTATACCCCTTCGGTACTTTCTGGTTTAAATAATACTTTCAAAGTAAGAAGCATGATTTTGAAATCAAGCCACAACGAATAATTCTCAATATAGGTAAGGTCCAGCTTTAATTTATCATATGGGGTTGTATTATATTTGCCATAAACCTGGGCATATCCGGCTAATCCGGCTTTCATTTTCAGGCGGAATGAAAATTCAGGCATTTCCTCAAGGTATTGTTCAATAATTTCCGGCCGTTCCGGGCGCGGGCCAATAAAAGACATTTGGCCGCTGAAGATATTGAATAATTGCGGAAGTTCATCAATCCGGACTGCCCGGATGAAGCGCCCGACCGGGGTAATGCGGCCGTCATTTTTTCCGGCAAGGCGGGCAATACCATCACTTTCGGCATCAATACACATACTGCGGAATTTGATAATTTTAAACTCCTTGCCGCCGGCGGTAACGCGGACTTGGCGGAAGAGGGCCGGCCCTTTATCATAAATACGAATAATAATAGCAGTAGTAAGCATTATCGGCGAAGTGATGATTATCAAAATTAACGAAAGAAAAATGTCAATAATCCGCTTGATAAGTCTTTGTTCAACCGTTAAAGCATATTCCCTTGTCAGAAAAATGGGGGTATCAAAAAGATGTAGCTGGTCGGCGCCTTTTATCAGGACATCGGAAATCTTCGGCATCATGTAAACGCGTTTCGATTTGCTATATAGGTATTTAAGCAAGGTATTACGGATATCAAGCGGGATATCCCACAGGATAATCGCACCATTAAATTCCGCCGCTTCTTTTTTGACCGTTTCAAGCCCGGCCGAGATATTGATTGATTGAGTATTCTGAAAGCGGTCTTTCCGTCCCGAAAATTTGCCCGTAATATCTTCAATCGGACGTTCACCATAAATAATTAATATATTGCGGGGGGGATATAATTTCCGGTAAATAAAGTCACATATTACCGCCCATACGGCAGCAATAACTAATTGAGCAATAAAAACTAAGATAAGCGGCCTGGTTTTGACGACCCAGTTATTCATTAGGGATATTATAAAGTAGGAAATGACATTCACTGCAAGCAGGGAAAAGGCTTGCGAAAAAAAGACATCGCCGGGTTTTAAATAACCGATTTTCAGGCTGCCATAGGTATGAGAAAAGACACTCAAGATAGTAATATATAAAAGGATAATGATAATATGGCCATTTACATATAATCTAATGCCTTGGTTAAAATTGTTTACGACGGGGTAATAATACGTAAACCAGGAATAAGCATATAGGCCTGTATAAATAAACAGGCTCATGATATTAATCGCGAAGATGGATATGCGTTTTAATGATTCAGTTCTTTTCATATGTGTCCCTATAGTTTGCTGGCCGTCCTTAATTACAATTATATCCGCCTAAGCGTTGCCCTGATTGCCCACAGGGCAAAATTGTAAACGCTGTCAAGAAAGGTAAGCTTTTCAACATTGCGGTAAAGGTACCATATCCGTTTCACTGCTGCTAATTTGTTTGCGGAAAGTGAGTTGGGGGGGCGGCGGTAGATGGTAGTTACTTCATTTAAACCATAGGCGGTATAACCATTACGGAGAATTTGCCACCATGTTGCGGTATCTTCACTTTTTACATCCGGCATTTTTAAAAGTTTTTTGTCGATTTTTGTCAAATCAAAAAGTGTTGTCGAGGTAAAAATAGTCGTCCGGGACAGGGCTTTCCGATAGGTCAAAACCGGCGGTACGGAAACGATTTTGCCGGTACCCTGTGCTTCTTTATCCCCAAACTCATAAGCAGTACATGTAAAGGCAGCTTTAGTTTTATTGATAAAATCAAGCTGTTTTTCTAATTTGTCGGCAAGCCAAATGTCATCGGAATCAAGGAAAGCAAGGTACTGCCCCCGGGCTTTTTCCAAGCCGGCATTACGGGCCCTTGCGGCACCGCTGTTTTTGTCCATCCTAATAATATGGACTTTATCCTGCTCTTCTACAGGAATCTTTGCTAAAAATTCATTTATCCGCCTAATACTTTCATCGGTGGAACAATCATCAACTAAAATCAGTTCCCAGTCGGTAAAAGTCTGGGCAAGAACCATCTTGACCGTCGCAATAATGTACTTTTCGGCATTGAATACCGGAACGATAATGCTGACCATTTTATAACCTTTACCTTATCAATATTTGAAGAATGAAGCTTTAGATTTTGTTTGTTGCGTTTCAATGAACGCAAACTTAGAAAATCTCTTCACACTTCGTCCTTAATCAAATAAATAGGGCGTTTTTTGACTTCCATATAAGTTTTGGCCAAATATTCACCGATAATACCGATACAAAAAAGCTGGACCCCGCTGACTAACAAGATAATACAAACTAAAGACGGCCAGCCGGAAGTCGGGTCGCCGAATATCAACGCCCTTATGATGATAATCAAAATAAAAATAAAGGCTATCATACAAAAAATCAAGCCAAGGATAGAAGCCATTCTAAGCGGCGCGGTTGAAAATGCGGTAATCCCTTCAAGGGAATAGGAAAAAAGTTTCCAGAAAGACCATTTGGTTTCGCCTTTCCGGCGTTTGACATTTTCAAATTCAAGCCATTTTGTTTTGTAACCAACCCAGCCAAAAATACCTTTGGTGAAGCGGTTATATTCCGGCATTGCCAAAATTGCATCGGCCACTTGCCGGGTAATAAGGCGATAATCGCGGGCACCGTCAACGATTTCGGCCTGCGAGATTCTTTTCATCAGCTTGTAGAAACGGCGGGCAAAAAAGGAGCGGATCAGCGGTTCACCTTTGCGGCTAACCCGTCTGGTAGCAACCGAATCATAACCGTTCTTTATACAATCCAGCATTTCCGGAAGCAGGGACGGCGGGTCCTGCAAATCGGCATCCATAAAAACCAAATAGTCCCCATTTGCTTTATTGAGGCCGGCATAAATAGCCGCTTCTTTGCCAAAATTGCGCGAAAAAGACAAGTAGCTAACGCGCTTATCTTTCACGGCCAGTTTTTTGATTTCGGCTAAGGTACCATCCGTTGAACCATCATCAATAAAACTTATCTCAATTGTAAAATTATTATCAGAAAAATAACGCTCGTTATTTAATAGTTCATTATAGAAGTCAATAATATTTTCTTCTTCGTTAAAACAAGGGACGATTATGTTTAAAAGCTTCATGAACTATTGCCTCCTTTCCAAAACAGCCTTGCCATTTTCAATTCGATATATTATATCACATTTTTCAATTGTTTGCAGACGGTGAGCAATGATAACCAGCGTTTTTCTTCCATGAAGGCGGTTAATCGAATCCATAATCGCACTTTCAGTTTCATTGTCAAGGGCCGCTGTCGCTTCATCCAAAACCAAAATCTCGGGGTCATCATAAAGGGCACGGGCAATACCAATCCGCTGGCGCTGGCCGCCGGAGATGCGAATCCCGCGTTCGCCGATTCCCGTATCAAGCCCCTCCGGAAGCCCTCTGACGAAATCCTCAAGCTGCGCTTCCCGAAGCGCATACCAAACCTTTTCATCATCAATTTGTTCATCAGTTAAACCAAAGGCAACATTCCGGCGGATACTGTCATTAACCATAAACAGCGTTTGGGGAATATAACCGATATTTTTGAGCCAGGAATCATAATTTTCGCTTATATTAGAGCCGTCAGCCAGAATCCGCCCTGTTTCCAGCTTTAATAAGCCAAGCATAATATCAATTACCGTTGTTTTTCCGGAGCCCGATGTCCCGACCACTCCAACTGCTTGTCCAATGGGAATTGTCATTTCAGCATGGTCAAAAATCAAAACATCGGTACCGGGATATTTGTAAGTGATGTCGGATAAAATAATTTCTTTTTTGATATTAAGCTTCGGCAGGGTTTTAAGGCGCTGAAATTCTTCTTCATAAGCAGCTTCGTCGTAAACGATATTCTCGTCATTGATTTCATCTTGCAAGCTATCGCTGACTCCCATCAGGAAAGGCTCAAAATAAGCAATCGAAGTAAGGTGGTTGTTAATCCGGTTGGCACTTGGTATCATCCGCATCGCTGCCAGGGCAATCGCAGACAAAATCGGGATATAGTCATCAACCATCGTACCTTGCAGGGATTTAATCAGGATATAAAGAATCATCGCACTAATTGCTATCGTTTCGATTAATAAACGGGGGGTCGCACTGAAAAGGTTAAAACGCTGGACGGCATTTACAAAACCTTTTCCGCATTTCGCATATTCATTGATAAAATAATGTTCTTTTGCTGCGATTTTTATTTCTTTAATCCCGCTGACAGATTGATTTATCCATTTAAACAGACCACTGTAAAACTCCTGATTTTCCTTCCCGGTCCTATTCATAATCGGTTGCAGGATAAATTTGATTACACCTAAAACAATTATCATCATCAATGAAAATATCAACGATATCAAGGGTTCGCTGACAATACAAAGGATAGCAAGGCCCAGGAAAACAACACTTTCGCTTAAAAGTTGAAGAAACGCAAGTATCAGCCCCCACATATTATTTACGTCAGAGGTAATGCTTCTTTGAATCACTGCCGTATCGGCACCAAGATAAAATTCGTAAGGGCGCTTCATGAAATTAATCATCATCCGGCGGGACGTAGCAAATTGATTGGTATAGACAAATTTCATTTGCATTTTGGTTTGGAAAAAGAGAAAAAGGTTTTTGAGGATAAAGAAAAAAATCAGCGCAACCATAACAAAGATAGTGAAAGCGCCAACGCTTTTAAAGCCAAGGGTTTGATAAATAAAGGAAATATACCGGTTAGTTTCAACCGCAACCGGATCCATTACAATCGTTACCGCCGGAATCAGCATCCCAATACTTGCAGTCTCCAAAATAGCACTGATCAGCATCATGAAAACTAGTAAAATCATGCTTTTTTTCTGGCGGGGGTTAAGTATTTTTTTGAGTTTCTTGATGATTTTTTGCATGAGATGATTTTACCATATGTTAATGAGCTAAGCAAGTTGGGCAATAAACTTTCTCCGTCGCTATGGCCTAACTGGTTCTAATTCACTCTTTCGCTCGGGAAGAAGGCGGCCTAAGGCGACTGCGAAATGTTTTTGCCCCCTCGCTTCATACATTAAATAACCACTAAATAACCCTTCGAGTATTTATCCATTAACACTCATAAAATAAACAACTCTTCGATATATCTATCAAGTTTCTGCCGGAAGGGGAGGGGGTCGTCGGGATCGTCTTTGTAGTCACGGCCAAGGCTTATTACTTCCCCGGCAAACTTGATTCCTGATGGGACAGTAAAGATAGATACAACGCGGTTAAAATAAAGATAGGGAATCAAATTAAGCATTTCCATCGGAAACTTGCTATCAAGGACAATGTGTCCGGGAAAAAACTTTTGATAATCAGCAGTATCCATTGGGTGCGGTTTGATAATGATTGTGGCTTCTTTATTATTTGGCCGGCCGTATTGGTCAATGATTTTGCCAAATACTTTTATCCTGGTACTAATATCACACAAGGGTTCGGTTAGGATAAGGACTTTTTGTTTCATATCAGACTTTGCATTAAGTTTTTGCTTAAGGTTTTCTATATCGGTGATAAAAATAGCGAGCAATGTGTCTAACGAATTTTTATCAAGGGCATAAATCATCTCTTCGCGGGACTGCTCAATGAAATTAAAGCCAGGATTAGCAAGAAGCGAAATATTATTGACTTCCATATCAAGGCAATATTTTCCGTAACCATTTTGGATGAAAATGAGATTCCGGGCTGACATCCAGGCTTTTAAGCCGAAAAAACCCCGGTTGTCATAACGGGCGGCATCAAATATAACAAGGCAGTTGAGGCCGTCTTCAATTGCATGGTAAGGAATTTTGGCATAGTTTAGATAATATCCAATCGGGTCAGAATCGCAATATACATAAACGTCACGATATGTACGAAAATCAACCGGAAGAAACGGGATTTGGGCTTTGCCCAGCTTTTTCGTATAGATAATCCGGTTTACCATATTAATAAGCCGGCTGCCGCTATCGGTGTAAAATTTCTTTAGTTCGGGAAAAAAGTCAGCCCGTTTTTCATCATACTCAAAAATCTCTGAAAATAATCCCGCTTCTTTCAAGCGATTTTTCAAGTCACCAAAATCAGTAGACATGTTACTTAAGACTATCGATGCGCCAAGCCGCACTTTTTGCGGTTTGTGTGCAATATTATTACCCTTGACATCATTAGCTGTCAATAGTAATTCTTTCACGCAAGTGATATATACATGATAAAAAGTATGGCAAACGTAAATCCGGTCTTTCAAAGTATTCCCTAACTTTCGTTTATCTTTGCTCTCATTTGGAGCTGTATTTGGTCAGCAATATTGGCGATGTACTCACTGTTGGTCGGCCGTTCATTGCCATCTTTATTGGAGTATCCATAGAACTCTTCAAATAAATTCGTATTTCCGCGTTCCCATGAAATTTCGATGGCATTTCTAATCGCCCGCTCAACTTTACTATTGGTCGTATCATAGAGCTTTGCAACTTCCGGATAAAGAAGTTTCGTCACGCTGCCTACCACCTGCATATCCTTTGTCGCTATCATAATAGCACTGCGAAGGTACCGATATCCTTTCAGGTGTGCCGGGACACCTAAGCTAATCATTGTATTTGATATGTACTCTTCTAATGAAAAATCGTTAGTCAATTCAGGCATGTTTAACCCCCTGTCTTATGCTAGTTTACATAAATTTTGTGCTGTATTTGACCTCTATCAGGAAATATTAGTCAATATTCAACATATTAACACAGCAACTAAAAGGGGTAAATATGTTAAGCATCGCGTTGCAATAAACTGTCAAATTTGATGAAATTTTATCATCTATTTTACGATAAATTTATCTATTATTCATTGAACAAAGGTTCTAAATATTTTGACCGTTTCGGTCAATTGCTGTCGAGGGGGTATTGCGTGGTCTACATAATGTCGGAAGAGTGCATTTTTCTTATTTTAGCATAAATGAGCTTTTGGGGTCAATGATGATAAAAAATAATATTAAAAGTTCATAATATTAAAGGTTTCAATTTGGCGTTGCGGTTGATAGGGGAATTTGGTATAATTAAGCTTGGATTTTTGTTGTTATACTTAGCGTAACAAATTTATAATAGGAGCGAACCGCAAGATATTGTTGCAATTTTTCTAACGCATGGCGATAGTGACCACGTTGCTGCAATCTCATTATTCCCAAATTCAACACTATACCTATCTGAACATGAAGTACAAATGATTGATGGAACAACAAATCGTGCAAGCGGCCGGTTTTTACTTCTTTCAAGGCTCATGGGATTTGATGTCAACAATCTCATTTTCCCCTATGAATATCTAATATTAACTCACAATAAACCAATTGAAATTGATGGTGTTTTGATACAAGGTATTCTAACTCCGGGACATACGCCGGGTAGCATGTGTTTTCTGGTTAACGAAAGATACTTGTTCACAGGTGATACCATGTCCATAAGGAGAAATGGTAGAGCCGCTAGGATGCTACATCTGTTTGATATGGATAATAATCAAGCAAGAGAAAGCATATCAAAAATTGCGACTATTCAAGCCCAATATATTTTCACAAGCCATCATGGGTATAGTGACAATCTTGATTTTGTTTTTGAGAATATACGAAATAATTGACGTAAACCACCAACCGCCCGATAGCCTATCAGATTTCACGGGAAATAACAATGGATAAATTTTTACAAGCTTTAGGTTTATTTATAGTTTTCTCATTAATAAGTATTGTTGGTATTTTCTACGAAGCTTTTTATTTGGGACAAATTTTAAAAAATGGGCAATAATTTGCATTGTTTTTAGTTTCATAATGGCAACGGTATATTTTATTAAAGTATTATGAATGGCTTTAAGATGTTAGCGTATATTGACTGCATTAGTCAATGACTTTACTTTATCAAACACTTAAAGTTTTATATTTGTAGCAAAACGCCCATTAATTATGCAATTTTGTTAGATTGGTTTGAAATTCCATAACTTCATTAAAAATAGAAGTATCACCATGTATAATATTATTGGCTAAATATTTTGTGGCGCGTGATAAACCATCTATTATCTTATACATTTGAGTATTAATTACTTTTTCGCGTTTTTTAATGCTCGAATAACTTACATCTTCAATATTTTTCAAGAAAAAATAATCAATATCATTTGCTCTAAGATATTTTGCTAGAGAATATAAATCAATAGCTCTTGATGTACTATTTGAATTACCCCAAAAAACTCGCTTTTCTGAATTTTGACCATATATTGATTCAATAAAAGATATACAAATAATAGCTCCTGCAAAATACCAACTAATTTCAATACATACAAATTTATCAATATATCTAACTATTGCCTCCGAATCTGGATAGCAATCTGGATTTTTAATATTTTCCTCCAAGCATTCATAACCATATTGCTCTAAAAATGAAAATTTATTTTTTATTTCACTAAAAAACTCTTGCAATTTTTTATCCATATTTGCGTAACCTTTTAAGGTGTATATTTTATTACATTCTGATAGTTCCAGTTTGTATAAACACTTCTTATATTCAATTGCATAAAAAGGACTTCTATAATATATAGGTCGGCTAGGGTCAAGACCTATATCAACAATCGTAGCTCCTTTTTCATAAGTCCAATATTTTAACCAAGAACGATTTGCTTCTAAATCTAAACGACTTATATACCCACTTGATGACCTTAGATTTCTTGGGTTATATGTTTTTACATTGAATCCATTTTGCCTTAATTGTGCCGCTACAGGGTTAACTCTACCCATTGATTTACCAATTACTACAACTGGTTTATTAATTGGAATCTGATTAGATATATTGCTAATAGTTCCTGTATTATTTTTAATTCCACTTTCAGCAAAATATTGCAAATCCATCTTTACTTGCGGTTTAACACTTTGCGTATTACTTACAACGCTTGCTGTGTCCGGCAAAGACGAGCTACTAGCAAACTTGAAAATTCCCGCAGTTGCTCCAGAGATTGCACTATTCGATACAACCGCCCCATAGTCAACATACCGGCCGCCGGATTGCATAAGCTGGCTTCCGGTTTCAAGGCCGCCGGCAACTGCCGCCGCGTAAGTCATCATTGCGGGGGCACTTAATTCTCTTACACCCGGCACCATCATAAATCCGGCAAAAGCGGCAGCGTTCGCACCCGCCAAGATAGATTTGTTTGTATCAATTGCCGCCCAGTTGCCATCGTTTTGGTTAAGCTGGTCTATATTGCTTCCCCATACCCCTATCGCGCCAGCGACAAGAAGAATTGCTAAGATAGCGCTTTCTCCATCAGGGTTAGTGTACGTGAAAAGCTTTTGCTATCCCATCTTCATAATCAGTATTGACAATAAATGCAGTATCAACCAATTTTCGAATCAACCCATTCCATACTTGATTGTACAATCCTTTTAAACTCTGTTATTCCATTTTTTAAACCATTCATTAATAAAATGTAAGCATTCTTCAACTTTTTTATTAATAACTATGCTTTTACCATTTTTATATTGCTTTAATATTAATTCTAAATCAGCCATACCTTCAGTTGAAGAAGAGGGCTGAAAAGTTAGCCAGCCATCTATTGCATATGATAATAAAAATTCATTTTCAATATATGCTTCATCTTTAAGCTTTTTCAAGAAACCGTATACATCGTCCATTAGATTTAATCTTCCTTTACGGCATATGGAAAAAATTTAAAATTACACTATTAGGATTAGTAACCACTTCAATCCCACCACCTATATTTGGCGGTACTGGAGGAGCGGGTCTAGTTATGTAGGGCGCGCCAGATATTTTTACCCCTCCAATTATATAATCAATTTTGCTATTTGCAAGTCCATATTTATTGGCATAACCCGCACCAAATGGGCTTTCTGGTGACCAGAACTGTGCATCTGTTACTTTAGATTTTCCAAATGCTCCTGTTCTATATAGTTGCCCTCCATTATTTACATAATTTCGAACTTGCAAAGCATTTTTGGTAGTCGCCTGTGCATCTCCATGCGGTGTTTTTATAATGCCTGAATTTTTATCAAGATGCTGTAAATCCATCTTAACTTGAGGTTTAACAGCTTGCGTATTACTTACAGTTCTCGCCGTGTACTTCAAAGGCGAACTAGCAAACTTAAAAACTCCCGCAGTTGCACCAGAAATGGCACTATTTGATACAACTTTTCCATAGTCAACGTGCCGGCCGCCGGATTGCATAAGCTGGCTTCCGGTTTCAAGGCCGCCGGCAACTGCCGCGGCGTAGGTCATCATTGCGGGGGCGCTTAACTCTCTGACACCCGGCACCATCATAAGTCCGGCAAAAGCGGCAGCGTTCGCACCCGCCAAGATAGATTTATTTGTATCAATTGCCGCCCAGTTGCCGTCGTTTTGGTTAAGCTGGTCTATGTTGCTTCCCCATACCCCTATCGCGCCCGCAACAAGAAGGATGGCTAAAATTGCACTTTCTCCATCGGGGTCAGTATAGTTGATGGGATTATTCAGGCTATACGCATAGCGGTTAATACTCTGCCTTATTGCATTTAAATCTGGTAAAAGAACATCGCCGATACTTTGCGGGTTGCTTCCGTAAATAATAGTTACTTACTGGCATTCCAATGGGGTCATAAATCCGGCAAAAGTGGCAGCGTTCGCACCCGCCAAGATAGATTTATAAATTTATTAGCAAAAATAATATATATTGAAAGTGATGGGCTTAATGCGCATTGACCGGCACAGTCAATAAGCGGGTCAAAGATTGGCAATATCTATTCTTTTGCCGAAATCGTTTCTATTAATGTACTCGGTATAGAGCCGCCATGAAAATCTACTGTAAAAGACCTAGTAAAATTTCTTTTTAACCAATCTGATATAGTATCTTCATTATTTTTAAGCCTTACCGCATCTTTAGCATTGCTTTTAATAACATCTTTTAATTGAAATAAAGGATTATTTCTGTAATAGATGTTGACATAATCTTCCGATAAAGCATAATACTCTATACGATATCTAAAATAATCATAATCCAAAAAATATAAAGCACACAACGCAAATAACTTACCTTCAATACTTGCTTCCGCTTCTAAAATATAAAAATAATTAAGTGCATTAGAATCTTGATAAAGCCTCCCAAAAGTATTTATTTCATCTGAAACGTTAGCAAAAGTATGTCTATCTGTAAAAAACGAAACTTCAGCTAATAATTGAAAATCAGGGTTTCCTCTATCAATTATTATTGCTTCATAATCAATATTTGGCTGATAATCAATTGCTATTTTATAGTTTGGCGGTCTATAAAATATGTTTTTATAAACAACAAAACTAAAAATAAGTGTTGTTAGTGAAATTAATATTATAGCTATCGCTTTAATCCATTTAATAAAAGACACCACCTTTTTCTATGTTCATAAATAATTCAAATTCATCACATTCTTCAACATATTTTAACTTATTTTAATAGTTCAGAATAACCTGTTCCATATCTCGCACGCAACCTTAATTGATGTTCTTTTCTAATCATATTTTCTGTAATATCAATTCTTTTATCAATAATTAACCCTATGGTTGCATACTCTTCTTTGAAATATTTCTCATAAGTATAATTATAGCGCTGGAAGCCAAGAAACTTACCTTTAATTCCAGAAATATATTTATGGTCATGCCTTCTGACCTCTGTCATGCCTTCTGACCTCTGTCATCCCCACTCCTCTGGAAAACCTTTCTGCATGAATAAGTTCATGAGCAAAAGTAATATGTGATTCCGTTTCACCCGAACTAACCATACCCTTTCCTTTTTCATCTGCTAACCCATAATACCATATTCGATATGGGTCAAAAACGATAGCCGTGCCACTTCCGGTACCCTTTTTTTCTTTGAAATTTTGAAAATATGTAAATGCACCAACAGCTGTCGGGTCAACTTTCGCTACCCCATCCTCATAATCAATACTGACAACATATTTAGTATCAACCAATCTACGAATCAAATCCGTTCCGTGTTTCAAGGTTGGTTTATCTATTCTGTTCGATATTTGCAAGATTCCATCTACATCAATATGAATAGTATCGTTTGTCAACTTTTGTAATTGTTCAAGATATGTACCCCAATGCTTTTCATCACTAATGAACTGCATTATACGCCCATCAGGGTCTATGTAGTTAATGGGATTATTATTTGTATAAAGATAATCATTAATACCGTCACGAATCGGGTCGCGTTGACCGAAGCGGTGGTTGACCGGGTCGTAAAATCTCGCCTTACTGAAATAATTATTCATTACCCCATCATGTCTATGGTTCGTAAATAAAAGGCTAAACTCCACACCCGCCGAATTGATATCGTTCCTAACCGGAACCTTTAAATTGCCCCAAGCATCACGTTCAGCGTGTCGAATTATGTTGCCTTTGCTGTTTGTGATAAGTAACGGGCTTCCTAAGAGGTCGGGTTGAAGATAAAGCGTACCGATTGTATTCGCGGCGATATCTGTCCGAACTCTGTTAATAGGATTTGCATCAGGCGTTATATCTGCGATAGTCTCTGTTGGCCTAACCAATAAGTGAAACTATAAGAAATCAGTTATTATTTTCTTTATCTTGAACATAAGCCAAAAATGAACCTTGCATGTCCATATCACTATCCTCATCATTGATATATAGCTTAAATTCAGTATTCGGAATCGAAAATGTAGTTGGTCCGTCAATAATTCCAAATACAGTAGATACAGTATCTATGATAGTCTGCTTAATAAAGCTGAAAAATAATTCTTTATTAGTATCTGATAAATTATCATAAAAATCCATCCAAGGTTTATACTGTTCTATTAATCCATATGTAAAGTCAAGATTATTGGTTAACACTTTTTTATAATCTTGAATACCTTCATCTACAACTGAATCATAAAAACCTTTTGCTATTTTTTCATTCATTTTATAAATACCTCTGGATACATTGCCTTGTTTAAATTAATTAGTTCTTTAAGAGACGATTTAGGAATATCAGGATATACTCTTTTAATTCCTTTAAATCTCTTGCAATTAACTGTCTTGCATTAGTAATTCCGGCTGTATTTCTGGAAACCACCCCTATTCCCCGAGTGTGACCAAGGTGCGGCAACATTAATAGCGGTGCTGTTCTTGGATTATAATCTGCTATGTTATTTTTCATCTTGTTGCCCAACATGATGGGCATTCATTCCAGGCACTCCTTTATATCTTTATAAGCATCAACTTGTTTTTACTCTTTGGCAGTATTGAAAATTACTCAATTCTTTGTGACTTCCTTAACTCCATATCAATCTCAAACACCTCAATTTTTCCCTCTCTTTTAAATCCTTCTGTAATAGTTAAGATATAAATATTTTCTTTATTACCATTTTCCATTTCTGACCATACCCATTCTTTAACAGATGGCACTTTTCTTGGGTCTGATGACAAATGAAATGATTCACGGATGTCTTTTGTTTGAATATCTATAGGTATTCTAATTTCTTCGCCGGAAGAAATGTTTTTTATATATAATTGTGTATAGCTGTTCTTTTGGAACGGGTTAATTAATTCAAGTTGATATTCATATTTATCATCAAAAGTAATCTGAATATAGTCGCTAAAGATTCTCTCTTCCAACCAACCCTTTGGATTTACCCCTTTAATAAGGTTTATTGAAAATACTATCGTTAAAAATAATATAACTAGAATCAAATTTATCTGGGCATATATATGATTTGGCATCCAACCTTTTTTTAACGCAAAAATAGATACTGCTATAAATAATAATGCAGGCAACCATAAAAATATATAAAGAAATGATGTTTCAAGGTCGATGCCTCTTTGAAAAAAGGCTGTTGTTCCAACTAAAAACCATAGTAATGAAATAAAAGTAATTACAATCGCAAATATCCATATCAATTTTGTAATAATAGGCATTTTTCACCCTAATTCCTTTTTTCAAAAGCTTTGCTTAAATTTCATATTAATTCAAACCGATTCTTAGTTTTTGCTTAGATTTAAATTTGGGGTAATATACTGCTCCCAAATATCTATACTACTGTGCATAAAACTATGATTGTGTTTTGGGCCAAATAATTTATCTCTAGGCACTTTTATATTTTTAACACCATTATTATAAAATTTTCTGCCTGCAAGACCATGACCAATCCCTCCTCCTACTTTCTGTACTGCATCGCCTTTATTATATATACTTAAAAACTCCTCAATATTAGTTTTTGATTTTCTGTTTAAGTGATATTCTCTCACAGGAGTTCCGATAGTAATAAGAGTTTCTACCTTTATATTTTCTTCAGCAAGCATATTTGCAACTAATATGGCAACATTTCCGCCGTGACTATGGCCAATTAAACGAATTGGTTCATCAGGATTGTATTTAACATATTCCTTTATAGAAACAACTAAATCCTTCGCGGCATTTTTACGCGCTCTCATATTGTTTTTTCCTGTCCAAGGTTCTGCAAAAATTTCTTCATTATAAAGTCCTATCAAATAATCTCTGAATTCATTCGTCCATGTATCTGGTTCTGAAAAAGTCCCATGTATCAACCAAGCCGCCAACCCATCAGGGTCTATATAATTAATGGGGTTGTTTCGACAATACAAGTAATCGTTAAAACCATCGGCGCGAGCTGGGTCGCGGCTGGTCATGCGGTGGTTGATAGGGTCAAAATTACGTGCGCGCATGAAATATTTGTTAATTATTTCATCGTAACGGTGATTCGTAAATAAAAGGCTAAACCCCACGCCCGCCGAATTGATGTCGTTTCTTACCGGAAGCTTTAAGTTACCCCAGGCATCACGTTCAGCATGTCGAATTATGTTGCCTTTGCTGTTTGTGATAAGTAACGGGCTTCCTAAGAGGTCGGGTTGAAGATAAAGCGTACCGATTGTATTAGCCGCTATATCCGTCCGAACCCTGTTAACCGGATTTGCATCAGGCGTTATTGCTTGCTGTAGGCGTTGCTCATTTAATCCATAAGTAAAACTGGCAGTACCAAAACCATCCTCAATCGCCATAAGTTCCGTATCAAAAGGGCTTAAGTAATTTATAACATAATCCGTCTCTTTTGTCGAGAAGGGGATTCGGATTGAACTGCTTGATGGGGTTAAGCGTTCAAGTTCCGCGGCGGACATGTAACCGCCGAGGGCAGGTAAAAGGTTTTGCGTGTTTCTTATGTTTTTACCACGAGCGTTGTAAATATATTCGGTGCTTTCGCCGGTGGTTAGGTCTTTACCTTTTACCATGCGGTTGGTTACGTCATATTTGTATTCCATTACCGGGGTGCTATTACGAATTTCTCTAATTAGGTTGCCGCGTTTGTCGTAGTCGTATGAAAAACTCAAGCCGTTTTCGGTTTTGCTGATTAGTTGGTCGGCATCGTTATATTGATAAGTGGCTCTAAGGCTTCCGTTTATTCTTTTTGTAGTCATATTTCCGCGTGGGGAATAGCTATAAGATTCCGTTCTGCCCTGATTCGTATAAGAAGTTAAACGCCCTGCCCTATCATAACTGTAAGAAACATTGCGGTTGAAATTCGGGCTGCCGCCGGTACGGATTGAGTTTGTGATGTAGCCGAGAGAATTATAGGTATGGGTTTCTTCCATTACGGTGCCGCCGCCGGTTTGGTATGATACTTTGGTGGGGCGGGATAAAACGTCATATATAAAAGAAGTGGTGTTTCCATTGGGCTGGCTAATCATTAATGGATTACCAATTAAGTCATAATAATAGGTGGTCAGGCCACCTTCGGCATCGGTTACATTGATTAAGCGGTTGCTGTTATCATAGTCGTACAAAACATTTTTTCCACTAGGGTAATTAATCGCCGTCAGGTTGCTGACTGGGTCAAAAATGTATTCGGTAACACGTTGATTGTGGTCAGTGACTTTTTTTAGGCGGCCAAGAGCATCGTATTCTAGGCCGGTATTGCCAACCCAGTCTTGAAAACCAATCATGTCACCGATGCCGAAGGCGGCCTGACCACCTATTATTATGACTTAATCGGTAATCCATTAATGATTAGCCAGCCCAATGGAAACACCACTTCTTTTGTTTATGATGCCCTGGCCCGCCCTACCAAAGTATCATATCAAACCGGCGGCACCGTGATGGAAGAAACCCATACCTACAACGCTTTAGGCTACATCACAAACTCAATCCGTACCGGCGG
>WRAQ01000002.1 GCA_009780115.1 Lachnospiraceae bacterium
AAATCAGCAGTCTTATTACTTATAATAGCATAAAAATACCGGAAATGAACTATTTTCATCTTGAAAAATTCATTTCCGGTGGATTTTAACTTTACAAAGTGGAATTTACCTTTTCAATTAACCTAGAAGAAATTTTCAGTAAATTTTTTTGAATTATTTAGAGGAAATTTACGTATAAATCCCGACTAATTAACTCAAAATCTTATTGCGGTACTCATTTGCCGTCATACCTTCAAGCTTCTTAAAAACTTTCGAAAAATGAGTTAAATCTAAAAAGCCGACTTCATCTGAAATATCACCAATCCTAAGTAATGGATCTGCCAATAATTCCTTCGCCTTTTCAATCCTGACACCATTCAAAAGGTCGTAGAAACTCTGTTTCGTATGTTCATTTAAAAGCCGGCTTAAATGCCATTGGCTGACATAAACATGTTCGGCTAAATCGGAAAGGTTTATCTTTTCTTTATAGTTTTCTTTTATATATTTTATGGCATTACTTACCACAAAACTACCGGCGGCATTTATCTCATTACTACCATCCAAAGATGCGGTGTCTAAACCTAAACTTTGCTCATGCTTTCGCTTGGAGATATTCAGAATCATAGCTTCAAGTGCTTCAAAGATATTATGTTTCTTTGACGGTTTGACAATAAAACGTGTCACCCCAAGTTTAATCGCTTCCTGGGCATAATCAAAATCTCTATAGCCGGTCAGGATAGATATCTCAATATCAGGATATTCTGATTTAACCGCCGCAATCATCATTAACCCATCCATACCCGGCATACAAATGTCAGTAAAAATAATATCCGGCTTAAGTTCTTTAACTAACCTAACCCCATCATTACCATCTTCTGCCGTACTAACGACCTCACAATCAAAGTCCGCCCAAGGAATAGCTTTACTCATTCCCTCAACAATAATAGGCTCATCATCTACGATAATTACTTTGTACATATATCTTCCTCTTTGCTTAAGCTGCTCATCGAAACCGTAAATCCTTTCCTAGTTTCTTACTTCGACCGCTTTATCCTCTCAATTACATCCTCCCGCAAATCGTCAAGATGTTTGTTAATAAAGCCATAAACATCCGGATTTTCAATCAATTCTGTGATATCCATTCCATATGATAATGAAGTTGTCACATCAACACTATGGGAAGCAAAAAACGTTGCATTAGCCAAACGGCGCCCAAGGGCGGCAAGGTCATAGCGCTTCCCGCCGGCACATTGTGAAGCGAATATCGATAGCAGCTTTTCGGCAACTTCCGGATTTGGCGAGGTATCAAAAACGATTTTTGCTTCATCCATCAACCAGTCCAAACCGCGCCATACCTCAAGGGCATAGACTTTATCCGCTCGGGACTCCTTTGGAAGTAAACGGAGTGCTTCTAAGGTTCGGAGGACAACACCGACATGAGTGTCATGTTTGTCGGCTAAATTGTGTGTAAATACAATTTCCGGGTTACATAGCTTAATTATGCCGGCTAACTCTTTTGCACACAAACCGTCACCGGAATTTTTAATCACTTTGCTTGGATAGCCTAATTGAATCATGGCAGAATATTTTCCGATGATTGCGGCATCATCTTGCTCTTTTGCGCGGACTTTTTGCATTTCTTCATCGGTCATTTTCGCATATTCACCATCGCGCGGTGAGCCGGCACCGTCAGTTACTACGATAGCAGTAAACCATTTGTTTTCATCAGCGAAACACTCAGCAATTGCGCCATAAGCCATAATCTCAATATCATCTTGATGTGCGGCGATACAAAGGTGGGTGGTTCTTAAAAGGGCAGTGGTTTGGTCGCTGCTATCCGGTACAAAGATGTGTCCTTTTTCATTCTTTAGATTCATATTCCCTCCATTATACTAATATCCATATCTTTCATACAGCATAAAACTTGCCTTTAGTGCATCTTCAATCTTCACATCACCAACCAATATATCCGCGATGCCGTCAAAGATTGGTTCACGGCACCGGCCCTGAAAATTATCCTGCACCGCCCCGGTATATGATGTCACCCGGCTGACCATATTTATTGCTTTAGTTTGCAGACTATTAAACTCCGGGCTTTCTACAAAGTCGGGTTTGACAGCTAATGCTGTTGCGGTATGCCCGGCAAATTTCAATACTATTTCCGTCTTAGTCATATGCTCAACAAAGCTAATCGCCGCCGCCCGTTTTTCCGGATTGTTCCACGCTTTCCTTGTAATATAATATCCCATCGACAACCCGCCGATTAAATCGGTTGCCCGCCGGTTGCCTCTCGTTGGGACAAATGTAATATCAAATTTATCCAGCGCTTCCTCGCTAAGGGACTTACAAAAACTGACTATTTCCCCCACTTTCCACGAGCCGTCCAGCAAAAATGCTGCCTGCCCGCGGGCAAAGAACTGAAAACTCTCATCATCAGTCATCGTTAAAGTATTTACCGGAAAAAAACCGTTATCATATAATTTTTTTATATCCTGTATCCCCCGAAGCCATGCCTGCCCGGCCGGTTCATCTACACTTGCCGGAATAACAAGATGTGTTTCCAAGGTAGTATAGTTAAAGACTGCATTCTCCCACCAATAATGCGGAACATGCCCCAAAGCAGCAGCAATCGGGATAAAACCCGCGTTTTTTATTGCTTCGCAATCATTCAAAAACTGTTCCCAAGTATAATTATCACCGGGAATTGCAACACCGGCGGCCGATAGAACCTCTGTATTAATGAATAATGCTTCCCAAAAACCGTCGACCGGCACAGCATAAGCATTGCCGTCGACCAAAGATTTAGGTAGTTTTTCATCATCCATATTGCCGGCATAATCAGGATAAAGCTCTCTTATTTCATTTAATGAAACAACTTTACTTGCTTCAATAAAAGAACTTGCATCAGCTCCGGTAAAGAAAAATAAGACATCCGGTTCCGATGATGTTTCAAAATCATTTAATACTTTTTTCTTGGAAGCTTCATCAAAGATAACCGAATTGTTGATAACCCGGTTCCCGGTTGCCTCCTCCCAATTTACTATTTCCTCGCGGAATTTATCAGCATTGGAAATATTACGCGAGTATGGCGTAACAACTTCAAGGGTCGTCCCGTTAAATTCATTGCTTTGCTCGCTTCTATTGCCTGGCTCATTTATATTACATGAGCTTAATAACAGTGTCATGATAATGCAAAATATTGAGATATTTTTTATTTTTTGCATATTCCCTTCCAATCTTCACACCGGAATCAAAATCCTTGAAACTGTCCGGTCATTCTCATCATTCGAAATATCTAAACCACTATCTTCACCATAGATAATCTTTAACCGCTTGTTCACATTCCTTAGCCCCAAACTGCCGCTCCAATTCTTAACCTCTGCTTTTTCAGAAAGTAAAGCATCAATCTTCTCTTTCTCACTATCCTTTAGCTTACGGTCATTAATAATCAGGATGATGATTTTCCCGTCATCTTTTTTAACCTGAACCAGAATATTGGCTTTTTTCCGGTCTTTCATTCCGTGCTCAACCGCATTTTCCAGCAGCGGTTGCACAATCAGCCGGGGAATCGTGGTAGAAAGCAACGATTCATCAATCTCTTTATCAACATGAAAACGGGCGCCAAAACGCTGGCCGATAATATATAAATAAGCATCCACATAATCAATTTCATCAGCTAGTGAATGATACTTTTTTTGCTCACGGTTCATTGTAAAATCAAGCATTGTACTTAATGCCTCAATCATCATTGTAACTTTTTCGTTACCGTTCATTCGCGCTTCCCAATTGATAATTTCTAAAGTATTATTAAGGAAATGCGGGTTAATCTGCGACTGTAAAGCTTCAATGCTGGCATCTCTTACGGCAAGCTCCTCAAGAAAAATGCGTTGGAACTGATGCTTTAATTCTTTAGACATTGCGTTATATGCATCAATCAGGAATGTAAATTCTTCACTGCTGCTATCATTTGAAATCTCATAACCATAATCACCTTCTTTTATCTTTTTCGAGGCATCGATTAATTTTGAGATTGGTTTCGTCACTCTCTGACGGAAGAAATTAAAAATCAAGTAAAAGAACGGAAGTAAAAAAATCGCAACAAGGATATATATATAACGCGCTATCGTTACCTCTCTAAGTAACGACCGCGAATCCAAGTCAATTAAGAACGTTATTGTATGTTTGCCAAACTCAATTGATTTGTATGAATATGCTGTATTTTGGTAACGGTTAGTAATACTGCGGTTAAAATCATCACTGAACCGGCTCGTTATCGAAGCACTATCGATTCCATTATTTAATACCTCACGGCCATCAACAAGAACTTCATAATTTGCCGCCCCCCAGATACTATCCAAACTGTGAAAAATACGGGTAACATCAAGCTCAATAACCAGCATCGCATAGGGTTGATAATAAGTATCAACAATATTCCTGACCAGATACAGCCGGTCATCAAGGTACATTAGCTCAAGCTCATTTTCCAGACTTAGGCCGCGCTCCATTACGTCTGCCTGACAAAAATCAATAAAGTTTTGCACCGTATCATAACCTGTCAATGTCATATCAGAAACACGATAAGCATTGACGGTATAATATATCTGGCCGGGATTATCAAGAAAAAAGAGCATCGTGCTTAAGAAGCTATCATTATAAGTATAATATTGATTCAAAAAATTTGTAATTTGCCGAAATAATACTTGTTCCCTTCCATCAAGCAAATATTGATGATAACTATTTTCAATCGTTGAAATATAGGTGGCGTTTTTGGATGCGCGGACAGCTTCATTTAAGTAAATCTCACATATCTCAACTGCTTTGTCGGTTGACTCTTCAATTGTCCTCATGATTTGGCTGTTGATAGTAGACGTAACGAAATAGAGCACGATAGTGGCAATTAAAATCAGCGGTAACAGCCAGCCGAATAGAAGTACCATTACCATGCTCCATTCCAGTTTTCGTTTTCGTCTTATCTTCGCTTTCATTTTCATGACAGTTTTAAAAATTCCTCATATGCCAAACAAACACTTTTTGCATCCTCAGCATCAGGCATTTCACAAAAAATCCGCAGTAGCGGTTCGGTTCCGGAAAACCTGGCGGCAACCCAGCCGCCGTTTTTAAAATAGACCTTACAGCCGTCGAGGTAAGATACCTGTTCAACCGGAAATTCAAGCCCCGGTATCTGTTTTTTCACCATCAACGTTTCTAAAATCTGCGCTTTCTTTTCATTAGTAAACTTGTAATCCCGCTCTTCCATGAAAATCGAGCCATATTTAGCTTCAATCTCACGATAGATATTAGATATTTTCTGCCCTGTCACCGCAATCATCTCAACAAGCAGCATCGCCGCATATATGCCGTCTTTACCCTTGATATGGCCTCTGACAGTCAAACCGCCGGAAGATTCGCCGCCAAGAACGGCATCTTCTTTCGTAATCGCCGCTGAAATATGCTTAAAACCAACCGGGACCTCAAAACATTTTTGCCCGAAACTCTCTGCGACCCGGTCAAGCTGATGGGTTGTTGCGATATTGCGGACCACCGGGCCGGACCAGCCTTTGTGTTTCACCAAATAATAATATAATAAGACCAAAATATCATTAGGATGCAAAAAACGACCGGTATCATCAATAATCCCAATCCGGTCGGCATCGCCGTCCGTCGCAAGGCCGATATCGCATTTGTAATCAACTACTGCATTTTGGAGCGACCGCAAGGTAGCCGCCGTCGGGGACGGTAGTTTTCCGCCAAACAAAGTATCATGGCGGCCGTTGATGGTCACTACCTCACAGCGGGCAGTATGGAGAATCGTTGTAATCGATGTTTCGCTGACACCAAACATCGGATCGAAAGCAACCTTTAAATGGGCATCGCGGATTTTATCCATATTAACTGCGGCGATGATGTTATCAAGGTATTCATTTAGGGGATAAATTTCTTTAATTAACCCCTTAGCTACTGCTTTATCATATTCCATTTCCGCAACCGTGCCGCCGGAAGCAGAAGCAATATAACGCTCGACATCAGCCGTCTGGGCTTCATCAGCATCGCGCCCTCCGGCGGTAAACAACTTAATCCCGTTATACAAAGCCGGGTTGTGGCTTGCGGTAATCATCATGCCGTAAGGCAACTCATGTTTCATCACATAATACATAATTAACGGGGTTGGCGCCGATTTATTGACCAGCTCGGTCAATATGCCCTCGGCGGCAAAAACCATTGCTGCCCATTGCATCGCTTCCTTAGCAAGGAAACGCCGGTCATAACCAATTACTATTTTATTATCCTGAACACCTTCTGCTTTCATTTTGCCGCAGATCGCTTTTGCGAAAAGTTGGATATTGGCTTTCGTAAACTCATCGCCAATTATTGCCCGCCAACCGCCGGTCCCAAATTTTATCGGCATTTATTTTTTTCCTCCCATCACAACTTTTACCTCATTTACGCTCCCTATAGCCATCACTGGAATCTCTTTAACCAATTCCCCATTCAAGTAAAGCTCTTTTACCCCTTTCATAACACCATCGGGATTTTCAACTTGAATATTGTATACCGCACCGCGCCAGCGCCTTATTGCACTAAATGACTTCCAATCTGCCGGGACACAAGGGTCAATTTCCAGGGTTGTAAATCCCGGGCGGATTCCAAGCATATACCTCGTTGCACTAAAGTAAGACCATCCGCCTGACCCGGTCATAAAGGGATGTCTGGCCCGGCCATGGGCAGTATGCTCAACTCCCATAATAAACTGGCAATATGAATAAGGTTCAGCTTCCCTAATCTCAATCATATCATTTTGGTGGTAAGGGCACAAAGCATCGTAAAACTTCATCGCCCGGTCCCCGCGCCCAAGCATACATTCCGCCGCCCATGCCCAAGGGTTGGGATGCGAGAAAACTGCCCCGTTTTCCTTAACCCCCGGATAAACGCGCCCGATAAAACCAAGCTCATCATCCGGTTTGCGGTATGACGGCGCATTAAGCATTAGGCCATAAGGAGTATAAAGAAACTCGTCCACACTATCCATCGCTTTAACTGCTTTTTCATAAGGGGCCGCGCCGGAAAGGACCGCCCAAGTATTTGATTCAAGATGAACTTTCCCTTCTTTATCCAAAGCAGTACCAATCTTGCGCCCGCTCTTCGTAATGCCGCGGATATACCAGTCCCCATCCCACAATTCATTCTCACAAACAGCGGCGACTTTGTCCGCAAGCGCTTGATATTTCGCCGCATCCTGCGGCCGGTTAAGATATTCTGCCAGGGAAATAAAATATTTAAGTGCCCAATAATGAAGGAAAGATACCATTGCACTTTCCCCGCCGCCCAAGTTGAGGCAGTCGTTCCAGTCGGCCCTAAGCCCTTTGCAAATCCCGGTCTCACCAACCTCACGCGCCGAAAAATCAAGGATTTTCGTCATATGCTCATAAACACTTCCCTCGCCGCCGTCGGCATAGGGTAAAATTTTATCCGCAAAGGCAAAATCGCCGGTTTCTTTGATGTATTCAACAATTGCTGCAACCAACCACAAAGCATCATCGGAACAAGCATCGGAAATCCCATGGACATAGGTTCCCGAATCCAACGTCGGAACAACTGTCGGCGATTTAAAGGCTTCTTTTTTTTCATCACTCTTGATAAACCATTCCGGCTGAAAGAGATGAATGCCATAACCTAAAGAAACCAAACCATTTAATAATTCCTCAATCCGCTGTTTACATTTCTTCGGATTGGAATGAGGAATCGTCATCGCATCTTGAGCGGTATCACGATAACCAAGGCCAGTTCGCCCGCCGACTTCAATAAATGAAGCAAACCGCGAAAAGATTACATTTATTTCCGATTGAAATAATGTCCAAGTATTTATCAGCGTATTCATTCCTTCGTTTGGAGTATTAATCTGAAGGCCGTCAAATTTATCCTGCCAATAAGCCTTAAGTTTTTCATAAGCTAAATCAACCGTTGCTAAATCACTATATTTTTCTTTAATTCGGGCGCCCTCTTTCCGATTACCTTCGCCCAACATATAAATCAAGCGTACTTCTTCGCCGGGTTCTAAGACGATATCCTTTTGCAAAGCACCGCAATGGTTGCCGGTTAATTCATGAGACGAAAAGCACTTGCCTTGTTCAACCGCCGCCGGATTGTCTTCCGTCCGGTACAAGCCAAGAAATTTGTCACGCAGACAGTCAAAACCATCCGGTTCAAAATTTGATGCAAGAAACTGATAACCAAATTCTTCATAAAAAAGGTCATACTCAATAATACCATTTTCATGGTCATAATCGGAACCGGCACAATAAAGGCTCATCTGGAAGTTTTGGTTATCAATCATAATATGGCGGAAAGAAAATTCAAGGTAATTAAAAACGCTCAAATTGCGGGGGCGGCCGCTTAAATTCTTAATTGTCACATCCCACAATAAGAGTTCTTCACCCAACGGAATAGTCATCCGCTGGGAACTTTTCAGCCCGTCATATTCACATTCATAAATCGTATAGGACATTCCGTGCCGGCAGCTATATTTTGCTTCATTAAGCGGTTTGCCAACCGGCTGCCAGGAAATACTCGAATAGTCTCCGGAATCATTGTCCCTTATATAGACATAATAACCGGGGCGGTCCATCGGTACACTATTACCCCGGAAGCGGGTAATCCGGTGATACTCCGGAGTCTTATGAAACATATAACCGCCGGCGGTATGATTCATCACTGCGCATGTTTCTTCCACTCCAAGGTAATTAGTCCACGATGTTGGCAAATCAACCCGGTCAATAACATACTCTCTGTTTTCATTATCGAAATATCCGTATTTCATAGGTTCCCTTCCTTATCCTAAATGAGGGACTTTAGCACATAGTTTGTACATTAGTCCCTCATTCATTTAATATCTTTCATTGATTATTGCACTTACAACTCTAGACCTTCGGGGGATGCGCACTAAAACCGCGCTGATATAATGTCTTAGCGACATTATATCATAAATTTAGTTACCGGTAAATTCAAAGAGTTGAGCTTGGGCGGCATCAAGTACATCTTGCAAACCACTGGCACGTAACTCATTCATAAATGTATCATACTCGGCCGGTGATAAAGCCCCGCTACCAAGCGGTACGGCATATTTGTCAATAACAGCGATACAAGCAGAGAATGCAGCTTCGACTGATGAATTATCAAACAGGCCGATGCTAAATCCGGTCGCGCCATTATTAAAGTTTTTCATGTTAACAAATTCCATTCCCGTAGGGTCGATGTCGCCGCTGGGAATTGCCGGGGTTGCACAAGCAGCGATACCATAACGCCAAGGTGCCCAACCGGCACGGTCGTCTAAGTAGAACATCAAACCGTCCCTAAGTTCATAGTTAATGCCTTCGATACCGGCAACCACCAAGTTACAGATAACCGGGTCAGTAGCAAGTAAACCAAGGAAAGTGACGGCTTCGGGGGCAAAGTTGGTACCGGCACTGACAGCAAGCCCGGAACCCATCGCGGTTTCAGTAGTTGCTATCGGGGTTGACCATGACGGTGCCCATGCCATTTCTATATCTCTGCCTTGAATGTCAGATGCGGTAGCGGCAAGAACATTTTCCTGGCCTGGTACATAAACCTGGGAAGTGATTAAGAAATCACCTGCTGTTTGACGGAGGGCAAAGGTAGTGCTGGAAAGGTCACCGGGATTTCCTTGGTCCGGATCAATATAACCGGCATTGTAATATTCGTGCATTTGGTTGATGAAAGCTTTATAAGTCGGGCTTTCGTAACGGCTGGAGATTTTCACATCTGTAGCCGCCGGGTTGCTATTATTGAAAATAAGTCCTAAAGGCCCGTTGGTTCCGCCGTAGAAAACGACATGATTCAGGGCGCGGTCCCAAACTTCACCTTCAACGTTGAGGGCATATTTGCCGGGGTTGGCTTCTTTGTAAGCAGCTAAAAGCGGTTCCCATGAAGCAAGGTCATCGGCATTAAAATCAGCCATCGTAAAACCAAGTGCTTCAAGTTCAGTTTTGTTGACAATAAACCCTAATTGGGTAACTGAATCTTTTTCGATGATATAACCGTAAAGGCCGGTTCCGCTAGGGCCGGGAACGCGGGCAGCTTCAACAATACCGGGAGCAGTCGCGGCATAAAGGTTTGGCGCGTACTTCTCAATAAGATTGTTATTCGGGTCATCTAAGCGTAAATATTGACCGGTTCTTGCACCGGCATCATAATTCAAATCACCTGACCAGCTAAATGCCGGAATGATATCGGCGGTTGAACCTGTTTGTAAATCCATGTTGAAATCGTCAAAGCCCCATGGCCCGCCGGATGTCCTGAATCTGACGGTAAAATCATAACCAAGTTCCGCAAGCCTTTCATTAACCGCTTGAGTGACAGCTTGAGTTGCAGCGGCAGTAGTTTCACCGCTCGGCATAAACATAAATTCTATTTCCGCGCCGGGTGTGAAATCTGAATCCACAACGGCAGCGGCTGACGAATTGTCATCACCGGCAGTGGTGTTCGCCGCGGGGGTGGTGGTTGACGGGGTATCTGTTGCGGAAGTTTCATTTGCCCCGCAAGCTACTAAAGTTAAGCACATAACAATGGTAAGCAGTAGTGATAATAATTTTTTCATTTGTTTTCTCCTTGTTTTTTATATGCAAAATTGCAAATTTCATTTATATAAACAGCTTGCGCTGTGGTTTTTGAGGAGCGGCCTTCTTAACCCTTAACCGAACCAATCGTCAGCCCGGAAACTATGTAACGTTGAAAGAATGGATAAGCAAAGGCTATCGGGATTACGATAATGACACAAAGGGCCATCCGCAAGTTCTCCGTCGGCATATTGCGGATTTCCGCACCGGCCCGGCCGGAATTTGCCGCCATTAGCCGCGCTGTCGTCTGAAGTCTGACCAGCAGATATTGCAGCGGTACCAGCCGGTCATCCGTGATATATAACTGCGGGATAAACCATTCATTCCAGTATGCCAGCATATTCAGCAGGGCAATTGTGGCAATCCCCGGTTTTGCAATCGGGGTAACAATCCCGAACAAAGTACGGAACTCACCGGCCCCGTCAACCCTGGCTGCTTCAATCAGTTCAAACGGGACACTTGCCTGGAAGAAGCTGCGCATAACGATAATATTAAAGGGATTGACCAACATCGGGACAATCAGCGCCCAATAGTTGTTACTCATTCCAAGTAAGTTCTTGCATACAACGACTGTCGGGACCAGGCCGCCGCCGAACAGCATCGTAAAGAAACTGACAAAGGTGAAAAAACGGCGGAAGGTAAAATCCGGACGGTAAATTGCATATGAGTAAAGTACACATATCAGGACTGATGTAAATGTTCCGACTATGGTGACAAAGATGCTGTTGCCAAGTGATATCCATAATTGCCTGCCTAAAATTATCACGCTCCGGTATGCTTCAAGTGACGTTTCTTTTGGAAAAAACGAATAACCGTTGGCCATAATACTGGTTTCACTCGTAAATGATATAATTACAACGAAGATGAAAGGAATGATGCAAAGTAGGGCAAAACCGCCGATAACAAGGTGCATTATTATTTGCCCGAGTGGACCGACACTAGTCAGAGTATTTGTTTCCGCTATTTTATTTTTTCTTTTCAATTTAGTTTCTTTCATGATTTTTCCTCTATTCACTCTTGTCCATTATTTTATTTCTAAAACAATGCACTTTCGCCATCTACCCGCCTAACAATTGTATTAGCCATCAAGATACAAATAAACCCGACACAATTCTGGAAAAAGCTGACTGCCGTTGATTGCCCCAGATTCACCGAAGACCGGAGTAAGCGGTAGACAAAGGTATCGATAACCTCAACAGCATTAGCTACCGCACCACCGCCGCCGTCAATCGGCAACGACCAGAACTGGCCGAAATCAGCATTAAATATCCGCCCGATATTCATGATGAATAAAATAATGATTATTGTCCGCATATTAGGTAAGGTAACATGAAGAACTTGTTGAAACTTTGATGCCCCGTCAATTGCCGCCGCTTCATATTGGGTCGTATCTATGCCGGTTATCGCCGCGAGATAGAGGATTGTCGAGTATCCTGTCATTTTCCAAACATTTGAAAAGATAATAATAAACGGCCATGGTTGTGCTTCCTGATAAAAATCCCGCAAGCCAAACCATGACGGGTCAAGCACGCCGTGCTTCGTTGATATAAGCGCCATCAAAAAGTAACTGACGACTACCCATGAAATAAAATAGGGGAAGAACATTAAGGTCTGATAAAGGCGGGAGAAAAACTTCTTTGATATCTCGGTCAGCAAGATTGCGAAAGTAACAGGTATCAAAATTCCCAGGATAATAAAAACGATATTGTAGGATAAGGTATTAGTTATCATCTTTGATGTCATTGGGTTGCCGAATAAGAGCTTGAAATTGTCCAACCCGCTCCACTCACGGGCAAAAATGTCGGCAATATAACCGTGTTCTCTTACATAATTCAAATCCGGAAGCTTGTAATTCTTAAACGCCATAACAATTCCGAACATTGGTAGATAACGAAGCATAATAAGCCATATTAATCCTGGCAAAACCATTAGAAAAAGGGCAAAGGTTTTCTTACTGTGCTTCAACTTGTATAGCAGGGTATTTCTTTTAATTCCTTCCATGAATACTCCTCCCAAAGACAATCTGCAAATGTACATTAGATAATATTAGCTTTATATCTCTATTTTAGTGAGGGCATAACCGGATGTCACGGTTTATGGTTGCGATTATTTGTTTCAAATTGCGGTGTTTAATAAATCATTGGTTAAATGCTTCGGACAAAAAAAGAAGGTAAGGATTGACCTTACCTTCTGAAAATGACAAAGTTGCAGGTATTTGACTTTTGAGTAAAGAAAAGATTGTATGGCACACCTCTCCGCCAACGTGGCAGAGGGGTGTACCGTTTTACTACTCATTTATTGGTCTTGTGTATCATAAATACTAATTATCTTGGCATCCAGTCTTTGATATGGATTAACCCAATCCCTCGTTTCAATATTGAAAAAATCAATAATTTCCGCATAAAGGGCAAAATTGAAATCATAACGATTGTATACCCCAAGTACCGAGGCATCAATCTTTTTTAAAGCTTGATGCCAGGCATTATCGTACTCACTCCTTACTTTTTCACTCTGTACATCCTCACTGTTTATTTTGTATATATCAAGTGATTCTTTAGAAAAAATATCCATCACTTTTTTAATATCGTCGTTGGGAAGCGGATATCTACCATCGGAATCTCCTGTAATAAAGAACCGATTATTTCCCATAGATGACAGGAAGTATATCCATCGATCTCCTTTATGCATTGGCATTGTTTCGCTGAAAGATATTAATTCATTATACTCATAATCAAATGCGTAACGCTGATATATGGTGACAATATCACCTGCTTTCGCATCACCCCACAGAACTTCTTTAATAAGAAATCGGCCGTTCGCATGAGCATCTACCACCACTTCTTTATCGAAAAATTCATTATACTGATATTGAAGCGTTGTTTCAGCTTCTTCAATAAACTCACCTATCACTACTAAATCTGTCTTCCAGTACGATTCCAATAAATCTTCTACTGTAAAATAACAAACTCTACTCGACATTCCAAAAGCCCCAACAATTCTTGTCATTTCAAAAGCAGCTATATTGGCTTCAATTTCCTTTTCAAGTTCTTGTCTAGTTTCAAGCTCTTGCATGGTTAAAGATGCTTCACTATTCGCACAAGCGGCAAAAGCCAGTATTAATATTAATAGAAAGCTAATAATTATTTTTTTCATTTTTGTCTCCTTCTCACCATCTGGCATTAATATTATTCGCATCATGAGTCATTACATAAGCGGATTTATTATTATTTCCTACAAAACCGCCTGTTTGCATAACTGCAAGAGAGATACAACCTACTGGATGAGCCAGTTTGAAAAGATGACCAACTTCATGATAGAATACAGCTCTAGCATTTATAGTCCTTTCACTGGCAGTGCTTCCCCAGATAGTCACACTATCATTCATACGGATAACGGCACTACTCCAGTTGCTAGTAGGTAAAGTAACTCTACCCATACTATCATAAGCTATCAGTTCACCAAGAACACCGCCACCAAAACCCCAGCCCACAACATCAACATCCCGAGAGGCTGAAGGGGATGCCGGTAAATTTATAACACTTGATATATGTACTTTCGCCGGTGAATGAAGATTGTTCCACCCGCCGGAGCCGGTAATCCCTGAATAGAGATTAAAAGTAAGCACCGAATTGATTGCACTGCCAGCAATCCCAATCCGGAGATTTGTCCGCGAATAATAAACTGAGCCGCCCCAATGTGCCGTAGTGCAAGCGTATGCCGGAATAGCAGCAGCGCTTATTAAACTCACAAAGATTACCAGTGCCAGCATAAAATTTACAAGTTTCTTGAAACAATTTTTTTTCATAAATTACTCCTTTCTAATCAATAGCGTATAGCTTGTTCACATAAATAATTCTAAACCATTCACAACAAATAATCTATTGTTATTTATCGTTCTTTTTCGACTAATTCAATGAAAAATCAGAACTGAATAATTAGAAAATAAATTTAGTGATGGCATAACCGTTTATGATTGTAATTATTTGTTTCAAATTGCGGTGTTGATGAATCTTCCAAATATCCGCCGCATGTGTTATACTTAGTGCATCTTTTTAAATGAACTTAAACTCCAAAGGAGGGATTTCCATGATAGCAAAAACACCACCGATGGGCTGGAATAGCTGGGATTGTTATGGTGCTTCAGTAAATGAAGAAACGGTCAGAAAAAATGCCAAATATATGGCGGAAAACCTTGCAGAAGCCGGTTATGAATATGTCGTTGTTGACATTCAGTGGTATCAGCCGACTGCTGATTCACATCAATACAAAAGTTTTGCCGAACTCTCAATGGACGAATACGGGCGGCTTCTTCCGGCGGTAAACCGGTTTCCCAGTGCCAAAGACGGCCAGGGCTTTAAGGCTTTAGGTGAATATATTCATTGCCTTGGTTTAAAATTTGGCATTCATATCATGCGCGGTATCCCGAGACAGGCGGCTTTCCTTAATACGAAAATTAAAGGCACCAATATTACTGCCCGGGAAATAGCCTTGCCAAACTCAATTTGTTATTGGAATCCTGACATGTACGGAATAAATACCGAAGCAGCAGGTGCTTTAGAATATTACAATAGCATTTTCGGGCTATATGCCGGATGGGGTGTCGATTTTGTAAAAGTTGACGATATCGCCCGCGAGTTTCACTACGGCGAAATTGACCTTATCCGCAAGGCGATTGACAATTGCGGGCGGGAAATGGTTTTAAGCATTTCTCCCGGTGCTTCACCACTTGAGCAAGCTGAATATTTTAAACAAAAGGTTAATATGTGGCGGATAACCGATGATTTCTGGGACCGATGGGATTTACTCGAAGCGATGTTTGAGCGGGCGGAAAAATGGGCGCCTCATTCCGGGGCCGGGCATTGGCCGGATGCCGATATGCTTCCTGTCGCAGCAATCAATCAATGTTATGGCGAAGACGAATGGACGAAATTCACTCAAGACGAGCAAATAACGATGATGACATTATGGTGTTTCCTCCGTTCCCCATTAATGATAGGGAGCGAACTCACCAAACTTGATGATTTTACTTTGAAATTACTGACGAACAAAGATTTGCTTAAAATGCTGTCCGATTCATTTAATGCGCGGCAAATTTACCGCCGCGATGATGAAATTTGCTGGCTTTCGGTTTCAAAAACCGGCGGGTATTATTCGGCGTTGTTTAATACTTCGGATAAAGAAAAGGAGGTAAGGATTAACCTTACTTCCTGTGAAATTGACAATGTTACTCAAATATTTGACCTTTGGAGTAAAGAAATGATTGATATAGCTGATGCTCTGAATGTTTCAGTTAAACCCCATGGGGTAAGGGCATTTTATATTTCATGAACATCTACTTTGGATTAGTTATATGCAATCACATTATTGATTTCAGAATTAACAATTGGGGACATTATTATATATTATATGAGTAAAAAAGAAACTTTCCCCAAATAAAAAATCGCAGCAAATTTCCATTTATAAAATGGAAGCTTACCGCGATTTATTTTTTAAGAAATTACTAAAATAAACCCTATCCCGCCGGCTTAAACTCAAACGTAACCGAAATTGTCCGCACCTGCCCTAAAGCCTCCGGGTCGATTGGATTTGGTGAAACACCTTCGAAGTCGCCGTCTGCGGTCCGGATTTCATCGGGTATTGCCGTTACCCAAGCGTTATAAAGATTAACGCGGGTTGTTTTTCCGTCATCAGTTGCGGTATACGGTCTTGCGATTAACTCATATGGCTCACTGTTTATTTCAACCAGCAAGATATCAATAACATAATCAGGGAAAAGAGCTTCCCCGTTAGCAATTGCAACTGCCGAAAAAACAACACCATTCGCAAAACCGTCAAAGGTATCGGTGAAATCAACTGCGACCGTATAAATACCGGAACCGGTGATTTCTACATCAGTAGCAACTACCCCTTCTGATTTTGACTCGGGGCTATAATCATCCCCGACACTATAAATCACGTTCCAGTCGCCGCTATTGTACATCAGCCACGCGATTGCCATATCATCGGGTATCCGTCCGGCATCTTTGGCCAGGCTAAGGGCCGCCCTCATTGCAAAATAAGCTTCTTCTTCAATTTCATCACGACTCATCTCCGCCCGGGCGGATAAACTGCGGTTTTTGTACAATTCAGCTAAATCATCACACAAGTAAGTCAAATCATGGCGGATATAAAATTGCGATGTATCCCATAACATTGGGTGATAACCATAATAATCCATATTATTGAGGAAATTGTTGTGCCAATCCAAGGCATTGGCTTTAGGCTGGCCGTCACGGTCAACCATTACCGCATATTCACCGAAAATAACGCCATAACCCATCCTGGTAAATTTTTCCATTTTTTTCAGGGTTTCATTCATATGGAGATATTCTTTTTCGGTACCCCATGTTGAAAGGCTGATATTAATGCAATAACCATCCGGATCATAATAATGGACTTTTATAAACAACTTACCATCAACCGTATCGGTTGGCATGATGAAGCGTTCATCACATGTTAAATTGATATTGGTATTGAAACCAGCAATCGAAAGCATCCGGTGAGCATTGTTTCCGCCGGTACCCCTAACGGTATCAACAAAAGCCTGATTGATTTTGTTCGTCATTTCAAAACAAGCATCGTCATCAAGATATCCGGAATCTCTGGCGATATCGGTATCATTTAAACGGAAGCCGAGTTCTTCATTGGCCGATTCAAAGATAACATAATCGGAAAAATGATTGTATCTTTCGGCAATTTGTGTCCACATCGATACATATAAATCCATCGCCGCCGCCCTGGTATCGGGGTTAGCCGAACCGAACATGCCCCACCAGCCGCCGTCCCAATGGTCATTGATTTTCACATACATTCCGGCATTGCGGGCATAATGGATAATTTCTTCAACCCGGTCAAGGTAATCTTCCCTTATCGTATAATCACCGGTCTCGAAATCCATTACATTAGTCCACGCAACCGGAATCCGCAAAGAATCAAATCCGGAGTCTTTCAAGAAATTGATGATTTCCTGTGTTGTTTCCGGCTGTCCCCAATGCGTTTCATAATAATGAACCGGTTTATCCGTACCCAAACTTGCACGGCCGTAAGCTTCCATTGTATTACTTAAATTAATCCCATTTCCCATCAGCCTGACGGCTTCCAGGGTAGTGAGTTCCAAACGGATGGAGCCGTCATCTAAATTGACGGCCCCTTTCGCTTCATCACCCTCATTTTTGCCACATGCAGATAGTGACAAAACTGCAACTAAATAAATTAGACTAATTAATACTAATTTGATTTTGTTATTTTTCATGTATTTTCCTTAATTTCCTGCAATGTCAGCACGTACCTTTGCTTCAGCAGCCCGGCGAAGTTCTACTTCAACCAGCGACCACTCAACACATTCTTCATAACCATAAGCCATAGCACCTTCAATCATTTCATCAATATGCCGCCAGAAATCGGCCGGCGTATCGGCAATGATAGCCCGCCATGAAGCATCTCTTATCTCTTTCGTTACTTGCTCCCAAGTACTCCTAAATTCAACGCTTTTTACACCGTCACTATAAGTCGTCCCTAAGGATACGGCAAATGGGCGGCTTGTCAAATACTCATGAATACTTAAGGCACCGGTAAATGCCCGCCAATCAGCTTCAGCCGCGTTTTTCGGTTCCGGCTGATATGACCGCCAGAATTTTTTGTTATAAGGCTCGCCGGATTCCGGATTAATAGCCATATTGTCCCAAGTGGTATTATTAATTTGGAATGAACCATCGCCGTATTGACCGGAGTAAGGCTCTTCCATTTCGGTATTGCGGTCACTGTCAGTCCGTTTGCCTAACTCCGTAAAGTAAGTTTTGCCATCTTCATCATAATCCCAAGTGACACCCTTCGGCCCATAATCCATCGTCAACCGCCCTTCCGGAGTACATAACCAGTTGATAATTTCCATACATAATTCCGGGTGTTGGGTTTTTGAACCAATCGACCAAATCCGGTTCATTCCGTAAATATTCAAACCATAATTAATCGGTTTTGCTTCTTCGGGAGCAAATGAAAGCATAATCTGATCTTTTTCAAGATGATCCAAGGTATTGAACCTATCTTCACCGGCCCAACTAAAAATTGAGAACAAGGTTCCGCCGTTTTCAAGCTTTGGTGCCATTGTATCAAAGGTATTGGTCATTGAGTCCGGGTCAAGCAAACCGCGCCGGTGCAAGTCATTAAAAAACTCAAGCATTTCAATATAAGGGCCGCCTTCCATCAAAGCCGGGAAAAATTCACCGGTTTCGGGACAGTAATGACCCATATGAAATTCATCATAACCATAATAAGCTGTCGCCATGGATTTCGGGTACATAACCATCGTCCCGTCCCAATCGCTCCAAAGTGAAACCGCATAAACGGGGTTGCCGATATCATCAACTTTGATATGGTCGCGCATTTGTTCCAAAACATCGGCAAACTCTTTAAGGTTTCTCATCCTCGGATAACCGATATCACGATAAACATCCCATCTCAAGCACCATGAATAGAAGAAAGCACCAATATCATCGGCATTGGCGGCTACATTGTGGCCAAAACCATACAAATTGGGGATTCCGGTTTCCCGTTCTGAAATACCGCGGTTTTTTCCTAATGCCGGCCCCATATGCTCTTTAATATAAGGGCCATAATTAGCAAGCAAATCCTCATCGTCCCATTCCCATAAAAGGCCTTGCTTGAAAGCTTCAATATACTTTTCACCATCAGCGCCCCAAACGACAATGTCACCTAAGTCCTGAGCCGCCATCCGGGTTTCATAAACACCGTCTTCATCGGAAATAAGAATCATTTTTACATTGAATTTTTCCAGCATCATCTGCGCGAACCAACCGGTCATTTCACCGTTGTAGTTGGCTACCTGGCTGTAAACCGTCAAGGTGACCGGTTCGTCTTTTTTGCCCCCGGAATTACCACAGGCACTAAGTAATGATACTGATAAAACCATCACTAACATTAAGCAAATTAATTTCTTGAATCTGTTCATTTCATCCTCCTATTTTTATTAATTGCTGGGCGATTTTAACCTTTAACTGCACCAAGCATAATACCTTTAACAAAATAACGCTGCATCCATGGATATACTACCAAAATCGGTAAAACTGTCACCATCGAAATAGTATAGTTAATTACCCGCACATTTGTAACCCCGGCTAAAGCAGCAGATGCTGTTGTCGCCCCGCCGCCTGACTGCATCATTGCCGCAAGGTTACTTGACCGGTTCAAATAAACATACAAACGATGCTGTAAGGTATGAAGTTCCGGCGCATTATTCATCAGAATCAAAGAATCTACAAATGAGTTCCAGTGGCTGACAGCGCCAAAAATTGCAATTGTTGCTAAAATCGGTTTGCTTAGCGGCCAGATAATCTTCCAGTAAATAGTCATCAAGCCGGCACCGTCAATATGGGCACTTTCCTCAAGTTCTGCCGGAATCGATTCAATATAGGTTTTTACCAGGATAATATTAAACGGCGCAACCAAACCGGGAATAATATAAGCCATAAACGTATTAGTCAGACCAAGCATCATCATTGTCAGGAACCAGGGAATCAAACCGGCATTGAAATACATTGTGATAATTGTAAAGCGGTACCAAAATTTCTTGCCCCACATAACATCTTTCGTCATCAGGTATGCAATAAAGCTGGAAGCAACTACCATTACTGCCGTCCCTAGTACTGCCCGCCCGAATGTCACCACTATGGCATTGCCAACTTCCCGAAGCTGCAATATCGCAATATAGTTGTTAATATGCAAACCTTCGGGAAAGAAATTAATCAGGCCGCGGCTAACCATTTGATTATCGGAAATGGTATTGATGAAAATATAGTAAAAGGGGAAAATACATAGCAAGGTAAATAATCCGAAGACCGAGTAGTTGATGATGTTAAAAACAACATCGCCAACTGTTAATTTGAACTTACGTTTATTAGCACTTTGCATTTCGGCTTTTTCATCCCGCCGTTCTTGTTTTGTTTTTCCAAACATATTCTATTCGCCCCCTTTCTATATAATACTCTCGCCGCGAATCCATTTAGAAGCTTTATTCGCAGCAAAGAGCAGGGTCACGCTGATAAGTGATTTCAGCATCCCAATCATAGTCGATATTGAAATCAAACCTTTTTCAATACCTCGTTGATAGATATATAAATCCAGAACTGTAATTCTTTGGGTATTACTTGCATTTTCAAAGACTAAGTATTGCTCCATCCCGTTATTCAAAATACCGGCAATACTAAGGAGCAATAGGACAAAGAAGGTTGACATCAAGCCCGGCAGTGTGATATGCCACATTTTTTGAAAACGTCCGGCACCGTCAACCGTCGCCGCTTCATATAACTGCTGGTCAATCCCGGCAATCGCGGCTATGTAAATAATCGCACTCCAGCCTAAGCCTTTCCACATTCCCCAGCCCAGCATTTTGAGCCAGATAAGATTGTCACCCATTAAATAATTCCGGCCGGCCCCGTCAAGGGCGCCAATCGTCGAAAGGAAACTGTTGATAAAACCGTCAGTTGAAAAAATTGCAAAAGCAATCGCATAAACCATAACCCATGAGATAAAGTTAGGTACGGTTGACAAAGTTTGAACGAAACGGCGGAACGGGCCGTTACGGATTTCAACAAGGAAAATTGCAAACGCCATTGCTACCCAACTGGTGCTAAGCCCAAGGGCGCTCATTGCTAAGGTATTTTGCAATACTCTGACGATATCCCGCTGTGTACCCGGGTCGTTAAACAAGAATGTGAACCATTTAAACCCAACGAAATCGTCCATTGTCATCGGCATTCCTGCCGTATATTCAACGAAAGCGGCGCGCCAGCCCCATAACGGCAGATATGAGAAAACAAATAATAAAGCCGCAAAAGGTAAAAACATCAGGAAAGTCCGGTATTTTGCTTCTATTTCAAATACCGCTTCTTTTTCCTCTTTTCTTAGCAAAAATATTTGGATAAGTGATGATATGAAAACTACCGCCGCAATCCCGCAAAATAGGAAATAACCACTCGGAAACATCGGCGAAAGTCTTTCAAAATCACTTGAATTATTGTTCATATTAAGGTAGCTAATCAAGATTCCGGTTAAACCGAGCGCTTGGGTTGCCCCGCCGATTAAACCAAAGAAATTGCCTCTTTTTTTGCATTTGATATTACCGACCGAAAGACAGCCGCAAACGCATGTCAAACCGATACCAATGCAAAGTATCAGGCTCGAAATAAATAAGATGACAAAATTTGTTTCATTAACCCAACCGCGGTTTATTTCCCGCCCCAATTCAGAAATTAAGCTGTTATATGCAACCGCAGATGTAAATAGCGACATGTTCCGGTTGATTCGTTCCGTCAGCCTTGCCGGGTTGATTGCCGGAAAAAACATCATCGCCGCTGACAAAACAATAACCAGCCGTAAAAATATGTATATGCCCCGTGAGGCTAGTGATTCTTTCATTACAACTTTATCTCCTTCCCTACAAACTCTCAATCGGGTGGAGGCTATCCCTTCAGCCTCATACCCGTTGTGCGAGCCGCATTTGCCTTCGAGATTTCAGGATTCATTCCTGAAATCGAGTGTAAAGGCAAAATTTTCATTACGCGGCTCTGCACAAGAAAGGGCACCCCAAAATTGCTTTTGAGGTACCCTTATATTAATTCCTAATCTTTTTTCTTTTTGGAGATAAAGAAGTATGCACCACCACCGCCAACGAGAACTACTACTACCACAATAATGATAATGAGGGTGGTATTGTTGCCGCTATCGTCAGTTTGTGCCGGAGCCGGCGTTGCAGCAGGTGCTGCTTCTTCGGCAGGAGCGGGTGCTTCCTCGGCACTGCCCCAGTCATAATCTGAGTTAAAGCCGGTGCCTTTAAGGGTAAAGACAACTTTGATTTCATCATTCGGAACCAATCTTGAAGGCATAACGACCGGGTTTTCAATCGTTCCGGTACCCCAGGTATTAACTAATTCAAGACGAAGCCTTCCATTTCCTTCAATGTCACCGTATTTAATATTTTCATTACGGATTCCGGAAACTAATTCACCGTCAACATAAACTTCTACGGATACTTCCGCATCAGTACCTGTCATTCCGCCTGACTCGATATCTTCCCAGAGGGTACCGGCATGAACCATTGCCCGGCCTAATTCTTCAATATCAACAAGGAAAACAAGTCCTGATTCATCAGGGATAGCCTGGCCGGTACCGCCAGCCTGGTCACGGGTAATAGATACTTCCCAGACACCGTCGCCTAAGATTTCCATATCATTACCAACACCAGAGGCAAAGTTTGACCATTCGCCGCCGCCGGCATCTTGGAACATCATGAAAGCATTAAATGATGAAGGGGCAACGTACTCTTCCTCTTCAGCAAAACGAGGGTCACCAAAAATCCAAACACCGCTTCCATAAGTAAAGGTTACTTCGATAGAACTAATTTCTTCAAACTCATTTGAAACCGGGACCCAAGTTGCATCGTCGCTGCCGTCAGCAGTACGGGCATCTTTCGGAAGCGCATCAACCCATTCATTAAACAGGTTGGTCCGGGTTGTAACACCGTCATCAGAACTGGTGTAAGTATTACCTACGGAAACTTCTTCACCATTAATTTTAACGGAATCAATTGTCATATAAGCGCCGGGAAGTAAAACTTCACCAAAGGCAACTTCAGCGTTAAAGAAAGCAATTCCATTGGCCGGTGATGCAAAATCAAGGCCAACTGTGTAAGTGCCATAACCGTCAACAGCTTCATTGGTACGAGTAAAGCCTTCGCCTTCATCAGAGCCCCAGGCCTGAACTTCCCAGTCAGAACTTGCGAATTGCAGGTAAGCAACCATTTCAGCAAGTTCAAGGGTAAAAGTTACTTCAATACTGCTGATATCTTCGATATCATTGGCCATCGGGGTTGCCGTAGCTTCATCACTAAATTTGAAAGCATCATCCGGAATTTCGTCAACCCATTCATTGAAAAGATTGGTACGGATATTTCCATTTTCAGGATTGGTAAAAGTTTCGCCATATTCGATTTCTTCACCGTTTACTTTGATTGAATCAATCCGCATAAAACCGGCGGGATAAAGAGTAGCGCCGTCTTCGATTTCGACAGAAGAGAAAGCGATGCCGTTAACCGGCTCATCAAAAGTAAGGGCAACTGTGTAAGTCCCTGCGCCGTCAACGATGTCGTTCGTAAGGGTGACACCTTCACCGTCTTCGCCGTCCCAAGTCTGGACTCCCCAATCTGCACTGGCAAATTGCAAGAATGCTTTTGTCCCGCTCGCTTGAGCATCAATGCTTGGAACCAAAACTAATGGTGCAAGTAATGCAAGCCCGCAAACAAAAGCTGCTAATTTCTTTAAAACCTTTTTCATTTAATTTCCTCCTATGATTTATGGGATTTTGTCCCTACTATATCACCTACTATTATAAATTATTTAGTGTTACGATAAAACCGGTATTATTTGACATATAATACGTAAAGAATTAGCTATGGAAATTGTTACTATTCTGCTCATTTATGAGCAAGTCAGGCAATAAACACTCTCAATCACTACGGTCTAATTAGTTCTAATTCAAGTTATCTCCCTGGAAGAAGTCGACCTAAGGCGATTTCGAGTACTTTTTGCCTTCCTTGCTAATCTAGTTCGTGAGCATTAACTAATAGTAAACTCCGCATTCCCAGCTCCGGAAATCAAGGTATCGCTGCCATCTTGCGTGAAGTCTGCCGACCCTTTTTCCGCTGTGAAATTTACTAGTCTGACGGTATATTCCCCGGCTGAAGTTACTTTAACCAAAATCTGGCCGTCTTTATTAGTTGCAGTTATTTGCATTTTTTCGCTTACATTACCATCTTTTTCATAAACCGAAGCTGAAGCTGTCTGCCCCTCTTTTAAGGCATAGATGCTAACCAATGGCTTTTCAGCAAAAGTATAATCAGGCCGGTCGTCAGTATTTCCGGTAACAATGATGGAATTTTCTTTAACATAAAGCGGCAGGCTCAAGTAATCATATTTTTGCTTATAATATTTTCCGCCTTCATTGACCGAGCCAGTCAATAGGCAGGTCCATGTCCCTTCCGGCAAATAGTATTCACAGATACTATCTTCGTTAAAGATTGGTGCGACTAATAAGCTGTCACCTAATATGTACTGTTTATCCAAATAGTCACAAACCCGGTCATTGGTAAATTCCATTACCATACTTCTCATCATTGGGATACCATTTTTCGCAGTAAAAACAGCATTAGCAAATAGATAAGGCATCAACCGGTTTTTCAGGCGGGTAAAGAAGCGGACAACATCAACTGCTTCTTTGTCATAAGCCCACGGCACACGGTAAGAAGTTGAACCATGCAAACGGCTGTGAGTGGAAAGCAAACCGAAAGCGCACCATCTTTTATAAACATCAGCGGTTGAGGTATGCTCGAAGCCGCCAATGTCATGACTCCAGAAACCAAAACCGGACATTGTTAACGAAAGGCCGCCGCGTAGGCTTTGTTCCATCGACTCATAATCCGACCAGCAGTCACCGCCCCAGTGAACAGGGAATTTCTGGCCGCCGGCGGTTGCTGAACGGGCGAACAATACCGCCTCGCCAACTCCGCGTTTCCGTTCAAGTAATTCAAAAACGCATTTATTAAAGAGATAAGTATAAAAATTGTGCATTTTAACCGAATCGGAACCATCAAAATAAGCAATCCCGTCAGTTGGAATCCGCTCACCGAAATCGGTTTTAAAGCAGTCAACACCCATATCCATCAAAACTTCCAGCTTTTGTTGATACCATTTCACTGCTGCCGGGTTGGTGAAATCAACCAGGGCCATTCCGGGCTGCCACATGTCCCATTGCCAGACATCACCGTTGGTTTTCTTTACCAGATAACCATTCTCCATTCCTTCGTCAAAAAGGCATGATTCCTGGGCGATATAAGGGTTAATCCAAACACAAACGTTGAGGTTCTTGGCTTTAATCCGGCTAAGCATTCCTTGCGGATCCGGGAAAACGCGGTTATCCCAGGTGAAGTCCGACCAATGAAAATCTTTCATCCAGAAGCAGTCAAAGTGGAAAGTACGCAGCGGAATATCGCGGTCAAGCATACCATCAATGAAACTCATGACCGTTTTTTCATCATAATTGGTGGTAAAAGAGGTGGATAACCACAAACCGAATGTCCAAGGTGCCGGTAAAGCCGGTTTTCCGGTCAAATCGGTATAACGGCCAAGGACTTCTTTCATTGTCGGCCCATTGATTAAATAGTAGTCAAGATAACCGCCGGGTACGGAAAATTCGGCGCGGGTCGTCATCTCCGATGCCATTTCAAAAGAAACTCTTTCGGGATGGTTAACGAAAACACCATAACCTTTATTAGTCAAATAGAAGGGGATGTTTTTGTAAGCCTGTTCGGTGCTTGTACCGCCGTCTTCATTCCAGATATCAATGCTTTGGCCATTTTTTACATAAGCAGTAAAGCGTTCGCCGGTGCCATAGATGAGTTCGCCAACGGAAATTGAAAGCATTTGGCGCATAAATGTTTCGCTGTCATCGCCTTTATCATAATAAAGGCCTTTCCAGTCGGTTTTCATGATGCCAAGGTCTCTTCCGGCACTTTTAGTGATGACTTCGGAGCCTCTTTTGTAAGTCATTGACCAATTTTTCTTGGTAACTTCCAGGCTAAGGTTTCCGCTTTTAACCGTAATCAAGTCGTCGGTATCTTCTATTTCCAAGGGTAATTCTTCGTTTAATAAAAGTTCAAAATCCGGGCCTTTTGTGACTTTCCCCTTATAATGATATGTACGCAAGCGGATGATTTCTGGTGCCGGGGAGGTGATTTCAAGGGTCAGGTTGATGCCGCCCAAGGTATCGCCGCGGTGATTGATACGCGCAGTCGGGGCAAGAAGAGTCACCTTCGTCGGGGTAATCTTTGTAAAATAAACTTCTTGCGGGGCAAAACAGGTACAGCCCTCTTTTTGGAGCCAACAGCCATTACTGAATTTCATAATCGATATCCTCTCTCATTAAAATTGGAAGCTTGCTTCCGTCTAGCCGCCGCCGGGCGACACTATTTTTACTATAATAAGGATTATTAATAAATACAACGGTCAAAATTTTAGATGAAAAGCATGTTATTTTAGTGTAGGAGATAAAACAGTCGGTTGCTGTATTGCAAAGCCGGCGACAACCGGCTAAATGTCCCCTGCAAACACGATAATTGTTATATGGTTTTTGTTGACATATATACCCGGAAATGATATTGTAAATTGTTAGAAAGTATATGGAGGTATTTGTGAAACAAGTGTCAATGTGGATTTTAGTATCAGTATTTGCTGTTATTGCAGGTTTTTCAAACTTGGTCTTTGCATATTCAGTAAGACAAACGGTTGATTTGGCGACCGGAAATTCTCATGGTACAATTGCTTCTGTCGGTCTCCTTTGTGCTGTATTGCTTTTGGCGACTATGTTAATAAATTTTTTGAAAGATGTTGTTACTGCCCGTTTTCTATATAACACAAGCATAAATAATAAACAAAGGGTTTTTCGGGCGGCATTTGATGAAACAAATACAAAAGCCGACTTTGTTTCTGCTTTGACAAATGATATGAATACACTTGAAAACGAATTTTATCTACCAATTATAAATTGTATAATGTATGTCTCAATGTTTATTTTTGCAAGTGGAACATTATTATTTTATAATATTATACATGGGCTTTTAATGATTTTTGTTGCTGCTGTTTCTGTTGCGGTAACAATGCTATTTAGGAAAAAGCTCGGGGACAAGCGCATGCAAATATCAGATGCACAAAGCGAATATACATCTAAAATCAAAGATATGCTTTATGGGTTAAATATTGTCCGGCAATTTCTAGCTTTACCCAAAGTAGCGGCAGAACATGACAAAGTAAATAAAAGTTTAGAGCAATCGAAGCGGCGTTTTTCTGTTTATATGGCAAAGATGGATGCAATATCAACTGTAATTAGTATGTTTATGTTTATTTCCAGTTTTCTGCTAGGCGGCTACTATGTTCTGATTGGCATCTATACTTTAGGAATGATGATGGCCGCCATCCAACTTGTGAATAATATTGTTATCCCTATGGGGGAGTTGTTCAGTCTTTGAACAAAATTCACGCCTCAACGGCTGTTTACAAAAAACTGAAACTTTTTACACCCATAGATAAAAGTGAAATTATTGTTGCAAATAAATCAATTCAATATAATAAAGTAGAGATAAAGAATTTGAATTTTGGATATGATAATGATTTTCAATTCCACCAGTTTAATTTTATCTTTGAAAAAGGGAAAAAATATGCGATTGTCGGCGGAAGCGGCGGCGGCAAATCGACACTTTTAAATCTTATTACAAAGAAAGAAAATTGTGCGGATAATACAATATTTATTGACGGACAAGATATTAATACAATTATGAGAGAACAATTATTAACATCAATTGCGTATATGAACCAAACAGTTTTTCTATTCAATGACACAATATATAATAATGTTACCTTGTTCTCTGATATTAATGAACTTGAATATGAGCAAGCTATAAAAGCGGCAGGCTTGATAGATTTCCTTAATGAGCAGACACAAGGGAGTCAGTATTTAATTCAAAACAATGGAGAAAATGTATCCGGCGGGCAGAAACAACGTATTGCTTTAGCTCGGGTTTTAATTAGAAAATCGCCGATGTTATTGTTAGATGAAGCTTTTTCTTCCCTTGACCCAAAAACAACCTATGATTTATGGCGCGACATATTTCAATTAAATATAACATGTTTGGCAGTATTTCATGATTATGATGACTCTATCTTACGGCAATGTGATTCTATTTTGGCAATTAAGAATGGTACTTTAATTGAATACGGAGCATTTGACGAACTTCTTGAAAAGAAAGGATATTTCTATAGTTTGTATAATGTAGTTGAAATATCATGATTATTAGAAAAGAAACTTACCACACAAAACTTTTTTAGTGTATAATACCATTATGTGGAAGCGGCTCAAAAGTCTTAATATCCGGCAACAGCTTTATTCGATTTATTTTATCGCTATTTTCCTGCCGATTACTATTATCGGTACTTTTTTGCTGGTAAATAATTCCCGCATTTTGACCAATTATCACCATGATTTGCTTGATTCCGACAATCAGCGGGTCAAGACAATTCTTTTTGAAATAACCACCCAGTTTTTCAATATTTCCCGGGATATCGCTGTCAACAGAGATATTCAGGATATCTTAACAAGGACTCATGATTCAGAACGGGATTTTATTGAGCATGTTAATGATATGACTATTTTGGAGCAATATACAGTGAATTACGCGGATGTGGAAGTCATTGAAATTTATACAGATAACCCCACCGTTTCCGCGTATAAACAATTCATTCCTGTTTGCGAAGATATTGCCGCTTTGGACTGGTATCAGAAAGCACTTAACCAAGCCAGCGTATTTTGGCTTTCGACAGTTACGGAAGACCGATTCGGGAATGAATATTGGAATTTGTGTCTTGTGCAAAGAATCCCTTTAGTCAGGTCGGGGGTAAATGCGGTAATTGTCCTGAAAGTCAGTGACAATTATCTGAAAACCCGGCTGGACAGCGGCATGTACAAAACAACTTTATCAGTTGATGACAATTTGGCCTTTTTCAGTAGTAACCGCGAAGATTATGGCAAGCCGCAAAAAATAGAAATTGATCTTGCAGCCGATAATTTTAGTTTCCGCGGTGATGTAATAATTGACGGAATTCGCTATATGGCCGAAGTATCAACCCAGCGAATGTATCAATCGGAATCGAAAGTATATATTACAGTTTTGGATAATGAAGCGTACCGGAATATCCGCAATATCACCAGCACCAGCCTTGCGATTATCATTCTTTCAATTATTATCCCGGGAATCATAATTCACTTTTTTACGATTTATTTTACCCGGCGGATTTTTACCCTGCGGGAAGCGATGCACCGGGTCAGCCAGGAAGACTATGTCATCACCGACTCGGTGAAGGGGGCTGATGAAGTTTCAGAGGCTTTTGCCGATTTGGAAATCATGGTCGAGCAGATAAAGGAAAAAGATGCCCGGATGTATGAAACGCTGATTAAAGAAAAAGACTTGGAAAACGAGCAGCAGGTAATGGAGTTCAAAATGCTGGCAAGTCAAATCAATCCCCATTTTCTTTATAATGCCCTGGAAACAATCCGGATGAAAGCTTTTACCACCGGGGATAAAGAAGTTGCAACCGCAATAAAACTGCTGGGTAAAATCATGCGTTATGTGCTAGAAAATACCGGGACTAATTTTACCACCCTTGAAAAAGAAATAAGTCACATTGAAACCTATCTTGCCATCCAAAAACTTCGGTTTGGCGAAAAGTTCGTTTATCACTTAGATGTTGCCCCGGAAATTTCCTTACAGGAGTACAATATCCTGCCGTTATTATTGCAACCGGTCGTGGAAAACGCCGTATTGCATGGCCTTGAAGAAATGGAAAGTGATGGGGTACTCCGGATTCATATCTATCAGGAGGCTCCTAATCTTATTATTGAAATAAAAGATAATGGCGGCGGAATGACGGCTCAAGAACTTAATGATTTAAAGCAAAGCATTGAAATCAGAAGTCCGGAGAAAAGTACCAGCATCGGCCTTTATAATATTAACCAGCGAATGAAGTTGTGTTATGGTGAACAATATGGGATTGAGATTGTTTCAAATCCGGGGGCGGGGACTTGCGTTAGGATGATGCTGCCGGTGTAGGTGCAGAGAATACTCACTAAAGATTATCCGACTTACGATATTCGGCCGGGCTGACCCCGACATATTTTTTGAATTTTTTGTGGAAATAATCAACGTTTTTGTAACCAACCTGTTCGGCAATTTCATAAACTTTGAGCTTGTTTTCCACTAATAGCTTTTTCGAATACTCAATCCGGCGATGGTCGATATAAGTATTAAAGCTCTCCCCGGTTGCTTTATTGAAAATTTTGCCTAAATAGGCACTGTTATAGCCAAACAGCGGGGCGATTGTTTCCAGTTTGATATTTGACTGGTAATTGTGGTCAATATAATAAAGAATGTCATAAAGGACCGAATCACGCGAAGGCGCGCCGGTAGCATTGATAATTAAGTCCGCTTGTTCCGAGATAAAAAGGATGATTTCATAAAGATAAAAACTTTTTTCAATCCGCTCAATAATCTCTGAATTGGATGGGAAAGGAATCGCCGCATTGCTGTAAATCATATTGATTTTTTCTTTGACCTGAAAATACAAATCGGTCAGAAAATGCTTTACAGATTTGATATCATCTTTTACATTATAAAGAAAGAGTTCCAGCTCATGTAATGATTCCGCGACTTTCCGGCGGTTAAAGCTCTTAAGTGAATCCGTGAGCAGCTCTTGATACAACTTAAGCTTAGTTGCATCGATTTCATTTACTTTGGTATTTAAGAAAGGCAGTTCTTCATAACCAAGGGTATGCTGGCCTTGGGTACAAAAGAAACGGCGGCGGCTAAGTAAGAGGGCTTCCTCATAAGATAGATATATTTCGTCCATATTTTGAACCGGCCGGCCATAAGCAAGAAACAGGGCATCAAGCGGACTTCCTTCCTGATGTTCATATTGCTCATAATGACTTAAGAAATCGCCGAATTTGCGAAGCGCAAAAGAACCTTTCAAAAGAAAGATTTCTCTTGACTTAATCGTAATATGCTCAAAGGCATGATTACCGCGGTTGGCGACTTTCATAAGTTCGGCAAAACTATAAGCCGGTTCGGCAGCATCATAAAAATCTTCATATATAACGACTTGATATGAATCGGCATCAAGATTCGGCAAAGCATTTTTGCTTTCCGGGGAAAAGACTCCGGTTATCAATTCATGGAGGATAACATTTTTGGCTTTCTCGCGGAACAAATCAATATGGGTCGAGCTTTCCCGCTCCTTAATAATCAGTTCGCGGATGCGGGTGACTGCTTCGAAAAGCTCTTCTTCATCAATTGGTTTCGTGAGATAAAATTCGACACCAAGGCGAATTGCGGTTTGGGCATAGGCAAAATCAGAGTAACCGCTGATAATAATAAATTTGCCGGTAAAACCTTGTTCCCGGGCAAGACGAATGATATCCGTGCCTAATAATTTCGGCATCCGGATATCCATAAGCACCAAATTGGGCTTTAACTCTAATATCCCATCCAGTGCTTCCTCACCGCTCCCGGCTTCCCCACAGATGGCAAAACCAAGGCTTGTCCAATTAATTATGTGTTTTAGACCTTCGCGGATAATTTGTTCATCATCAGCGATGAATACCGTTTCCATACTAAAATTATAAAGAGGAAGTAAGGCTAAGTCAAATGAAAAAACAAAGCAAATTATTTATTTTAATTTTATGTGTTGGTTTACTTTTACCCGGCTGCGGAAATTTTAACTTTGGCCATAGTAATAACGGTCATAAGTATGAAGAATTTCTTGTTATTGATGTTTTCGATGAGCTTGCTAATTTCCAAGGTATCCAGTCCGGCTGGTTTGCTAAGGTAGTAAGGGACAAATTTAACATGGAACTGAATATTATCGCCCCTAATGTCGCCGGCGGGCGTAAGACTATCTTTGAAATGCGGGCCGCCGCCGGTAATATTGGTGATTTAATTATTTGTGAAGGGGAGCGGGGGATATTGCAGGAAATGGTGACTTCCCGGTTAGTTCTTGATATGACAGATTTGCTTAAAGATAAGCAAATCATGCGGTATCGGCGGGCAATCGACAATCTGAATAATGATATTACCCCCGGCGGAATCTACGGCATCCCCTCGGAAGTATCGGAAAACTCACCGCTGACCCCTAGTGAAGGTTTGGAACTGACTTTCGGCCCGTATCTTCGCTGGGATATTTATGCTTCGATTGGTTATCCGGAAATGGATACTTTGGAAGATTTACTTCCGGTCCTTTTAGCAATGCAGGAAGCTTACCCGGTCAGTGAATCAGGTAAACCGGTTTATGGATTTTCGTTTTTCCGCGATTGGGACGGCAATCTAATGAATGCTGCCAAACAACCGGCCTGTTTTTATGGTTATGATGAGTTGGGTTTTGCTTTAATAATGGCTGACGGCAGTGATTATCAATGTATTATGGACGACGATTCTATGTATATGCGGGTACTTAGATTTTTTTATGAAGCTAATCAACTAGGCTTGGTTGACCCGGAATCAATTCATCAAAACTTTGATGCTACTTTTGAAAAATATAAAAATGGTGAGATTCTTTATTCTCCCTGGCCATGGTTAGGCCAATCCGCTTTTAATACGATAACCAACCGTACTGCCGGGAAAGGGTTTATGATTGCCGATATCGCCGATATGAAAATCCTGTCCCTTGGGAGTATACCGGAAGGAAACCCCAAAACAATAATCGCTATTGGTTCACAAGCCAAAGACCCGCAGCGGCTTGCCGATTTTATTGATTGGCTTTATTCACCGGAAGGGATTTTCTATAATGGCGCCCAGCCTTCCGGCGGTACAGCCGGGCCGGAGGGACTTTGCTGGGTGATGGGCGAAAACGGCCCGGAACTTACTGATTTCGGCAAGCTGGCCTTTTTTGAAAATGATACTCTCATGCCGGAAGAATGGGGCGGGGGCACTTGGGAAGATGGGGTTTCAGCCCTTAATTACAAAACCGTAGCCTTAAGTGAATTAACGCCGGATGGTTTCCCTTATTTGTATACGATGTGGGATTCAGTCCTTGCAATGGAAGAAACAAAGCTGGAAGCAGACTGGCGGGCGGTAATGGGCGCAAGTTCAACGAAAGAATATTTGCAGAAAAACGGAAAAATGATTGTCGCCCCGGGAACGGGATATACGATTCCGCCTGAACCTTTAGAAATAACTACTATCCGGACTTGGTGCCAGCCGGTTATCCTTGAATATTCCTGGCGCATGATTTTTGCCCGGAATAAAGACCATTTTTATTCTTTAAAAAGAGAAATGCAAGATACCGTCAGAAGTTTTGGTTATGACAAGGTCATTGAAGCAGATTTAATAAATGCAAGAAAATTGAATGAGACACGAAGGCTGGCGGTAGAGGCGTATGGTACAATACATGATGGCAGATAATGTATCTCGCAGGAACCTTAGGCCGCCTTCTACAGAGATAGAACTGAACGGAAAAACCATAGGCCATAGAGACGAAACCAAACAAGTTTGGTTCGAGATATTTTATCTGCTATAAAGGAGGAACAAATGGATAAACAAGCATATTTACAGCAAATTAATGAGGTAATCGCCAACGGTGAATTTAAAGATGATTGGGCATCACTTTCCGCATTTCAAATACCGGAGTGGTTCCGAAAAGCGAAATTCGGGATTTTTGTCCATTGGGGGCCTTATAGTGTGCCGGCCTTCAACAATGAATGGTATTCACGAAATATGTATATTCAAGGCACGCCGGAATTTGAGCATCATGTCAAAACATACGGGGCGCACAAAGATTTCGGGTATAAAGATTTTATCCCGTTATTTAAAGGCGAGAACTTCAATGCTTTAGAATGGGCTGATTTGTTCAAAGAAGCGGGGGCGCGGTATGTTGTGCAGGTTGCCGAACATCATGAAGGTTTTCAAATGTATGATTCGGAAATTTCCGAATGGAATGCCAAAAAAATGGGGCCAAAGCGGGACGTCCTCGGTGAACTTAAGTCTGCTTATGAAGAAAAAGGGTTGATGTTTGCTGCTTCTTCCCATCGCGCTGAGCATCACTGGTTTATGGGTAATGGCAAAGAATTTGATTCCGATATCAAAGAGCCGTTAGTTTGCGGTGATTTTTACTGGCCGTCTATTATTGAGCAACCTGACCAACAATGTATGCGGGCAAAACCGCACCCTTCGCAAGAATTTCTTGACGATTGGCTCGTCCGGACGTGTGAAATCATTGACAAATACCAGCCTAAATTTGTTTATTTCGACTGGTGGATTCAACATGAAGCTTACAAGGGGCATCTTAAAAAAATTGCCGCTTATTATTATAACCGGGGTAAAGAATGGAATATTCCGACCGCGATTTGTTATAAGCATGATGCTTTTGCTTTTGGCTGCGGTATTGTTGATGTTGAGCGGGGCCGTTTTGCTGAAGCGAAACCTTATTATTGGCAAACCGATACGGCAGTGGCACGAAATTCGTGGTGTTATACTTCTACGTTGGATTACAAGAACGCGAAAGAAATTATTTGCTACTTGATTGACGTGGTTAGCAAGAATGCCAACCTATTGCTTAATATCGGCCCGAAAGCTGATGGAAGTATTCCTGACCAAGACCGGCAGATTTTGGCCGATATCGGCAAGTGGCTAAAAGTCAACGGGGAGGCGATTTATGACAGCAAATGCTGGCGTTATTCCGAGGAAGGGCCGACTAAGGAAGTCGAAGGGCAGTTTAGTGATGGTATCGCCGGCGGCGGATATACGAGTTCCGATTTCCGTTTTACGGCTGCAAATGGCAATATTTATGCAATCTGTATGGAGTGGCCGGAAGATGGGAAGCTTACGATAAAATCTTTGGGTGAGTCCACTGACCCGAATAAACCAGCTTTCCATGGTTTAATAAAAGGTGTTGATGTTTTAGGGTTTGATATAAATGTGACATGGCAGGCCGGCAAAGAAGGGCTTAATGTAAATGCACCGGGGATAAAATCCGTTTTGCCGGTGGTGGTGAGGGTCGGGGTAGATTGAAGAGTTTATCTTTGATGCCGTACAATGATAAGTTACAAGGGGATTATCTGATGAAATATGATTGCTTAATTGTTGACGATGAAATTATGTTATCCGAAAACACACGCGAATATTTTAATGTGCTTGGCGTAAAAACCGCATGGGTTGCTGATGAAGAATCATGCTTAAAATTCTTTCGTGAAAATGATGCCGGTGTGATTTTGCTTGACATAAATTTAGGCAACACATCGGGTTTTGATTTATGTAATCATTTGCGAAAAACAATCAACGTACCGATTTTATTTATCAGCGCACGGAAAAGTGATGATGATGTTTTGCTGGCTTTGAACATCGGCGGCGATGATTATATAAAAAAACCGTATTCACTTGCGATTTTGCTTGCGAAAGTAAAAGCCGTATTAAAACGGCATAAAATTAATACGGCTGATGAAGGTTTTTTTACTGACAATGATTTTCATATTAACTTTGCGGATAGAAGCGTATCATTGCGCGGTGAAAAAATTGAGTTGAAAGCGATGGAGTATAAGTTGCTTTCCTATCTTGTAAAAAATCGAAATCGTGCTGTTACAAAAGACGAACTTTTTAAAAACGTGTGGGAAGATTCTTTTTCAGATGAAAATACCTTGAATGTCCATATTCGCCGTTTACGTGAGAAGATTGAGATAAATCCCAGTGAACCCCATTACATTATTACCGTAAGGGGTAAGGGTTATTTATTTGAGGTGAAGTAATGAAAAAATTTTGGGCTGTGATTTTAGTTATCGCTGTTTTGAGTTGCGTTGCAATAATTTTAGCCTTTAGAACAGATATGCCGACTCCCGATGCGGTTGAAATTCATTATATTGTAAATACAGCAATGGAAAATGAATCTGCGCGTGAAGCTGCGATAATGCAGACCGAATTTTTAATCAATGTCTTTGAGGATATGGACAATGCAAGACGAAACAGAGATAACGCCTTACAGATTTTATTATTCTTAATCCTTTCATCTTTTGTTATTGTTAGCATTTCAATATATTTATATTGTGAGAAAAATATTTTATCCCCTTTCCGTAAAATACAAAATTTCGCCAATCGAATAGCCGTTGGAAATTTAGATGTGCCTTTGGAAATGGATAAAAATAATATATTCGGAGCGTTCACGGAAAGTTTTGATTTAATGCGAGAAGAATTGCGGACCGCAAAAGAGAATGAAAGTAAAGCGAATAAGAGTAAGAAAGAGCTTATAGCTTCGCTTGTCCATGATATAAATACCCCCGTTGCATCCGTAAAGTCGGCAATAGATATTTTGCGTTTAAAAAGCAATGATGAAAACGAAAAAAAAATGTTGGACTCCGCAAACAAAAAACTTGAACAGATTGATACTCTGATTACTGAATTATTTCATTCAACGCTTGAAGAACTACAGGAATTAAAAGTAACGCCGCATGAAATTCAAAGTACGGAAGTATGTAGACTTATAAGTCAAGCGGATTTTGAGAAGCGCGTAAAACCATTTACAATACCCGATTGTATTGTATTTGCAGATTTACTTCGATTACAGCAAGTCTTTGACAATATAATTAAAAATTCATATAAATATGCACGAACGGATATTGTAATAAATTCTTATATTGAAGAAGAATATTTATTTATAGAAATAAAGGATTTTGGCACAGGAGTACAGGAAAAGGAATTACCGCTCCTAACAAGCAAATATTTTCGCGGAAAGAATACCGAAAAAACAGACGGTTATGGATTAGGATTATATCTATCAAAATATTTTATGGAGAAAATGGCAGGAGGGCTTTGCCCCGAAAATCACGACAAAGGTTTTATGGTCATAATAATGCTTAGGCTTACCGGAGTAAATATGGGCATAAATTGCGAAACGAAAAAGATTTAAGGTTAGTTAAGGAAAGATTTAAGGTTAGTTAAGGTTCAGTTCAAGACAGTTAAGGTTCGTACATTATAAAATAGGATTGTAAAAAGCAGTCCTATTTTAAATTAAGGAGTTATAAAATGAAAAAAATAATTCATGTTGAACGTGCGGGTTTTGCACATTCAAACACCTTGCTCTCAACGAATAAGCTATGCAAAACCTTTTCAAGCGGCGGCCAGCAACATCACGTTCTTAAAAATCTTGATTTAGAGATTTACGAGGAGGATTTTACCGTTATTATGGGGTCATCGGGCGCGGGTAAATCTACTCTTTTATATGCCTTATCCGGCATGGATAAGCCCACGCTTGGGACAGTTAGTTTTTTGGGGCAGGATATAAGCGGTTTATCAAATGACAAATTGGCTGTGTTTCGCCGGGATAACTGCGGATTTGTATTCCAGCAGACCTACCTTTTAGACAATATGAGCATATTAGACAACATAATGGCTTGCGGGTTATTGGTTAGCAAAAATAGAAATGATGTAGCTAACCGGGCGAAACGCCTTTTGAAGCGCTTTAGCCTTGATGAAAGCATTTGGCATAAATTTCCGTCGCAAGTATCGGGCGGCGAAGGTCAACGGGCAGGGATAGCCCGTGCGTTAATCAATAATCCCAAAATCGTTTTTGCCGATGAACCCACAGGCGCGCTTAATTCCGCAAACGGAACGGCTGTTTTAGACACACTTTCCGAAGTCAACAGGCAAGGGCAGAGTATAGTAATGGTAACCCATGATTTACGCTCCGCATATAGAGGCAACCGCATAATATATATCCGTGACGGCGGTATTGTTGGCGAGTGTGCTTTAGGGAAATATGAAAGCAGCAATGCTGAACGGCAAAAAGAATTAAAAGATTTTTTAACAGGAATGGGGTGGTAATATGCGTAATATTTGGATGTTAGCGAAGGCAAATTTGCGAAAAAGTAAAGGGCAAACTTTCAGTTTGTTCTTATTGATAACAATAACCGCTGTCATGCTTAATATCGGTCTTGCTTTACTTCTCGGCATAGGCGGTTTCTTTGACGAGCGCGCCGAAGAGCTAAATACCGCCCACTTTGCCACGCTTCAATCGGAAAAATACCCAATCGGCAGCCAGCTTGAATTTATCCGCAATACTCCCGAAGTGACCGAAATTGAAACGGTAAACGTGTTAATGGGCCTAGGCGGCTATTATTACGACGATTCTCTAAGTCACGGACATATTATTCTTGCTCAAAATTCTATCGAACAGCAAATGAACCCACCAGCTTTAATCGGCGATTCATTGCCGCTCATAGGTAATGCCATATATATACCACATTTTATATTTTCAAGCGGGGGATATGCTCTCGGCGATGATATACGGCTTGAATTTTTGGATAGCGAACTATGGTTTACTGTTGCGGGAAGTACGGAAGAAATAATGTTCGGCGCAAGCACGTTTACAGTATGGCGTTTTTATGTGTCCGATGAAAAATATTCAGAGCTTCAAAGCCAATTTCACGACGGTAAATATACTTTAATATCTGCGCGTATGACAGAAAATTGGGCGGCTTTTGCCGCCGGGTACAGCTCTGAATTTGCCGGAGTTACTCCTGTTATAGCAAATTATGATTATTTTCACAACCGGGTTTTAATTCCAACGATTCCCGCGTTACTGCTGGTAGTGTTTGCGATTATTTTACTGCTTGTCGGTTCAATAGTCATCAGATTTCGCATTAACAACGATATTGAAGAAAGCATGAAAAATATCGGGGCATTAAAAGCGATAGGGTATCGCAGTCAGCAAATAATTCTTTCCATTATTATTCAATTCGGCTTAATTGCTTTTATTGGCGGCACGGTCGGAATAATTCCGGCGCAAATAACGCTTCCGCTGGTAACAGACATGCTGATAGAGCCAATGCTCGGTATGCCGTGGAATCCGGCGTTTAATATGACCGTAATACTTGCCGCATTAATTTCGATTTTGTTTGTGGTGTTATTGTTTGCCTTTGTAACGGCAAAGCGGATAAGCAAACTTCACCCGATTATTGCAATGCGCGGCGGCATGACCACGCACAGTTTTAAGAAAAATAATCTTCCTTTGGATAAAACCCGCGGCTCATTAAATTTATTGCTTGCGGCTAAACAACTGCTCCATAATAAAAAACAAGCCGTAATGCTAGGTATAATTATTTTTGGCGTGACATTCTCGTCGGTAGCTGTCTTTACAATGCACTATAATGTCAATGTAAATATGGACACATTTGTTAATACCGTATTGGGCGACGTTCCCGATGTAAACGTATGGTTGCATGATTCAAACGACGGTACGGCTATCAGGGAATGGATGGAAGAACGCCCCGAAGTATACAGCTTCTTTGGGCGGGAAATAGAGATGTTGCAAATTGATGATTATATAGTTTCTATAGTAATCGTTGAGGACTTTGCGTATCATACAGGATATTCAATGATAGGCGGACGTTATCCGTTATTGGATAGTGAAATTGTATTGGACGGCATAACCCTTCAAACAATGAATAAAAACATTGGCGATTGGGTTACGGTAAAAATTGACGGCAATGAGCATGAATTTATAATCACCGGTTCTGTTCAGTTAATGGGTTCGTTTGTTGGTATGATGAAGGGCGATGGAATGAAACGTTTGCAGCCGGATTTTGATTTTACCGGGTTTGGTTTATATGTAACCGGCGAAATGGCTGATACAGCTGATTTCATTGAAATTATAAATGCGGAAAAAGGCGATATTATTGCAAAGACATACTCCCTGCATGGTCATATTGACAATATATTAAGTTCTATCGGCGGTTTGTTTTCCGCTCTCGGTTTCGTTGTTATGTTTGTGGTTGCGGCTGTGGTGATATTGGTACTTTATTTAATCATTAAAACAATAATCGTCCGCAGAAAGCGTGAATTGGGTATCCAAAAGGCGATTGGCTTTACCACTTTACAGCTTATGAATCAAATAACCTTGAACCTTACCCCGATAATTGTTATCGGTACGATTTTTGGAGCGATAATAGGTTACATCGGATTTAACCCTATGTTCATCGCGTTAATGCGCGGTATGGGCGTTGCACAGGCAAATTTACCCGTGCCTGCCAACTGGATTATTATGGTTACTGTTGGTTTGATACTATTATCTTATACTGTGTCTATGTTAATAGCGTGGAGGATACGCAAAATATCAGCCTATGCGCTTGTAAGCGAATGATGGCTACAGCGAAAACGGAACCGAAAAACTAAAATACTTAAGAACCTGAATAAGCAAGATAATAATTAACGTCGCTTCAACTGCCCCAAGGGCTGCCCCGAGCAATTTGTCAAGGCTTTTGATAACCGGAAGTTTGGCAATTAGTTTAAGCGACGTAAGGATTAGGCTGATTACTTTGTATACAAGCCCAATAACGACAAGAACAAGTAACATCTGCAAAACGTTACCTTCCCGGTCGCCAAAATAACTACCGGCAATATTTAAAACGAGAATCAAGCTGATAATTGCGAAAATCAAAGAGATTAATGATACAATTTCCGCAACCATTCCCTTGCGGAAACCGGCGATTATCCGCCAGATAAAAATAATCAATACGATAACTATTGCAAAATAATACATTGTTTTTACCTCATTTTTTACTTGAACTCTATTACATCAATTGTTTCTCTGGTAACGGCAATAAACCGGTTAATCGAACCATGGGGCATGAAAAGGGTGGTGACTTTGTCAAACATTCCATTAAATCTTTCGGTGCCATTTATGTTGCAAATCAATAAATCAAGTTCATTATAGATAATAAATGTATCTTTAGTAAAGATGATTTCCGTAAATTCAAAGTCAAAATATTTTGATAAAACCAATACCCCTTTTTTGTCATATATATCTAAGCGATATAAAGCTTCGCCGCGATGCAATGTTTCGCCGGTTTTTGCATGAAAGACCAAGCCAACATAATCTTCACTGTTATAAACGCTTCGGATTTTGTCGGCAATCAAATTCTCGGCAATACTCAACGGTTTTTCATTTCCGGAAAAAAACATAATCCGGTCGTCAGAGACCGCAAAAGCTGTATCATCATTCATAAACTTAAGATGGGGGACAATCGAGTCGGCATAGTTGTAGGTACTCATTAGATTGTTGACGTTTTGCCCAACCGGGCCGTAATTGTAAAAGGCAACACTGGATCTTGTTGCCCCGTCAGCAACATAAAAAAAGGAAATTCCAACTAATCTGCCGTTTGGTGAAACGCTAAGGCTAACCGGATAACCGGAATTATTCATTCTGGTACTCTGGTTTGATATCATTGTGCCATCAGCGGAATATAAATTAATCCATGTTATATTTCCATCATCTAAAGCTACCAAAACCTGACCATTAGCCGCCACATCAAAAGCACGGATCGGCAGATTCGTATTTATTATACCAAGCGGCTTCTGGGTATCGAGTACATAAATAGTACTGCCGTTATAATCAGCAATCGCCACGGTATTTTGGCAAATTGCAATTCGCGGCTCCTGCATTTCATAGGTCTGGTTCCAAACCGCCGCCCCTTTATCGTTAGTCAAACTGATGCCGTCTTTACTATATTGAAGAATAAATCCACCGAGATTTTTAATCGTATTCCCGCTGACAATCTGAATTTCTGTGGAGCTTAGTACTAAACTCTCCGTATAAATTTTGTTACGCCATTGTAAATAAAATGCAACACTGACACCAGCAACGATTAAGATAAAAAGAATCGCACGATAAAAACGCGCAAGCTTATATCCGCGGATTTTTTCTTTATAATTGATCCGTTTTGAATCGGAGCCGTATTTATTGAGAAAAGTTCTTTTCTCTTTTTCCTTCATGTATTCTCTGATATTTGACATTAACTCTCATAAGCCGCTCTTTGAGCGGCATTCAATTCAGGATTATGAAAAATTTATCTTTCATGTTAACTCCCATACGCCGCTCTTTGAGCGGCACTTAAATCAGGATTGTGAAAGATTTATCTTTCATGTTATTATCATATCACAAAAAATTGAATTTTTCAAAAATTACATCTCTTTAAATATTATTTATCAAATTCGATTACTAATTTTGTTACTGCAACAAAGTCGGACATCTTGGCATAATCATCAATGGTACTGATTGATGTTGCTATAATCAGGCATAAAAAACTCAATATAAATAATTTCAACTTGTCAAGAAAAAGAGGTCTTTTTTTGTTGCGGACTTTTTTTGCTTTAACTATCGTTAGGCTTTTATCCAATTTAGAATCATTTATTTCCGGGGCAGGCGGGGTATCGAGGTAGCGGAAGGTTGAGAACGGGCTCATGTGATAAAAAAGAAGATAATCTTGCATTGCGGTATTTTCGTCATAAAAAATGTGATATTTCGAAATAGCTTCGCCGCAATTACGGACATTCACATAGCCAATAAACTGGTAAGCCGGAAAATATTCATCACCGATTTCTTCAATTGTCCGGTCTTCTTCGATAGCGGCAGCGCCATATATGTAGTGTGATGTTTTATCCCCGGTAATATTATTATCAATGTGATAAAGAGTCTTGGGTTTGGCAATGGTGCCATAGAGTGCTAGTTTGATGGGTGTATCGGTTGCCTCGGTTTTCTTTTGCTTTAAAAAAGATACTACATAATCTTCGATATATATTTGTCCCATTTTGCTAACCTCCAAAGGTTAGTTTAACATGGGCGCAAAAAATAAAACGTCGAAATGTGAAAAAGGGGAAGTGTAAATGGTCGGTGATTTTCGCAACTTGGGATAATTAAAACTACCACAAGTGAGTATTCTCTGTAAAAAATACTCACTTGCGGATTAAATTATTTAGATATTCTCAAACCGGTATATCGTTGTGGATACATATGGCCTTGTCGGTCCGAAAACTGCCGAGGGAAATTCCGGTTGGTTGGCGGAATCGGGGAAAAATTGTGTTTCTAAACATAAAGCACAGCGGGAATGATAAGCGGCGTTTTCTTTACCGGTATGGGTAGGTATCATATTGCCGCCATAAAGTTGAATACCGGGCAGGTCAGTTAATGTTACCATCGACCGGCCGGAGACCGGGTCGGTCAGGCGGGCTGCTTCTTTCACGGTGCCGTCATAATCGTTGATAACCCAGTTATGGTCGTAACCGCCAACCAGCTTCAATTGTTCAAAATCATCGTCAACCCTGTCACCAATCCGGGTTGGGACGGTAAAATCAAGGGGTGTCCCGGCAACCGGGGCAATTTCACCAGTCGGAATCGCGCCGGGGACTACCGGGGTATAATTGCCGGCATTTATTTTTATGATATGGTCATTAATCGTATCGGCTTGATGACCGGCAAGATTGAAATAAGTATGGTTGGTGGGATTAATGATGGTATCTTTGTCACTCACTGCGCTATATTCAAGTTTTAATTCATTATTTTCTGTTAAGGTATAAGTAATACTCATTCTTTTTTTGCCGGGGAAACCCAATCGTTCATCATCATCATTCAAGATAAAAGTGACACCAGTGTCATATATCGCCGATTCCCAAACCCGCCTCTGGTACCCTAATTCGTCATGGCTGTGAAGATTATTGGGCCCGTCATTAACTGAAAGTTGATGTTTTTCGCCATTTAGGGTAAATGTCGCATTACCGATACGGTTAGCATTAGGGCCAACGACAACACCAAAGTATGGATGACTGCCAAGATAGGCACCGAGATTGTCATAACCGGTAACAACATCGGCCAAATCACCGTTTTTGTCCGGGACAAAGAGGTTTACTAACGCGGCACCATAATCAATAAGGTCAGCCTGCATCCCATTTGAATTAGTAATGGAATAAAGGGTAATTTCGCGGTTATCAGGGGTTTTGCCAAAAGGCTTAATTGTTACATTCATTTTTTTCCTCCTAAAGTTCAATGCGGCCTTCAAGGGCCCGTAACAGGGTTACTTCATCTATGTATTCCAAATCGCCGCCGACGGGGACACCGCTGGCAATTCTAGTCACACGGATGCCGGTTGGTTTTATTAGTTTGCTAAGATACATTGCTGTCGTTTCACCTTCAAGGCTTGAATTTGTCGCAATAATAACTTCGGCAATTTCGCCTTCGAGCCGGTGAATCAGCTCTTTTAATTTGATATCAGCAGGCCCGATGCCAAGCATTGGTGAAATAGCACCGTGAAGGACATGATAAACGCCATCATAACGGCCGGTTTTTTCATAAGCTGCCAAATCTCTTGTTGTTTCAACGACCATAATTAAGTTGTTGTCCCGTTTGGGGTTGGTACAGATGGGGCAGATATCACGGTCGGTTAAAGTATAACAACTTTCGCAGTAGCGGACGTTTTCTTTGGCTTCAACGATTGTGTTTGCTAAGCGGTCGATTCGCTCTTTTGGCAAATTCATTAAATGAAAAGCCAAGCGCCCGGCAGATTTGCTGCCGATACCGGGAAGCTTTGCTAACTCGTCAATTAATTTGTTGATATGTCCGCTGTAGATTTCCATTCGCACCTCAAAACGGCAAGCCGCCCCCTAAACCTAAGCCGCCGGTCATTTTGCCCATCAGCTCTGAACTTGCCTCATCAGCGTTCCGCATTGCTTCATTACAAGCCGCCATAATCAAATCTTCCAGCATTTCGATGTCATCAGGGTCAACGACATCCTTGGCTAATTTGACCTTTGTAATTTCCTTATTTCCCGTTACAGTGACTTCAACCGCCCCGCCGCCGGCTTTCGCGGTAAATTCCTTGGTCTCCATTTCTTTCTGGCTTTCTTCCATCTGCCGTTGCATTCTTTGTGCCTGCTTCATTAAATTACTCATGTTACCCGGCATACCACCGCCGGGGAACCCGCCGCCTCTTTTGGCCATTTTTTGTTCTCCTTTATTCGTCTTCTATTTCTATTTCCATTTTGATTATTTCACTTAAATCAATATATGTTGCTTCAAAGCTACGCTCTTCCGCAAGACTGCGGACTTCCATCGGTATTTCTTTACCCATCTGTTCTGAAAGAATCCGTTCAAGGTGGCCTTGATTGTCCGGCTGCTTGATTAGGTAATCGGAAGCAAGCCCCTCTTCTACCACAATCAGTAGCTTATCATTTTCTCCAAGACTTAACCGCGCATTTTTAAGATAAGAACGCATTGGCATCGGAATACGGGCTAAAATATTAGACCAGTTAGCAACTACTTTCTCGATATCAGCAGGAATAGCCTTTGCCAGGGCAGGTCTAGGGGTATTTGCCGCGTAGGGCTGAGGTGAGGGCTGACCGGGTGTATGTTGGCCGGGAGAATTTTGGTTTGGCTGATATTGACTGACCGAGTCAGTCAATATGGTGCCGCTTGCTATTTTATTTTCAATCTGCCTAATCCGGTCTAATAATGATTGTGAATCGGTTTCCATACTCGGTTTGCACAACTTTACCAAGGCAATTTCTAATAGTATCCGTTTGTTAGTAGAAAAGCGAATCTGGTTTGTTAGTTCAGAAAAAATACGGATATAACGCATAATAACATCAGCCGGCGCCATTTCAGCTTCTTCTTTCAAACGCGCCATATTTTCGGCGGAAACATCAATAATTTCGGTATTACCTTCAGCGGCTTTAAGTAATAATAAATTACGCAGATACCAGGTGAAATCGATGACAAATTGTCCCATTTCCCGGCCTGACATGACGATTTCCTCTAATAAATTGATGCAAGCGGAAACATCATCTTGCAAACAAGCCCGGAGCAAGCGGCTGAAAATCTCAATATCAACTGCCCCAAGGACATCAAGGACTTTGTCATATGTAAGCTTTTCACCAAAATAAAACGATACGCATTGGTCAAGCAAACTTATAGCATCACGCATTGCCCCATCAGCCGATTTGGCAATATAGCGAAGGGCTTTTTCTTCAGCTTCAATGCCTTCTTCGGTCATCAAAACATTAAGTCTTTGCATAATTGTATCAACAGTAATCCGTTTAAAGTCATAACGCTGGCAGCGGGACATAATCGTCATCGGGATTTTGTGAATTTCGGTAGTCGCGAGGATAAAAATGACATATCCGGGCGGCTCTTCAAGGGTTTTGAGTAGGGCATTAAATGCGCCGGTGGAAAGCATATGCACTTCATCAATGATATAAACTTTGTACTTTCCTTCAACCGGTGAATAAGTGACTTCATCAACAATTTCCCGGATATTATCAACACCGTTATTGGAAGCGGCATCAATTTCGATGACGTTCATACTTGCACCTACAGCGATAGATTTGCATAACGGACATTCACCGCAAGGGCTTGCATCAACCGGGTTGCTGCAATTTACAGCACGGGCAAAAATCTTGGCAATCGACGTTTTGCCCGTTCCGCGAGTACCACAAAAAAGGTAGGCATGTCCGATACGATTCGCCAAAATTTGATTTCTTAACGTCGTTACGATTGCATCCTGACCATATACATCAGCGAAAACCTGAGGACGGAATTTGCGGTATAATGCGGTGTAGTTCATTTATTAGTCTCCAAAACAAATGCCGAGCATTTTGGCTTCTTTGACAATACTTGCTTCGGGGGAAACCATTTTCAGTTTTCCGGCAACATCTTCGAGCGGTACTTTGACAATTTCACGGTTTCGATAACCAACCATAAAACCATATTCGCCATCGAGGATTAAACGTCCGGCTTCCGAGCCTAAACGGCTGGCAAAAACACGGTCATAGGGGCAGGGGCTTCCGCCGCGCTGGGTATGTCCGGGAACTGTTACCCTAATATCATATCCGCCTTTTTGCTTAATTTGATCAGCAACTTCATAAGAAATCGAAGGGTAAGGCGAAGTTTTCATTTTTTCTTTGTACTCTTTTTTTGATAAAGCAGCATCTTCTTTTGATATAGCTCCTTCGGCTACGGCCAGAATCGTAAAAGCACTGCCGCGCTCATGACGTTTTTCAATTGCTTCGATAACTTTATCAATATCATAAGGAATTTCAGGAATTAAGATAATGTCGGCCCCGCTGGCCATTCCGGCATTTAAAGTAAGATAGCCAACTTTGTGCCCCATGACTTCAACTATAAATATCCGGCCATGAGATGCCGCTGTCGTGTGGATACAATCAATAGCATGAGTGGCAATATCGACCGCACTCTGGAAACCAAAAGTCATATCTGTGCCCCACAAATCATTATCAATTGTTTTCGGCAAGGTGACGATATTGAGCCCCTCTTGGCTTAAAAGATTGGCTGTTTTATGGGTTCCGTTTCCGCCGAGGATAACAAGGCAATCAAGGCGCAATTTGTGATAGTTTTGCTTCATTGCCTCAACTTTGTCAAGGCCATTTTCATCAGGTACCCGGATAGTCTTAAAAGGGGTGCGGGAAGTGCCAAGAATAGTGCCGCCAATCGTTAAAATACCAGAAAAGTCTTTTCCGGTAAGCATTCGAAAATCACCATAAATCAATCCTTTATAACCATCAATGAAGCCATATATTTCTACCTTTTCGCCGCTGACCGTCAGACATTTGACAACGCCGCGCATTGCGGCATTCAAAGCCTGGCAATCGCCGCCGCTAGTGAGTAAGCCGATTCTTTTCATTTAGAATGTCCTTTCGCGCTTATTTTCCTGCTGGTTCTATCATTATAGCTTATAATCCGGCCGGCTACAATAGTTTTTGACTTGACTTGTTAGGGGATGGAATATTATACTTAGATGAAGATAGAGTTTACCAAGGTAAACTCTTGCGCCAAACAGGTGCTTTATCAGGAGTCTTACCCAAGTGGCTGAAGGGTCTGGATTCGAAATCCAGTAGGTCGGTTCGCCGGCGCAAGGGTTCAAATCCCTTAGACTCCGTATAGTTAAAATCTTTTTTATGCTATAAATATCAACGGGGTAAATTTATTTATGAATACATTTCCGAAGAATGATTTAGATAAGATTTTAGAAAAAATGTTTCATATTTATAAGGAAATATATAAAAATGATATTTGTCATGTATATCTATATGGCTCATATGCCAGAGGGGACTTTTCTAATGGTTCCGATATTGATATAGTTGCAATTGTAAAGGGTGAGCGAAAAGATTTACAAGAAAAGCTGAAACAGATATGGGAATTGTCGGCTGATATGGAGCTTGATTATGAGATCATTATTTCCCCAACAGTAATACCTTATGAAGAATTTAATCATTATCAGAATATCTTGCCATATTATCGAAACATATTGAAGGAAGGAATCGAACTAAGTGCCTGATTATGTTAATGAACTGATGGTATATAGAATCAAAACAGCAAATGAAAAGCTTAACTCTGCTAAAATATTGTTAGATGCAGGTGAATATAAAGATTCAATTAGCCGCTCTTATTACGCAATGTTTTCAATAGTTCGTGCTATTCTTGCATTAGATGAAATAGATTTTTCAAAACATGCCAATGTAATTGCTTATTTTCAAAAAGAATATGTTAAAACTGGTGAAATTGATAAAGAGTACTCAAAGTATATAAGTAATGCCTTTCAAATCAGAAACAACTGTGATTATGCTGATTTTTTCTTAGTATCAAAAAATGATGCACAAGATCAATATGAAAAAGCGGTGAGATTTTTAGAAGAAATTGAACGGTATCTGGAAAAAAGAATGTAAGCACATCTTAAAGTTTTAAGCATATCCATTAGCAACCATCATATGAATAGTTAAGATGATTCAAATGATAGTGCCGCAATTATGGGAATATTTTATCGAAAATATAAGTCAACCGTAAATCTTTGTCTTTTATTTATTTTTGTTTTAGGTTTTTATTTTTTTACCCAACCAGACAGGCTTAGGCCTTCTATTGAGACAAAAATTGAAATCGATTCAACCTTATTAAGAAAAAGCATTCAACAGATAACCGAGCTATCCACTTTAGGATTTTATTATTCTGAAATAGGGGATTTTTCTGAACAAAAAACGCTTAGTCTTTTTGGCGGGGAAATAAACATTCCCGGAACCAGAAAGTCATTTCTAATTGTTTATGATGGAGAAATGAAACTTGGAATCGATACGGGTGAAATGGAAATTGATATTCGTGACCGGATAATAATTATTACTTTACCTGAACCAAAAGTATTATCTCATGTGGTATATGAAGATTCGGTACAGATTTACGATGAAAGTGCGGGCATATTTACTCGCTTGAGTATATCAGACTATACGGATTTCATCGCTGAACAAAAACAAGAAAAAGAAGACAGCCTGATTGGAAGCAGCTTATTGGAACAGGCAGCAGCCAATGCGGAAGAAGCTATTATGGGCTTGCTGCTCGTATTTCCGGGGGTGGCTGATGAATATACGGTTCTGTTTGACTAATAATATTTTATATATTGTCTGCTTTTATTTTTCCAAAGGGTTTATGGTTGATTTTGAATAACAAAATTAAATCAAAGTAAACCTTTTTACTCCCACGCGGCACATAAGCGCCCCGCAACCTCACGCAATTCATCGTCACCACAACCCGCAAACCCTAGCGCCACGGTATGCGTTTCCGGCGGTGGTACCGCATAGAAATCTGAAAAAGGATAAACCCGCACACCTTTATCATTCGCCAACTTCACTAATTCGCATTCCGTCAATTTTGCCGATTTAATTTGTAAATGCAAGCCTGCTTTTTGTCCGTCAAGGATGAGATTTTCTATGATGGGCGATAACCCGTCGATGAAAATCTTCTGCCGGTTGCGGTATACCGTTTTCATCCGCCCCAAATGCCGTTCATAATAACCGCCCTGCAAAAAGCGTTTCAATGTCAGTTGCTCAAATTGCGACACTGTACACGAATAAAACATCAATTTTTCCCGATATCGCTGTAAGAGTGTTTCGGGCAAAACAGCGTAAGCCATTCGCAAAGATGGGGCCAGCGTTTGGGCGAACGAGTTTATATAAATAACCTTTTCGCTTGTATCAAGGCTTTGTAATGCGGGAATCGGTTTAAGCACAAAGCGAAACTCGCTATTAAAGTCGTCTTCAATGATATAACGCTCATCACTTTGCTCTGCCCACTCGATTAACTGGCGCCGGCGGCCTACCCCCATTACTGCCCCGGTCGGGAAGTGATTTGATGCTGTTACAAATACAGCAGTTGCGCCTGTTTGAGCAAGCTTCTCTACAATTAACCCATTATTATCAACAGGGACAGCTACTGCATCCATTCGCCGGCTTTCTAATATTTTGCGGATTTTCATGTAACCGGGGTTCTCGTAAGCGAAAAAAGCAACCGGAAGCAGTTCGGTAATCAGGCCAATAATATATTCAATCCCTGCCCCAAGGATAATCTGCTCCGGTGTGATATTCACGTCACGGAACGCCTGGAGATAATTGGCGATTTCCACCCTTAAATCGTAGTTGCCCTGCGGGTGAAGCGAGTGCAGCAGCACGGTCGGATTCTCCCGCATTGATTCCCGCATCAGGCGGCTCCACACCGAATATGGAAAATGCTCTGTATCAACTGCATTAGTTTTTAAATCAAATTGCGGTGATTCTGCTTGCGGTTCAGTGATTACCAACGGCGGGGGGATTATTATTTTACGCCCGGCAAAAACAGGCTCATCACAGACATAGTAACCTTTTTTTTCTTTTGAAATTATATAACCTTCCGCAAGAAGCTGTTCGTAAGCATTCTGGACAGTTGATATACTGATTTGCAAATGTTTCGCCAGTTTCCGCTTTGACGGGAGTTTTTCGTTCTGCCCCAAAAAACCTGATTCAATATCAGTACGGATCCGGTGGTATAGCTGCTCGTATAATGTTGTCTTGTCATTAAAATTAATTGTAAACATAATTCTCCATCTGGTATGCTGAAACAAATCCAATCTGAACATTGAAAACATACCAGTTTCTATTTTAATAGTAATTAGACAATTTATCAATATTTATTATGGAGGTTTAATAAAATGAATTTTAATAAAAACTTGGCAGAAACACTAAAAGGCGGGGTAATTATGGACGTTACCACACCCGAGCAAGCAAAAATTGCCCAGGCCGCAGGGGCATGTGCGGTTATGGCATTAGAGCGGATTCCCGCCGACATCCGGGCAGCGGGCGGTATTTCGAGAATGAGCGACCCCAAGATGATTAGGGAAATTCAAGCCGCAATCACCATTCCCGTTATGGCGAAATGCCGGATTGGGCATATTATGGAGGCGCGGATTCTTGAAGCAATCGGGATTGATATGGTTGATGAAAGTGAAGTCCTTTCTCCTGCCGATGATGTATATCATGTTGATAAAACACAATTTAACGCACCATTTGTATGCGGCGCCAAGAATTTAGGTGAAGCTCTGCGGCGAATTGCCGAAGGTGCATCAATGATTCGCACAAAGGGTGAACCGGGAACAGGTGATATTGTCCAGGCCGTCAAACATATGCGGACAATTATGGGTGAAATCCGGGCGTTAGCCGCAAAGTCCCCCGACGAATTGCAGGATGCTGCTAAGCAATTAGCTGCCCCGTATGAATTGGTGAAGCAAGTCGCTCAATCGGGTAAATTGCCGGTTGCAAATTTTTCGGCGGGTGGTGTCGCAACTCCTGCTGATGCAGCGTTGATGATGCAGCTAGGGGCCGAGGGCGTATTCGTTGGTTCAGGTATTTTTAAATCGGGCGACCCTGCTAAAAGAGCAGCGGCGATTGTGAAAGCAGTTGCGAATTTTAAGGATTATAAATTACTTGCGGGATTGTCAGAGGACTTAGGGGAAGCTATGGTAGGGATAAATGAGAATGAAATTGCAGTGATGATGTCCGAAAGAGGGCAGTAAAAATAATAGATTTCGTATGAAGAATGGCCATAAATGGCCATTCTTCGTAGTTATTATTTTTGTTTAAAATTTTTCTAAATCTTTAAGATGATTCATTGCCGGTGCTTTTTTTATGCCGTTTTTGTAAGCTGTCATTTCAGTTATTGCCGCTTTTAGTGCCTCACGCTTATATTCCTGGTTCCAACGGTTCACCGCAATATAATCAAATACACCGGCAGTACCTTCTTTAAATCCAGTGTGTTGACCGAGCTGGTCAACGTAACGCTCCATTTGTGACAGGGTACTGATTATTCCGCCGCAACCGCCGCCGGCGGCGGCTACGATAATACTTGGTTTATCTTTGTGGAAAGAATCCTCATCAAGTTTGTCATGCCATTGTTTAGTAGTTTCACAACGCCTTAGCCTGTCCCAGAAAACTTTCAAGTCCTCGCTGATTTCACCCCAATATACCGGAGTAACATAAACAAAAGCATCGGCTTCTTTTATCTTTTGCTGCAACTCGGCAAAACAATCCTGGCCACTTAATACACACTTATGTTCCTTGAAACAAATCCCCCAGCCATCGTAACACATCTTACAACTTTTTAATCCGAGCCCGGCTAAACGGAGAATCTCACACTCCAAACCAAGACTTGCGGCAGTGGCTTCCGCCGTTTCGACAAAAGAGTAAGTGAGTCCGTCAGTTTTGGGGGTCGCATTTACGACAAGTAATTTTTTCAACATATTTTGCCCTCTTTCTCAATTTTATTTATTGTAACATATTTTAAGAGTCATGGATATATAAATAGACTCAATAAAATACAGCCCATCTTCACAGACAGGCTGTATGGCCGGATTTATTATATCATGATTTACTTCGCAAATCAAAATCCGCACAGATATAATGTCTTAGCACATTATATCTTCTTGACCGGAAGCCAAATTTCGCTGTAATAATCCGCACTGTCCATATCACCGCACGAATACATCTCGATATTCATATTGCCGTCAAGTTCGTATTCCCGGCAATTTGGCAGCCACTCACTCCATATCTTCGTATTAGTATCCTGCAAAGCATCCGGAAGCGCACCTTTAATCGGGAACACCGCCCATGTTTTTGCGGGAATTTCCATTGTAGTAAATCGGTCGGGAAGTTCGCCTTTACCCTCATCACAATCCGCTATCATATAATTGAATAGATTGCTATTACTGTCATGGCCATAGCAAATCCCAAACATACCATTGATAAACTGTCCGTTGCCACTCTCAAAATGCGATTGCCAAAACTTCGGAATTTGTGCATATGAAGTATCGCCGTTGAACTCCCTTACAATGCCTACTACTTTGAACGCTTCTTTTTCAATGATTTTGTACTCCATTTTGTTACCACCTTTCATATTTAATGTGATTATTAGCGGAGCGAACGACTTAAGGCCTGCCCGATTTTTTTTGTTTATTTTTGTCCGATAATATAGTCTACATCATTGAGCATGATTTTGAAAGGTTTTTACAGTTAATTATGCCGTTAAATACTTGACATATAGCCATTGCATTGATATATTTCTTATATTATAGAATAACATTCCGGCGATAGTTTCATATTTCAATAAACGGAGGTTTTAATGAACGAAGAAACAAAAAATTTAACTACAGAATCAGCGGCAAAAGCGCATATCGTATTTTTCTTATATCTACTATATATTTATGTAATTATCCCCTTGGCATTAATGCCGTTATTAAGGTCGGTTGAGTTTGCATCAGTTGAGGTAAATGGAGTAATACAGGTTGCTATAATCACCCTTATCCCTTTGCTTCTCTATATGCTTATTACCAGACAAAAACCAAAAGTTGTTTTACCGCAAGCCAAGTTAGGGTTTAAAAATGGATTGTACATAGTAATAATATCGTTGACAGCCGCCCTAATAATAAGATTTGTAAATATGGGGCACTTTAACACTATTTTGGGTGAATTTGAAGCAGTATACTTTGAGTTACCGGGGTTTGGCGCGTTATGGAAGCCACTTATTGCTTTTGGTTTGCTAACGGCAACTTTTGAGGAGCTATGGTTTAGGGGCCCTATTATAATTGAATATCAAAAACGAAATGTTTCGGCATGGAAAACTGCTCTTTTAAGCGGACTGCTTTTCGGCATAGTGCACTCGGGGGTGTTTCAAGTATCATATACCTTGATATTAGGTATAATATGGGCATTTATGCTTTATTATACCCGTTCAATATGGGCACCGGTTCTGGCCCATGTCGTTCTTAATTCTTTGAATATTTTATTCAACCCGGCAAACTTTTTAAAAGACCATAATGTATATTGGGATATTATCCAAGGATACGTTCTTGTCCTTGGAATTGTTGCCGTTCTAATGATACCGGTTGCTATAATCTGTATGAGAAAGCTGGTAATCAATAATCCAAGAGAAAAGGAAGCTGGAAAAAACGAAACAAATTTATTTAAATTTGGTTATTGGGCTTTGGTTGCCGTGATGATTAGCCTGGCGCTTGTGTTTAGTCTTCGGTTATTTACCTTTTGATTATTTGTACTTGCACATGTGCCACAAATCAAAAGCATTATTAATAGTTACACAGACAAACACTACAAAAAATGCAATTCCAATGTTTGAAAGCCCGGCAATAATCCATTGTGCTGCCAGTAAAGCCGGCGGAATTAAGCTAATTAGAAAGACAATGGTTTTTCCGCCGATTGTGCTTTGCTTTGTTATATCAAGTTTTTCCGCATCGTAAAGGCCATGTAAAACTGTAAATAGAGCCACCGCAATACCGAATATGCTTAATATACCCATTGTAATTAAGTTGTAGTTGGCAGGCGGGAATACTGTGATAAGCGCACCGAATACCAACAGAAGTATAAGTGTTACTCCGAGAGTAATATATCCGGCTTTATGCTGTATTGCTTTCAGCCGCTCATCTTTACCAATATTTTTAAAATCTTTTTTTGCTTTGTCAATTTCATATTTCGCCTGTTGGTCTTGGATTGGCCGCACCATTATCAGAACAGCCAAAATAATAATTGATACTACCATACACCCGATGTAGATAAAAATATCTTCATTATTACCATCAATTAAAGCAAAAATAGTACATATTAATCCAAAAGTAAATGTACCTCCCATCGTTACCTGGAGCGCGGTACGAATTATTATTTTTGCCCATGGTTCTTTAATCACCGCTGTCTCATTGTTTTCAAGAGCCTGTTTTGGCCAAAACTTTTTGTTTACTGCCTCAAGGCTTAATACAAAGAAAACAGTTAAGCCAATTAAGCTAATAATGCCCCGCCAGTCATTTAACCATCCCTGCCATCCCCATAACACACCAAGCCCCAGAAAAAATAGCCAGTAAAAAATATTAAATATAATTTTGCCGATTTTATTTTTCATTGCGAATCCTCCTGCTCATAAATGAATATTTCCTCAATTTGCATATCAAAATATGCCGCAACTTTAAAAGCCAATATAATTGATGGGTTATACCGCCCATTTTCTAACGAGCTAATCGTCTGCCGCGATACTTCAAGCACTTCGGCGAGTTCTTCTTGTTTTAAGCCTCGTTCTTTGCGGATTTCTTCAATTCTGTTTTTCATTTTATACCTCTGTCCGCTACCAGCGTATTTTAAATTAAGTAGTTGAAGCATTTTTCTTTCAACTTGGCGTTTTGTAAAGTTTGCTTTACATAAGAATAGCATATAAATAATATAATGTCAAGCGCGCTTTACATATTTTTTAATTGAATCCAATTGGTTAAATTATTATACTGATACGAGGAAATAACTAAGGAGAAAAAATAATTGACAATAATATGGGACAACAAAATCAATTCGATCAAGCTAAGAAAATAGATATTAACCCTTTTTAGAAAGCCAAAAAGCGAAAACAGCGAATAGGGCTACGAATATTAATGAAATTAACCCTTCCAAATTCGCAGAGAAGCCGGGATAGATAATAAATATCGAACCGATAATAAAACCTAATATCGCACAATACAAGGTTTGCGGATAAGAATTGAGCAGTTTTTTAATCGCGATAACTCCTAAAAGAGTGCCAAGTATCATCGCCACTGTTAAAACAGAGAGCAAAACGAGATTAAATGTTGACACTGCTTCAATAAAAATCGTATAAATACCTAAAGCGAGCATCATTATCGAACCACCTACTCCTGGAATCAGCATTGCCATTGAACTGATAATACTGGCAATGAAAATCCACAAAAGCAAATTCGGGGTCAGGCTGCCAAGCTGTTCAAGGGAACTGTTAGTACTTAATTCGCCGCCGGAAAAAGTTAATAATAGCATAAAAGCAAGCGCCACTGCGAATATCAAGCCATTTATTGCTTTTATTTTAACCACAGTTGCTTTTTTGTAGATATTGGGAATACAGCCAAGAATTAAACCGATAAAACTAAAATACATAATCCGCTCATAATTGCCAAGCAAGTACATTATAACATGGCTAATGCCAAGCAAACCAACGCCGCATCCTATTAAAAATGAAATGACAAGCGACAAGTTTTTCTTTATATTTGCCCAGCTTGCTGATATAAATACATCTTCATAAATATTTAAAAAGACAAATAAAGTGCCGCCGCTAATACCGGGAACGGGACTGGCAGCTCCATATAGCAAACCAAAAGTAAAACCTTTCAAGTAATTAATTGTGTTTTCTCCTATGTAAATAACAAAAGTCTTATATCATTTTACAACGAAAAAGAAAGGATGTAAAGGATAACCGAAGCAGGGGGGCTGATACTGAAGCGGGCTTTTCCGGTTTTACAATTTGAATCGGCAAAAAGCTGTAAACTCATATCCTCCGCAAATTGAGCATTGTAACATAGTGCAGAACATCAAAAGTCTCGGGCACTGTTTTAAGATATTTAAGATGCTCACTTTCCCATTTCGCAATTTCATCGGCTGACAATGAGGAAGCGCCGATTCCCCGGCATGTTTTTGCCCGCCCGTGCCAGCTCTCACGGGTAAATGTAACCGGAACGTCATAACCAATGGATTCCTTTATTTCAAACAGCCCTTTTGCCTCTTCCGGAAAATCATAAAAAAAGCGTTTCATTCCGGATGCAGACCATGCGGGGTTATATTTTAGAGTCAGCTTTTCAAAATTGGCAGCTATCTCACTTTCTTCAGGCAGCCACGTCATAAATAGAATACAAAAATGTCCATCGGGTTTTAATATACTATGAATTTTCGGGAAAAGGGCATTTTTATCAAAATATATATAACATTGGCAGGCCAATACGGTATCAAAATAATTATCGGGAAAATCTACCGCTTCGGCCGGCGAAACCACATAATTTATATCCATTCCTGCTTCTATTGAAAGATGGCGTGCCTGTTCAATTTGGTTTTCCGATATATCAGAACCGGTTAATTCCGCGCCATATTTATATAGATTGCGGGGTAAAACCCCCGTACCGGTGCCGATGTCCAAAACACGCTGCCCTTTGACACATAACCCCATCCCGATAATTTTTTCATAAAAAAGGGGCGGATAAATATCCCTGAATTTCGCGTAATTTTCCGATGTACGCCCCCAGTCAAAACCTTGTCCACTATCAATATTGGCTTTCTTTATTTCCATATTCCCTCCATCCATGTTGCTTTCCTGCCGGGTCTGGTGATATTTTGTCTACTATATCATAATTTAACGGCAAATACCATAATTTTTCTCTCAACCGATAGTTGAATTTTCCGCAAACTCAAATAACAAGTTATTGCTATTATGGTTATCTGCTTTATAATGAAAATATGAAAAATATTATTTCCGGCAATATTGCCAGATACCGCAAAGAAAGCGGTATTACCCAAGAAGAATTGGCCAGTAGATTGAATATCACATATCAAGCGGTAAGTAAATGGGAAACCGGACAATCCCTGCCCGATATCACCGCCCTTCCTAAACTGGCGCAGATATTTAATATCAGTGTTGACCAGTTGCTTGGTTTTAACGCAGGTAACGCAAGTATATCATATTACGAAAATGTGTATAACAACTCGGATTATTATTGGGGGGTTAACCCATCAGCGATGTGTTTGAAAATTTTGGCGCTTAAACCGCCGGAAAAAAGAATTAAAATTTTGGATATTGCTTGCGGCGAGGGTAAAGATGCAGTTTTTTTCGCACGCTGCGGTTATGATGTTGATGCCTTTGATATCACTGTTAAAGGTATTGACAAAACGAAGCGGCTCGCTGACAAAGCCCGGGTTAATGTAAATGTTTTTAAAGCAAATATAAGTGACTATCGCCTTGATAAAAAATATGATATCCTATATTCTAGCGGCGCATTACATTATATTAAACCGGAGCTGAGAAGCGAGATTATTGCCGATTACCGCAAACACACTGCCGAAGATGGCTTAAATGTATTTAACGTTTTTATTAATAAGCCATTTATCGCTTCACCGCCCGAGGATGAAAAATATTCATATTTTTGGCAATCCGGGGAATTATTGACCCATTATCATGATTGGTTTATTGAGGATTTTTCAGAAATTATCTTCGATTGTAATTCATCAGGCATAGGCCATCAACATGCAATGAATGTGATGTATGCTAAAAAAATGAGCTTGCTCAATACTAGATCTGGAGACTAACTATGTATTATTTCTTTTCTTTACTTACCGGTGTACTTGTTGCAATTATGATTGTCTTTAACGGCGATCTTGCGGCACATTATGGCTTACATACATCAACAATTATTATCCATGTCGCCGGATTAGCGGTTCTCCTTGCGGTACTTTTAATAAAACGGATTAAAATCAAGCTTGTAAAAATACCATGGTATTTTTATATCGGCGGGGCAATCGGTATTTTTACGGTTGTTTTTACTAATTATGCTTTTGCCCATATTACTGTTTCTGAAATTATGGCCCTTGGTTTACTTGGTCAGGGGATTGCCGGGCTGTTAATTGACCAGACGGGATGGCTGGGACTGCCAAAGCATCCTTTTAAAGCCCGCAAGATTGTCGGCCTTTTACTGATTCTTGCCGGTATAGCTTATATGACAAGTAATTTTGTGATAATGGCTATTTTGGCGGCTTTCGCTACTGGTTTCACGGTTATTTTTGCGCGTTCTCTTAATGCAAAGCTTGCAGAATTTTCCAGTGTCCCGACCAGTGCTTTTTTTAACTATGTCGTTGGTTTGATATGTTCTATCCCGATTTTATTGATTTTGGGGCGGGGGGAGCTGGATTTTTCAAATATAACTTTCTCGCCAAATATTCTTATCTATCTCGGAGGGCCGGTGGGGTTATGCACTGTCCTAATCAGTAATGTTATCGTTACCAAAGTACCGGCCTTTTATCTATCCTTACTAATGTTCGTCGGACAGGTATTCACGGGTATCTTGCTTGATGCACTAATCTCCGGCTCTTTCTCGATGCAACTATTAATCGGCGGGGCGCTGGTCGCGGCAGGGTTGAGTGTTGACCTTATGCTAGATAAAAGAGCGGCAAAGATTGATGATTAATCCGCGTGGACATCTCTGCACTTCGCCGCAGGCTCACGACCTTACCTACTCCCCTTATCATAAGGCACACCCACCGCTTTCGGTGCCATCGACTTCCGCGAGGAAAACGCAAGGACAACCAGGGTGGCAATAAAGGGAATCATTTTGTATACCGAACCGGAAATATTTAGGTTGTTCAGGAACGGTATACTTGAGTAGGCTACCGATACCGTTTTCATCAAACCAAAGAAAAAAGCGGCGAACAAAATACGCCCGGGTTTCCACTGGCCGAAAATCAAAACCGCAAGCGCAAGGAAACCATATCCTGCGACAGTTGCATCAAATGTTATCGATGTCGGAATGACAAAAACCACCCCCCCGATACCGGCAAGGGCGCCGGAAATCATGACCCCGATATAGCGCATTTTAAAGACATTGATACCAAGTGAATCTGCCGCCTGGGGATGCTCACCGCAAGCCCTAAGGCGGAGCCCGAACGGTGTCTTATAAAGTAATATCCATGAAACAATCAGAATCAAAAATCCAAAATAAGTAAGAATATATGTTCTTTGAAAGAAAAATTGGCCGATAATCGGAATATTTCCCAATATTGGCACTGATTCAATATAAAATTGATTTGTAAACGGTATTTGTTGTACCGACCGAATCATGCGGGCAACATAAATCGCAAACGCCGGGGCAAACATATTAATCGCCGTCCCGCTGATAACCTGGTTCGCTTTCATATGTACCGAAGCATAAGCATGAGGAAGCGCAATTAAGATACCGGCGCCCGCCGCTACCAGCAAAGTAAGCAGCAGTAAAAGCTGCCCATTTATCCTGATACCGGCACCCTGTACAAAGAAAATAAATAATACACCGATAAACGCGCCCACTATCATGATACCTTCCAGCGCAATATTAACCACCCCACTACGTTCGGAAAACATCCCTCCAAGCGCAACGATGAGTAACGGAATCGAGAAAAACATCATTTGCTGAATTAAGAAAACTAAGACATCAAAACTCATCCGCTGTCACCTCCTTCCGAATCATTATTTCCTGTTTTGAAATCCCCCGTTCCCAAATCCTCTGCCTTAATCCGGGCATCTTTCTTTTTCCCCTTAATAAAGTATTCAATAGCGCCTTTCAGCAGTAAGGCTAATGCCGAAAAATAAATAATGATTGCAATAATAATCTCAATAATCTCCGGGGCAAAAGCAAGCCGTTGTAATAAAAATCCGCTTTGGGTCAGGTAAGCAATTAAAAAACCTGAAAAAATAATACCAATTGGGTTGTTAAGGGCAAGCAGCGCTACCGGGATACCCATAAATCCCTCGCCCGCTAATACATCAACAACTTTGATTCCGCGGCCAGCCCCGGCCAGCGCGAGCATCGCCCCGCCTAATCCGGCCAGCCCCCCGGCAATAGTCATCGAGAGCATAATACCCTTTTTTTCATTGATTCCGGCATAATGAGCCGCTTCATGGTTGTAACCGCATGACTTTAATTCATAACCAAATTTTGTTTTTTCGAGAACAATATAAATTAATACGCAGACGAAAATTGCAATTAAGATACCGCTTCCGACACTGGACGGGCGCGCCGCGCCTCCGGCGGTTGCCGCCGAAAACAGATTATCAAGCCCGAGTGTCGGCAAGTTTGCATCTTGTGATAACCTCATTGTCATATTTCGGGTATTGTCATAAACATCAGTCGTGACGATAAGATAATTTACAAGGTACATTCCGATATAGTTCATCATAATACAGGCAATTACTTCATGAACATTACATAATGCTTTAAGCAAGCCGGGGACCAGCCCCCACAACGCTCCGGCAATTATCCCCGCAAGTAAAGCAAGGAGACAAACTAATGGGCCTGGCAAGCCGGACATTTTGATTGCCACCAAAATAGCTGCATACATCCCAAAGGTAAACTGTCCTGATGCACCAATATTAAACAGTCCGGTTTTACCCGCAAACCCAACCGAAAGCCCGGTCATAATAATCGGGGTCGCGTAGTATAATACTTGGCCGAGATTGAATAAATCGGAAAACCCGCCCGTCAAAACAATGAAAAAACCGTTAAAAGCTTGGGCTGGATTGGATGCAAGCAAAATAATAAATCCGGCAAACAAGCCTATCAATATTGCCATCACTGACGATAGTGCGTTCATTCCACTCAAAGAAGAAAGAAAGTGCCGCTCCTTTTTCATTAAATTTTCCTCCTTTTATGATACAAGAATGGCGCTTGCGGCATTCTTGCCGTGTGAAGTTTTTAATAATCTTTTATGTGTAGTTTTAAACCTTAGAATTATTCTTCACACTTGAACCGGACATATAAAGGCCAAGTTCTTGTAAAGTAACTTCTCTTGGGTCAACGTCAGCAACGATTTGCCCTTCATATATAACGAGAATCCGGTCACTTAAATTCATTACCTCATCAAGTTCCAGTGAGACAAGCAATACCCCCGCACCGGTTTCCCGTTCATGGATAAGCTGCTTGTGGATATACTCAATCGCCCCGACATCAAGGCCGCGGGTCGGTTGCACAGCAACAAGTAACTTTGGTTTGCGGTCAATTTCCCGGGCGACGATAACTTTTTGCTGGTTCCCCCCCGACATACTACGGGTAGGGGTACGCCCGCCCTGCCCGCTGCGGATATCGAATTTCTCAATTAACTCATCAGCATATTCATATATTTCATTAAAGCGTAAAAAGCCGTTTTTTTGGAAACGCGGGGTATGATATGTTTGCAAGACAAGGTTATATGCCAAGTCATAATCAAGAATCAGACCGTGGCGATGCCTGTCCTCCGGAATATGCGCCATTCCTTCATTACTGCGGGTACGCACCGAAACCCGGGAAATATCCTTACCCGCAAGCAAAATCGTACCCTCGTCAGGCGGCCGGATGCCGGTCAAGGCATAAACCAACTCACTTTGGCCATTGCCGTCAATCCCGGCGATACAAACAACCTCACCAGAACGGACTTTAAATGAAACATTATTAACCGCCGCTTTTCCATGGGTTTTGCTGTGAACAGATAAATCCTTGACTTCCAGTACAACTTCTTTCGGTTCGGCTTCGGATTTTTCCACGATAAAATTAATCTTACGTCCGACCATCATCTCTGAAAGTTGTTCAACGTTGGCAGATGCGACATCAACCGTGCCGATTAAACAACCTTTACGTAAGACGGTACAACGGTCAGCAACTCGTTTAATTTCGGCTAATTTATGCGTAATAAAAAGGATGGATTTTCCTTCCGAAGTTAACCCTTTCATAATATCCATCAAATCATCAATTTCTTGCGGGGTTAAGACAGCGGTTGGTTCGTCAAAGATGAGAATTTCGTTTTCACGGTAAAGCATTTTGAGGATTTCAACCCGTTGTTGCATACCAACGGTGATATCAGATATATAAGCATCGGGATCAATTGCCAGCCCATATTGTTCAGACAATTCAACGACACGGGCGCGGGCTTCTTCCATATGTAAAAAACCGCGTTTTGTCGTTTCCATACCAAGGACGATATTTTCGAGAACGGTAAAATTTTGAACTAATTTGAAATGTTGATGAACCATGCCAATCCCTAAACGTGTCGCATCGTTGGGGCCATTAATACTTACTATTTCCCCATTTTTATTTATGACACCACTGTCAGGTTGATACAACCCGAAAAGGATGCTCATCAGCGTGGATTTACCGGCTCCGTTTTCGCCAAGAAGCGCATGTATTTCGCCGCGGCGCAAATCCATTGAGATGTCGTCATTGGCAATGATTCCGGGAAAAGCTTTGGTAATTCCTTTCATTTCTATAACTGTTTCCATAATAGCCTTCCAATAACTTGGGAAGAATGGTGTCTCTCAAGCATTCTTCCCTAAACGAAGTTTTAGCTTTTGGAATCAACGCTCGCGTTGATTTGGTTGCAGGTTCCAATGAAGCAAACTTAGAAAACCTTTTCTCGTTATAATCCCCCGCACCCAAGCGGAAATCACGCATGAACACGGGGGAATGTACAGTTCTTGATTAGTTCTGGTCGTTTACTACTACTGCGCTAGTCGGAATGTCGGTCGGAGCCATTTCAGTATTATTATTTACTACTACTGCACCGCTAACGATTTTTTCGAAGATTACATCATAATCGGCTTGTGAAAATGTATTAAACTTGGAAGTAGCCATTGGCAATCCAACACCCATATTCGAAGCTGAATATATCCGGGTCTGCCCTCCGGCGAACGTACCATTATAGAAAGATTCAACACTGTCATATACGGATTGGGTTAAAAGTTTCAAAGCGCTGGTAATGACCGTATCTGACAAACCGGATTGGTCAGTGTCAACACCGATAACAAACTGTCCGGCATTTTCTGCAGCAGGGACGACCGAGAAGAAGATACCGCCGCCGGCAACGAAAATAACTTCTACGCCGTCATTGTACCAAGCTGCTGCCCTGGTCTGGATTTCGGGGGCAGGGCTAAATGTCCCGGTATAAAAATAGTTGATATTAATTGAATCTTCAGGTAAACCAAGTTCTTGAGCTGCGTATTCGGCACCCTGAACAAAACCATGTCCGAAACGGACAACGGGAGGTACTGCCATCCCGCCCATATAGCCAAGATTGCGATAACCATCCATTACCGCTGCATAACCGGCAAGGAAACCGGACTGGTCTTCAGCGTAGAAAATGCTGACAACGTTGTCGCCGACACGTCCTTCAAAATTGTCCCAGTCGCCATTATTCGGTGAACCGTCAAGCAAAACGAATTTGACATCAGGGTAACGGTCCTGGGCAACAAAGATTGGGACTTCAAATAAGAAACCGGGGGTTACGATAACTTTCGCGCCGCCTTGAACGGCAAGGTCGATAGCGTTAAGATAAGCATCGTCGGCTTCATCGGCAGGTTGATAATACTTGTGAGAAATTTTGTTTTCTTTGGCATATTTCTCAAGACCTTCCCATGAACCTTGATTAAAAGAACCATCATCGATAGTACCATAATCGGTAATTAACGCTAACTCAAACTCTTCTGCGCCGCAAGCAACAAGGGTAAATGCCATTGCGAGGGTTAATAATAGTGCAAAAAACTTTTTCATTTCTTTCCTCCTGTAAACTACTATATGTAGTGCCAATTATTCATTTCAAGGACAAGCATATCATAAATTTAGCGCAATGTAAATCAATAACAAGTGTTATTTTTATACAGTTAAGCCATGTGAATTATCATTCCCGCCTCGTAACCCCTGGAAAAATTCTGATAACATCATTGTACACTGCTCTTCCATTACCCCCCTTATCACTTCGGCCTGGTGGTTAAACTCCGGCATTTCAAGGATATTTAGAACCGAACCCGCGCAACCGCTTTTGGGGCTCATGCTACCAATCACCACTTTCGGAATCCGTGCCTGTATGATAGCACCGGCACACATTTGGCACGGCTCAAGGGTCACATACAAAACGCAATTATCCAAGCGCCAGTCACCGATTATTTTATTTGCTTTGCGGATTGCCGTGATTTCAGCGTGGGCAAGCGATGTTTTATCAGTATTACGGCGGTTATAACCAGTGCTGATTATCTGGCCGGGGGCCAGGCTGGTTTTGTGCTTTGCCGTTGCGATATCCTCGGCCTTGCGCCGGTTTTCCGGATTAGCATGAGGGCTTCCGGCATAAATAATCACGCAGCCAATCGGCACCTCACCGAGGCGGGCGGCTTTCTTTGCCTGCTTGATAGCGGCGGCCATATATTTTTCATGGGATAAGTTTGGCATCTTTATTTCCTTTGGATGATGTAATATAATATGATGATACCAGGGTCAAAAGGTCATGATTTTCATGCTTGCATGAAAAATCATGACTTTGGGACCCGCCAAACACGAGGAAGTAGCCCTGGCGGGGCGGATTCCTCGTGGTTGTAGGACTGCGGGAATGCGAAGTATGGAGCAGTCCGTAGGTATCTGGGGTCAAAATACCTTTTGACCCCAACATCATATAGTATAACATGATTTCTAAAGAAATCATGCCCTCCGGGGGATGCGCACTAATACTGCGCTGATATAATGTCTTAACGACATTATATCATAATTTCTAAAATCTGAAGCAGGTGATAATGAAAATCGGCGGATTAACCAAAACTACATTATTGGATTATCCCGGCAACGTCGCGGCGGCTATCTTTACTCATGGTTGTAATTTCCGGTGCCCTTTTTGCCATAACGGTGATTTGGTAATCGGAAACATTACTGATTCTGATTTAATCGCCGAAGAAGAAATCATCGATTTTCTGGCAAAAAGAAAAAATGTGTTGACCGGCCTTTGTATCAGTGGCGGGGAGCCAACAATACAGCCGGATTTGGCCGATTTTATTCGAATGGTAAAAAAAATGGGTTATCTGGTGAAGCTTGATACCAACGGCTACCGGCCTGAAGTGCTTGAAAATTTAATAAAAGAAAAGTTGCTTGATTATATTGCGATGGATATAAAAAATACTAAAGAAAAATATAACCTGACTTGTGATTTAAAGGATATTTCGTTTGAAAAAATAGAAACTTCGGTCGAATTAATCAAAAAATCCGGCCTTTATCATGAATTTCGCACCACTGTCGTAAAGGAGTTACATACAATAGATGATTTAATTTCAATTGGCCGGCGGCTTAGTAGCAATGATTGGTATTTACAGCCGTTTGAAGCTAATGATAAGGTCTTAAAAGAGGGTTATTCGTCATATACAGAGATAGAAATCACCGCTTTTAGCGAAATATTACAAGCACAGGGAATTGCGGTGAAAGTCCGGGCTGTGTAAATGTGAAATAGAATCAAAGAAATGTATAAATGCGAGTTGACAATCATCTTTAAACATCTTATACTAAAAAAACCGTGGCATCCTTTGTGCGCGGCCGGGTCTTACGCAATAAGAGTCTGTGAATCGTGTCAGGTTGGGAACAAAGCAGCACTAAACGGAAATTCTTATGTGCCGTAAGGGTGCCTGGCTATAAACGCTCAGGGGGTGCCCGGTATATATAAAGAATCAAGATATATGAGTTTCATTTTACCGGCAAAACAGACGACCTGTATTTTTAGCCATCTGTTCGCGCTTGTTAAATTCGATATTCAGTTTTGATTAGATTAATTGTAGGGCTTTACTTTCTTTTTAATAATTCAAAAAATGTTCATGTTCAAGAACGAATAAGCTGCCAGCGGTTTCTGCTACTGCCCATTGCGCCGGTCCTGGAGCTTGATGTGTGGCATTTTGAGAATTAGTTTTTACTCTAGCCCTAGCTGCTTCATGCCTATTGCTATGCCGGGTAACATAAACGTAAGAAGGAGTGAAACTGCCTCTGTCTTCGTCTAAAAATTGCCACGCATTAAAGCTGCCAGAACCACTTCCTACTGCAGCGAAAGCTGAAATGTTTGCCGAAAGCAATAAGACTACCGCTATAATTAAAACCCATTTCTTCTTCAAATTTTTTCCTCCTTTCTAAATTATTTTCGTGCTTTATATCGTTATCACGCGGTCACAATAGGCGCCAATACCGTAATCGTGTGAAACAATAACAACCGTTTTTCCTGATGAATGAAGTTTTTTCAAATGACTTAAAACAGTTTTTTTATTATCAGTATCCAAAGAAGCGGTTGGTTCGTCAGCAAAAATAACCGAGCAATCCTTTAAAAGTATTTTGGCAATCGCAACGCGCTGTTGTTCACCACCGGAACATTCAAACACTTTTTTGCCGATAAAATCATCGCTTAACCCGACGTTTTCTAAAGCTTGCTTGATTAACAAATGTTTATCTTTCGCTTTTTTGGATTGCAATTGCTTAACAAGGGCGAGGTTATCAAAAATTGTTTCATTGTCTATCAAGCCGAAATTTTGAAATACAAACCCGATTTTTTCACTTAATAATTTCCTTTTTTGCCGTTCAGTAGTAACCGGCTGATTATCATATAAAATTTTTCCGCCCCCTACATTTTCAATTAAACCCAAGATATTAATTAGAGTTGTTTTACCCGAGCCGGATTTTCCCATCACAGCTACTATTTCACCGGAATTAATTTCCAAATCAAATTTATCGAATATCACCTGTTTGCCAAAATTCTTAGACATATTTTTAAGTTCTATTTTCATCTCAATAATCCTCCTTTCAAATGTTTGCAAACTTTTGAGCTAATACGGAACAAAGTTCCGCTGGGCGCAAATTTGCCGGTTGAAAGAATTATATTCTTTCAACTTTTTACCTTAACTTTTCCGCAAAGTTTCTCATCCGGTAATTAGTCACACACCACAAGATTAATACATTAAAAGCAAAATATATTCCGATAACCGTCAGTAATTCCCTAAAGTCCATTTTCACAAAGTATAATAAGATTACTTCGGCAAGGAACAAGAGAATAAAACAAGTTATTAACTCGTCCTTTATCAAGGCAAAAGTAGTTTTGCCCTCACATTTTAAGACCGCATAACGCTTTTCATTAATCTCACAGTTTAAAACCGCAATCAAATAGGAGTTAGCCCCAATCGCAAGGATAGTTGCTAAAAATATCGGTAAAAAATTTTTCAATGAATATTGCACAAACATAACTTTAAAAGTTTGATACTGGCTCATTACTGATTCGATTATACTTTCCGGAATGGTATCAAAATGTAAACATAGTTCATCATAAAATAATTGTGCTTCATTTTTATCTCCCAAATATGTGAAATATGTACTTGTTGATAAATTAACCCCGAAAGAATCGCTTACTATAATAATCGCATTTGAAATATTAATTCCATTGTGAATAAATAACCAAGGGTCAATAACCGCAAACTTTTGCCAAGGATAAATAATCTCCTCATAACTTCCATATCTTGTATACCAATAATTTCTCATTATATTAGAGATTTGCTCCTGAAGATGGGCTAAATTTTCAGGTATTAGAATGTAGGGCATATTTGTAAGTTCAGTAGCCAATTCTTCAGAAATATACTGCCGCACATAATTTTTTGTAGCCTCAAAAATGTTAATTTCTTTTCGTCCTATTTTGATTGGTTCAAACATCCTGACTTCAATCATGTTATTCTCTGCACGTAAATATTCATGCATTTTTTTTGCACCTTCAATTCCAATATCACTATAAGCAATATACTCTGGTTTTATGCTCCAACCATAATACAAATTTTCAATTCGGGTCAAATACTGCTTTTCATTGATAATCATGAAAGAAAATCGCCCAATAAGCCCAGCACCTTCAATTACTGTTCCAGTAGCAAAAATAATCAGTAATAGCATTACTATGTAATTAAGGAGTTTTTGCTTCTTTAAATAATTTTTACCTTTTAATGCCAGATTAGGGTTAATTAATAATATAGCGATAAAAGAAATAAAACTAAAACCAAATATACTGATTATTAAGGCTATATTAGGCGTAAATAATAAATTAAGAAATAATCGGGCATTATTTAAACTGGTCTTAATATAAAGTAAATACATAATGATATTTGTCGTGAGAGATGTTAGCAAAATTAACCCTGCATAACCAAGAACATACTTTTGGTAAAGATACCCGTTTCCATATCCTTCAAGTTTTAGAATCTGAATTTTTTTAGTCTGCTTGATTATCATAATATTAAGCCCGATAATAACCAGCATTCCGGTGAGGATGGCAAAAATTGAATGAATACGGTCAAGCGATACCTCTACCCGATGGCGATGCCCCCTAGCTGTTGAGATAATCAAATCTGGATATAATGCCCGCAAATCAGCCGCAAAAGCGTGATATATTTGTTCCGCCCCATCAGCATATGTAAAAAGATAATAAGGAATATATATAGATTTGTTTTGATTGCTAAAATCGCTCAAATGATATAGTTTAAGGCTATTATTTCTAATTGGGTTGAAAATCAGGCCTTTTTTTTCACCATCATTGCTGTAATAATAATCGCCAAGGTTAATTGCAGTAAGTTTACCCTTAGTCAGATAAACATTGTCAAAATAATAAGAGTCCTCGGTATAAGCCCAAACGATTAATTCCGGATGTCCTTGATGATTTAGATATAATCTTTGATAGCAATATAAGTCATATTCATTTAACAACCTCATTAGATTAATCTGAAATCCTTCTGTTTCATCCACACTTAACTCACCGGCTACTGAAATTTCATATGAATATTCGCCGGGATAAAAATCGAAAAATCTCTGGGTTACATGATGGTCATAGAATAATAACGCAATTTGAAAAATGAAAAAACTCGCGCAGATTGTTAAGATAATTAGTATTTTTTTCATTTTTTCACTCTGTCCTTTCGTATATAATTTTATCATGAGTACTGTATTGATTTTTTTAATTATATATGATATTAGATATTAAGTCAAGTATATACATCAATAATATATATATTTATATTTTATTTCCGTGATTTAATAATAACTTATTATATTTTCTAATCACACTTTGCTTTATGTTTCTTTATTTCGTCATAAATCGACATGATATGTCATATAATATATATTAAGCGAGCCTTACATGATATAACTGATTTTTTTATAAAAGGCATTAATTTAATTAAAAGAAATTTAAATCACCATCAAAAAAATGATGTTCGATATTTATATAAATCATATGATATTTATTTAAATCATGTATTGAAAAGCAATTACTGTAAACATGTTGAAGGCTCTTAACATTGATATAAATACAAAGTTATTTGTTCGATTTACATATAAGAAACCTCAAATCCTCACCTTCTTCAAATAATACCCGAACATCCCATTCGCGGGTTTTCCGCCTTCACAATCGAAAACTTCAAAACCAAACATCATCGCCACACTTTTTTCCCGCTCATAGAATACACCGGGGACACCGATGTAATAATCTTCATTTTCTTTGCCTAGGATAATGTGCCTGTAATTATAAAACCCGTGTAATAAGAAGCTATTGTGAGCCAGTTGCTGATATTCACTATCCATAATGACAAAATCTTTTGGCTCAATAGAAATATAAATACGCTCGTCGGAATAGGGATTTACCTGTTTATAATTTTTCAGAAGTTGCTGCCATTTATCAGGTGTCATCCGAATCTCATGTAAAATTTGGCGGACACCTTCCTGCGTTGGCTGTTTAGCGGGGGTTGGGCCGGCATCGGCTACATGTTCAACGGAAGCCCGGGCGGTGGCATCGGCTACATGTTCAACGGAAGCCTGGACGACGGCATCGGCTACATGTTCAACAGGAGCCCGGGAGGTGACTTCGACTATATGTTCAACAGGAGCCTGGACGGTGACTTCGGCTACATGTTCAGCCGCTTCAAGCTCACTTTCCGGCACTTCTGCGATAGGTTTTGCTTCTGCGATAGGTTTTGCTTCTGCGATAGGTTTTGCTACTGCGACGGGAATTACATCTATAACAGGATTCACCTCAACGATGGATTCAGCACCTTCAACTTCATTCTCAACCGCTTTAACTTGATACTGCCATTCTTTACCGGCAGGTGCCGTCTCATACTGCTTTTTTTTAATGAGATTCGCATCCGCTGCTTTCGGCACAGTTTTAGACTCGGCAAAAGATTGCTTTGGTTTACATTCCTTGATTTTGCCAATGATATATGTATTATCGCTGATAATAATCTTTATATTGCAAATATCTTCGAATTTTAAATGGTTTTCGATTTCTTTTTTAAAATTGCCGGTTCCGTTATTTAAATAAATCTTTCCCAACGAAAGTGATTCATTATCACAATTGACAATGATTTCAAATTTATCCTTAGAATCATGTTTTTTCAAGTTAATCTGCATGTCCAGCATGATCTTGGTGCCTCTTGACTCTAACTTAATGTGTCCGGCATTACTAACCCGCTTTTCATTTTCGATATATGAAAGATATAGCATCTTTTTTTTATAATTCAAATTAAAAACCCTCCCTATATGTATTGATGTTTGCATACTATCTTATGCGTAGGGAGGGTTAGATATGTTAGTGATTTGACTCAGGTTAAAACGTTATTGATTCCAAATATTTCATATAACTTACGACCATCATCGCGATTTTGAAGGTTAGGGCATCGTCAAATATCCTGACGTCCAAACCGGTACTTTTTTCAAGTTTTTCAATCCGGTAAACAAGGGTATTACGATGGACAAAAAGCTGTCTTGATGTTTCGGAAACATTTAAGCTATTTTCAAAGAATTTATTTACTGTTGTTAGTATTTCTTCATCAATCTCATTTGGATTTACATTACGGAAAATTTCATCGATAAATATCTTGCACAAATTCGCCGGTAATTGGTAAATTAAGCGGCCGATACCTAATGTATTGTAGGCGTTTACGTTTTTCTCAATATAAAAAATCTTGCCGACATCTAAGGCCATTGTTGCTTCTTTGTAGGATTTCGACACATCCCGCAACTCCTGAATAATCGTCCCATAAGCTACCCGGACACTTAATAAGGCTTCCATGTTCATCATATCGGCGATAGTATGGGCAATTTGCTCTACATAGTCATAATTATCATTTGAGGCTAAAGATTTAATAAGGATGATGTTTCGCTCATCAACCGCCGTTACATAATCACCGGCATGGTGCGAATACATACCACGCAACAACTCAATCGCGGAATTATCTTTTTCCGTACTAGTTTCAACCAAAATTACAACGCGTGGTACTACAACCTCAATATGAAGTTTTTTTGCCCGGTTATATACGTCAACAAGTAAGAGGTTGTCCAAAATTAAATTTTGAAAAAAGCTGTTGCGGTCAAATTTTTCTTTGTAAGCAATCATTAGGTTTTGGATTTGGCTGACGGCAATCCGGCCCACCATATATACTTCATCGGCTGTGCCAACGGCGTTTAAGATATAAGCAATTTCATCTTCATCCATAATTTTAAGCAGATGATTTGTACCTATCACTTGACTATCGGCCGGCGAAGCAGCAAAATGCTTGATAATGTCTTTTGCAAGCGGCTCTTCTTCGCAAGTGGCCACAATAAGGGAGCCTTCCGAATCAAAGACGTATAGGTCTACTTTGGAAATTTGCTTTAGTTCGGTGATGCTGTTTTTGATGATTTGATTAGATATCATATTTATTCCTTTATAATTTATAGAATATATTTATTTTATACTAGTAAGTCCGGTAATAAACTCTCTTCGTAGCTACGGCCTAATTCTTCTTCCTATACATTTTCTTTTGGGAAGAAGGCGGCCTAATGCAACTGCGAGATGTTTTTACCTGACTTACTCCTATCAGTCATGTTCCATTTTAATATATCATGATTTACTTCGCAAATCATGCCCTCCGGGGATGCGCACTAAAACTGCGCTGATATAATGTCTTAGCGACATTATATTATGATTTACTATACTTACAACTCCAGACTTACAGTCTGTCGTTGACACATCAGGTGAAAACAAATGCCTGCTTCGCAGTCGCTTGTTTTCCTGCTGATATGTCATTATATCATAGATAAAAAAAGAATGGGATAAAATTTTTATCCCATTCTTTGTATTGTTTAATAAAATTAGTTTCGCAAATCCTAGTTCGTGATAACTTGCTCGGTTTCTTTGTCGAAGATGTGGATTTTTTCGATATCGAAGGCAAATTTCACGGTATCGCCGGGCCTTGCAGTAGTGCGAGGGTCAACACGGGCAGTAATCGGGAACTCTTCAAGGTCAAAGTATAAGAATACTTCTGAACCAAGTAATTCGTAAACTTTAACGGTTGATTCAAAGACACATTTGGCGGTTTCGATGAACATTTCTGAATCATCAACGTCTTCCGGACGGATACCAAAGGTGACAGTCTTGCCATTATAATTGCCGTCGATTAATTTCTTTGCTTTAGCAGGAGGAAGCGGAATGCTCTTTCCGGCAACTTCAATTGCTGCATCTTCGCCGGCGATTTTGATTACGCCATCAAGGAAGTTCATCTGCGGTGAACCCATGAAACCGGCAACAAAAAGATTATTGGGTTTTTCATAAAGGTTACGCGGTGAATCAACCTGTTGGACAAGGCCGTCTTTCATAACTACGATTCTGGTACCCAGAGTCATAGCTTCAGTCTGGTCATGGGTAACATAGATAATCGTGGTGCCAAGCCTCTGGTGCAATTTTGCGATTTCGATACGCATTTGGACACGAAGTTTTGCATCAAGGTTTGAAAGCGGTTCGTCCATTAAGAAAACTTTGGGGTTACGGACGATCGCACGGCCCATTGCCACACGCTGTCTCTGACCACCGGACAATGCTTTCGGCTTACGGTCAAGGAGCGGGGTTAATTCAAGAATTTTCGCTGCTTCTTTAACCATTTTGTCAATTTCATCTTTTGGTACTTTGCGAAGTTTCAAGCCAAACGCCATATTGTCATAAACTGACATATGAGGATATAGGGCGTAGTTCTGGAATACCATCGCGATATCGCGGTCTTTTGGTTCAACGTCATTTACCAGACGGTCGCCAATGCGTAATTCACCGGCGGAAATGTCTTCCAGTCCGGCAATCATCCGCAGGGTTGTTGATTTTCCACAACCTGACGGGCCAACGAAAATGATAAACTCCTGATCAGCGATTTCTAAATTGAAATCCTTAACCGCTTCAAAACCATTTGGATAAACTTTAGTGATATTTTTTAGTGATAGACTTGCCATTACTTTGCCTCCTTAAGGATACTTTTTGCCGGTACCTATGTACAGCATTAGATATATTATAGCGAAATCATGACTTTTTTACTATACCACTATTCCACAAAAATATTGCTTGCTAATGTAAAAATTGTTTATAATATCACAATTTTATACTTTTCCTAAAAAAAATGCCCAATATTCTCGAATGAGTATTGGGCATGTTGTACATGGATTCGATATTCCTCTAATTTTTAATAACCACCGCATCAAAGGTATCGTGGTAAAAAGCGAGCTGATTTTTGCCCCGTTTTTTCGCCATATAAAGAGCCTGGTCAGCAGCTTTGTACATTGATTCGAAGTCTTTGCCGTCACGCGGGAAAATAGCAGCGCCGATACTGGCAGTTGCTGAATACTTGACATATTCACCAGCTTTGAAGTCATGGAAGAAACGGGCGACTTTTTCCGCTTCCCTGAGCAGATTTTCATCATTATAGATATTCTTAAGCAAGATTATTAATTCATCGCCGCCGATCCGGCCAATAATATCGGTTGAGCGGAAAATCGGCGTGATTTGCTGGCCTAATGAACGTAGGACCTCATCGCCAAAGGCATGCCCCATCGTATCGTTTATTTTCTTAAAATTATCTATATCAAGAACGAACATAATTGCCTGTTCATTCGGGTAAGCTTCCATATAATCCATTACTCTTCGTTCCGTTGCGACCTTGTTAAGCAAACCGGTTAAGAGGTCGGTATCAGCCTTTACCATCAACTCTTTCGTTTTCGAAGTATGGCGGAGTTTGGCAATCATATTAATTAGCACCATACAAATGGCAAAACCGCTGATTACCATCGCAAGCTGGAATAATGTCCTTCTGGTAAATTCCCAAACCCGGTTTTCTAGAAGTTCAACAAAATATTCATTAATACCAACCATAACAAACCAGTTGTTCATTGATAACGGGGTATAAACCAGAGAACGTTCTTCGCCGTCTAATGCGACTTTCATGGTATCCGAATATCCATTTTTGAGGCGGATATCCATTTTCCGTAATTCACCGCTATAGCTTCTTCTCAGTCTGTTAATCACATCATCGGATATAAATTTGCTTACATAATCTTTATTGTGGGCAAGTACTTGATCATTGTCACTGCACACTAACAAGTATAAAATATCACCGTCAAAGTCAAATCTTTCAATACTTTTACCCATATTTTCAATTGGATAATAGGATATTACCGTTCTTCCGTTATAACCCGGCACCCTATTAACATAGATTATAGATTTGTACATTGACCCATCTATTCCATCATTTTCAATAAAGATAAATTTGTTGGGGCCGAGTTCCTGCAATTCGGAAAAATATGAAGTTCCGGACAGATTCACATTTTTCCCTGTATTCGTAAAACCAAGACCGTTATCATCACATATAATTGCCATATATGCGTAGGAGTGAATATATATTGAGTTAAGCATATTAACTACTTCTTGCTTAGTATCTTCATCTGATTTTTCAATATTGTATATTGCTTCGGCGACCACTTTTGTTAAACCTGACATCACCGCAAGGTCACTTTCAAGTTCACCGGCGTATCGTTCAGAAACCACAATCAAATCTTTTGCAATTGAGGTGATAGCCATTTCGCCGCTCCGGTAATTGAAATTGATAATCATTCCGACAACAATTGCGATTAGAATAACCGTTGGCAGCATCCATTGAGTTATTATCTTATTTTTTTCTTCTTTCATAAATTCTCCCAAATAGAAAATAGTTCATCAGGCTTCATTCTTCATCTTCCGCCATTGATACCGACCAGGAATCAGCATCTATCTTCTCTTCTTCCGGTTCAAAACGCTTAAACGTCCCACTATAAAGCATTGCACACAGATAACCCGGGCCGGTAATCCCTAATAAAAATACGACCGGATACATATTAATACTTAAGGCTACCAGAAGGACCGGCAATACACAAGCTGCTATCATCAGGACTGTCCTTGGCAAATTAAGTATCGACATAAATAACGCATTCTTGAAGGTACCCCGAATCGTATTATTAAAACGGGCGAACAAAGGAAAAAGATACATCAATGTCATCGTACCGATTATTCCGCAGGCTAGCAGCGCTATCCGCAGCCAGTTTGCAAATTCAAATTCAGATGCGTTTATAATCCGCAAATCAATAATAAAAATAATAATAAGGATTATTACTATTAACCCGCTTATTGCCGTTTGCTTAAAATTCTCTCTAAATGATTTAAAAAATGGCGCTATAACATAACCTTCTTCTTTGCGGACCATTTTCAATAGGACGAAATGCATCGCTGTAATCGTTGGCCCGATCGTAATAATCGGAATACACATAACCAGTACCAGCAGGTTCAAAATCATTAAGTCGGCCATCCGGCTAAGTGTTGCCATTAACGGACTATCTAAGCTAAAAAATCTACCCATCTGTTTCCTTTATACTCTTGTATTGCTCATTGAGCTTATTAAAATTGCTAAGAATCTCATTTGACCGCTCTTCTGTATATTTAGCAATTTCATCAAATTTCTCGGTAAATACTTTTGATACTGCGGTACTAAATCCGCCTGATTCAGTCTGCCGCTTCACTTTATTAATTATACTTTCTTTATTAACCGGCGGTTTCATCATAACAGCGGCCGCATCGGCAAATTGTAAAATCAACTGCGACAAATTCATTTGCTTTTCAGTCATCCGGCGGGGGTACCCTTTTCCGTCAACCCGCTCATGATGAGTGGCAGCAATAATGACAATATCCCGTTTCATCCGGTCTTTTAGCAATTGCTCCATTAATAACGTATGTTGCGCTAACTTTTCTAAGTAAATGGTCGAAAGGTCCGGCGGGCTTTCAAGCCATTCTTTCCGGAAAGCCATATAACCAATGTCATGAATATAAGCTGCGTAAAGCAAATTCTTCCGCTGGACGGCATCCAATTTCATTAATAGGCCAAGTTTTTCACATAACGCGACACAAACCGCCGCGTTGTTTATCATTATATTACTTTTCAGTGCTAAGGTAAACATTATTAATTCAAGTGACTTTTCTTTTTCTTCATTCGTCAGAATAAAGAAATCCATCAATTCATTTATTTCTTGCAAATAAGCACGTGAATTGATTTTCTCAAATAAATTATGTTCTTGATTCGCCTTACAAAATAAGTCAAAAGCTTCCGGTGAAAATTTCGTACCGACATTCTTTTTAAAAATATCCAAACTGAATTTTCCACCAAGCGATTCTTTGTAAATATCAATCGCTTCCGCCAAATTAATTAATGATGCCAACTCACTTTGAGCAAATTCCAGTTTCGCTAAAGCAGCATAATCGGTATGGTGAAATAATATTACTTCGGCAAGATCACCAACCGTTGACATTTTTTCTAAAAATAACCGTCCGTAAAGACTATGGTCACGATGATTTTTTGTTTCAAAACGAATCATTTGTTCCATATCATCCGTTTTGTAAGCGCCTATATCATGAAATGTGGTAAAATAAACGATGTCGGCAAGCTCGAAATTTTCATATTGAACTCTTTGTCCGAGCCGGTTTTTTTGCTGTAACATCATATAAACATAATAAGCAACTTTGCCGCCATGAACAATCGGCCGGCGGTCAAATAGCTTTAAAGTATCGCGGAGCAAATAAAAAATGTCTTTGCTGTGGATATACTCCATTATGGCTGCCTTTCTAGAACTGTATCTCCATAGGCGTATATCTTATTCCATCAGACTGGGCCTCCGGCCCCAAATCCCTGAATCCGATTCTATGATAAAAATCTACTCCGTATGGCGATGCGTTTACCGTAATACGCCGCTCCCCCGCTTCATTTTTCAAATAGCGGCAAAGATGTGCAACCAGCGCCCTGCCTACTCCCATAAAATGATACTGTTCTTCCACAAATAAAAGTGAAATATGTGTTTTATCACGGAGCGTGACCATACCAACTATCTTTTCTTCGTAAACTGCCACCAACATTTGGTATGAACCCATTTCAAACATTCTTTTCAATGTTGAGTCGGTGATAAAATTTTCAAAGCTTTTGACACCTTCCGGAAGATAAACCGGTGCTTCAAAAACTAAAAAAGTCTTCCATACCAGTGTCATCGCTTCATCCCACTCATCACTACGGGCAAATCTTATGCGGCACGGAAGCGAATTTTCCATTGCAAACTCCTGTATGGTACTTCAGTACCATTATTTTCAGTATATATTATATGCTGACAAAAAGCAATAGTTATTATCTGAAACTATTTATTAAATCTTTGAAAAAATCGCTGATCATCCGAAAAAATTCATTGATTGCATTCCGGATCGCACTTCCAATTGAGTCTTTAACCGCATCAAATATCAACTCTTCTGCATGGTCGATAAAATTGATACCATATTCCTGATACATCGATTTGGCTTTTCCAATAATCCGTTCGCTGTTAAAGCCCATATCCTCAAGCGTTGTCGCCAACTCAACCATGCTTTTAATCTGTTGTTCGCTTAATTCGCCGCTGACTTTGAATTTATCCTTACCTTCTTTGATGGCATTCTCGATTCCGGATTCTGATTCAAGGCTGCCTTCAGCAATTTTATCCTGGATAAAATCAAACGCTTCCGTAACTGTTTTGTCATCAACATCGGAAAATAGCTCTTTAAATTGATCTTTATATTCAGATAAAAAATCAAAAGCACCGCTATTGGCATAAACCGTAACGCTTCCGGACGGGCCGGCGGCGGTAAAGAAAAATATAAGTAATAAAAATATTGATATCCGTTTCATTTTAACCTTCAATCTTCAAATCTAACTTGTCATTCAGCCAGTTAATAATATCTTGATAAACTTCATCTTTTTCGGCTTCATGAAGAATCTCATGGCGCCCCCATGGATAAAGTTTCAATGATGTATCACGCATCCCCGCTTTTTTAAGGCTTTTTCTCGCCCTTTTCGTACCCTCACCATAATCACCGACCGGGTCCTCGGTGCCGGCAACCATCAATACCGGCAAATCAGCGGGCATATTTGCCAAGTTTTTCGGGTTATACAAACGATAAATCATTTCCGATAAAGTCTGAAAACCATTAACCGTAAATATGAACCCGCATAAAGGGTCGGCATCATATTTTTCAACGTTTTCTTTATTAACGCTAAGCCACGAAAATCTTGAACCGGCATCTTTTATTCGTTTATTATAACCGTCAAAGGCCAGTTTATTAAGAAATTTACCCGGTTTATCCGCACCTATAAACATCGCCTGCAAGTTTGCAAGAAAGCGCGATACTAAAATCAAACCTTTCGGCGGCATCCCCGTTGCCATAAGAATAGCAGCATTCACCCCGGTACCATAACGGCAAAGGTAATTCCGAACTACAAAGGAGCCAAAACTATGCCCCATGATTATCTGCGGTAACCCGGGATAATCGGCCTGGATAATTTTTTTCAGGCGGTGGACGTCGCGGATAATGACCGTTGCCGCATCACGAGGGCAAAAATAGCCATACAGCTCCTGGCCGACCACTGATTTCCCGTGCCCGATATAATCACAACCGGCAACAAGAATGCCCCGCTCGGCCAGATAAGTAGCAAACGCATCATAACGGTCGATATACTCCGCCATTCCGTGGGCAATAAAAAGAATTGCTTTTATATCACCGGACGGTATCCATCTAATTGCATGGACTTTTTGGCCTTGTGAACGTGATTCGTAGTATAGTGATTCTTTTTTAATCATCTTGTACCTCTATATTGTTGAATAATACTCGTAAGTCAGATAAAGTATCTCTTCGTCACTACGGCCTAATCGGTGTAAAATATAAACTTTCTTTCGGGAAGAAGGCGGCCTAAGGTTCCTGCGAGAAAGCTTTATCTTTCTTACTCACTTGCGACCTCATTTAGAATCATTTTCGGGTCAAGTCTGGCAAATAATATTTCCGGTTTTTCCGTTACTTTGGTACCGCTTGGATAAAGGCCAAAGCATCCTAAATCATCATAAGCGCGGGGCGGTGAATTAAGTTGTTTCGTAATTTTATCTGCTGTTTCCGGCATAAACGGCGCAAGCAAAACCGCGCCGATACTGATTGCTTCGACAAGGTTATATAACACCGTATTTAAGCGGCCGTGGTTTGCTTCATCTTTGGCAAGGAGCCATGGCTCGGTTTCATCAATATATTTGTTGCAACGTTTAAAGAGGGCAAATATTTCATCAAGGGCTTCGGCCTGCCTTATTTCATTCATTTTTTGACTGACTCGGTCAGTCAGTTCGGTTGCTATTACTTTTAACTCCTCATCAACCGACGCAGAAACCCCTGTATCACTTACAACCCCGCCGAAATATTTGTTACTCATTGCCACCGTCCGGTTTACAAGATTTCCAAGTACATTCGCAAGGTCGGTATTTATCCGCTCAATCATCAGCTCAACAGAAATAGTACCATCTTGGTCAAAAGGTGTATTCAAAACAAAAAAGCGGACAGCATCAACACCAAATATTTTTACTAAATCATCAGCATAAAGGAGATTACCCTTGGATTTACTCATTTTGCCATCGCTCATCAATAACCAGGGATGCCCAAAAACTTGTTTCGGCAAAGGCTCACCAAGCGCCATTATGAAAATTGGCCAATAAATCGTATGAAAACGGACGATATCTTTGCCAATCAAATGCAAATCTGCCGGCCATAGTTTTTTGTATTGAGCAGTATGATTGCCGTCACAATCATAACCGATTCCGGTGATATAATTGCTGAGCGCATCCATCCATACATAAACGACGTGTTTGTCGTCAAAATCAACGGGAATCCCCCATTTATACGATGTCCGTGAGACACACAAATCCTGAAGCCCGGGTAGGAGGAAATTGTTCATCATCTCATTTTTGCGGGAGACGGGGCGGATAAAACCGGGGTTATTATTAATATGCTCAATTAAACGGTTGGCGTATTTACTCATTTTGAAAAAATAAGCTTCTTCTTGCGATGACTGCACTTCCCGCTCACAATCGGGACATTTGCCCTCTACTAATTGAGACTCTGTCCAAAATGATTCACAGGGGGCACAATAAAGCCCTTCATAAACACTTTTATAGATATCACCTTGTTCATAAAAACGCTTAAACATCTTTTTGATTTGAAGTTCATGGTCAGAATCGGTTGTCCGGATAAATTTGTCATACGAAGTATTCATTAAGTCAAATAAATCACGGATTTTTCCGGCAATCTCATCAACAAAAGCACGAGGTTCAAGTCCGGCTTCAGCAGCTTTCAGTTCGATTTTCTGCCCATGTTCATCAGTACCGGTCTGAAAAAAAACATCATATCCTTCCAGCCGCTTAAAACGGGCGAGGCAATCGGCCATAATTATCTCATAAACATTTCCGATATGCGGTTTTCCGGAAGCATAAGCAATCGCAGTGGTAATGTAGTATTTTTTGTTCATTAATTTTCCTCTATTCTAAAGTTCCATCAAACGGCGGGTCTCAATTATTTCGGCGGGAACTTCAAAACCTTTGTTTTTCAGGCTCTTATATAAATTATCATAATAGCGGAGCGAGTTTTTCAAGCGGGTATCATACCGATCCAAGGTTTCAGTATAAAATGGGTTAACCCGCAATTTACCCCGAATTTCTTTGCTAAAGGGGCAGTAAGCAAACAAAATCGAACGGGCAACCTTGTTGAGCCGGGGGGCACCATTACTTTCATATTGTAGCCAGCTATTATAATCCAGGATAAACATTTCCTTCGTCCGGTTTTTACATTTGCCCAAGTCGGACTTGATTTTTTCTTTCACGTCACTGGACAAATCATTATTCTTACGATACGAGGCTATGTAATCGGAATAATCGCTGGTAAGCGAACGTTCGGAAGCATCATTCCATCTTGCCCCCTGAATCCGCTTGCACATTTCCCAACGGAACTCGGCAACCAGCCGGTACAAGATTTTCGTAAGGTCGTCGGCATGAAATAATGATAACATAAAACGAGCCGGAGTGCGACGTTTTTTACCCTCAATTTCTTGCCACATTACCCCGCGGCTTCCGACATTGGGGTACAAAATCACATCAGGCAAAACTTCGGTATTAATCGTTTCTTTCGCGATGCCATTCTCGGGCTGGGCAAAAACCGATTCCCGGCAAAATGCGCCAAAATCTTTCCGGCAGATATCACCGATTGCATTGCTGACAATATCAGCACTAAGCATCATTTGCTTAAGTGACCTAAGTAGATTGTGCTCGGAAAATACCGGGCAAAAAGTAGTTACCCGCCCATAAGTAACTTTATTGGCACTCGGGAAAGAATTTTCCAGCTCATAAATAACCATCTTCCGGGTATCGGTCATCATTTCTGTTGCTTCCGCCGGGGTGATTTTGTGGTTTCGTTTTAATTCGTTGATATAATCAAAGAAATCGTTGTCAAATTCATTGCGGCACGGAGCCCGTTTCCCTTGATAAATTGCTACTAACCATTCATAAAAAGTGAAGATGCCCTTTTCCGGGTTGGTTGGGATATGTTCAACAATATTGTAAAGATAGGATGCGTTTTCCAAACCGGCAAGCCCCTCATCAACATAACCAAAGTTTAAGAACATTTTGATGATCCGAGGAATTTTTTTGTCATCAAGGCTTTTAAGTACTGCGGCACTATAAATCTGATAAAAGTGTTTTGAAATAACCATTCTTCTTTTGCGGTCAACATCTTCCGTTGATGACTTGTTGGTGGTTTTCTTGTATAAAAGCAACTCTTTTTTGAAAATATCACTTTCTTCAGCCGGATACTCAACATATTCAAAAATTGTCGTGAGCGAATCTCTAAGTTCCGCTGACTGATCCGGGTTTGTTTCATCACTTCCGGTTGCTTGTTTACCTTGGCTTGAGTCATTTAGCTTCGCGAGAAATTCATTAATCCGTTCCTCGTGTTCAGCATTTTCACCAGCCGATGACTTAATGAGGTTAATTATTTCATCCATCATCGCCATGCTAGGTTTTTCTTTGTCGGCAAGAATGTAAGTACGTAAAAAAGTTGCTGAAAGTAACTCAAACATATCAAGGCGGTCATCATTGATAATCATGTGCATGATACCGGCACGGTATTCCGCGATTTGTTTGAGGATTGTGACGGCATGGAAGATACTTTTACCCATTTTGATAATATAACCACTGAAAAAATCTATGCTGATTGCCGCCGGGTCTTCCGCTTTACTGATTAGGTTGTAAAGGGTCCGGTGAAAACCGTCAATCCAAGGTTCAAGGTCGTCATCGATTTGCATTTCTTCAATTTCATCCTGGCCGGGTAATGTCCGTACCGCGATGTTATTGCTTTCACACATTTCCAGATAATATTTGTACGCCCGGTCAAATACATTATAAAGATTGATACCTTCAGCCTTTTTCTTTTTGTAATGATTAAGGACTTCTAAGAGTTGCCGGGTAATCGAAGATGCAAAGTATGTTTTTGCCTCCGGATGTTTTTTAAGCAGATTAATAATCTGGCCTCCGGCATAGGGATAAACGGCGGCGATTATTTTGGTAGTGCATTTCACTGTAAAACGATAATTGTCATGACAAAGACCGGCGATACCAATAACCTGGCCTTTCTGCAATATCACTTCATCGCCTCCGTCATAGGTGGCAGTCACAGTCCCATCAAGAATAAGATACAACTTGTCAATTGGCTGGCCCATTTCGCAAAGTAATGTCCCTTGGGCAAACTCTTTTTTTTCCATACGATTTTCTCCGGGTTTTGGGTTATATGTTAGCTTATGATTATATCATAATAATAGATGAATTGATAGTCCTACTTTATTCCCATGCCAATGCGCATTTAACCGCTTTTCTCCAACCGGAGAGAAGGTTTTCGCGCTGCTTAGCCTCAATTGACGGGGCAAAAGTGCGGTTAAGATGCCAGTTTTGCCGAATATCGTTCATATCAGCCCAAAATCCGACCGTCAACCCGGCTAAATAAGCCGCCCCTAGAGCGGTTGTTTCAATACATTCAGGGCGATGGGCTTCAGCATTCAAAATATCAGCTTGAAATTGCATTAGGAAATCGTTAGCGCTGGCGCCGCCATCAACTTTCAGGCCGGTAATTAAAACTCCGGCATCCTCTTCCATCGCTTTAAGCACATCAACGGTCTGGTAAGCGATTGCTTCAAGAGCGGCGCGGATAAAATGCTCTTTTGTAAAACCGCGAGTTATCCCTACAAGGACACCGCGGGTGTAAGGATTCCAATAGGGTGCGCCAAGGCCGGTAAAAGCAGGAACTAAATAACAGCCCTCGGTATCAGCAACTTTTTCGGCATATTCCTGCGATTCCGATGCCGACTTTATCATCCGCATCCCGTCACGAAGCCATTGCACTGCTGCCCCGGCGACGAAAACGCTGCCTTCGAGGGCATAAGCAGGCGAAAAATCGCAGATATGTGAACTATTTAAGGAGAATTGCGAAGTAATTCTCTTAGAATTGTCGTTGCCGGGCGACGGTTTTTTACCTGCAACTGATGCTGCAATCGTCGTAATCAATCCATGGCGGGAAGTAATTGCTTCATTTCCGGTATTCATCAACAAAAAGCAACCGGTGCCGTAAGTATTTTTTACCTCACCTTTTTCAAAACAACATTGGCCGAATAAAGCCGCCTGTTGGTCGCCGGCAATTCCGGCAATGGGTATTTCCCCGCCAAGAACGGCAGGGTCAGTATCACCAAAGTGATAGCCGGACGGGTATACCTCGGGTAAAATATTTGCGGGAATATTCAAAGTAGTCAATAATTTTTCATCCCAACATAAACGATGGATATCAAAAATCATCGTCCGGGAAGCATTAGTCAGGTCGGTGACATGTTTTTTCCCGGCGGTGAGTTTCCAAACCAGCCAGGTATCAACTGTGCCGAATAATAGCTCTCCGGCTTCAGCCCGGGCCCGCGCCCCGTCAATATTATCTAAAAGCCAGGCGATTTTCGTTGCACTGAAATAGGCATCGGGAATCAGCCCGGTATGTTCACGGATATAATCAGTTAAATTAAGGCTTTTTAGTTCCTCGACTTTTTCAGCCGTCCGGCGGCACTGCCAAACAATCGCATTATGAATCGGTTCGCCGGTATCCTTGTTCCAAACAATAGTCGTTTCACGCTGGTTAGTAATTCCGATTGCTTTGATATCCGAAGTAGTAAGCCCGGCCTGTGCCATCGCCTCGGCGGCGACCGCAAGCTGCGAAGACCAGATTTCCATCGGATTATGTTCAACCCATCCCGGCTGGGGATAAAGTTGCGTAAATTCCTTTTGGGCTAGACTTTTAATCGCCCCGTTATGGTCAAAGATAATACAGCGGGAGCTGGTAGTGCCTTGGTCTAAGGCGAGGATGTATTGAGGCATGGTTGTCTCCTTCTTAAAACGAATTTCTTCCGCGTGTGACATCTCTGCACTTCACCGCAGGACACGCTTTCGCTCCGAGAAAAACGTTGCGTTACATAAGACAGGTAAAAAACACTATCTAAGTAACGACGTTTTTCAAGGGCCTGCTTGCGAAGTCAGAATGTCACTCACGCCCGAATTAGTCATAATTATTACACGTCGCGATGATATCTACCCCCGTCCCGGCCACATTTTTAATCAGGACATCACCGGCTTTAACCGGGGCTGTTACCGTGGTTTTGCGGATTTCCGCCATACAGTCAAATATTTTTTCTTTGGGGATATCAGCCGCTGTTTTTACAGAAACAACGTTATTTTTTCCGCCGTTTACCCGGATGAGCGAAGCGATATACCGGGTCGGGGCGGTTAATTCTTTGCGGGTATATTCATCACCAACCGGGCATTTATTCCCGGTGACAGTTAAAGAGCCATCACCCTGCTTCGTTACAGTAACTAAGCAACTTGCCGGGCAACCGATACAAACCAGTTGGTTGTCAAAATTGCGGTCAGCTTTTGGAGTGTAACGGGTTTTAGGCGGAATCTTGGGTCTTTTTGCTTCCCCCCAATCAGATATATCTGCAATAATGTAGTCCGCGGCGGCTTTTCCGGCCGCCGCTGCTTCACGAGAAACATTGTCAACCAAATCATGGACATGCAAAACGTTACCACAGGCAAAGATACCACGGACAGTAGTTTCAAACCTATCATTAACCACCGGCCCGCCCGTAACATCATCAATATCAGTATTAGCGGCGATACTCAATTCATTTTCAGGAATCAAACCACAGGATAAAAGCAGGGTATCGCAAGAAATATATTCAGCGGTTTCGGGTAAAGGTTTCAGGTTTTCATCAACTGCTGCAATCGTAACCCCTTTTAAGCGGTCATTGCCGTCAATATCAATAATGGTATGGCTCATTTTCAGCGGGATATCAAAATCTTCAAGACATTGGACTATATTTCGGGTCAGGCCGCCGGAATAAGGCATAATCTCCGCAACCATTTTGACATCGGCGCCTTGAAGTTTCATGCGCCGCGCCATAATCAGGCCAATATCACCGGAACCTAAAACAACAACATTTTTTCCGGGCATAAAACCTTCGATATTAACAAAATATTGCGCCTGGCCGGCATTATAAATACCAGCAGGGCGATAACCGGGAATATTCAATGCCCCGCGGGGGCGTTCACGGCAGCCCATTGCCAGGATAACCGCTTTCGCTTCGATTTCGAAAAGCCCTTTTTCATCTTGCATAACGCTTAAGCGGTGTGTCCCCCCCGGCTCTTCCCCCGAATCAATTTTTACCACCATTGAAAGCAGAAGGCAGGGTATTTTTCTTTCTTCAACCATCGCGATATAGCGTAAGGCATATTCAGGGCCGGTCAATTCTTCCTTAAAAGTATGCAAGCCAAAACCATGATGGATACATTGGTTTAAAATACCGCCAAGTTCTTTATCACGTTCAATAATAACAATATTCTTTGTTCCTTGGCCGTATGCGGCTACTGCCGCCGCCATTCCGGCCGGCCCGCCGCCGATGATGGCTAGGTCTGTTTTCATAAATAGTTCTCCAACTGTTATAAAATGTAAGCCAGACAATAAACTCTCTCCGTCACTATGGCCTAATTGGCTTCCATAATCGTTTTATCTCGGGAAGAAGACGGCCTAAGGTTCCTGCGAGATGTTTTTGTCTGTCTTACTTTTAAGATATCTACAAAAATCCCTCTAAAACATTTGAACCCGGCCCGGCTTTGGTAACTGCCGTCTTATCAATCTTTAATTCCGCGGCAATTAATTCAATCACACGCGGGGCGCAAAAACCGGCCTGGCAACGGCCCATTCCGGGGCGGACACGGCGTTTTACGCTATCCAAGCTGACGGTGCCGGGATTTTTGAATAGATTATTCGTCCGGCGGATTGCTTCAATTATTTCGGCTCTTGTGATAGTTTCACAACGGCAGATGACCTCACCGGCACGGGATTTGATGCCTGTGCGTTTGCTAACAAATTCAGGATTATCGGCGGAAGGCAGGATATTTTCTACTAGTTCAGCAACATATATTCCAATCGCCGGGGCACTTGAAAGGCCCGGTGAATCAATCCCTGCCACATCAATAAAACCGGGGCTGTCACTTGCTTCCGCAATGACAAAGTCACCTTGGCCGGAATTGGCCCGCAATCCGGCAAAAGAAGTGATTATTTCCCGCCTTGGGATTTCCTTGATACTGTCCCCGGCTTTTTTCAGCACGATATCAAGTCCATCGGCGGTTGTATTTATTCCTGCTTTGTCATCAATATCTTCAGCAGTTGGCCCCATCAAAAGATTATCGTGGACAGTCGGGGTGATAAGGACACCCTTTCCATATGCGGTCGGCATTTGGAAAAGGGTATGTCTGACCATTTCACCAACCGTTTTGTCAAACAAAAGATATTCACCTTTTCGCGGCGTAACCGTAAGGGGAATAGCACTAGCCATTAAGTGAATATCGTCAGCAAAAACACCGGCCGCATTAACAATAACCTTTGTTTCAAAACTATCACCATCGCCGGTTAAAATTAAATAACATGTGTTATTTTTCTCTATTTTAATTACTTCTTTTTCGCGAAAAAATTCGACTCCATTGGCAGCGGCATTTTCCGCCATAGCTACCGTCAGGTTAAAAGGGCAGACGATTGCCCCGGTTGGGGCATAAAGGGCATATTTCACATTTTCATTAATTGCGGGTTCTTTTTCCCGCACTGCATCTTGAGACAAAATCTCAAGGCCGGTAACGCCGTTTTTTAAACCCCGCTCTAAAAGTTCTTCCAGCTTTCCTTTATCTTCTTCATTAAAGCAAAGAACCATTGCACCGTTATTTCTGTAATCAAAATCAAGTTCTTCAGAAAGGCCCGGCATCATTTCACTGCCGCTTAAGTTAAAGCGCGCCTTTAAAGTACCGGCCGTTGCATCAAAGCCGGCATGGACTATCCCGCTGTTTGCTTTAGAAGCTCCTTCGCCAATATCGGATTTTTTTTCCAAAACAGCGGTTTTGAGTTGTTTTTTGGCTAATTCACGGGCGATACAGCAACCGATAACGCCGCCGCCGATAATGATTACATCATGCATAGGCCCCCTTTTAATAAACTAATTATACCTTATAAAAATATCATTAAACTTGCTTACATTCTCCTTAATATCACCACTGAAGATAGCGGAACCGGCGACGATTACATTCGCCCCGGCATCAAGGACTTCCTTGACATTGTCATGATAAATGCCGCCATCAACCTGAATATCAGTGATAAGCTTATTTTCATCAATATAATTGCGCACTTTCCTAACCCGCTCAAGCGAATCACCGATAAATTCCTGACCGCCAAAACCGGGGTTAACACTCATGATGAGAACCATCTCGACTTCATGAAGGTAAGGATAAAGTAGTTCAACGGGAGTTTCGGGTTTAATGGTGATACCGGCTTTTATTCCCATCGTATGCAGTTCGCCGATAAGGTCACGCGGGGTATCGCAAGCTTCAAGATGAAAGGTAATGATATCGGCGCCACTATTGCGAAACTCCTTGATATAACGGTGCGGGTCCATAATCATGAGATGGACGTCAAAAACTTTTTCCGTGGTCTTGCGGATGGATTCAATAACGGGCATTCCAAAGGAAATTGAGGGGACGAAAATGCCATCCATCACATCGATATGGATGTAGGGGGCTTTTTCGCCCATCTCATTAAGTTCATTTATTTGTCGGCCGAGAATTGAGAAATCGGCGGCGAGGATTGAGGGGGATAACATAATCATATTTTTATTTTACTCATATTATTTATTTTTTACCATAAGTCAGATAATATATCTCTCCTGCGAGATATATTATCTTCCTTTTAACATAAACTCCTTAACTTGCTCATAAATACCTTTTGCATCAAGACGGTATTTTTCAACAAGGGCGGCGGCGCTTCCGGATTCACCATAAACATCACGGATACCGATACGGTAAACAGAAGCAACATTTCCGGCTTCGGCGAGGGTTTCGCAAACAGCACTGCCAAGCCCGCCGATGATTGAATGTTCTTCGGCAGTTACTACTTTGCCGGTTTTCTTTGCACTTTCAAGCACTAATTTTTCATCAAGCGGTTTAATCGTACAAATATTGATTACTTCTGCACTAATACCGTCAACAGCAAGTTTTTCAGCCGCTTCAAGGGCTGAACCAACGCAGATTCCGGTCGCAACTATTGTAACATCACTTCCTTCACGCAGAACCTCACCTTTACCGATTTCGAAATTGTATTCGGGGCGGTCATTGATAACCGGGCAGGCGGCGCGGCCAAAACGCATATAAACCGGGCCTTTATAAGCGGCAGCGGCATGAACGGCGGCTTTTGCTTCAATATCATCAGCCGGGTTCATCACCACCATACCGGGGATAACCCGCATTAGGGCAATATCTTCATTACATTGATGGCTTGCACCATCTTCACCTACCGTAATGCCGGCATGGGTAGCACCGATTTTCACATTAAGGCGGGGATAACCAATCGAATTGCGGACTTGCTCAAAATTCCGCCCGGCGGCAAACATTGCAAAAGAACTGATAAAGGGAATCTTGCCGCAAGTCGCTAGCCCGGCGGCAATTCCGGTCATATTACACTCGGCAATCCCGCAGTTGATGTGGCGGTCAGGATATGATTTCATAAAAACACCGGTTTTGGTCGCAGCAGCTAAATCAGCATCAAGGACAACAACATTTTCATATTTTGCGCCCAATTCAACGAGGGCATTTCCATAACTCTCACGAGTTGCAATTTTTTTCTGTTCACTCATTTATTTAACCTCCGCTAATTCTGTATCAATCTTATCAAGATCCGCTATCGCCGTTTTATATTGTTCATCATTTGGTGCGGTCCCGTGCCAGGCGCATTGCCCTTCCATAAAAGAAATACCTTTACCTTTTAAGCTACGGGCAATAATACAAGTAGGTTTGTCTTTGGTTGCGCGGGCTTCTTTGAAAGCCGCCCTAATTTCATCATAATCGTGGGCATCTATATTGATAACATGGAAATTAAAAGCTTCGAATTTTTTATCAATTGGATAAGGGGAGCATACTTCATCAACAGGGCCGTCGATTTGCAAACCGTTATTGTCAACAATAACAACCAAATTGTCAAGTTTACGGTGGCCGGCAAACATTGCTGCTTCCCAAATCTGGCCTTCTTGAATTTCCCCGTCACCAACTAATGTATATACACGATACGGCGCACCGTCCATTTGACCGGCAAGAGCCATTCCACAAGCTACGGAAACCCCCTGGCCTAATGAGCCGCTGCTCATATCAATACCGGGAATGTACTGCATACTTGGATGCCCCTGAAGATTGGAACCAAGCTTTCTTAGGGTAACAAGGTCGGCAACCGGAAAATAGCCCCGGTTGGCCATTGCTGAATAAAGCCCCGGTGCGGTATGCCCTTTAGAAAGGACGAAGCGGTCACGGTCTTCTTTATCCGGATTCGCAGGGTCAATATTCATTTCTTCAAAGTATAAGTAGGTGTAAATATCTGCCGCCGATAACGAGCCGCCGGGGTGGCCGGCTTTGGCACTGTACACTGCCGTTACAATTCCTTTACGGACTGCATTAGCTGTTTTTTTGAGTTCAAGATTGTTCATTTTTTCGCCTTTCATAAAATATAAAGTTGTTCAAACTAACACCATTTATAAAATACCATAGTTTTCCTCTCACGTCTACACTAAGCCATCAGCGCATATATTAGGGGTAAAGATTCCGCAGGGTGCAAAATTGAAATTGTCGCAAAAATCTAGTTCCCAAAACAAACTACGCTTTGATATAAAAAAATTAATAACCATCACTATTATGATTCTTTTGTCCTGTTTATTTGTTTTTGGTTATACCCTAATCAATGACCGCCGGACATTTGCCCAGTTATCACGCGAACTTTTTATTAATGAACTTACCGCAAACGCTTTAAATATGCATTATACAATTGCTTATCCGGAAAATTTCGGAATTACCTATATTCCCCGGCTTACCCCTTATGTCCCTGCGGAAATTAATTCGCGCGAGGAGGAATTAAATGATGTCATCATGTCACTTGAAGGTATCACCTCGGCATTTCTTTCACCGGAGGACCGTTATACATACAATCTGTTAAAATCTTATTTATTGAACCTTAAAGACGGCCAGCGTTTTCATTTCTATGATGAACCATTCTCGCCAAATTCCGGGGCACAAGTAATGCTGCCGATTCTTTTAAATGATTATACTTTCCGGTCGGTTACCGATGTTGAAAATTATTTGCAAATCCTCGACCAAATCGATGATTATCTGGCTGGCTTATGCGCTTTTGCGCGGGAAAAAGCGGCCGCCGGTTTATTTATGTCAGACCGGGCGGCTGACAGGGTCATTGAACAATGTGATATGATTATTGATAAAAATGAGATTTTGGCAGGGACTCATTTTTTACAAATTTCATTTAAGGAACGGATTCAAATGCTGGTAGATAACGATTTACTGACCACAAGGCAAATGAACGATTATACCGCGGAAAATGACCGGCTTTTACTAACAGTTGTTGCCCCCGCTTATACCCGGACCGGCGATGAGCTATTTTTACTAAAGGGTGCGGGAAAAAACGATATGGGGCTTGCCCATTTCCCGGAAGGCCAGGAATATTATCTCCATCTGCTTGCGCAAACGACCGGGTCACGGCGGAGTATTGAAGAAATTAAAGAGTGGCTTTTCAAAGACTTCCGGCAAAATTATAATGAACTTGTTAACTTAATCCGTTTGCATCCTGATTTGCTGGATATGCAAGATGAATCTAATATACCATTTTTCCTTGATACACCGGAAGTGATGCTTAATGATTTGAAGGATAAAATGGCTACGGATTTCCCCTCTTTTCCCGCCGACATCGAATTAAAGGTTAAAAAAGTTTCACCGGCAATGGAGAATTATGCAAGCCCGGCATATTATTTGTCACCGCCGATTGATTATTACTGGAAAAATACGATTTACATTAATCAAAAAAATAATTTAAACGGCCTTTCCCTTTATACTACATTAGCACATGAAGGTTATCCCGGCCACCTTTATCAAACTGTTTTTAACCGCTTTTTTATGGAGCAAACAAACGGCAACCCGCTCCGCCACATTCTGCATTTCGGCGGATATCAGGAAGGCTGGGCTTTATATGTCGAAATGGAATCTTTTAATTTTGCGAAAGATTTGATGATTGCCGACTATCCGGAAGTAGATTATTTGTATGAATATATCCGGTTAAACCACGCGCTTCAGTTGGGACTTTATTCATTACTTGACATCGCTATCCATTACGATGGGGCTGACCTTGACCAAGTACGAAAAATTCTTGTTACTATTGGTATTGTTGATAAAAATGTTTGTATTTCCATTTTTGATTATATCGTCAGTGAACCGGCTAATTATCCGAAATATTACTTGGGTTATTTAGAAATTCTATCACTTAAAGACAAAGCGAAAAGTTTGTGGGGGGAAAAATACAGCGATTATGAGTTTCACCGCGTTTTCTTGGAAGCGGGGCCATCGGACTTCCGGACTTTGCAAGAATTGGTTAAGGGGAAACGGTAAGATATAACCGCAAAGATTTTCGAAAGTAATCGGAAATCTTTTGTTGTGTCAATTGAGCTTGCCTTATTTAATCGATTAAACTCTCTAAGTGGTAAATTGTCTCAATTAAAACTTTTCTTTCATTCTTCCCTAATATTTGGATTCTATTGTTCAAATCCTGGTAATCATATTTGCGTAAAACCTGCAATTTCATGACCTTATTCTTAATCACTAATGCATCTTCCGCTATACCCTCCCAATCATTTAATAAAGCTTCATCTTTAATTCGTGATGTCTCTAGCAAATAACGTATGCGATTTTCCATAATTTTTTTATGTTCAAATAAAAAATGAAAAACTCTTATATCATATTCAATGTTATAAGTCTCGCAGTTTAATAAATACTCACCTATATATTGATAAAAATTCATGCCATAGGCTCTTTCGAATGGTTCTTTTAGCATGGAAAATTGCTCGGATGAGTTAATTCCTTCTAAATACTCGATTAACTGTTTGACAATCATATCTAATTTTAATGCATACTGCCCAGATTCTTTGCATCTATATAAATTGATATAAGTTAGTTCGGTGTCTATAAGCTCTAAATTCATGTAAGCTAGTTCAAATTCATCAAACGATATACTCGTTGACTCTATCTGCCATTTACTACTATATCCAAATAAGTAAATTTCTTTTTTTTCTAAATCATAACCGTGGATTAAACAATCATGAGAAAAATGCTTGACTTTATAAGAGAACCTTTGTGGTACATAAAACTCATCCAAATTTAAGTAGATATAATAGTTATTGTTTATTGAATTTTTGACCAGGTCTAAAATTTTAATTTTATTAAAATTCAAAAAATCCCTATTAATTTTATGCACTTCCAAAAATGGTGATATTGTGTAATCAAATATATAAAAGTAAAATGGCACCGGAGCTTTATGGTACGCGGTATCAAAACATGTTTGGATAAAATTCCCATAAATCCATTCATATGATTTTGAATTACATTCCATTACCATTAATGGAAACGCCATAAACTGATAGCAAATTGAGCTTGGTTCTTTTATTTCTAATTTCTTCACACTTTCCTCCCATCCGGCTTCACGATCTTGTTAACACAAGAACTTAAGCACTTTCGCAGAACTGTTAATTATTATTTATATAACAAAAATATGTAAGTTATTAACAGTATAATATACGAAAATATATTAGTCAACAAAAGCTTTGTTGAAAGAGGTTCTTCGGACAGAGAAAAAGCGGTAAAGAGCGCACCTTAATTGTTTTACACAGCTGCCAATACCAACCGCATCTCACCACTGAAGTTCACTTCCCCAAACCCGAAAGGCAGGATAAAGTGGTCGCCGGTTTGAATTGATTTGCCATTGATTTCACCTGAACCGGTGATAACGCAGACAATTAGAAAAGGGAAATCTTGATTAACTGTAACCGTACCGTAAACCGGTAATTCCCAAACCGTATAATAATCACAACTGATTAACTGATAAAATTGATTTAACGGCCTCTCACCGGCGGGAACGATGCTTTCATCCGCAGAAGGTGCCGGACATATGATTACGTCAAGCGCTTGACTAAGATGAAGCGGGCGCGATTCACCATCAACAGTCCGGCCATAGTCATACAAACGGTAAGTGATATTGCTGGACTGCTGAATTTCAAGGAGCTTGATACCACCTTTGATAGCATGAATAGTTCCAGGGTTCATTTGGATAAAATCGCCCGGTTTGATTGGCATTTCACGAATCAATTCCGTAAAACGGCCGTTATCAATCATTTGTTTTAATTCAGCCCAGTCTTTTGCATTATGCCCAAGAACCAGGCGGGCATCATCAGCGCAATCAAGAATATACCAACATTCCGTTTTCCCCAACGAACCATTTTCATTTTCATTGGCATAATAGTCGTCGGGATGGACTTGAATACTTAGGTCTTCGTTCGCAGTAATAATTTTCACAAGTAAGGGGAATGATTCACACTGTTGCTTTTTTCCATCAAGGAAGATAGCATTGCCATTTTTATGCTGCCCAAACAATTCCGGAAACCCCGCCCACAACTGTGACAAAGTCATACCGGCATAGCTGCCTTCTTTGACTTTTACATCACCATGATTGTGGGCAGAGATAGTCCAATTTTCATTTCCCCAAACTAAGTTTTTAATTTCGGATTCAAAAAATAATATTTCGTGTTGCGGTTGTAACATTTTGCTCCTATCCAAACAGCGGCCCATAAGCTTTGCAAGCGCGGTAGTCCTGGCCCTCTTTATCCATCCCATAAGCATTCCAGGCGGCCGGACGGAAAATATCTTCTTCGGCAACATTGTGCATAGAAATCGGAATCCGGAGCATTGAACAGAGCGTAATCACATCGGCACCGATATGGCCGTAACTAATTGCACCATGGTTCGCACCCCAGTTATTCATCACATCATAAGCGGTTTTAAATGGCCCTGCCCCGGTTGTCCTTGGCGCAAACCAAGTACATGGCCAGGTATAATCAGTGCGTTTCCAAATTTTATCCGACACTTCAGCCGGTAGTTTTATTGTAAAACCTTCGGCAATTTGCACGACCGGCCCAAGCCCTTTAACCAGATTCAAACGAATCATCGTCACCGGCATTTCCGCTTCAGTTAAGAACCGTGATGAATAACCGCCGCCGCGGAAGTACCCATTATCCGCGGCATTCCAAGTCGAATTTTCAAGAATTGCTTTTTGGTCGTCTTCAGTTATTTCATACCATGGTTTAAGTACGTGAGTACCGCACGGGTACTTCGCCGCCCCGTTTGCATCAAGGCAAGCCGCCCCGGAATTAATCAAGTGGATAAACCCGCCCGCTTCTTTCGCCAGGCCGGTTAGCTCGTAACCGGTTGCTTCTTTGACTGCTTCAGGGCTCCAATAAGTCCGCACATCAGCGAAGATTTGGGCGCGATTGGTCAGAAGCTTCATGAATAACATGCCAATTCCATTAAGGACATCGTTTTCGGTTGCCAGAATATAAGGCTCACGCGGGCCGTCCCAATCAAACGAAGTGTTTAACAGTGCTTCCGGAAAATCGCAATTGGGATAAAAATCCGTCCATTGGCGCTGCCCCTGGAAACCGGCGGCAATCGCGTTATGGCCGGCCATTTCTTCTTCACAACCAGCAGGTAGGTTAGGGTTTCCGTTCATCAAATCCTTAATAATTACCATCATTTTGACGACAAACTCCCAGTCTTTATCCTTCTCTTCCCTTGATTTTTGGACAATTTCAGGATTTTTGTCAAACCCTTCGGTACAATTTGTCCGTGTCCAGGCATAAGCTTTATCAAATTCGGCCTTGTCGAAAATTCCCTCTTCCATCCGGCGGATGATTTCAACTTCGTCAACGGATTCAACGCGCATTCCAAGATATTCTTCGATAAAAGCAGGGTCAATAATCGAACCGCCAATACCCATACAAATAGAACCGATTTGCAGGTAAGACTTTCCGCGCATTGTCGCGCAAGCAACTGCTGCCCGGCCAAAACGAAGCAGCTTTTCGACAACATCAGCAGGAATATCGGTTGCATCGGCGGCTTGGACATCGTGGCCGTAAATTCCGAACGCCGGTAAACCTTTTTGCGCATGGGTCGCAAGGACACTGGCAAGGTATACCGCACCGGGGCGTTCAGTCCCGTTAAAACCCCAAACCCCTTTAATCGTTAGGGGGTCCATATCCATTGTTTCGGCACCATAACACCAGCAAGGTGTCACCGTCAGGCTGACCACTACTCCTTCTTTGCGAAACTTCTCGGCACAAGCCGCCGTTTCGGAAACGTGGCCGATGGTGGTATCAGCGATAACTACCCGCACCGGTTCACCATTTGAATAGCGCAAATTTTCGGTAAAAAGTTTGGCCGCCGCTTTTGCCATATTCATTGTCTGTTCTTCCAGTGATTCCCTTACTTTCAGATATCCGCGCCGGCCGTCAATCGTCGGCCGGATGCCAATCGCCGGGTAATCCCCTATTAATCTGTTTTTTGCCATGTAATCCTCCTTAATATTTTTGTAGATACAATAATTCAATCACAATCCTTTTCCAATAATAACCTACGTTCGATAGCTTCACGCTCGAAATCTAACTTTGCTTTTAGTTCATTCTCTGTAGGAAGATATGACATATAATTTGATACATACAAATTTTCTTTGTCTGCAAGAACCGAATACTTTATATTTAACGTTATCTTTAAAGTCTAAAAATTCCAAAACATAAGGGTCTTTTAAAAAATTATCAGCTTTTGTTGTAGGAACTTTCTCAAAAATTTCTCTTGCGACTTCTTCACGATGCATTTTTTGTGTTGCAAGTAAACGTTCATAGAAGAGTGAGTTAATTTGCCTTTCAAGTTGTCTTGCGGTCCAACCGGAATCAGCACTTTCTGCTAAGTAAAATTCACGGCGTTTAGGCTCATTAACTCGCATAAGTAAGCGATAATGTGTCCAACTTAATTCGCTACGCAGTGCGTAGCGAATTGGAAATGTCTGATAAAATTTTCGCATATTACGCAAATTTGACATTTTAAAACCTTTGCCAAAATCAGCAGTCAAGCGTTCTGCCAAAAATTGCAAAAGTTTTTTGCCATACTCGGCACGTTCGCCTACCGCCTCATTTATTTCTCGCCCAATTTCCCAATATGCTTGCACCATAGCGGAGTTGATAGCACTGATTACCTTTGATTGTGATTCGGTAAGAACTGCTTTGATATTTTCGTAAATCTTTTTATCTTCCTCAATTAAGTAAAATTGTTTATTTTCATATTCAGAATTTGGTGTATCAATATTTTCGTTTTGCTTATCCACTTACAAATCCTCCACTACCCGTCAACCAAAATCAGCCCGAACATATAATTATCCATATTACTACACATACTCATTTATCACAAACGATTTCTTAACCAGCTCGCGCGCTTCTAAAAGACCTGCTACCGTACCGGCACTAATCATTTGAACCAAAATATTCCCTAACGCGGTTCCTTCAACCGGCCCGGCAGTTACTTTCTTTTTGCAAATTTTTGCAGTCAATTCATTCAGATAACCATCCTGGCTGCCCCCGCCGACAATACAGATTTTGTCATAAATTTTTCCGGTAATCGTTTCAATTTCAACTACTGTTTTTGCATAACTCACCGCAAGGCTATGATAAACACAAAAAATCAATTCGCCGATGTTATCCGGTACTTGTTGGCCTGATTCTTTTAAAGCAGCTTTTATTTCCGCTTCCATATTTTCCGGGGCAAGAAAACGGTGTTCATTTACATCAAAAACTGAAGGAAAATCAGAACTTTTTGCGGCATAATCAGCCAAATCACTAAAACTATATTCATCATTATAATCTTTTTTGATACTTTGAATAATCCACAAGCCCATGATATTCTTAAGATACCGGAAGCGGTATTGATAACCACCTTCATTGGCAAGGTTACTCTGCCGGCTTGCTTCGGTACAAATCGGTTCAGTAAGCTCAACCCCGATAATACTCCACGTCCCACTGGATAGAAAGATGCTTTTTTCATCAATTGGCGCACTGACAACTGCACAAGCGGTATCATGCGTACAGGGTAAGATGACCTCGGCACCGAAACCTAAACGTTGCTTGATTTCGGGCAAAAAATTGCCTACATTTGTCCCTGGTGGTTTGATTTCGCCGAAAAACTTCTCCGGCAGCCCGATTTTTTTAATCAGCTCAAAATCCCAAGCCTTTGATTTGGAGTTAACCAGCGCTGTCGTAGATGAAATAGTATACTCATGCTGCCGCTCACCGGTAAGCAAATAACTCAAATAGGACGGTATCATTAAGAACCCGGCGGCGGCTTCCAGCAGTTCCGGCTGATATTTTTGCAAGGCCATAAACTGATAGACGGTATTAAAAATCATCTTTTGGATTCCGGTGCGATGATATAAATCTTGCTCACTAATAATTCCACTCAATATCTCATCCATGCCATCGGTCCGGCTATCACGGTAAGATACCGCATCGCCAAGCAGTTGGCCGTTTTTATCCACCAAAACAAAATCAACCCCCCAGGTATTGATACCTAAGCTAACTGGAATTTTGCCAATTTCCTTACATTTTGCGATACCGGTTAAAACTTCTGCAAACAATGTCTCAATATCCCAGCACAAAAAACCGTTCTTTTTGGTAAAACCGTTCTTAAAACGATGAATTTCGGAAAGCGTAATCTTTCCGTCAACCAAACTTCCTAATATATGCCGGCCGCTGGAAGCACCAATATCAATAGCTAAATATGTTGACAATGATTTGCCCTCCTTTTATAACCAAAAAAGCTCGATAAGGAACCATCACTATTAATCAATTATATCAGCCGGATGTTTTCCGGTCATGCCGAATTTGCTGCGAAGCCCATATAAAACATTAACTTGCTCCGGGCTTAACTCTTTCGGCCCGCCAAGCATTTTCGATTGGTATAAAAGTTGGGCATAAAACTCGACTGATTCCATCTTATGATAAGCAGATAATAAAGAATCAGCAAAAGTCAGCGCTCCGTGATTTTCCAATAATACCGCATCGTAGGATTGTAAATATTTTGAAATCGCATCGGGAATCTCATCTGTTGAAGGGGTACCGTATTCGGCAATCGGCACAGAACCCAAAGTAATGATTGCTTCCGGCATAATCGGCTGGGTCAGGGGAATCCCCGCGATAGCAAAACTGGTAGCGTACAAAGGATGGGCATGTACCACCGCTTTGACATCAGGGCGCTCGCGGTAAACACGCAGGTGCATTTTCATCTCCGATGAAGGTTTAAAATCTTTATTTGCCTGGATAATATTTCCATTAGCATCAATTTTACAAATATAATCAGGAGTCATGAAACCTTTGCTCACCCCAGTAGGCGTACATAAATATTCGTGCTCATTCAGCTTGACCGAAAAATTCCCGTCATTCGCAGCAACCATGCCGCGGTTATATACTCTTTTGCCGATTTCACACATTTCTTGTTTTATTTCATATTCGTTCATCATCGTTTTTATCCTCCAAATTAACTATTTTTATAATGCCACACAATGCCAAACAATGCAACACGTGTCAATGCGCTATTGTGCTGTTTTTAATTATTTAAGTTTTGTCCAGCCACCGATTTGACATTTCGATGTTATGACAATTCCATCCGGTGTTTTATGAGCGCACTTAATATCATCTTTTACTCAAAACAACCTCCTCATATTGCATTACTTTCGCAAGCCAGTCTTCTTTCTCCGGTATATTGTTTTTCTGGCAAAAATAATTCCACACATCACCCGCCGGATACATTTTCAGTTCTTCCTGAAACGCAAGAAGCTCAGTCATTCGGTCTTCATTTTGAAGTTTGGCGAGATTTTCATGAGGGCATAGTAAGGCATATAATAATGCCTTCTGCCAGTTACGCATCCCAATTGTCCAAGCTGCCACCCGATTGATGCTTGCATCAAAAAAATCAAGCCCCACATAAACACGGTCAAGGGCGTCATTTCTGATAATTTCTTTAGCAATTTCTTTTGTTTCATCATCTAATAATACAACATGGTCACTATCCCACCGGACAGGGCGGGTAATATGCAAGGCAAGTTTATCATGAAATAACAGCATCGCCGAAATCTTATCCGAAACCATTTCCGTTGGATGATAATGTCCGTTATCCATCAGGCTTAGGATGCCGTTCTTTGCAGCATAATTAGTCGTAAATTCCGCTGAACCAACGGTATATGATTCGACCCCGATTCCGAACACTTTGGATTCTAAGCAAACAATTACTTTGGACTTATCATAATCAATTGCCAGAATCTCATCGAGGGAATTTTTGAAACGTGCCCGCGGTGAAAGCCGGTCAGCCGGAATGTCTTTATAACCATCAGGAATCCAGATATTCATCAAACATGGCTGATTCAGTTCCGCGGCAAAATATTCAGAAATACGGATGCAAGCTTGCCCGTGACGAATCCAGAAATCCCGTACTTCCTTATCAGGGCTTGACAAAGTCAAGTTATCTTTCACCATTTTATGTGAGAAATAGGTCGGGTTAAAATCAAGGCCGAGGCCGCGCTTTCTTGCAAACCCTACCCATTCGCTGAAATGTTTGGGTTCCAGCTTATCACGGTCGGCAAATTCACCTTCTTTAAACACGGCATAATTTGCATGTAAATTTATTTTGTGCTTTCCGGGTACCAAGCTAAGAACCATATCAATATCGGCCATCAATTCTTCCGGTGTCCTTGCCTTGCCCGGATAATTGCCGGTTGTTTGGATTCCGCCGGTCAGCGGCCCGTTTTGGTCAAATCCAGTGACATCATCACCTTGCCAGCAGTGCATTGAAATACTGATATTTTCCAGCTTGCGGATAGCTTCATCAGTATCTACCCCCAGTTTGCGGTAGATTTCTTTTGTTGATTCATATCTTTGTAAAGTTGTCATTTTATTTTTCCTCGTTATTTTGCCCATACTCTTCTTTGAGTTTTAGTGTACCATAGAATGATAGGAATTGAAAAGGCAGATGGTTTGTATTATACTGATGGCAATATGGAAAAAGTGTTTCGCGGTGACAAAAGCCAATTGTATAATATGAGCTGTAAAAGAGAATGCCTGTCATGTGGAAAATGCAGCAAGCGCCAAATCGCATTATGCAACGATTTGGATGCCTCATATAGCTGTGAACAGCGAAGCAGTGAGCCGTTACTGCCGGAGCCGGAGACACGTTCCGGTTTTGGTGATTGTTTTGGAATTGCGATTGATATCGGTACAACGAACGTTGTCCTTGCGTTATTAAATTTGTCTAACGGTGAATTATTAGCAAGGCACAGCTTTATGAATCCTCAACATTTATACGGCCCGGATGTCATTTCACGTATTCATTCCGCTAATCAAGGTAAATTAGCGGAACTTAAAAGCCTTATCACCGATAGTATTTCTGGCGGAATTAATACTTTATTATCTCATGCTAAGGTGGAAAATGCGGCCGAGATTATTATTGCCGGAAATACGGCAATGATATATTTATTATTAGGATTATCGTGCGAGAGCCTGGGCAAATCGCCTTTTAAACCAGCTTTTCAATTGAAAGAAAATTATGAATTATTTGGCCGGCCGGCTCGGATTTGCCCATGGTTTTCGGCTTTTGCCGGCGGTGATATTTTAGCAGGGTTATTAAATGTGTTACACCGAGGTGAAGATTGCTTTTTACTGATTGACCTTGGCACTAATGGCGAGATTGCTTTATACAACAAAGGTACACTAACGGTCACAGCTACTGCTGCCGGGCCAGCCTTTGAGGGTTCAAGGCACCGGGGCGGGGCTTCGGTTATCCTTGATGATTTGGCAAAACTTTTAGATGATGGTGTGATTGATAAAACGGGATTAATCTGCGGAGATGGCCTTACACAGGAGACAGATTTTACATCTAAGAAGACTTCTGCGCAGGAGACGATTTCTGCACCCGAGACGGCTTTTACCCAAAAAGAAATCCGCGATTTACAATTAGCCAAGTCCGCCGTCCGTTCCGGGATAGAAATCTTGCTTCATTCGGCAGAGTTAAATTATACCGACCTTAAAGCGGTTTATCTTGCGGGCGGCATCGGGCAGGCGATTAATATAGATAGTGCAATTACGGTCGGGTTATTACCGGAAGAACTCAAAAAATTGATGCCCGGCGGCAATTCCAAAGTGTCAGCGGTTGGTAACGCATCACTTTGGGGGGCGATCCGGCTTCTTCTTGCACCTGAGGGTGCAGGAAAAGATATGCAGAAATTATTGGCAAATTATACTGATATTAATTTAGCCGGGCATCCGTTGTTTGAGGAGTTGTTTGTGAGATATTTGGATTTTAATTGAATCCGTAAATCTTTATCTTCCTTATTGTTTCATAAACTCCAAATTCTTTCGAATCAATTCACACCGCTGCTCAACACATTCAACTGACCTAAGCGGGTCAGCAGGCGTATTCAGAACATAGTCAAGCAAGCGGCCGATTGTTGAGGTTGCGACATGAAGGCGTGTATCACTTGCAGCATAATAAAGATAAATATCATCACCATTCACGATGGCGCCATTAGTAAAGACAACATTGCTGACATCACCAATACGCTCGTCACCCAAAGGCCCTAAGAGTAATCCTGAAGGTTCGGCAATCACCTTGGAAGGATTGACCGAATCGGTCAAAAATGCGTAAATTACATATCTCAACCCGGCAGCCGTATTTCGAACGCCATGGGCAATATGAAGCCAGCCTTTATCCGTTTTAATCGGAACAGCCCCGCCCCCGTTTTTCGCTTCAGTGATAGTATGGTATTTGCGTTCGCTGCTGATGGTTTCTTCGTCAATTACGGCATTTTCGATATCATCACACAAACCAAACCCGATTCCGCCGCCGGAACCGGTTTCAATGAAGTCATCCATCGGACGGGTATAAAAAGCATATTTGCCATCGATAAACTCGGGGTGAAGAATTACATTTCGCTGTTGAGGCGAACGCAAGGTTTTCAAATCAGGAAGGCGTTCCCAAGTCTTTAAGTCTTTGGTCCGCGCAATCCCGGCGGCGGCCACTGCTGCCGAAAGGTCATTGACCGATTTATCCTTACTTTCAGAGCAAAAAACTCCGTAAATATAACCATCTTCATGTTGGGTCAAGCGCATATCATAAACATTCGTTTCTTCAGGGCTGGTATCAGGTAATCTAACCGGATAATCCCAGAAACGAAAATTATCAATTCCATTGTCACTTTCCGCAACACCAAAGAAAGACTTGCGGTCATTGCCTTCAATCCGGGCTACCAGCAGATATTTTCCGTCCAGCAAAATCGCACCGGAATTAAAGACCGCATTTATCCCTAAACGTTCCATAAAATAAGGATTAGTTTTTGGGTTAAGGTCATATTTCCACGTGAGAGGAATATGATTTCTTGTTAAAACCGGATAACGGTAACGGTCAAAGATACCATTATAAAAATCGGATTTTTCATTTTTTTGCGCCAACAAAGTTTCTAATTTGGATTGAAGAACTTGATATTTTTCGTGGAACATTGAATTTCCTTTCCATATTAAGAGTGCCCGCGAAGCGGGACTAGTTTATTTTTGATGTCGTAACTTTGTACGACATTTTAGATAAACTCTTTATATTTCTATCTCCGATTTAATAACTTCAAAGCACATCCGCCCATTATGGTAAGGGCATTTCCACGGTTCAGCAAGCGGAAGGCCGGGGGTAGGTACGCCGTCTTTTCCAACTTCATAAAACCATTCCGAATCAGCGCGGTTATCAATCAGATATTCCTTGATATACTCCCAGGTACTGCGTGCCGCTTCCAGATACTCGGTTCGCTTAGGCTCGCGTTTATAACCACGCAAAAAACCAACTACGGCTTCTGCCTGAACCCACCAAACGCGAGTTTCGTTAACCTCGCCCTTTTCCGATTCATAAGCAAGTGAATGTCCGTCAAAAGCTATTTTGAATATTTCATCTGTCAAATGGGCGGTAATCGGTGTCATCCGGATAAAATAGGAACGGTTCCCCAATACCTCCACTGCCCTGTCAATCAGCCAGGCTGCTTCTATATCATGCCCATATGAGTGCAAATCGATAATCGGATTCATATTCACGTCAAAAAATACTTCCTGCCGCCGTAGAATCGGATTATATACTGTTTCAGCAAAGGTACTCAAAATCCACTCCAACCGGTCTCTAACAACATTCTTCGGCGCAACCCGGTATAGTTCGGTATATGCTTCAAGGACATGGAGCAATGTGTTCATTGTTTTTGCGGCAATTACACCGTTTTCTGACAATTCTTCATTTTCAATTTCAATAAAATATTCGTTAAATGAATCTATGTAGCCGATTTCATCAGTACAGTTTTCTTCAATCAAGGAAAATAAATCAAAGGCAAGTTGCAGGGCTTCCTCATCACCGGAAGCTTCATAATAAGAAGCAAGGGCATAAACGGCAAAAGCTTGATTATAGGTATATTTGTTCGTATCTGCAACCACACCATTATGGCGGATTGACCAAAAAATTCCGCCGTTTTTAGTATCAATACAACTTTCCTTCAAAAAATTATAAGCATGCCTCGCTTCATCGAGTAATGTTTCATCCTTGAGAAGTGTATAGGCATTAGCAAAAAACCATAAAATCCGGCTATTTAGGATGCAACCTTTGTCGGCTGTTTTGTTAACCTTCAGGTCATAATCAACTTTGCCGTAATAACCGCCTTTTTCGTAGTCCCTTAAGCCTTTCCAGAAAGGGATGATGACTTTTTCCAAGTGTTCTTTAACTTCTTTTTTCATCATGGCAGACTCCTTTGTTAACTGATGTGATACCTGCGGATTACTCCGTGCGAACGGAATTAACCTAGGTATTCGGCAAACTCTTCCTCGGAAGCGTTCAAAAACACGATTCCGATTACACCGGGGCCGGTATGTGCGCCAATTGCACAGCCAACCTGGCCATGTACAACGCTTTTTACATTATATATTTCTTTCAAACGCCCAGCTATGTCGTTTGCTATTTCTTTATTTGTCCCGGAGCAAACAAAAACCCGCTGTTTTTCAAGTTCTACCCCACGCTCACCAACCATTTCAATTAAACGGCTGACTGCTTTACGGAAACCACGGATTTTTTCCTTTGGTTCAAGAGCGCCTTTTTTATTAACAACAATAATCGGTTTAATATCAAGGGCCCCGCCCATCGCCCCGGAAAATTTGCTGATCCGGCCGCCTTTAATCAGGTACTCCAAAGTTGTCACTGAAACTATATGCTCGACCCTGCCTGCACTATAAAAACGGGCGGCTTTGAGTAGCACATCTTTAGGCGCGCCGTTTTCTTGCATAATAAATAACCGCTCAACAATCAAGGTAATACCGCAGGAAGCACTTTTTGAATCAATTATCGTCATTTTGAAATCAGGATGTTTTTCTTTTATCTCATGCCGCGCCAGGATTGCGGCATTAAATGTCCCGGCAATACCGGTCGAAAAACAAATGTATAACACTTCATCACCACGCTCGGCATAAGGGGTAAAATGTTGGACAAACATATATTGGTTGATATGATAGGTTTTGATGTCCTTTCCTTCTTTTTGGATCCGGTAAAAATCATCAGGAAAAATATTATCCCCGTCAAAATAATCAATCCCATCAATAGTAACCGGAGTCGGTATGACATGAATGTCATATTTCTCTTTTATTTCAAGAGGCATATCAGATGCCGAGTCGGTGACTATAACAAATGCCATTATATTCTCCTTCAGTTTATACTGCCTTAGGGTCAATCTTTTTATTTATATGCGTAAGGCGGTCCATTATATTCAGGTGCTGGGTACACAAACCTTCGCACAACCCGCAACGGGTACATGCCCCGGCATCTTCAGCCGTAACATCCCAGTGCCAGGCAAGCCGGTTCATAAAGCTGCCGCCTAATAAAACCATATTGTAGGCATCCATGAATTTCGGGATTTGAACGCCAACCGGACATTTGTCACAATAACCGCAACCGGTACACATATCATCGATTGATTCGCCTTTATTTTCGTATTCAAGATAAATTTCCGCCGCCGGCCTCTCAACGAGATTTTCGACTGCAAGGCAGGCATCATCAACATGGGCTTTTGTCGCACAACCGGCAAGGGCAATCGTTATCTCACGATGAGAAGCAACAAATCTAAGCGCCGCCCCGGCGACATTCAAGTTCGTGCCTTCGGTAAGATAAGCGAATTTGTCCGGATTGTCGGGAATCAAGCCGCCCCCGAGAGGATTCATCGCCACAATCCCCATACCTTTTTCATAAGCGGTACTGATTCCACTCTGGCGGAAACGATAATTCAAAGCATTGTATCCAATCAGCATCCCTTGGAAATTGTCGTGTGCAATCGCTGTCTCTAAATGATCGCCGCGCATATGGGAAGAAAAAACGATATTGCGAATCAAACCTTCGGCTTTCGCTTCTTGACAAAATTCATACATAACATCATAAAGCTTACGAAACCCTTCCAAATTAATAATGCACCAGAGGTGATAAAAATCTATGTAATCCACTTTTAACCGCTCCAGCGATTTTTCCAAACGGCGGCGGAAGTTATCTTTTGTGGGCGGCCCTTCGCAAGTCCCGATATTTGCTTTTGTAGAAATATAAAAACTATTACGCGGCATTTGCGATAATGCTATTCCGGTGATGGTTTCGCTTGTATCATCACAATAGAATGGGGCTGTATCAAAATAATTAATCCCTTTTTCATGAGCATAAAGTGGTATTTCCGCGCATTTTTCAAACCGTCCGGCTTTGGTATCCTCATAATCATACCGCATACAGCCGAAGCCAATCGCCGAAACTTTCATATCAGTATTGCCATAATTTTTGTAGTACATAGTGTTTCCTCCTTTAATGTTGATAGGATATCTACGGATTGCTGCTTGCATGACCTTTTGACCCTAGTATCCTTATTTTATTACACGATAACCAATTACACAACTTAATATTGTATAAACTTTTCCATCATAGTTTGATAGTCAGCAACAAATGTTCCTGTTCATCCAGATATGCGCTGCCCTCTTCTATAAAACCAAGCTTTAAACAAAGATTTATCGAAGCAATATTTTCCGGATGAATTAGGGCTTGAACCGTATCAAATTCCAGTTCTTTTTTTGCCAAAATAAAAATTGCCCTTAAGATTTCCTCGGCGTACCCTTTACGCTGATGGCATCTTGCGATGATAAAACCAAGCTCCGGGTTATGAAACCCTTCCCGCCAGCCGATTCCGGCCCGGCCAATGACTTCCCCCGTTTCCCGGAGAACCACTGTCCATATTCCATATCCGTAAAAAGTGTAAATCGTCTTGATATATTCGGCGGCATATGCTTTTTCTTCATCAATATTCAATAAATGCGGCATATGAAGAGTAATTAGCGGGTCACTATAAATCCGGTAAAATTCATCTACATCATCTATTGTCGTTTCCCGGAGGGTTAACCGTTCCGTCTCCAAAATAAACCAGGGTAATCCGGCAAGGCGCTCATATGCTTTTAAAAATGAATCAAATTCGATACCCTTTATCTCACTCATCGCATATAATGCTTTGTGTAAGTCAGCGCGATGATTGTAATCATGTTGGAGGGCGATAGTATAATGCCCGGCATTTAGCATTTTCTCAAGTGTCCCGGCATCATCGGCAAGATAAAGAACATCCGGATTTTTTGCTGCAAAGCTTTCATCATAACTTTCGCTTACAAAATAAGATACCTGTACCCCATTGGCCTTAAATTTCTCACCAAGATAGTTGATATCTGTTATAACCGTCTGCATATAAAACGATTGGTCGGATTTTAGAATAAATATGATTTGTTTAAGCATTGTAAAATCCGCTTCTTTCCTATACAATATATCTTAATAGTATCAGTGCGAAGCACTGATACTATTATACCACAAAAGGAGAAAAAAAATGGCAAAAAAACCAGTTATCACAATTACAATGGAAAACGGCGATATAATGACCGCTGAATTATATCCGGATATCGCCCCTATCACTGTTGAAAATTTTCTTAAACTCACTAAAGAAGGCTTTTATGACGGCCTCATTTTTCACCGTGTCATCAAAGGTTTTATGATTCAGGGCGGTGACCCGCTTGGTGCCGGTTACGGCGGCCCGGGATATGGAATCAAGGGTGAGTTTTCTGAAAATGGGGTGGAAAATAACTTAAAACATACAGCCGGGGTTTTGTCGATGGCGCGGAGTGCCGACCCTGATTCCGCCGGTTCGCAGTTCTTTATTATGCACAAAGATTCGCAGCATTTGGATGGTTCTTATGCCGCCTTCGGCAAAATCTTAAGCGGGATGGATATCGTGGACAAAATTGCCGAAACAGCAGTTGACCACCAGGATAAACCGGTTGCTGAACAAGTAATGAAAACCGTAGTTGTTAATTAATTGTCATTGACCACAGATTATGAACGAAAAAGTTTTACGAACCCTTGAATATACAAAAATAATCGACCGCCTTGCCGAAAAAGCCGGATCAGAGCTGGGGATATCCCTGTGCCGGAATCTGGCCCCGATGACGGTTTTTTCTGATATCACGAAAGCGCAACAGGAAACTTCTGATGCCCTTGGCCGTTTGCTTAGAAAAGGGGCAACTTCTTTTGGCAATAACCATGATATTGGCTGGGCAATGAAATCGCTCGATAAAGGCAGTACAATTTCGATTCCGGAGCTGTTAAAAGTTGCCGGGCTTTTGGAAAATGTCAACCGTATTAAGCAATATGGCCGCCCGGGGCGAAATGATGAGAACCCGGATTCTTTAACCGGTTACTTTGACACTCTTGAGCCTTTAACCCCGGTCAGCACCGAAATAAGGCGGTGTATTATCGGTGAGGATTTTATCGCCGATGATGCAAGTACGGCACTTCGGAATATCAGACGGAGTATGTCACAAACCAGCCAAAAAATTCAAACTCAATTAAATAGTATGGTTAATGGTTCGGTCCGTACCTATCTGCAGGATACGGTTATTACTTTACGTAATAATCGTTATTGTATCCCGGTTAAAAGTGAATACAAAAATCAAGTATCCGGGATGGTACACGACCAGTCATCTTCCGGGTCAACTTTTTTCATTGAGCCGACAGCAGTTGTTAATCTAAATAATCAACTGCGCGAGCTTGAACTCAAGGAGCAGGAAGAAATCGAAATCATCCTTGCGGTTTTGAGTGCCCAAGTGGGTGAACATACCGAAGTAATTAGCATGAATCAAAGGTTAATGACGGAGTTAGACTTTATTTTTGCCAAAGCGGCATTGGCACTTGAGCAAAATGCAACAATGCCGGTCATGAATGAAAATCATATTATTAATATCCGCAAAGGCCGGCACCCACTATTAAAAGTAGACCAAGTTGTGCCGATTGATATTCATCTTGGGCGCGATTTTGACCTGCTTGTCATCACCGGGCCGAATACCGGCGGTAAGACTGTCTCGCTTAAAACAGTCGGTTTATTTACCTTGATGGGGCAGGCCGGGCTGCATATCCCGGCGGCCGACCGCTCTGAACTTGCTATTTTTCACGAAGTTTTTGCCGATATCGGTGATGAGCAAAGTATTGAGCAAAGTTTAAGCACTTTTTCTTCACATATGACTACGATTGTAAATATTCTTGAAAATGCTGACCGTGATTCTCTATGCCTTTTTGATGAGCTGGGGGCCGGAACCGACCCAACCGAGGGGGCGGCGCTGGCAATCGCAATCCTTAGTTATCTTCACAAAGGGAAAATTTTGAGCATTGCGACAACTCATTACAGTGAGTTGAAACTATATGCACTTTCAACTGAATCAGTGCAAAATGCAAGCTGTGAATTTGATGTTGAAACTTTAAAACCAACCTATCGGCTTTTGATTGGCATCCCCGGCAAAAGTAATGCTTTTGCGATTTCATCAAAGCTGGGCTTGCCCGACTTTATCATTAATCATGCCCGGGAACAGATTAATACCGATGAGATTAGTTTTGAAGACGTTATTTCTGATTTGGAAAAAAGCCGGGTAATGATGGAGCGGGAACAACTGGAAATCGCCGCTAACAAAGATGAAATAAAGGCTTTAAAAGAACGTCTTAAAGCGAAAAATGAAAAATTTGAAAATAATCGCGACCGGATTTTGCGTGAAGCCCAGGAAGAAGCGCGGGATATTTTAGTAGAAGCCAAAGATTTCGCCGATTTAACAATCAGGACTTTGCAAAAAGCCGGAATAAGCGACGGGATGAAAGAGCTTGAGCAGGCCCGTGATAGCTTACGGCAACAGATTAAGGACAAAAATGATAACCTTAAATTTAAGGCTGTTGGTGACAATGAGCAGAAAATTGATGCGGATGAAATAAAAATTGGCGCGAATGTGAAAATTGTTTCAATGGGATTGACCGGTTCAGTCAATTCTTTGCCCGACCAGAAAGGGAATGTTTTTGTCCAATGCGGGGCAATGCGGACTAATGCAAATATCAACGACTTGGTGCTAGTTTCAGAAACTTTAGATAAGCAGGCTGAAAAGACCATCGCGCCCAAATCCGGGGGTAAGGCATGGACTAACAAAGCAGGTAAAACCGGCAATGTCTTAAGCAGCGGCGGAAGTATGGATTTGTCAAAAGCAACAAGCATTTCTTATGAAATAAGTTTGCGGGGCAAAACGGTCGATGAAGCGCTTTCGCAACTGGATAAATACCTCGATGATGCGTATTTATCCCATCTTCCCAGTGTCAGAGTTGTGCATGGCAAAGGTACGGGTACGTTGCGTAAAGCTGTTCATGGGTTTTTGAAAAAATTGAGTTATGTGGATTCTTTCCGTTTAGGTGAATATGGTGAGGGTGATAGTGGTGTAACGGTGGTAAATTTTCGATCGTGAATGAGTATTTCTGATTTCGCAAGCAGACCGTTGGGAAACGTCGGTACTACGTTTCGTGTTTTGAAACCGTAGTAACTGCTACGTTTTACATCGAGCGAGAGCGTGTCTTGCGGTGAAATACAGAGAATACTCATACGCGGAGTAACAATTATTTTGGAGGTTGTATGGTTAGTAAACAAAAGATATTGATTGTTGACGACGATGAAAACATTGCCGAGTTAATTTCGCTTTATTTGACAAAAGAGTGCTTTGAAACGATGATTGTCCATGACGGGGAAGCCGCCCTCGCTGCTTACGCTTCCTTTGAACCAAATTTGATTTTGCTCGACTTAATGCTTCCGGGTATTGATGGATATCAGGTCTGCCGGGAAGTCCGGGCCAAAGCATCGACACCGATAATCATGCTTTCTGCTAAAGGTGAGGTTTTCGACAAAGTTTTAGGGCTTGAGCTTGGCGCTGATGATTATGTCGAAAAACCTTTTGATGCTAAGGAGCTGGTCGCCCGGGTTAAGGCAGTTTTACGCCGTTACAAGCCAATAATCGACTCCCCGGCAACTTATAATGATACGGAAAAAAAGGTTGAATATCCTGACCTTATTATTAATCAAACGAATTATTCGGTTCTTTATATGGGTAAATCAGTCGAAATGCCGCCCAAAGAATTGGAACTGCTTTATTTTCTTGCTTCGGCACCGGGGCGGGTCTTTACCCGCGAGCAGTTGCTTGACCAGATATGGGGTTATGAGTATATGGGTGATACCCGCACTGTTGATGTACATATCAAACGTCTCCGCGAAAAAATCGATGATACCGGAAAACCGTGGCATATCTCGACGATATGGGGCGTTGGGTACAAATTTGCCTTACGGCGTGAGTGACATTCTGACTTCGTAAGCAGTGCGTTGGAAAACATCGGTACTTAACGGCGTTGTGAAGGAATCTATATGCGGAAAACTCTTTATCTCAAATTCATATTGGCTTATATAATCTTTGGCTTCTTTGGTTTTGTCATCGTTGCGACTTTTGTTTCTTCGATGACGATGGAACATTTACGGCGCGAAAAAGCCGAATCCCTATACCTTGAAGCTATGCGTATTGCTAATACTTATGCTACCGACCTTTACAATAATGAAACCTCGCTTGAAACTGTCAAAAGACAAATTGATGCCCTCGATACTTTTTTTTCGGCCGCCGTTTGGATAATCAACCCTTCCGGGCGGATGATTCTCGATTCCCGGGCCCCGGTTGACCCGGAAAGCGAAGTTTTCGTTGAAAATTTCGACCCGGGGGTTATGGCCGGTTCGCATTATGTGGTTGGCACTTTTTTTGATGTTTTTGAAGAAGATTGCATCAGTGTTCTTGCCCCAATTGCTTCCGATTTCAAAATAAACGGTTATGTTGCCCTGCATTATTCAATGAATAATCTTAGAGCTTCGGCTGACTCTTTACTAAATATTTCTTATTTGCTATTGGTAATTTTATTTTTGCTTTCGCTGATTATCCTGATTTTTTTCACTGAAATGGTTTACCGGCCTTTGCGTAAAATCACGGTTGCGACCGAGCAATATGCCAGTGGAAATATGCATTATGAGTTTAGCGTTGACAGCGAAGATGAAATCGGATATTTGGCCGCTTCGTTATCTTATATGGCGAGTGAAATCGCCCGTGCCGGTGATGACCAGAAAAAATTTGTCGCAAATGTCTCCCACGATTTCCGTTCACCGCTTACCTCAATCCGCGGTTATCTTGAAGCAATGAGTGATGGAACGGTCCCGCCGGAAATGTATGAAAAATATATTGAGATTTTGACCAATGAAACCGACCGTTTAATTAAGCTGACTAATAGCTTACTTACTTTAAATAATTTGAATATGCGGGGAATGTTCCTTGATAAGACTAATTTTGATGTCAATAAAATTATCCGTAATACGGCTGTTTCGTTTGAGGGGACGTGCCGGAAAAAGAAAATTGCCATTGAACTGATTTTGACTGATAGCGTAATAGTTCATGCTGATTCGGATAAAATTCAGCAAGTTCTTTATAATCTTTTAGATAATGCGATTAAATTCAGCCCGACCGACTCAATTATCAAAATCGAAACAACGGAAAAGCATAACAAAATTTTTATTTCAATTAAGGATAATGGTACCGGAATCCCCAAAAATGAGTTGAAATTTGTTTTCGACCGTTTTTTTAAATCAGATTCGTCACGCGGCCGTGACCGCCGGGGAACCGGCTTAGGCCTGGCGATTGTTAAAGAAATCATCAATTCACACGGGGAAAATATTAATGTAATCAGTACCGAAGGAATCGGTTCGGAGTTTATCTTTTCGCTGTCAGTTTCGGAGGAAGAGGAAGATTAGGTTAAGAGTTGTTTAGATTTTGGTAATTTCTGCCGATATAATAATAAATTGATACCAGGATTTGCAGAGCAGACTTCGAGTGTTTTTAGGAATACAAAGAATATAAATATCTGGGTCATTATATGGGAGAATATTACAATGCCTTTGTCGATTGATACTAATTCTTATTTATATACTACCTATCCCTTATATGAGAAAGGGATGGACGAAATCCTTAAATCTGATGAGGATTATGATGAAATTCTTAATTCTGATGAAGAATCTAATGAATATGCTTCTGAAAAAATATTTGGCGAGATATCATCCAAAAACAATTCATCTAATGCTATTATTGTAGAAGCAAAAAAACAGACACTAGGCGGCCTTTTAAAGCGGGTTGAAATGATGCAAAGTAATTTGTATACCGGCAGAAGCTGGAGCAGGCTCATGAAAACATACGGCAATTCGCAAGCTGTATTTTTGAAAGAATCTGCCGAAGAAAGAGATGTCGACCGGGCATTAAGAAGTTTAACGCGTGATTTAATGGCACTTCGGCAAGCTGAAAATGATGAAGACCCGCATCGGGAAAAGTTGCCGGTGGTGTTGAAGGAAGATAATTCCTTTGAACAGACTGTTACTGCTGCTACTGCTATTGGGGATATGGGTATTGATATAAGTGTGTGAGGGAGCTTGTTACATCGCGAAATTTGATATTTGTACTTATAATAAAAATAAATTTTTTCGGAAAACTAATCTTCGCTTCCAATTCACCATCCCGGTCTCCAAAAACACAATTTACTTTACGCTACCTCTTAAATTTCAAGAACAATTATATAATGACATCTTTCCTTTTGAATAGTAATGGCATTTTCCGCATAGAGAACATTTTTTAATTTCATTTTCTCTTTCATGATACTTAATTATGTAATTAGGGTCAGCCATTAAAGCTCGACCTAATGAGATAGTACAATTTGGTTCCAGAATATTACTCATTTGATTAAGGTTTTTTATTGCACCAGAAAAGTTCCATATAATATTGTTATCAAATTCTTTTATAAAATCGCATAACTCGCTTATGTTTTCTCTTTTCGGATATATTAAAGACTTATCGATATTATAAATACCATTTGATATACTAATGATATTCGCACCTGCATTAATAATTTTTTTTATTGGTATAATTTTTGATTGTTTTTCAATATTGGCATTTCTTAATACACCCTCTACTAAAGACAATCTTACATCAAATAATATTTCTATATTTTCTTTTTTACTTTTGCTAATGATTTTCTCTATGCAATAAGACCGATTTTCGCCATAAACGTCATTTCTGCAATTAAAAATAGGGCTTAATAAAAGAGATAAAAAATATCCATGCGCTGCATGAATCTGTACAATATCAAAGCCAACTTCTTTAGCAAAATTAATTGCTTCAATAAATTTATCAATTATTAATTCGATAGTCTCTATATCTAAATTAAATATATAGTCTCTTATTTTACTTATATATTCATATAAATTAGGATTTATTATAGTTCTTTGCATTGAAATTGCGCTATTATTACAAGCAATTTGAATGCCAGCTAATGACCCATTCTTTTTAATTACATTGCATAAATTTGACCACATTTTCTTGTCACTCGGAAAATAACATGTACTTTTATTTGAACAATACTGTTTGCCAATAGCTACATTTCCAACATAACTAATGCCAATTCTTTTGCCAGAACGGTTTTCATGATATTTTATTAATTCTTCTGTAGGGGCACCATAATTGGAATATCCAGTATTTATGGGCGCAAAAAAAATTTTCGATGGAACGATAGTATTTTTTATTTTAATATTCTGTAATAACATTTCCATGGTTTTATTATCCAATTCATTTATTTGCTTATTATATTATGTATCCGCTCTAGCTCATTTACGATTTTTAAATCATATGGACATTTTGATTCGCAAATGTAACACCTGCTACAATTCAAATAATTTTTCTCAATTTCTTTATATTGTTCTTTTGCCCAATCTGGTAAATCATAATCTTCATAGTACTTGATTATTCTTAGTATAGCTGAAATGCTAATATTATTAGGACATGGTTCACAATATTGACATCTTCGGCAAAATGTTTTCCCCACTTTTTTAATAATGCTATTTATTAATTCAAGCGGATATTTTTTATTATTCATTTTATTTAATAGTATCTGAATATTTTCATCTACTTCACTTTTAGTTCCCATTCCTGGTATAGTTATAGAAACATCGGTTGAATATACATAACTCAAAGCAATCTCTTTTAATTCTTGGTTTGATAATCCTAATTCTGTCAATTTGACAAGCGAATTTGTTAAGGCACCGCCTGCGTAAGGTTTCATCGCTATTGTCCCTACATTATTATTTTTAGCAATTTCTATAATATGATTACATTCATGCTCCAATAGATTTAAGGGTAATTGAATAGTATCAAATAAATTAGCATCAATAGCTTCTTTAAAGACAAATGGATTATGAGAAGCTAAACCAATGAATCTAATAGCTCCTTCTTCTTTTTTTTCTAATAATGCTTTAAATGCACCATTTTCAGGATTCATAATTTGTTCAAGGGCATTACTATTTTTTACATAGTGCAATTGAAACAGGTCGATATAATCCGTTTGCAGATTTTTCAAAGAACTAGTTATATCATTAATCATCTTGTCATATGATAATGCTTTTGATTTAGTTGCCAATATTACTTCTTTTCTAACATTACATAAAGCTTCACCGATAATTTTTTCACTATCACGATAGTCTATTGCTGTATCATAAAAATTTATACCTTTCCCAAACGCATATCTAATAGTTTCTAATGATTCAGTATATAATGAACCTTTTAATCGTGCCAAAAAAATAGATTCATGACCTGTCATAATTGGTATACCACCAAAACCGATTTTTGACACAGTAAGATTAGTTTTTCCTAGTTTCTGATATATCATATATAATCCTTTATTTTTATTTATGTTATTAAGTGATACCGCAAATATACCTTAGCATCATTGAGCAATACGCAACAGGAGTTATGATTAGCAATTTACCAATAAGAAGACTTTATTAGATTTCACAATATATTTCGTAAAGTCATTAATATCCTAAAGCCCCAAATATCGATTCATCATTTTCAATCCAGTCATTTACATTTATTATACGATAGTTTTCTTTATCATCTCTTACATAAACCTTTTCAATTCCAGCATTAATAATTAATCTTTTGCACATTGCGCAACTACTAGTGTTTTCTACGTAATTTCCGGTTATTACATCGAAACCAGCTAGATACATAGAGCTTTTTAACATATCTTTCCTCGATGCACTAATAATCGCATTTGCTTCGGCATGAACACTACGACATAGCTCATATCTTTCACCGCGAGCAATCTTTTTTTCTTCTCGTATACAAGAATTTATATCAATACAATTTTTTCTTCCTCGTGGCGCACCTACATATCCTGTAGATATAATTTCATCATCTTTTACTAAAACTGCGCCATAATGTTTTCTAATACAAGTACATCGCTTTGATACTTGTTCTGCAATATCTAAATAATAATTAATCTTATCACGTCTTTTCATTAATAATTCTCCAATCAGATAGTTAATATGCTACATTTGTATAGTTTATCATAATATGTCAAATAATCAATAGCAAATTTGCTTTTTTTGTCGAATAATAATGTGTTTTTATAACATAGGTCACAATGCGCCCTAAAAATTGCAAAAATCTTATTGTAAGGATAAACAATTTATGATATACTCAATTTCATTAAGTAACAAAACACGTATTAATTGAGGATATAATTTTGTTTATAGCATTTGATGGAATTGATGGCAGTGGGAAAACAACACTTTCGGACAAATTAACTCAATATTTAAAGAATAAAAAATATGATGTTGAATTATTCGATATGGGAAAATTTGGATTTCTAGATGAATATTTAGAAAAAATAAAAAATAAAGAAAAACTAGTTGATTCTCAAATAAGGGAGCTACTATTTTATTTTGAAGGAAATCTTTTTAGTAATTATATTAAAGAAAACAGTGAAAAAATAATAATTACTGATAGATATTTCCTATCTTATTATGCCTACGGGCCAATTAACGGAATGCCTCAAGAAGTAATATGGAAATTAGTAAACAAGATGATATCACCTGATTTTTATTTTTTTATTAATGTTTCTCCTGAAATTGCGTTAAATCGAATAATAAAATATAGAAAAATTGACATTCCCGAGATAGGATATATAAATAAACTTAGTGATAATGAAGAAGAAAATAAAAATTTATTTTTGGAATCTCAAAATAAAGTATATTCTAATTATCTCAATATTATTAATAAGTTCAATGTCCATATAATAAATGGTAATCAAGAGATTGACAAAATCTTCAATGATATTAAGTCAATAATTAATTTAAAATAAATTACAATATTTCCATATCTTCACAATTGATATGATAATATAAAATCTAATGAAAGGAGAGAAAATCTATGAAATATGAAGCACCTAAAGCAAAAAAAGTGGTTGCACCTGCTGCTTTAAGAGTAGAATTAACGAGCCGTTAAAATTGTAAAAATGATTGCGTCTGCAAATTGATATTACGATTATGTTAATTATTTTTGTAGGCGCAAAATCATGTTTAAAATTATTATATTACACTAGGAGATAATATGCCTGCCATCGAAGTAAAAGACTTAAAACGCGATTATATCGTAAAAGAAGGTTCTTTCGTTAGAAAAAAGAAAAGCACTATCCAAGCTGTTAAGGGGATTAGTTTTACAGTTGAAAAAGGAGAAATTTTTGGGCTTTTAGGCCAAAATGGTGCCGGAAAGACAACGACAATTAAAATGCTAATTACCATGCTTGCACCAACAAGCGGAGTTTGTAAAGTATTAGGTTTTGATACTTTTGGGCAAGAAAAAATGATCCGAAACCGGATTAATTTTGTCTTTGGCGGTGAATTAGGTGTATATCGCAGGCTCTCTGCCAGGGACAATCTCAAATATTTCGCCAATCTCTATAAAATTCCACTTAGTATCCGGGATAAGCGGATTAATGAATTATTAGATTTGGTTGAACTTAGCGATAAAGCTGATTTGCGAACCGAAACTTATTCAAAAGGAATGATTCAACGTGTACAAATAGCGCGGGGGTTATTAAATAATCCGGAAGTATTATTTTTAGATGAACCAACTATCGGGCTAGACCCATTAGGCGCCGAAATGTTACGCAAAACTATTATTGATATTAATTCCCGGGGCACGACAATATTATTAACCACACACAACATGTATGAGGCAGACAAACTTTGCGGACGTATTGCTATAATCAAAGAAGGAGAATTTCTTGCATTAGATAGCCCTATGGCTATTAAAGCAAAAGCTGCCGGTGAAACAGCTTTAGTAATTGAAATTTCGGAAAACCCAATCGGCTTAAAAGATAAAATCGCAGCATTAGATGGAGTATCTGCTGTAACATTGGATACTATCGAAGATTTTTTCAGGCTGCGTATATCTTGTACAACCAATGGTGATTTGCAGGAACGTATTATATCACTTGTTACACCAAGGTCAATAAAATCCTTGAAAAATGAGGAAATAACACTGGAAGATGCATACATAAAATTAGTGCGCGGTGAAGAAAAATGAACTCAAAAAGTGTGATTCTTACATCTATGCTTGTGCAAATGAAGCAAACATTTTCGCGTAATATGTTCAAATTTACATTGTTTATCGGCCCTATTCTCCACACAATTATTCTAGGGGAAATGTATCGAAACTCTGAACAAGATAGTTTTATTGCCTATGCTGTATTGGGTGCCGGCCTTTTGAATTTATGGACATGCATTGCATTTTCTTCTGCCGGAGATATTAACCGGGAGCGGTACAGTAATACTTTATCGATCATTTTTTCCACTCCTGCCGATTTTCGCCTAATTCTTCTTGGAAAGATTTTAGGTAATACTGTGTTAGCTTTAGGCAGTTTTTTACTCACGGTAATTTTTGCAACAGTCTTTTATCGTAATCCTATTTTTGTGAATAATTGGCCCTTGCTTATCGCCGCTTTTTTATTGACAGTTCTTGCTTTTATTATCATAAGCATTTTTGTCGCATATTTACTCACCCTGTCAAGGAAAACCGAAATTTATATGAATTGTCTTGACATACCATTTGCGTTAATTTGCGGTTTCGTTTTTCCGATAGACAACTTGCCGCAATTTATCCGGTTTATTAGCTATCTCTTTCCGCCAACATGGGCTGTGAGGTTATTACGGATGGCGGTTGTCGAAACTTCATATGGTTTTTGGGAAAATTTCATACCTTTGATTATCACCATGGTTGTTTTTTCAATTTTGACTGCATGGTTATATCGAATTATATTTAAACAAACAAAAATTTTAGGGACATTGGAGATGGCGTAATGATAAGACGTTTTTGTTCACAGGCATGGCTTAATGCCAAAGTAAATCAAGGTGGGTTGGATTTAACTGAATTTCTGGCCTATAGAGTGGGCATATCCATCACTACTTTAATTTTTTATTGTCTTATCGCAAACCATGCGACAGGGCAGATAGACCTTACCCGTTGGGTGGTGGGTAATGCTTTTGCCCTCTGTATTTATGAGTGTATATTCGGATTAGGCATCTGCTTTAATTCAGATAGATATTATGGCAGGTTGCGTTCAATTATCGTTTCACCTACAAGTAAGTTAACAGTAATTATGTATTACGGGGTATATTCCATATTTATTGCGTTTTTGACAATCGTTGTCTCTTTTGCAACAGGCGGGTTAATTTTCGGTATACCATTTAATGATTTAAATCTCGGGATGCTCATGTTGGCAATCTCAATCGCTGTTTTTACCTGTGTCGGATTTGGGTTTTTATTTGCTGTTCTTGCACTAATTACTGACAGCATATATCTTTTACTTAACGCAATCGGTTTGCTCATTATCATTTTTTCAGGGGCAAATTTCCCTGTGTCACAGTTACCTGCTTTTGCCCAGTGGATTGCCCATATATTCCCGCTATTTCGAAGTGTACAAGCCGCTAATATGAGTTTCGGCGGGGAATTTTCTTCTTTGTTCGGGCAGCTATTAATTGGTGAAGCAATTCTTGGGCTTGTGTTTTATGTTATGTCGTTCATCCTTATAAAAATCATTGAGCGGATAGCAATTAAGCGGGCCACATTGGAGATATTCTAGATATTTAGGAGATTGATATGCAAATTGAAATTAAAGAGCGTAAAATATTTTTTGATGGAAAAGAAAAAATTACCTTTGATGAAATTTTACATAGTATAAGCGTTGTTGAAAATGATATAGTCTATTTATCCGGCTCACTCATTGAAGGGTATATGAATGAATTTTCAAAAGGAATGGGAAATTTGTACTCCGATATAGATGTTTTTGTTATACGGGATTCCGAAAAATTCAAGATGACTGATTCTGTCTATGAAACCGATGTGAATAAAACATTTTTTTGCGATAAAAATGGCCTCGATATTGAGGTTTTTGATAAAAGCTACGTGCAATCTTTATCCGATGTTCTTTCCAAGCTACGGGTAGAAAAAGGTGTTCGGGTATTTAATATTTTAAAGGAAAAACTGGATAGAGGAAATGACAATATTTTTATTAATTCCTTTTTGAATAGATTTTTATACTCTATTTGTATTTACAATGAAAAGTCATACCAAGAGCTGCAAAGTCAAATTAATTATTCGAATTATCTAAAATTAAAACAATGTAGCTTAATTAATATTATTGACAATCTTTATGATGATGTTAAAGGAAATCTTTTCGTTCGTGAAGCAGATGCGGCATTGCAAATATTTAGAATGATGATAATGAGCTTACTTGAAGTAGTTTTAGCTAAAGAGGAAATATTCGTTGACCGTGATAAGTGGGTTGCTTTGAAATTTATCAACGTTACGAAATCAAAAATGAAATATAACAATATTTATAATATGTATATGGATATTTTTCGCGGTGATTTAATTGACAATGATAAATGCTTAGAAAAAATTGAGTACTATTTACCCCATTTAGAAGAAGAACTTGAAAAAATATTATTGGAGGGGCTTGAGATATGAAAGTCGAAAATTTAAATGAACTACAGCGCAATAAAGATTTTATTATAAGAAAATTGGATGATGTTTATTATTTTATGTCTGGCCAAGACGTTTTTGAAGCAAATGAAATAGGCGCAACCATTGTAAATGCGGTTGGCAGAGACTTATCAATTGATGAGCTGTGTACGAGAATAGCTCAAAAATATTCATATGATGATTTGAATCAAATTCGAATTGATGTCGATTCTTATATTACATTTTTATTATCCGAAGGTGTACTACTGCATGAATAATCATACATGGAAATTACGCGAAAATATCCGGTATGGTTCCATTTTATTTTTAGGGTTACTGCATGTTTTTTTCGAGAATAAACTTACATTAATTTTGTTATTGTCATGGGTTTTCCTAATTTTAATTATGGGTAATGTACGTCGTTTGTCTTATACTAATAAGCTTACATACTTTCTTAGAATGACCCTGTATTTTTTACCATACATATTACCTCCGCTTCTTTTTCTACCGCTGATAATCAGGCTAAATATAACCGTGCTATTGTATTGTTTTTTAGCAGTGGCAGTATTTATTTTTTGGTTGCTAATAAATTTAAAGGCAATAAAAATTTCACTTTCGGATGGGGTGATAGCAATTTCTCTGCAAGAATCGAAATATGTCCATTTTTTGAGAATCTATAATTCTATTGGAGCGGCAGTATGTGAGGAATTTTTCTTTAGAGGGTTTATTCTTTCTATTGATGGTATACCGATAGGCATATTAATAGGTGTAAGCACTTTCTTTTTTATGCTTAGCCATTTTTTGCTTCCTTGGGGTGAGGGGTTTACTAAGAAAGATTGCGCGAATCAACTGGTTTTTGGTATAATTAGCGCTACTTTATTTATTTTATCCGGATCAATTTTACCCAGCATTTTGATGCACTTGTTATTCAACTGTCCCTCAATCATTACAACTATTCGCTCTTATGAACGTCATTATATGAAGAAAGATTATTTTGATAAATTGCTGATGGAACAAAGTGTTTATGATGAACTCGAAATATAATCTAATTCAAACTTATCAGTACCCTACCAACTCAATCTTTTAAGCTCGCCCGCCATTTTCATATCGGCAAAGCCATTTTGTCTCAATGCCTCATAAATAACAATCGCAACAGAGTTTGCCAAGTTTAATGACCTTGATTCGGGCAACATTGGGATGCGGACACAGGTTGCCTGATAATCAACAAGGATTTCTTCCGGAATACCAGCACTTTCTTTGCCAAACATTACAAAATCATCAGGGCTGTATTTTACATCAGTATAAACAGACCGGGCTTTCGTTGTCGCCATCCAGATTTTTGCATGGGGGTTTTTACTTTTGAAAGCGGCGAAATTCTCATAAGTCGAAACATTAATATCATGCCAGTAATCCATTCCGGCCCGGCGTAATTCCTTTTCACTCAAACGAAAACCAAGCGGTTCAATTAAATGCAGGCCCGCCCCGGTCGCCATGCAGGTTCGTCCAATATTTCCGGTATTTGCCGGAATTTCCGGCTCATGTAAGATAATGTTCATTAAAAGTTTTTCCTTTCCAAAATATAAAACATCTCATTCAAAAAAACTTTCTTTTCAATAATTGAAAATTTTTCCGGTAGTTCTTTTTCAAAGCGTGAGGAATAATATTGTTCCATCCCTTTTTCCTTGCCTGATGCACTTTTGGTGGGAAAAGAAATAATATATCGCCGGCAGTCTAGCGAATTAAGAAGCTCAAACGCCCGCCCTTTTTTCTGGTATTCTAAAAGCGGAAAAAGTTTAAATAATAAAAGAATATCACCACGAATGCCAGGCACTCCCGCTGCTGCATCATAGATAGCCGCCTGATATGCGAAACCGGATAATTCAAAATATTTATTAAGTATCGATATCGTTGCCGAACTAATATCAAAGGCAGTATATTTTTGCGGTTTGTTTTCCAAAAAAGGAAGGGCGAGCGGATTAAAACCGCAGCCAATATCAATTACTTCATCTTCCGCTTGAATATATTTATTAAGGTATTGATATATTTCTTCAACCTGCCTAAGCCGTTCTTTTGTCGACGAATGCAAAGCTAATAATTTAAGGGCAAATTCTTTATCCGCCCGTATGAAAGATTCATCTTTATTAATATCTTTACCCGGATAATTAGTTAGTAATTGCTCAACCTTTAAGTAACAGTCATCTTGCAAAAATGATTCATGGATAATATGTAATTCCTTTTTTACTGCTTTAATAACGTCTTTTCGTTTCGGATAACGGGGAATAATTTCCGCGCTGATTCTGGCAACGACATTTTTGTCAACGTTGGCATATTTTTTGCTATTTAATACTTCGGTGGTGATATCTTCTATTTTCATGTAAACTCCATATTTGCATACTTTAGACCGCAGTACAAATTTGCCATGTAAAGTATTAATTTATTTTTGGTGCCGAGTCTTTACTCGATGCCTTAAATAAATTCTTCACATTCGTATTTTTTCCATTAGTCTGGTATAAAAACGCAGATTGTGAATGGTTGCGAGGCGATAAGCAAGCGAATCACCAACTTTATAAAGATGATAAAGATAAGCCCGTGAATATTTTTTGCACATATGGCAGTCGCAATCACCGGCAACCGGGGCATCCTCCCGGATATGTTTTTCATCTAAAATATAATAATGCGAGTAAGCAAAATTGAAATCATCCAAGTAATCATCAAAAACATATAGCCGATTATGGCGGGCTTCCCGGGTGGGAATTACGCAATCAAAAAGATTGTAGCCCATTTTTACGCATTTGATAATACCGTCGGGTTTACCAAGCCCCATCGCGTATTTGACTTGGTTATCAGGCATCAGGCTGGCAGTATACGCAAGAATATCTTCAATCAAAGTGCCGTCAGCCGCCACCGGCCAGCCGCCAAAGCCAAAACCATCAAAACCAATGTTAATCAGTTCATCAGCACATATTTTTCGCAAATCGTGATAACTTCCGCCTTGAATAATGGCAAAAAGCAGCGGCCGCTTATCATAGGGGATTTTGCGGGATGCTATTTGCTTTACATATTCTTTTTTGCACCGGGCGGCCCAGTCGATAGTAACATCGACCGAAAACTTGCTAATCTCATATGAGTCTTCGGGAGAAGTACAATAATCAAGACACATCATTATATCCGACCCGCACGCGAATTGAAATTGAATGCTTTTTTCCGGGGTTAGGATTATTTTTTCCCCGCTTTTGTGATTTCCCCCTTTGGCGGGGTTTCCGGCATCAGGCCGGAAAATCAATTCGTTTTTGCGGATTTCACCGAACTTGGGGTTTTGGCGGATAAGGGAAAAAACTTGAAAACCGCCGGAATCGGTAAGAACCGGCTTATCCCAATCAGAAAAAGCATGAAGGCCTTTAAATTTCTTAAGTACACTTACTCCGGGTTTTGACAGTAGATGAAAACCATTCATAACTAAACCCGGCACATTAACGTTTGCCAGGTCGTCAGTATCAACCGTACGGACAACGCCATATGTCCCATCGGGGAAAAAGGCGGGTAGATTTATTGTTCCGTGGTTGAGGGTAAGGGTTTTAAGCATTTTGGTTCTTCCATTCTATATCAAAATATCTACGGTAAGTCAGATAATATATTTCTCCGTCTCTACGGCTTAATTGATTTATCCGTTCAGTTTTCGCCCGGGAAGAAGGAGCCTAAGGTTCCTGCGAAAATATTATCTGTCTTCCCTCAAATCTTGCGCTAATAAAGATTTCAACATCAGTGAAGCCGAATAAAACTCTTTCTTCGTTATTGTACCTTTGTATTTTACGGCCAAAGCATTTACAGCCTCTTTCATTGAGACTTCATTGTTTACGATATGGTCAATTAACATCGATTCCAGCGATTGACTGACCGAGTCGGTCAATATTTCTGCTATTGTACATAATTCGGCAACTAAAGTATATTCCCCTTTTTCGGCGGCGGGATTAGCGAGAAGTTCGGTTAGTATATTTTCGGCTCTGCCACGGTAAATGCGTTCAAACATTTTTGTTAAGTCATTACACAAACAAAGTTCTGCTTCCGGTATTTCCGCTGCAAAAATCTGCAAGGTCTTTTTTATCCGTTTTGGCGATTCGAAAAAAACGAACACTGATATTTCGTTTTTCTTAGCTGATTCGATTATTTTTTTTATTTCTTTTGCTTCTTTGGGTAAAAAGCCATAAAATGAAAAATTAGTAAAAGCCATTCCACAAATGGAAAGGGCGGAGATAACGCTCGAAGCACCGGGGATGCTTTCAATTTTGATTCCATGGTCAGCAGCAGCTTTGACTATCACTCCGCCGGGGTCAGAAATACAAGGGGTTCCGGCATCAGATACGATTGCAATGTTTTTCCCCTCACTTAGAGCCGAAATCAAAAAATCAACTTGTTGTTTTTCATTAAATTTGTGATTAGAGATAGTTTTATTTTTAATCCCTAAAATATTGAATAGTTTTTGTGTCGTACGCGTATCTTCCGAAGCAACAATATCAACTTCGTTCAAAATCCGCTTTGCACGATTAGTAATGTCCTCAATATTTCCGATTGGTGTTGCAACGATGTAAAGGGTTCCCATTTTCATTTCGGGGTTAAAAACCTTATCCTATCTTTATTTGAAACAATCCTGTTTTTGGTGTTCGTGGTGGTTCCAATTATGGAAGCTAAAATACCGGCAGCTTCCAGCGCCTTTAATAATTCTGTTCCATCTTCACAAAACATTAGCAGCATACCGTCGGACGAATATTCGTAAGGGTTGATGTCTACAAAATTGAAAATTTCTATTGTTTCCTGACGAACGGGAATTTTCCGTAAATCCACTTCTAAGCCAACATTTGCTTCTTCCGCCAGCGCCCACAATGCGCCAAAAATGCCAGTGTCTCCAACCTTGTGAATTAGTTTTATCCCAAACTCACTGCCAATCTTTTCTTCAACGCTTGTATCAAGTAATTTCGTAAATGATTTTGCTTCCTGAATCAGCCGGGACGGGAACTTTTTTAGTAAGCTTTCGGTTTCTGTTTCGGTAATTACCACTGTCCCTTCCAGGGCTATCCATTTGGTTACGATGATATCCATATAAGCTCCACTCTGCTAACAATCTAAAAGAATGGCGTTTTTGCCATTCTTTCGAAACGAAGCTTTAGATTTTCTTGGCCGGTGTTTTGCCCGACTTAGAAAATCTCTTCGTTTTTACCACTCATGGTCATCAGGATGAGCTTCCTCGTGCGGCGGCGGTATATAAGCCTGAGCCTGCAAATGGGCGGCAACATTTTTGATATGGTCGATATTATTCGTATCAATTGCGGCAAAGATGTGGGCCAAGGCGGCGCCATCATTTGTAAAGGTACCCACCGTTGCGGTACGGGGTACGGCAATATAACTGCTTCTATTAACTTCCTCGCGGCTAATCTCAATGCCGTCCTCTTTCACTACTTTCCATAAACGCGAACGGTAGCCAATATATGCCGACTGAACGGAGATATAACCAACCGGGAAACCGGCATCTTGAAAGACTCTTTCTCCTTCCGGAACCCTGGTTTCTAAAACCTCACTCTGATATTCTACCACCCGGTTAGCCGGCCGGAACTCTTTGCCATAAATGGTAAAAATTACCCGGCGGTCCGAGGTTGTACGCCCTTCAACAAAAATCGGCGCTTCGGTATTATTGATAAATCTAAGATTTTTACCTGACGATTCAGCAATTGCAGCATCCATTGAAGGTTCGACATAAGATACAATCATCGAGTGGTTGTGCCGCTCACTGATTTCCAGCTCGGCGTATAATGCTGCAATATACAAGGTCGTAGTAACCTGACATATACCCCCGCCCAAGCTGTCTACCAATTGCCCTTGCAAAAATGAACCGGCCAATTCGTAACCATTCGCTTCGGTAAATGGGGTTACAGCTTTCAGAGCATCAAATTCATCACCGGGATATAAAAGTATCCCACTGCAGAGACGTGTCCCATTTGCGATATTGGCAATTCTATTACTGCTAGAACCGGAAAAAGCAGTACTAAAGGTACCGAGTACATCGATGATACCGCTTAATTCCTCATATGAACCCCGCGGTTCGGCCACTGCGATAATCAAATCAATGGAAACATTATTTTTGTCCCAATAATTATCCATAAAATCGATAATCAAATCCACTGAAGCGCGGATATCAATCTCATAACCGGCTTGTCCTTCGGTTATAATTCTCTCACCATCAATTAATTCCATCCTCGCATCAATAGCCGGCTGATTAAAATCAGCACACTGATCAGCAATAATATCAAATATCATCGCCGAATCAAAGGAATATTTCACTTCATAAACCTTGTTGGAATGCTCCAAATCCTTGATTGCTTTATAACGGGCAATAATGTTCCCTTTTTGGCCTAAAGCCGCCGCTTCTTCAATGATTTCGGGGTTACTCCAGGTAAAACCTAACTCGTCAGGCGTTACCTCTAAAGAAAAGCCGTTAACAATATTAAGGGTGACACCTTTTTGGCCAAGGCCGGCAACATAATCTTTCACTAATTCCATTGCTTCTTCGGCCGTTTTACCTCCTAACGAAATATCATCAACATAAATACCGCTTAAGATAGTATCTTTTGCTTTTGCTTCGATAGGGCTGACTGTTATGAAAGCGATGAATAATGCCGTTACGATAAGAAGTAAACAAGTTTTGCTTACTTTAATAATCTTTTGCAAAATCTTATCCCTCCTTTCGATTGAATTAACCTATAAAATATGCTAAAGTAGGAATGATTAAAGCTAAAACCAAAGCAACAATAATAATTGTTGACATGACTTTGCGAGATTTTTTGCTATAAAAATTAAACATTTGCTTTTGCCTTTCCAATTAACTAAATAAATATAGGGTTATTATATATGAATTTTTTCCTTCTTGCAAGTTCCATAACGTTTTTTTTCTGGCTTGCATACAAACTAAAAAAAGCCAGAAAAACAGAAAGCGCCAGCCAAAATAGCTTTTGGGACTTAGAAAGTAAAGCTAATAATACCAGGCGTAAACCTCTTGACGACCTTGATTATATCAAAATCCCTTTTGACAGCCTGCCTTTTGACATCCTCGCCGAAGATGGGCAGGTTGCGGAATATCATGATACTTTGCGGATTCTTTCCGAAAATCCCATTGTTAATTTGTCCTGCATTACTAATACGGATTTAAAACTTCGGTATGGCGCACCGAATATTACTATTTTGTCGCGTTATGACTCTGCTTATACCGTTCTTGCAAGAACTTTGCAGCAATGGGCGATAAAATTAAGCGAAGCCGGTTTTGTGAAGGAAGCCCGTGAAGTGCTTGAATTTGCTGTAAAAACAAGAACTGATGTCAGCGGGACATATATAAAACTGGCGGAAATCTATCTTAACACAGGAAAAATGGAAAAAATTGATGAACTGATTTTGACCGCAGAAGGATTGGATTCATCACATGGTGAAGGGATTGTGAGGAAGTTGCGGGGGTTGAGGTGAGTGCCTTGATTTATATTTCAATTCAATATTGATGCTATCGGTTATGAATTAACTTTAACAAGAAAGAGTAATTTATAGAATTACTTTATTCAAAATAATTCATCCAGCAATATGAAATACCGGATTTTCTCCTTATCCGGCTCAATCGCAAGCTCTTGAAACAATAGATTTTCATATTCTTGACATTTTTCTTTATCACATAAAGCGTATTCAATACAATTATACCTTAGTGAATGGATACACAAAGCGATATCCTGCCAGCGGTCAGCGATACCGCCTCTTCCCCAATCAATAAATCCTGTTATATCATTGCCGGATATGAATACGTTCGGCAAGCAAAAATCACCGTGCGAAAAGACCAAATCTTCTTTCGGCCGGTTTTGGTCAAGATATTCATACAATTCTGATACATTTTTGAAACCTTCTGAAGTAAATGTTTCAGGATTAACCCCCCCCATATCAAAAAGATTATTCTCAATATTATAATTTGCTTGAAGAATTTTTTCCGGCACATTGTTCAAGTAGGGACAGTTAGTTATATCTATTTTCCATATCATTTTCAACCCTTTCGCCAACGCTTTAACCGTATCTTCAATATTTTGCAAACTGCTTTCCGAGCAAGTCATTTCCCCCGGCAATCTTGACATAAGTAAAAAGCTATTACCATCTTGCTCTTGCGCTTCAATGATTTTCGGAACCGGCAGTTTTCCGGCAAGCCAACCGAGTAATCCATGTTCATACTTAGAATAGCGGGATATTTTTTCAATCTTCAAAACCATATTGTCAAACAGCAATACCGTGGATTCAGACATCCCAACATCGTCACAAGTCCATTTCAAACCAGCGGTTTTGCTATAGATACGCTCGGGTAAAAGGGGCAGTTGTACCATTTTTTGTTGTCCTCCGTTTTCAGTCTATGGTAAACACTTTTCAGTTATTTTATCATAAGCATGTTAATAACACAACGAGCCCTAACTTTTACTTGAATCAATATATTATCTAAAGCTAACTTCATCTTGACATTGTAAAGATATCATGTTACAATCTTAACAATGTCAAGTTTGAGAGGATAAATAATGAACGAAACATCATATCATCATGGCGATTTGCGTACTGCCATGATTGAAAAGGGGATGGAAATGATAAATGAAGGCGGGTTGAAAAATCTTTCCCTTCGAAAATTAGCTGCTGCTTGCGGAGTAAGCCATGCAGCGCCATACAGCCATTTTTCGGGTAAAGACGATTTATTTGCCGCTATTCAAAACCATATCACAGATAAATTTGTGATAGTACTTAATGAAGCAATAAAAAATTCCAGTGAGACGTCAGATGGCTTGTTTCATATGGGATGCAATTATGTATTGTTTTTTGTCCGCAACCCGAAATATTTTTCTTTCTTGTTCTCACGGGCAAATATTTATCTTGATTTGACCGGGGAATCCGGCGGATATGAGCCTTTTGCAATTTATAAAAAACTTATGCACCAACTATTTGCCGAAACTCAATATCCGGAAGAATTATGGTTAAAAACAATCTTAAGCCATTGGGCTTTTGTGCATGGATTAGCTTCGGTTGTAACAATGTCAGGTGCTGATACCATTAAAGAATGGGAAGATATCATCCCCGATTTATTAGCAAACAATTATTTCTTACAATAGGGAGAATTAAGCGAATGAATAAACGGCAAAGTATTAGAAAAGCAATCATCATCGGGATGTTCTTCTTATTCCCAATCACAATTACCTGGCTCTCGCCGGCCTTACCGGTTATTTATGCCGGGTTTGGCGGCATTATTTCGGGGGCGATAATAATATTCTTTCTGCAATTTTTGATTTCTATCTTTCTTGGAAGAGTTTTCTGCGGTTATGTTTGTTCAGCGGCAGGATTACAAGAATGTATGATGCGTGTAAGTGAAAAAAGAATAACGAACCCTAAGATAAATATCGTTAAATGGTTTATTTGGGTGTTATGGATAATAACTATCATCATTTTTTTTATCCTTGCGGGCGGGATAAATGAAGTAGATTTTTTCGCCGGGACTGTTGATAATTGGATTTTCTTATTTGCACCTTACCGATATATGATTTATTTTGGCGTTATTCTGCTTATCGCCGGATTGCACTTGCTGGTTGGAAGGCGCGCTTTTTGTCATAGTGTTTGCTGGATGGCACCTTTCATGATTATCGGAATGAAAGTATCGGATTGGCTTAGATTGCCGAGATTTCGTTTGAAATCAAATAAAGATATTTGTATAAAATGCAATCAATGTACGAAAATATGCCCTATGAGTTTGGATGTGATGGCAATGGTTGAATCAGAAAACATGAAAAATTCCGAATGTATATTGTGTGCGGAGTGTATTGATATTTGTCCGAAAAAATCTATTGAGTATACTTTTACTAATTGTCATTAACCGTTAATATCTCTTTCCAGTTTCGGCGATTATAACCAACCCTGTGAATTATCACAGTATTCATTATATCTATGACTTCATAAAACACATAGTAATTTTTATAAGGTAAACAACGAACTCCGAGACTTGCAAGAACAACATCGTCAATGAAAGGATATCGATTAGGGAATGATTTTAGGGTAGATATTGACTGCCGCAGACCCTTAACAAAGTTGAGTGCAGTTTCCGGCTCTAGCAAAGTATATGTAATATAATCACCTATATCAATCATATCTTCATTTGCTTTTACGGTAATGACAATATTATATTCAAGCATTTTCATATCTTCTTTCCAGTTCATTAAAAGCTTCGTCAAAGTCAAGCAATCTACTTTCCTTTAAATCATTTATTCCTTCATTAACGAAACTCCGTATTTCCATTCTTGCAATTTCTTCTGGAGAAAATATAACATTATTTGCCATTCCCATGTTTATTACCTATGCCTTTATAAACTAAAAATATATACAATTTCCTTTTTATTATATCCTTTTTAAGTGAATTTTACAAGATAGTTTACGCAGAATAATCTCCGCAAAGTACCGTTCTATTTGCCCTCACAGTAATACTCACACTCTTCTCTTAAAAAGCAACTCTCGCACTTTGGTGTTGGGGCTTTGCAAATAGCACGCCCATGGGTGATGATTTGAATATTATAACGAATCCAATTCTCCTTCGGTAATATTTTCATTAAATCAAACTCGATTTTTACCGGGTCATTTTCCTTCGTAAATCCAAGCCGCCGCGAAACTCGTTTGACATGGGTATCAACAACAATACTTGGGTCACGATAAATATTCCCACGGATAACATTGGCGGTTTTCCGGCCAACACCGGGTAAAGATATCAAATCTTCGATAGTTTGCGGGACTTCGCCATTAAAATTGTCGCGGATTAACCGGCTACTTGCGATGATATTTTTTGCTTTGCTGCGGAAAAAACCGGTGGTACGGATGATTTCTTCTAACTCTAATTGATTAGCTTCAGCAAGTTCAGACATATTTTTGTACCGTGCAAAGAGGTTGGGAGTGACGATATTCACACGGGCATCAGTGCATTGCGCGCTCAAAATTGTGGCAACAAGGAGCTGCCAAGGATTTTCGTGGTCGAGAAAGCAATAAACATCAATACCATAATGTTCATCGAGTAAATTTAGGATTTTGGCTATTTTTGTTTTCTTCATTTTGTTATCCATTCCTGATACATCCTGCAAACTTTGAGCCAGACGGAACTTGCTTCCGTTTTGGCACAAATTTCAGTATGAAGAGTTTATCTTTGATGGCATACCATTGTACGGCATCTTAGATAAACTCTTCACACTAGCATTATTAGTTAAAGCATCGCGTTTTTGATAATCGTAAAATAAAAAGCGAGGTTCATTATTATGCTTTAATTTATCTTCTGCTTCGTTGGCATCAACATCATAATAAAATACTTCAACTGTTGACATACGGATTATTTCTTTGCCGGTACGATGTTCCATTCCGGTATTATTTCCCGGCTTTTCATTGGCATAAAATGCCGCTATTTCTTTTCGGTAAGGCGACAAATCGTGGGCAAAACCGGGTCTGGTTTTTGTCTTTTCCCGCAAATACATATCGTGGGTAAGAAGCTCGCGATAACAGTTTTCATTTTTTGCATCATACTTAACGGCAAAATCAAGCAACGCCTGATAGCGGAATACCCGCGCCGGTGCTTTGCGGAAATAATCTTTCTCGGTGAAAAAATCCGCTAATTTTTCATACATCTTGAAAGGATTTTCAAAGGCCAGCCCCAAAACCGCAATCGTATTTGAAAATTGATTGGTATTGTAAAAAATATTAACCATCTCTTCAATCCGGTGAAGCCACCGCATTTCGGGATAAGTAAGCCATTTTGTACATAAAACTTGATAAGGCGGCGTATCTTCATAAACAATATTAAGCAGCTCCGCATCTTGCCTGATTGGCGTACCGGGTAAAACTTTTAGAAAACCTAATTGCAATTTTTCCGGCTTTAAAGAATAAACATCATTAAAAGAGTCGGCAAAAATCTCATAATTTTCTTCAGGTAAACCGGCGATAAGGTCAAGGTGAAGATGAATATTTTGGTTTGCTTTTAGAGCTTTTACCATTCTTTTAACCTGGGTAAAATCCATCTTCCGGTTAATGCTTTCTAGTGTTTTTTGATGAGTCGATTGGACACCTATTTCTAATTGGATAAGCCCCGGGCGAAAGGTTTTTAAGAGTTCTATTTGCATATCAGTTAATAAATCGGCGGCAATTTCAAAGTGAAAGTTTGTTATCCCATTATCATTGTTACGGATAAATTGCCATATTTCAAGCGCGTGTTCACGTTTACAGTTGAAGGTCCGGTCAACGAATTTAATCTGACTAACCTCATGGGCGAGGATAGTGGAAAGTTCGGCTTTTATTTTATCCATATCTTTGTAACGAATAGTTTTGTCAATTGAGGAAAGGCAATAAGAACAGCGGAAAGGGCAACCACGGGACGACTCGTAATATATAATCCGATTAACCAGGTCATGGCCGGCTAAATCGGCATAAGAAAAAGACAACTCATTGATATTGATTAATTCACGGCCAGGGGTGATAATGATTTCACCGTTTTGATTACGGCAAATTATACCTTTAATTTGCTCAAGTTCTATTTTGGCGGGTTCACCCGGGAAATTCGCACAATAATACTCATAAATTTCTTTACAAGTCTGCTCACCTTCCCCTATCACAATTCCCGTCACTGCCGGGTAATGTTTCATAATTTCCTCACTATCATAGGAAACTTCCGGCCCGCCCAGCCAAATCGGGACACCCGGCATTATTTTAGGTAACTCGGCCGCTAAGCGCTCAACTATTAGCCGGTTCCAAATATAGCAGGAAAAAGCCACAACATCCGGCTTAAGCGCGTAAATATCTGCTAAAATATCTGATGGTGAATTATTGATTGTGTATTCGGCAATTTCTACGCCGTCACTTATGACAGCATTTTTAGCGCTGGTGATAATAAAGCTCTCTATATAGCTCTTAATACTATAAACAGCCGGGTTAGTATGGATGTACTTTGCGTTTATTGCGATTAAAAGAAATTTCATAGTGGTAATATTATAAAGTACTTGCGGGTATAAAGCAATTTTTTCTTACTTTATATAGCAGTAGAAAGTCTTTTGTTTGACGTTCTTAACAAAATAAGATAAGATATGAATTAATCAAATTATTCTAAGATAGGAATCAACATGTATTGGATTGAAATTATTTTACCACTGATTGGCGGGCTTGCCTTGTTTTTGTATGGCATGACCATGATGAGCGACGGATTACAGCGGGCGGCCGGAAACCGTTTGCGCCGGTGGCTTGAGGTGCTGACGAAAAACCGTTTTTTTGCCGTTATTGCCGGGACTATCGTTACGGCGGCGGTTCAAAGTTCGACCGCAACAACTGTAATGGTCGTTGGTTTCGTTAATGCCGGGTTAATGCGGCTTTCACAGGCCGCCTCTGTTGTAATGGGGGCAAATATCGGTTCGACGTTTACCGGAATGCTGATTGCCTTTCGGATTTCGCTCATTGCACCAATAGCCGCCTTTATTGGTATTATGATGATTCTTGCGGCAAAGAAGAAAAAAATAAAAAGTATCGGGACGATTATTGCCGGAATCGGTATCCTGTTTGTCGGAATGAATATGATGAGTGCTTCAATGCAGCCGTTAAGCACCAACGAAGAGTTTATGGGATTGATAGTTAAGGCCCAGGTCCCCATTATCGGCTTACTGGTTGGGGCACTCCTTACCGCAGTCCTGCAAAGCTCTTCAGCAATGATTGGGATATTAATTGCGCTTGCTACGGCTGGTATTCTTGATTTACAGACTGGGGTCTTTATCCTTTTCGGCGCAAATATCGGAACATGTATCACCGCGATAATCGCTTCACTCGGGGCAACAAAAATCGCAAAACGGGCGGCGGTTGTCCATCTTTTATTTAACATAATCGGCGCAATTATCTTTTCAATAATTGTCTTGCTTCCGTTTGGTTTTATCAACATGATTGAACGGCTTTTCGGAAGCGGGGTTTCAATGCAATTAGCAGGAACACATATTGTCTTTAGTGTCGTTACCACTCTTATCCTGCTGCCATTTGTGAAACAACTTATTTGGCTTGCTTCACTTATTGTGAGGGGTGAGGATAAACCGCGTGAAGAATTACGTCTGCTTTACATTGAGCCGCAGGCTTTCAATGCGCCATCTATCGCCGCGGCGCAGGTACGCAAAGAGGTAGAGCGGATGGCAGAAATTGCCCTCAAAAATTATAGCCTTTCTGTGCAAGTATTTTTAGAAAAAAGAACTGATTTAATCGAGGATGTGCTGATAAATGAGGAAGTCATCGATTTTCTTGATAACGAAATCACCCGCTATTTAGTTGATGTCAGTGTGATGGAACTTGAAGATATTGACCGGGAGCGAATTAATTCTTTATATCAGGTGATAAATCATATCGAGCGGATTGGCGACCACGCCGAAAACATTGTTGAATTTGCTTCGGCGTACATAAACAAAGGCCGGGCCTTTTCTGATGAAGCGATGAACGATATAATTACAATCGAAAAAAATGCCCAAAAAATATTAACCCTCGCTACTTCCGTTTTCCTAGCCGGAACTTATGATGAGAACGCAATTGATATTATCCATAATTCAGAGCGGGAAATGTATGCCGAAGTACAACATTACAAGGCTAATCATCTTGAGCGGTCAAAAACATGCATTTCCGAACGGAATATCGGATTAATCTTTAACAATATCCTTGAAAATTCACGCCGGATAGTACACCACGCCGGTGGCATGGTGCGCTCGCTGGATTATCAAAAAACGGCCGCCCAGCAACGGCCGTTCTAAGAAAAAGCGGCAATTCTTGCGAAGCATGGATTTTTCCTAAATGTTTCACTTGGTTCGCGTGACGGTCGCATCCGGCTCCCAATTAAGCTGTTCGTAGAGGCCTTTGCGGTTATCCTTATCCAAATCAAGGATATCACCGGCATATTTTGCCACCTCCCAGGCGACTTTGCGCGGCACAACAATAACACCGTCACCATCAGCAACAATAATGTCGCCGGGGAAAATTGTTACTCCGCCGATAGCTATCGGGACATCTTTTTGGTCAAACTGAATCTTGCATTGAACCATTGACTGGGCAACGAAATGTGACCAAACGGGAATTTTTTGCAGGATTACTTCATCAGTATCACGAATCCCTGAACCATTAATAACGAAACCACGGGCGCCGTTAAGCAATGCCTTTAAGGAATTTTCCGAACCGATTAAACCAACGTTCATTCCACTGACATCAATAGCAATGAAGTCGCCGTCTTCAATCTCATCCACCCAGGGATATGTACACACATTACCGTAATACCAGCCCTGCCATTTTGAATATTCATCACCGGTAGCGGTTGGGTAGGGGCCAACGTAAGGCAGATACCTGACGGTGCGGGCGATACCAACGGCCTTTGTCCTAAAAAGCGGCCTTACTGCGGGGTCAACCGAGCCAAAATTGTGATAACCAATCCAATCAAGGCCGTCACGGACATCGGCAACCCGGAAATTATCATATACGGCGAGTAACTTTTTGTTTTCTTCCTTAGATAAATTCATTTTTTCCCTCCGAACTTGGATAAGTTTTATTATTAATATATTAATACAAACAGGCAAAAAAATAAAGCCTCTGAAATTGTAAATTCAGAGACTTTGGTAATATTAAAAATTTCTATCCTTCCAGCCCGGATTCATTTCTTTTTTCGTAACATAGACAGGGTTACAAAAAACATAATTATACTTACTGAAAAGCCGATAACTATCGTCGGTTCGTCAAATAAAAATGAAACCGGCGTTCCGTCGCCTCTCGCGGTATATATCACCATTGAAACAAGGGTTACTATTATTCCGATTGCTGAAACTGCACAGCAGACCATTGTTCCGGTGATGACAATTTTCTTTTTTTCTATAAATTCGTTCCCTTTTTTACTCATTTTCTTATCCTCCTAAAATTTTGTCAAGTGTCAATTATCCTTATTTTTTTTATTTTCATTTTCAAAGGTCATACCAATTCCAGTTCCCATGGCAATTCCAATGCCTATGCCAATTACAAGACCTACTAAAACATTATCTATTCCAATCCCAATCCCAATTCCAATCCCAGCACCTATAGCAATTCCAATGCCTAAACCCAAAGCACGATATTGTACACTTCCTTTTTGCTTTTCTTCCGTTGATTGTTCATTTAAGCTATCACTTTCATTTTTATTATTCTCATTCATTTCCATGCTCTCCTTTTTTTCTCCGATACTATCAAATATTCCGCTGAAAATCTATAATTTTGAACCAATGGGCATTATTTTGGATAAACAGAAAAATCATGGTATAATGACACATCAGCAGGAAAACAAGCGACTGCGAAGCAGGCATTTGTTTTCACCTGATGTGTCAACGACAGACTGTAAGTCTGGAGTTGTAAGTATAGAAATCATGATATAATGTCAGAGAAGGAGTTTGCTATGGAATTATTAATCTTTATCGGGGCAATATTCTTCTGCTTGTTTGCCACATTATGCGCAGATAACATGCAGATGCTGCAAATAGATATTAAAAGCAAAAAAGAGATTTTTTTATTAATCGTTTGTCTAATACCGCCATTTATCCTTTCTTTTATATTTGGCATAAATCAAACGATTGGTATTCCCCAATTCATTATCGTGATGGCAATGGTGATGCTTATTATCGCTGCATTTTCCAAAAATCTCAAAAGGGCGGTTCTATTTTCTTTTTATGGTATTGCCGTGATTTCCGGTTCCAGTGTGGTAACAATTCTTTTTCTTGACCTTTTTGGATTAGCAAATATTATCCCCGAGTCATTTTGGGGATTTGTAAATGCCGGAATGGCAGTTGTAATCATCTTTCTATGCCATCTAATCAAATACTTTATTAAGAAACGATTTGATATGAACATCTTTAATAATCGCATAATTTACTTGCTAATAATGATTTCCGTTATTTTGTTAGCCTTTATATATATTAACAGGCAGCCTGAAAACATTAGTAAAATTGGTGGTTGGCTTACCAACCTTGATATGTTGGGAAATATATTGTTTTTGATTTCGACCGGTATATTATTTTTCTTGATATTACGCTTTATATCCAATGAAATTGCCATGAAAAATGAACTGTCAAAAGCTGAAGCTTCACAAAAATATATTCAGGAGCTGGAAGAACGTATTGGTAACATTAATAAACAAAAATCTATTCAAATAACGGTTGATGAAAAAATTATATCAGTAAAAATGGAAGATATCGTTTATATAGAAACCACCCATATCCGGCACAAATTGCGCCTGCATACTGAAAACCATCTTTATGAATTTAACGGCGAGCTAAAAAATATTGAAAGGCAGCTTGATGAACGGTTTATTCGTTGCCACAGGTCATACATTATCAACAAAGGAAAAATCGCCTTCATTGATAAAAAGCAAAATTCTGTTATGATGACTAACGATTTAAGCTGTCATGTGTCGAAAAATGGGAGGAAGTTGCTGGAGAAGATATGAGAGTAGAAGTTAGATATACTTTTCTATCAGCTCAATAAGATAGGAATTATTAAATGGTAAATACACGAAATAAGCAGCTCCCTTTTCTATGTATTTTATCTGCTTCTCGCTTATATATGAAGGAACCATCAATATAACCGGAATTTTTTTATATAGTTCATGATTCTTCAAGACTTCACTTTTATCTGATTTGGTCATATCAATGTTCAATAAAATTAAATCAGGAATCAGGCGGAGCAAAAATTTAAACATTGCATCCGGCGAGTTGCAGATTGAGATTTTATAAAGATGCGCTAAAGAATTGTTTACTGTACTCAAGTTCATGATATCGCTGTCTACTATAAAAATATGCTTTTTCATAACTGTCCCCTTTTCAACTAGTCATATGCCTGCTTAGATTGTAAAACCGCCGCTTTAATTCTGCCAGCAAACCGCTGATATTTTTTTGATTTTTCAATGAATTTCACCCAAAGCAATTACTGCTTTTTCGCAATTAAAGTCATTAAATTCTTTTGCGGCCGTTTCCAATAATGTATTAATGCCCTCACCGAAATCAAATGAAAGAAAAGGTTTTATTTCAGCGAATCCTGTATCATTATCATAATCCTTGGCAGCAATTAACGCTTTTTCGACACCTTTAAGCAATTTATCAGCATTGCCCTTTTTTCTTTCCGCAGTCATTTTCGCAGGAAAAGCCGGGGATAATTGCTTATGTAATTCCAAGAGCCTGTTACGGAAATCCGGATACAATTCCTTACAAGCCGCAACATCATAATTTTTTGCCGCCATTTCCAGCTTCAGCGCAACCTTGGAGAGATTTTCCGTACCAATAGTTGCAAGAGTTGATCTTATTGCATGCACCGAAATTGCAAATGTTTCAATTTTTCCGCCATAAAGGCTCGCTGACAGATTTCCCATATTCTTGGAAAGCTGATCATAAAAGAGCTTAACGAATTCATAATATAAATCTTCCATGTCTGTTACGTAACTCATACCTAATGCTATATTTATCTCATCAATTCTATTTAGAATATCAAAAAAATGAGATTTCCCTTCAGCTTGCTTATCAGAAACTTCTGCGGATTTTTCCAGCAATTCATCCGGAAGCCATTTCTTCAGGAGTGATGTCAGCTCACGGATATCAATTGGTTTGGAAACAAAGTCATTAAAGCTGTTGGCGAGGAAAAATTCTCTCGCCCCATGGACTGCGTTTGCCGTTAATGCGATTATTATTAGTTGCTCATATTTGCCGCCAAGGGAACGGATAGCTGCCGTTGTTTCCACACCATCCATTTCCGGCATCATATGGTCCATAAAAACAATATCGAAATCATTTTGTTTAATCATTTCAAGGGCAATTGTACCGGATGAAGCGGTCTTAACTTCAATATCCGACAATCCAAGTAATCCGGCCGCAACCTTTAAATTGAATTCGTTGTCATCGACAACCAAAATATTTGCTTCGGGGGCAGATAACTTTTTCCCTTTGGGGGCAGTCAATGCTTTGACCTTTCCACCATCCCCGATAATCAATGGGATGGTTACGGTAAAAATACTGCCCTTGCCGTATTCGCTGTCTACCGAGACAGCTCCGCCCATCATCGCGGCAAATGATTGACAAATTGACAACCCAAGCCCGGTTCCCGTAATTTTTCTATTCTCAACCGAAGCGACTTGTTGAAAAGCATTAAATAAATTTGTCAGCTCATTTTGCTTAATCCCCATACCGGTATCAGAAATTTCAAAAACTAAACTATTGCCATTATGAAAAACTTTGAGCTGAATAAATCCTTTTTCTGTAAACTTTACAGCGTTTCCGAGGATGTTAATAATGATTTGCCTTAACCTTATATCATCTCCAAACAAGTATTGAGGGGTATTGTCATCTACTTCTACTATGAATTCCAATCCTTTTTCTTTTGCCGAATAAGTGAACATCGAACCAATTTTGTCTAAAAAAGCAAGGAAATCGTAATCAACAGGAATGAGTTCCATCTTCCCGGATTCTATTTTGGACATATCCAAAATATCATTGATAATGGCAAGCAATGAAGTAGCAGAATGGCTTATTGTGTTGACATAGCCGGTTTGGCGGTCATTGAGTTTTTCATGGGATAAGAGTTCAAGCATACCGATAATAGCATTCATCGGCGTACGTATCTCATGAGACATACTTGCCAAAAAAGACGATTTTGATTGATTGGCGGCTTCAGCGGCAGCAACTGCTTCCTCTTTCTGTTGTATCTGCGATGTCCGTTCACGGATGAGTTCCGCGATATCCAAATGGGTTTTAATGCGGTTTAACAGAACGGGGGCTGAGAACGGTTTGGTGATAAAGTCAATCGCGCCGAACTGAAACCCGCGTACTTCTACCGAAGCATCAGTTATTCCGGTTAAGAAAATAACCGGAATAACGGCATGTAATTCATTTTCCTTTAACAACCGCAACGCTTCAAATCCATTAACCTCCGGCATTTCGATGTCAAGCAAAATCAAGTCCGGCTTAATTTTTTCCAAAAGCGCGAACATCTTCGCCGCCGACGGCATAGTCATTACCCGGTATTTGTCTTGCAGGGCTTCTTTCGCCATTGATAAATTGGTATCATTATCATCAACTACAAAAATTATTTGCTGCATATTCAGGCCTCCTTCGAATCATTGATACTTTCATTTGTTATTTGTATATTCATCAATAATACCCGTGATTTCTTCAAAATCGCTATGTAGCAGTTTTTCGGTAATGGTATCTAACAGTTCAGTCCCTTGCGGCCATGATGCCGCTTTTATTTCCGCTAATGCTTTCGCCGCTGCCCTTTCGTCATATTCCCCGCATGCCGCCTTGATTTCATGCAGTCTTTCCGCGATAAAAGACATGTCAACATTCGTATTAATTTCAGTAGATATTTTGTCCGGCGGTAAAAGCTCATCTACATAAGTGCTTAGCAGATTGATAAAATTCGGGGTCTCTGCCGCAATAACCTTTGAATTTTTATCCCGGCCTGATTGCTCCAATTTGAGGGCAATTGCGGATAAATCCATTCTCGCCATGTTTGCAAGAGCGCTCTTCATACCGTGCGTATGGATGATATAACTCCACATAGACTCATCACTTAACGGAATGCCTTTGTCCATAATCACATTCAGTGCCGCAAGTGATTTTTTTGCATCCCTGATAAATGATTCGGCAATCTTTGGATTAGCCGATGGATGTAACTTATCATCGGCAGTTTGCTCACTTCTCAACCCGGCTTGATTTCTCGCTGCTTCGATAACTTCCGGCGGTTGCTTATCGCGGATTAACTTGTTCAAAGCCAAGTTTAAACGGCGGATATCAATTGGTTTTGATATAAAATCATTGAACCCGTTTCCAAGGAATATTTCCGCCTGGCCGGCCACAGCATTCGCCGTCAAAGCCACAACCGGTTCCGTATATCCCATTTCCCGGATAATCTTCGTCGCTTCAACACCATCCATTTCCGGCATCATATGGTCCATAAATATGATATCGTATACATTGCCGCCCTTTATTTTTTCAATCGCCGCAAATCCGCTTTCAGCCGATTCAATTTTTAGTTCATATGGCTTCAAAAGACCTTTGGCAACGAAGATATTTGTTTCCACATCATCAACAATCAGAACCTTGCCGTATGGCATCGGTTCACGCGTGATTTGGACACGCTTCATTTGCGCCCTGCTGCTGGTCCGGAAATTATGCAGGTTGTCGGCCATTTCTTTCCCCAACACCTCAGAGCCGGCTTTCCCTTGCGGCAAACGGACAGTAAAGACGGAGCCCTTGTTTGGTTCGCTTGTTACGGAAATCGTACCTCCCATCGTGTGAATCAGGTTGCGCGTTATACTCAAACCAAGGCCGATACCCTCAGTCGAACGATTGGTTTCTGTATTAAAACGCGAGTATTCGTCAAACAGTTTCTCCACCTGCTCTTTGTTCATTCCCTGCCCCGTATCACTGACATCGATTAACAGTATTATTTTGCCTTCGGAATCAGCCGTTTCAGCGGTGACGGATAAGGTGACAGCTCCTGCCGCCGTATATTTAAAACCATTGGAAAGTAAGTTGTTCAGAATCTGTTTTACCCGCAGCTCATCACCTACAAGGATGGCAGGCAGGTTTTCATCAACCTCAAGCCCGAACTCGATTGGTTTGCTGCCTATCCGCATCATGTTAAGTTGAACCGTGTCACTGATAAGGCTTGCCACTTCATAATTTGCGGTTATCATTTCCAGCTTCCCTGCTTCGATTTTTGAAAGGTCAAGAATATCGTTAATTATGCCAAGTAACATATCACCGGACATATAGATTTTTTCAAGGCCACCCCTTATATCCTGGCCAAGAGTTTCATTTTGCAAATAAATTTCCGTTATGCCTAAAATCGCATTCATCGGGGTACGGATTTCATGACTCATCGCAGCAAGGAAAGAGGATTTTGCGCGGTCTGCGGCTCTTAATCCGCGTTTCGCCGCTTCAAGGCGTACCAAAATAATTATCAGAGTCGCTGCAAGTATAGCCGCCAAAATACTGATGAACAAAATCATCTCATACAGTTCTTTGTAATATTCCTTTTCGGGGATTACTATTATCAAATGCCAGCCATTATCAAGCTGCCTGCTGAACATAAGTAAACCCGGAGCAGGATTTTCTTTGTTTATAGTTTCGCCTTTTATTGCATCGTCAGGATGGATTATAACCTTGTAATCCCCGTCAAGCATAAACCCGTACCCGTTCGGGGTAACACTTTTATTAATAATCAAATCCTTCAAATGCCCAATCTGATAATTAATACATATAATTCCCGCGGGATTGCCGTCAGCGCCGAATATGAGCCGGGCATAAGCAATTTCAAGCACTTGCGTATCTGTCGCGATATAAGGTGAAGTAATCGCAATCTGCCCGTTTGCGGCCAAGGCGGCCCCGAACCAAGGGCGCGTGCCCGGCGTATAATCATCATTGGGCTGCCAGCCCGCACCATCATGAAATTCGCCGGCATTAATAAAATAACCGTATACACTATTATAGTTCGCTATGTTGATACTTTCCCTGAAACGGAAGGTGGAGCATTCCGTCATATAATTTTTGATTGCACTCAATTCCTCACCGCGCTTATACATTGCTTCGATATGGTTGGCGATAAAATTCAATACAATTTTTGGCTCATTAAGCAACTGGGATACAATCAATGCCGTATCATTCATGATTTCGTTTGTAGATCTTAGATTTTTTGAGTTCAGGGTACGGAACATTATAAAGCTGCTCGACATAACCATCAGGATAAACGCTGTCAGCACAAGCAATAACCTTGCGGCTAATGATTTATTGAATTCTTTCAGCTTTGAAAAGTATTTGTACACGTTATTCACCTCTTAAATTCCGTTTTCTTCCATATTTAAATGAGTCCTAATCCGGTTGAGCAATAACGTGCCCGGAAAACGGTTCGTATATAGAGTAATTATACAATTGAAAAATACAAAGGACACGAAAGTTCCGTATTTGTCACTTTCGTGTCCTTTTTTTTACAAAATCAATAAGTTGATTATTTTTTAACTTTTTTCAAATACATATCCTTTACCGCGCATAACAGTAATAGTATATCCTGAATTATTAAGGCTGGCGCGCAGGCGGTGAACCGCTTTCCTAACAGCCTGGTTATCCTTATTCATTGGCTGGCCCCATACTTTTTTGTATAGATAATCTGCGTTTAGTGTCACTCCCTCATGCTGTATGAATAATGAAAGCAGGAAAAACTCCTTTTGCGTAAGGAATAAATCCTCGCCATTAGCGAATGCCTGGCCGCATTGCATATCAAGGGATAATAATCCGTACGTTATCCGCTCCGGGATTTGCTCTGCGCTTTGCAACAGGCTCTTGAGCCTGGCAAGAAGGACACCGAAAGTATATGGTTTTGCCAGATAATCGTTACAGCCATTATCATAGCCTCTTATAATATCATTATCCTCTCCGTATCCGGTTAGGAGTAAGACCGGTATTTTGGAAATTTTACGAAATTCCCGCAGGAAATCAAGCCCATTTCCGTCCGGCATTCCAATATCGAGTATGATGGCATCAGGAATCTGCTGCCTGACAGATTTCCTTGCCCCGGCAAGTGTCATAGCGGTTTTGACGATAAAACCTTCATCTTCCAACATGCTTCTGTTAAGGTCTTGGACATCCTCATTATCTTCAATTAGCAAAATCAATTTATCCTGTCTGTTTTTCATATTTTGTGCCCAACCTCCTGTCCCCCGTAAACAGGAACTGTAAATTTTACGGTAGTGCCTTTATCCGGGCCACTATCTATTTCAATAGTACCCCCGTGCGCCTCCACTATCGTTTTACACAAGTTAAGGCCATATCCCGTGCCGCTCCTGCCTGATATGCCCCGCTTGAAAATCTCCGGTAACAGGCCGGGTGATATACCAACACCAGTATCTGTTACTTTTACGGTGATAAATGAGCGCCCGTTATCGGCGACAAGGCTAATCTCACCATTAACTGTATGGTCTGCCGAATTAGTCAGAAGATTAGCGATAACTTGGGTAAACCGGTCTTTTTCAACAAAAACATCAGGTAACCCGGGGGCAATTTCTATTTTCAGGTTAATACCCCGCCGCTCTAGCTCTAACCGGAAAGATTCCGCGCTGTCCGTTAATAATACCGCAAAATCAACCCGGCGCCGGTTTACACTTATTTCATTCATTGCGGTGAGTTTCAGCATCCCTTCTATCATACGCCCAAGCCGCTGGGTTTCATTCTGTATCTTTTCGAGGACGGTTAAAGCTTTAGGGACATCGGCATTCTCTTTTTTGATTTCCCTTCCGGTGTAATCAATTCCGGTAGCGATGAGTGTCAAAGGGGTTTTCATTTCATGGCTCATATCTTGCAAAAATTCTGTTTTTAAGCGGTTTAATTTTCCTAAAAGGGCGTTGCGTTCAGTTAATATTTCTTCCCTCTGTTTTGTTTCGGCATAACTGATGGAAAGTATTATACATTGGCTGAGAACCAAAAACATATAACTTGCGACACCCTGCAAAAAAAATGTATCATGCAAAATGTACCAGCAAAAATGATTCCAAAAATTAACGATGACTATCGAAAAAACACAAAATATATTATACGAATTTTCCTTTAGTTTCCCCGAACGCAAAGCACTTATGAAACAAAATCCGCCCGGGATTAAACCGGTATAAGATAAAGGCGTATTCCATAAATTGTAGGGTAAAAAAACGATAAATAGCAATACAATAAATGATAGAGCGTAAAAAATGCGGGTCAACCAATTTTTCACCGGTATTCTCAATACATATATGATAAATCCGATTACAATGTATAATTGCAATATTATTAAGAGAAAGTAAAAACGATTCAACCCTATGCCTAAACCGCCCGGAAGAAAAAAAGAAGCAAAGCTGTTTCTTTCCAGCGTAAAATAAATGGCACCCAAGAGACTTAGGGCGGCAATAAAAAGGGTTCCATATTCTTCTTTACGGTAAAAGAATACAAGCCCATAGTACAAAAATACCGCAAGCAGCAACCCTATGAAGATGCCGGCCAATACCCGGCGGCCGATAGTATTGTTAAGCAGAAGGCCGGGGCGCCCAATCTCAATGCCAAAAGTCCCCCAACTTTCAATCATATAATAATTTGCCGCTTGGATAACAATTTCTGCTTCGCCATTTTCGGGGCGCATACTCGCAAAAGCATTTCGTACCCGGGCAACAGTTTCGGATTTCGTTTCACCTATTACACCTGCTTCAAAAACTTTATTTCCATTAATCCATATAATGCTCGCATCCATTATTTCAGGGATAAACATCATAAGCTCCGGTTCGTCTGTTTTAATAATAAGCCGGTATGTGGCGAAACCGTATAGCGGTGATTTTGCATGATGCCAAGCCAGAGGGACATTTATGAATGTTTTATCAGAATCAATCCCTTTCCCGCTTTCAAAATCTGCCGGGTTATACAATTTTCCTTCATAGTATTCCCATTCCCCGTTCAAATAAAAAAGCGTACCGGAAAAATCCTCATTAATAAGGTCAAGCACGCCTTCAACCGCAATCGTATTAGACATATTGCGGGGTATGGATATTAAATAAAACGTTATTCCGCATACTAATAGTATGAAAATAATGGCTATGCTGAATCTCTTCATCGGATCCCCCCTTGATTAATGGCTTTTGCATAGAATATTCGCTTATCTTTCATTTGTCAAGTAGGATACGCAAGCGCAACTTGAAATGTGCGTCTTAGATTCGAAATCTAAGGCGCACATTATGGGTTTTTTTGTGTCATTCGTTTTTCCTTTCTCTTCTTCGGTAGGAAGAATTAAGTTTTCTGTCATTATATATATCGGTTTTTTATGAAAAAACTTTAGGCTATTAGGCTGATTCATTTCATTTGCGGATATGTGTATTCATCGCTTGAAGCAGTTGTTCGAAACTAATCGGTTTCGCAACGTGGTCATTCATTCCAGCTTCTTTGGTTTTTTGAATATCCTCGATAAACGCATTGGCAGTAACGGCGATTATCGGCAGGGTTTTGCAATCCCTGCGGTTAAGCAAGCGAATATTCTTCGTTGCTTCATAACCATTCATCACCGGCATTTGAACATCCATAAAGACAAGGTCGTAATAATTTTCTGCCGCCCCTTCAATCATTTTCACCGCAATAAAGCCGTTCTCAGCGGTTTCAACCGTAACGCCGGTCATTTCAAGTAAATCGACTGCTATTTCCATATTCAATTCATTATCTTCGACCATCAAAACGCGTTTTCCGGTAAAATCATTAATATTTTCTTTATCTTCCTTAACTTTGCCGCTATCGGAATGGTCAATGCGTTTAAGCGGCAGCGTAACAATAAATTTTGAACCGTAACCAACATTACTTTCGACCAAAATATTTCCGTTCATCAGATTAATTAGGTTTTTGACAATCGCCATACCAAGGCCGGTACCTTCTATTTTGCTGGTCCGTGAGTCATCAACCCGGCTGAAAGGTTCATAAAGTTCGGCAATAAATTCCGGGGTCATACCGACACCATTATCTTCTATTATGAAAGTGTATGAACTGATATTTCCTTCTTCAATCTGCTCTTTAACCGTAAAAATTATTTTTCCGCCATTAGGTGTATACTTTACGGCATTTGAAAGTAAATTCATCAAAACTTGCTGTATCCGTGACGGGTCACCGGAAACAAGCGGGTTCTTAAGTTCGCTTGCCTCAAAAACCAGGGTATGTTTACGCTGTTCCGCCAGGTTTTCAACAATCGAATAAATATTATGAATCATTTCATCCAGATTAATTTCTTCTGTAGCAATCGTAACCCGGCCGCTTTCAATCCGGCTCATATCCAAAACTTCATTTACCAAATCTAAAAGATGCTTGCTTGCAGTATCGATTTTCGTCAGGCAATCCCGCAGTCTTAGGGCATTACTGATATTTTTACTGGCAATTCCGGACATACCAATAATTGCATTAAGCGGTGTCCGGATATCATGGGACATCCTTGAAAGGAAATCACTCTTGGCATTATTCGCTTGATTTGCCGCCAGCATTGCATCCTGGATAATCTGGCGGTTTTGGATTTCTTCTTTTTTCTGTTCGGTAATATCATTGATACAAAGCAAAGCCATTGTTGCTTTCGTATTTTCTTCAGCAACCTCAACAATGGTCAGCCTTTCCCAGCGTTCTTCGATGTTTTTAACAAGATTTCGTTTGTATTCAACTTCCATAACCGGTGTTGACGGCGAAAGATGACTGACAATATTTTCGATGGTTAACTGATCAATCAGCGTAAACCGGTCAGCAGCAACTACCCTGGTCCCAAAGAAAATCCGGTTTAACCGGTTATATTCACCCTTTTCCGGAATTCGTTGCTCAAGGCCTCTTTCATCCTTAATAACATCATATGTATTCTTGACAAGATCAACAATAATCAAGGTGTTATATTGATTACTAAGACTTTGAATAATATTGCCGTGTTCTTTAATCTTTTGTTTCTGTTCCTCAATATCATAAAAAGTACAAACTACTCTTTTGATACCTTCACTGGTCTTTAAGGTTGAAAAACAACATTCAGTCCAGATATAATCACCTTCGCTAACCTGGAGGCGCAGCTCTTCACGGATTTCTGCCGGGGCACTCTTCATCCCGTCAACCATTTTGCCATAGCTGATGATATATTTAATAAAGTCTGACGGATGGATTATTTTGAGGAATTTTTCTTTTTCCATTAGTCCCGGGGTTAAACCAAAACGGCGGGCAATATTTCCTTCGATTCTAACCTGATTCGATTCATCGAAATTCTCAACTAAAAGTCCGGGGGTAAGAGAAATAAGTAATTTCATCCGTGCGCTTTGGTCATTCAGGTCAGTAATTTGATTCAATAATACTTCGCTTTGGTTTTTGTGATAAAGGTTCTTCTTTTCCAGTTCAAGTAATTGCTTTCTCAATATCACAAAACCGGTCAATAAAATAACGGCACATATAACAAGCCCGGCAATCCGGAAGATGCCGTCAAGATAAAAGCATATCGCAAAAAAAACCATGAAAGCTAACGCCATCAAGGCTCTCTTCAAATAATACTTAGTTTTGGGCGATTGAACAGAATCCATACTCATAATATAACTGCGTTTATTTGAATTGTCAAATCATTACATCATTCCGGTATAGAATACTTTTTTATCCTTGCGGTCTTTTTTTGGTGCTTTTTCTTCCTGCTGATAACGGATGACTATCGCCGAAAATGCCGGCATTACGACTGTAATTTTGCCTGACATAACATGATAATCAATACATTCAATATTAAAACCGGCTTCGTCGGTGATTATTAACCGCTTCATAATTGCCTGGCGCGGCACACCAAGATGCCAGACGGTTATCTCTTTACCCACTTCATAATTATTATTATTAACGACAATTATTGATACGTCCTTGAGGTTAAAACGGGCATAAGCAATCAGGTTGTAATTACCTTCAAGCGGTTTTAACGAGCCGGTTAAAAATTCTTGATTTTCTTTGTGAATGCGAATCATTTCCCGGTGAAAAGCGATCATAACATGGTCTTCCCGCCCCCACGGATAGGTCCGGCGGTTGTCAGGGTCGGTAAACCCGCACAATCCGGCTTCATCACCGTAATAAATCGTCGGTGCCCCCGGCCAAGTCATCTGCATTACTACCGCTTCCCGCATTACGGCTTTGTTGATACCCTCATTCGCCGCCTCCGGGCCCAAGTTGTTCGTCCGGCCGACTTTTTTGTTGGTCCGGGTAAGAAAGCGCGAATGGTCATGATTGGAAAGCTCGTTCATTGAAATAAGCAAAGACGGCATTGAGAAAACCGCCATATGGTTACGCATTGCCCCCCAAAAACTATCGGCATTACCTAACAGGTCTTCCCGGTAGTCATCACTATGTTTTTGCATCCCGGTAAGAAACCAGGTAATCGGCTCCATGAAAGCGTCATAGTTCATTACTGTATCCCACTCGTCGCCTTGCAGCCATTCAGTGGCACTTCCATAATGCTCTGCCAGAATAATCGCCTCGGGATTGGCACGTTTTACTGTTTTCCGGAACTCTTTCCAGAAATAATGATTGTACTCCGGGGAATGGCCGAGGTCGGCGGCAACATCCAAGCGCCAGCCATCAGCATTGTAGGGCGGGGAAACCCATTTCGCCGCGACATTCATTATATAATGAAACAAATCGGGTGAACCTTCGTAATTGAGCTTCGGCAGGGTATCAAAACCCCACCAGCCGTCATAAGTGCCGTTATAAGGCCAGTTATTGCTGCCCATGAAATCAAAATAACTGCGATATGGGCTGTTTGCATCAACATAAGCGCCTTTTTCATAACCATCAGCATGTTCATAAATCCGCTCACGGTCCATCCATTTATTAAATGAGCCGCAATGGTTAAAAACGCCGTCAAGAATGACTTTCATCCCTCTTTTGTGTATTTCTTCTACCACTTTGGCGAAAAACATATTACTTGCATCAAGATTTGCTTTGTTGGTAACCCGGTTGATATAACGGGTAGCAAAACGGTTTTCTTTTTGGCCCTCCGGCAAAACATCACCTTCATCATAAACAATCTTGCCAAAATGGGGGTCTATACTATCATAGTCTTGAATATCATATTTGTGATTGGAAGGGGAAACAAAAAGAGGGTTAAAATAGATAACGTCAACACCTAAATCTTTTAAATAATCAAGCTTGTCAAGGACACCTTGCAAATCGCCGCCATAAAATTCGCGAACTCCCATCGCCCCTGTCGTTGCGGGATATCTATTCCAATCGGAAACCCCTATCGTCCGCTCGCCAACATATTCATACTCACCGCTAAGGACATCATTCGCTTTATCGCCGTTACAAAAGCGGTCAACATATAATTGATACATCACCGCACCTTTTGCCCAATCCGGAGTTTTGTACCCGGGGATAATCCGCATCATATAATGGGGCTGAAGCTCAAGCGCTACCCCCCGGCGGTCATAAAAACAATTAATTTTTCCGGCCTGGATTTCAAAATAATAAGAGAAAGGAGTATCTTCCAATTGAATTTCTAACTCATAGTAATCAAATAAATCATTCTCCGACGATAAATCGTTCTTGAATGGTGAATTATTCTTGAATGATTTGGACATTAAAAGCTTATCTGAATCGGTACACAAATAGACGTTGTCAACATTGTCCTTTTCGGTCCGGAATTTTATCTTGACCAGGGCAAATTTGTTCGGCTCCATTGGCGATACGAAATCTTCAGTCATATCACTAAAAAGGGCACGCCGGTTAAAAAGCGGGCGCATCGTTGATATATAATGATTGCTTTGTTCGGCACGAAAGCTTCTGCTGAAATCCATATTAGTGTCCTATATACTATATTTATTCTAATATCGTAATTTTATACCGGGTCGTATAAAGCCTCAAACTCTTCGCGGGAAATCCGCTCTTTTTCCATTAAGATATCAACACAACGGTCGAGGATATCGCGGCGTTTCTTAATGATTTCCCGGGCTTTATCATAACAATCGGTGATAATGCGCTTAATTTCTTTGTCAATTTCATAGGCCATATCATCAGAATGGCTTTTCGAATGGGCGAGGTCACGGCCAATGAATACTTCATTATCGTCGTCAGAATAATTAATCATGCCGATTTTTTCCGACATCCCGAATTTCGTAACCATATTGCGGGCAAAGGCGGTCGCCTTTTTGATATCACTAACCGCACCGGCTGTAACTTCGTTAAATACCAATTCTTCAGCAATCCGCCCGCCTAAGCTGACCATGATTTCCTGCTCAATTTTTCCTTTCGTCAGGTGGACATCATCACGTTCGGGAAGCGGCATAACATAACCGGCGGCACTTGGCCCGGTCGGGATAACGGAAATAATATGCACCGGCCCGACATCGGGCAGTTCATGGAAAAGGATTGCATGTCCGGCTTCATGATAAGCCGTAATGCGTTTTTCTTTATCACTGATGACCCGGCTTTTCTTTTCACTGCCAACCCCAACTTTGATAAATGATTGCTTGATATCTTCCTGGATAACAAAAGCCCGATTCTGTTTGGCAGCTTTTATCGCTGCTTCATTTAATAGGTTTTCCAAATCAGCACCGGTAAAACCGGCGGTCGTTTGCGCGACTTGTTTAAGGTCAACATCTTCAGCTAAGGGTTTATTGCGGGCATGAATTTTCAAAATATCTTCGCGGCCGCCAATATCAGGGCGGTTAACGCTAATCTTGCGGTCAAAACGGCCGGGGCGCAAGATTGCCGGGTCAAGGATATCAACCCGGTTGGTCGCCGCAAGGACGATAATCCCTTCATTAACTCCAAAACCATCCATCTCAACCAGCAGTTGATTGAGGGTCTGTTCCCTTTCATCGTGGCCGCCGCCAAGGCCGGTGCCGCGGCGCCTTGCGACTGCATCTATTTCATCAATAAAAATGATACAGGGGGCATTTTTCTTCGCTTCTTCAAATAAATCACGGACCCGGGAAGCGCCAACACCAACAAACATTTCCACGAAATCCGAACCGGAAATGGTAAAGAACGGAACCCCGGCTTCACCGGCAATCGCTTTCGCAAGCAAGGTTTTACCCGTTCCCGGCGCACCTTCAAGTAAGATTCCTTTGGGTATCCGCGCCCCAAGGGCGGCAAATTTTTTCGGCTCCTTGAGAAATTCAACGATTTCTTCAAGGTCTTCTTTTTCTTCTTTGAGCCCGGCAACATCTTCTAAAGTAATTTTTCCGTCACTATCGGCAAGGCGGGCACGGCTTTTGCCAAAATTCATCATCCGGTTGCCGCTATTTCCGGCATTTTGGTTGTTCATCATCACAAAGAAAAAGACGATGATGATGACGGCAAGCAAGATTGGCAGGATACTGTTCAAAAACCAACTGTCAGCCGGGACTTTAAGGACGTCCGGGTATATGTCATAACTAAGGATATACTGCTCAATTTCCTGAACGTCGGTAGCATAAAGGATTTTCCGCTGTCCATTGCGTAAAACAATCCGCACTTCACCGGTTGGGGTCTGTTGGTATGGCTGGATTGTGGCACTGACAACTTCGTTGTTATTTAAAGCCTGCCGCAGTTCACCACGGGTGAAATCTCCCTCGACATTGTTTTGCGAGCCAATCCATGTTGCGAGGAAAACCAGCCCGATAACAATGAAAAAATATAAGCTATAATTTTTACTTCTATTATTACTAGTCAAAATTGCTCCTTCTATCTGTCTTGCAGATGCTATGATTTTCTTTATATTGAATATAATCCGTAAGCCAGGAATAAACTCTATTCGTTGCTGCGGCCTAATTGGCTTACGCGTTACGTTGTATTCCGGGAAGAAGGCGGCCTAAGGCAACTGCGAGATGTTTTTCCCGGATTACTCTTAAACAGCCCTTTCAAAAACTGATTCTTTCTATAGTTCAACTACCCCGATATAAGGTAGGTTGCGGTATTTTTGGTCGTAGTCGAGGCCGTAACCGACAACGAATTCGTCCGGAATCTGGAACCCGGTATAGTCAACCAGGACATGTTCAACCCGCCGGTCCGGTTTGTCCAATAATGTGCAAAGCTTAAGGCTTTTAGGTTTGCGCTCTTTTAAAAGGTTAAGCAAATAATTCAAGGTGCGGCCGGAATCAACAATATCTTCAACAACAATCACATCTTTTCCGTCTAAGGATTCGTCCAGGTCTTTGACAATCCGGACTACTCCGCTGGAAGTAGTTGCACCGCCATAACTGGAAACCGACATGAAATCCAGTGAAACCGGAACTGATATCCGCTTTGCCAGTTCACACATAAAAAAGGCGCCGCCTTTTAAAACACAAACAAGATGTACTTGTTTTCCGGCATAGTCATGGCTGATTTGCTCGCCTATCGCATCGATTCGTTTGTCCACTTCGGTTTCTGACAACATTACTCTGATTTTTTCTGCCATATGTTTTCCTCTTTTGTTTAAGATTGCCACTATTCAAGTGTCAATTCGACTTCCAAAATCGTCTTCGTTTTATTGGTAACTTTGTAAAATTCACTAATGCGAAAACCCGGAACCCAAATGATGTGAGATTCGTCGGCAAGAACAAGCATTTGTTCCCGCTTTGCTTTAGGAATCTTTTCATTTATCAGGTAATCTTTCAGTTTTTTGTGCTGCCCTTTAAGGTTGATAATGAGATAATCACCCGGCAATCTTCGCCGGAAAAGGGCACACGATGTTATTTTATCATAATCAAGCCATTTCGTATACATCTTTTGCGGAATATTTTCATTTTTATACTCATGCCCGCTATTGGCGGGCTCAAAATCAATAGTTGAAAGATTCCTTTCAACCTCTTTATAGGGAAAAATCCGGCACGATATTATCCCAAGCTCCGGGATACTCATTTTTGGGGTTTTCAAGTTGATTTCATAAGAAAATCCTGCTTCAATTTTATTCTTAAATTCGATTGGTTCTTTTTCGGCAATTTTTATGACAAGAGTGTCATATTCTTTTGCTGCGATTAATCCATTGGGAAGGTTAAGCTTCCGGCTGCCGCCGGTGAGGGTAAGGCCGGTGAGGCTTTCGATATGGCTTGCGGAGATATTCGCCCGGCCGGGTAGCAATTTTTCTATCACCATCAGCATAATCCGTTTTTTAATAATTATATCCTGCTCATTTAATTTCAACAGATTTATTTTTATATAGCCCAAAAAAGGTGTAACACATTCACAAAAAGCCTTTTCAGTATGTTTATGCAGATAATTTTCAGCTTCCCAGACCAATTCAGCGGTTTTCGCCATATGCCTGACCGCCTCTGAATTTACCTCGGCGGCAAAAGGGATGATATGCCGGCGAATGCGGTTACGAGTATAAATATCATCATTATTGGTACTATCGGTGCAATAAGGAATTTTTTCGCTTTCGAGATAATTCTCAATCTCCTGTCTTGTCAAACAAAGTAAAGGGCGGATAATATCATCACGGACGGGGCGGATTCCGGTAAGGCCTCTTAGGCCGCTGCCGCGAAACAGGTTAAAGAGTATCGTTTCGGCACGGTCGTCTTGATGGTGAGCGACAGCGATTTTACCCTTTCCAAATTCATTTATCATCTCCCGGAAACATTCATAACGATATCCCCGGCCCGCTTCTTCAACCGAAAGGCCCCGCTTCCGGGAAAGTTTTCCAACATCGCTTGCAAATATTTTGTATCCAATATCATGTTTAAGGCACAAATCGGCAACAAAAGCCGCATCTTTATCCGCTTCCGGCCGTAACATATGGTTGATATGCGCCACTTGCATTGAAAAAGAAATTTCCTTTTGCAAAGCAAGCAGTACAAAAAAAAGGCAGACCGAATCCGCCCCCCCGGATACTCCGGCGATGATGTGATCACCATGCTTAATCATTTGGTTTTGGCTGATATATTTTTTAACCCGGTTGTACATATATTTAATATAACATGAAGTTGTTACGTTTGCCAAATTCCCAGCACGATTATCGTCATATCGTCCCGGACTTTACCCTTACTTTGGCGAATGCAGAATTTCAGCATTGCATTTGCTATTTCTTTGGGGTTTTTCAGGTCAGTCCCGCTAATAAGCTCCGACATCATATCTTCACCAATACCCTGTGACAAAGCATCAAGCACACCGTCGGAAAGCATGATAATATAGTCACCGTCCTGTAAGCGGCGCTTGTTTATTTCCATATCCGGCCGGTTAAAAATTCCCAGCGGCAGGTTTCCGGCGGAAATCCGCTCAACCAAGTGTTCACGCTTGATATAAGTCGGGGCTGAACCGATTTTCAGCAGTTCACAAAACCCGGAGTACAAATCAATCGTACAAAAATCAAGCGTTGACATATTTCCGGCTTCCGGCCCGGCAAGAAGAACGGTATTGATCATTTGAATTGCCATTTCTTTCTTGTAACCGGCTTCCATAAATTTTTGCATTAATTCAACAATCATCTGACTGTCACGGCAAGCCTTTTTCCCTGACCCCATCCCATCAGAAATAATCATTGAATGGGTACCCGGCTCGGTTTCAAAAATCGCATAGTTATCACCGGAAATCTTTTCATTTTCTTTTACCGCAAGCGCAACACCGGTCAGAACATGAAAGCGGGGCGCTTCCACATAATAAAAAGTTTTCCATTCAAGGTCGATAAAAAAGGGGTTGTTGACCGAAGCAGTCAATTTTTTGTTTATCACCACTGAGATAACATCGCCTATTTCTTCGGCAGTGATAGTACAACCTGGTTTGATACTGCGGATTTGCAATGACATTTCCGTAAAGCCGGTTTCATTTTCCATCGTATAAACATCTTTAAGCTGCAAATCAAAACCCTTTAGCGCCTGGGCGACCCGCTTGTAAATTTTTTCATTAACCGGTGAAAAACGGCGTGCCTCTTCAGCTACATGGGACATAATCCCGGCTATCTCCTGCAAATGGTTGGCCATCAATATTTTGTTTTCCTGCATCCGGCGCTGCCATAAGATATCACCGCGATCCGCTTCGTTTGGTTCTTCGATTGTATTTTCCAAAGGCTTGTCCAATTCGCCAAATGATGTCGCCAGCTCTCTGATTGAGTCAGCAAACATCAAAAGGCGGCGGCGCCCATACTCCGGTAAGATGCTTACAAATGTTTCTTTTTCTTTCACACTTCCTCCATGATTTTTTTACCCTGGATACCTACGGACTGCTCCATACTTCGTATTCCCGCAGTCCTACAACCACTCGGAATCCGCCCCGTCAGGGCTGCTTCCTCGTGTTTGGCGGGTCCCAAAGTCATGATTTTTCATGCAAGCACGAAAATCATGACCTTTTTACCCTGGTATCATATTATAACGAAATCTTTTTGTTTCCTATGTCAAAATCAGGAGGGATAATAAAAGATTTTTACGACAAAAATCGCATATCCGAAGAATAAAGCTTGTGACATTCTTCCCAAAGGAAGGGTAGATTTTTAAAATCTCTTCGTTTTTTACATAAAGCCCGCAATAATTACGCTGGCAAAGACACTGGCAAAGGTAGCAATTAATGCACCGGTTAAAGTATAACGGGTTTTGGTGACTTTGGCAGCGATAAAGTAGACTGACATTGTATAAAAGATTGTTTCGGTGCAGCTCATCATAATTGATGTGATTAAACCAATATAAGAATCAGGCCCATGAGTTTTGAAGATATCCAAAACCAAACCGGATGCTGCTGATGCGGAAAACATTTTTACCAGGACTACCGGAACCAGCGGGGCCGGAAATCCAACCATATCGGTTAAGCGGCCAAGCATTTCGCCAAGAAAGTTAAGAAACCCTGATGTCCGAAGGACACCAACTGCTACCATCAAAGCAATCAGAGTCGGCACAATCCCAAAGACTGTTTTTAGTCCATCCTTTGCCCCGGCAATAAAAACTTCATAAACATTGCATTTATTTATTAACCCATAAGCAACAATATAAAAAATAATCGCCGGGATAATAATGCTTGAAAGATTAGCTAAAGCGTTCATCATTGCTTTTTCTCCATTATTTTGCAATAAATTATGGCAATTATGGTACTAAACATGGTCACTAAAATCGCCGGCATAATAATCGCCGTTGCATCGGATGAGCCATATTGGGTACGATAAACAATCATATTTACGGGAATTAACTGTAATGAGGATATATTAAGAATAAGAAATGTACACATTTCTTTACTTGCGGCCGTCTGATGGCGGCCGGTCCGTTCTTTTTCCAGTTTTGAAAGCTCTTCCATCGCTTTAAGCCCGGCCGGCGTACATGCCCAGCCAAGCCCAAGGATATTGGCGATAATATTGGTCGATATATAATCACGGGCTTTGTGTTCCCGGGGGATACGGGGAAACATAAAGGTGATAAAGGGGGAAAGGCCGGCGGTCAGGCGGGCAATAAGGCCGGAAGCCCGGGCGATTTCCATCAGCCCCGACCACAGAGCCATTACACCCAGCATTGTAATACACAGGGTTACAGCTTCACCGGCCGAATTTAAGGCACCATCAGTGATGGTTTTCATTTGACCGGTAAAAGCACCATAAGCGATACCAATAATCAACATAAAAGCCCAGATAAAATTAAGCATTTATCATAAACTCCTTTAGAATTTAGATATTACTATCAAGCAGCCACTGTCCCGCGAGGTATTTTGTGCATAATGCGCAAAATCCGAGTTGAGCAAGCGCCAAATCGCGTTATTATGCGATTTGTGTGCATTATTGTTGCTATGAGCAGCTCTAGCTGTGAATAGTAACTTTGATTAATTGTATGAATCCGGGCTTTTATATATAACAATGAAAAACTGACACCCAGCGGTGTCAGTTCTAAGAGAATTGTATGACAATTCTCCTTAAAGGATTTCTTGGCTCGCGCACTTTGCTACATTTTTTTCTTCATAAGCTCTAAAACATCACCTACGGTAGTAATGCCTTCCAGTTCTTCGGGGGGAATCTCAACTTCGTATTCTTCCTCAAAGGCCATTACTAATTCAAATAAATCAAGTGAATCGGCACCAAGGTCATCTTTAAAGGAGGTTTCCAATGTAATTTCAACTCCTTCAATATTTAGGTGCTCACCGATTATTTCTTTTACTTTTGCTAACATTCTTACACTCCTTTAATAATTTATTATCGATTAAAATTATAGTATTATGATATGTGATTGTCAACTTAACTTTGATTTTTCTTCTTGCTTTTCTAATTTTTCAAGTTCGGCAAGTTCCACCGAAGAAACTGAATCTTTTTTGTTTTTCCTCCGGCTCTTAAACTGAAGCTGATCTACTTTGAACTCTTGTATTTCTCTTTCATCACCTACCTCAACGATTACTTTTACTAACTGTCTCAAGACATTTACGCTGGCAACTTCACCTTTCGTACCCTGGTCGGTCGTAACTTGGTCGCCAACATATGGCAGGCGGCGGTTCAAATACTCATAGGTTTCTTCTTCGTGCTTTAAGCAACACATTAAACGCCCGCAAACACCGGAGATTTTGGTTGGATTTAATGAGAGGTTCTGCTCTTTCGCCATCCGGATTGAAACGGGGACAAATTCGGACAAATGAGTATGACAACAAAGTGACCGACCGCAAATCCCAATCCCACCGGTGATTTTCGTTTCATCACGGACACCGATTTGGCGCAGTTCAATCCTGGTTTTGAAAACGGCGGCTAAATCTTTTACCAGTTCGCGGAAATCAATCCGTCCGTCAGCGGTAAAATAAAACAAGACTTTATTGTTATCAAAAGTATATTCCGCATCAATTAACTTCATATCTAAATTGTGTTTTTTGATTTTTTCGATACATACTTTAAATGCTTCCTGCTCTTTTTTCTTATTATTTTTTTCCTGTTCATCGTCTTTGGGTGTGGCAATTCTTAAGACCGGCTTAAGCGGCTGAACGACTTTAGAATCCTCAACTTCACGGATATCGCCGACAACCGTGCCATATTCAACCCCTCGCGCTGTCTCAACGATGACGTGGTCGCCCCGTTTAATATCAAACTTAAGCGGGTCAAAAAAATATATTTTCCCGGCTGTCCTAAATCTAACTCCTATAATTCTGGTCATGTAATCTCCTTAATTAATTTATTCGTTTTCTTTTATCGTTAAGAGCAATAATTCTAAAGTCAGCTCAAAATTTACATTTGCCTTAAGTCTGTCTTTTGCTTTCTCAAGAGCTTCAATCACTTCTTCAATTCCCTCATAAGTACATGTATCAGCAATACGTTTGATGTAATGGTACTCTTCCTTAAAAATCAAATGGCTTAAATCGCGGGTTGCTTTAAATAAGAGGACGTCACGGTACCATATTGCCAGGATATCAAGATAATCACCAACATCAAATTTGTACTCATTAATCATCCTGATTGCGGCAATAATTTCATTAATTTCCATCCCGCCGATATTTTTTAAAAGTTTAATTGCCTGCTCTTTGACTTTTTCAAATTCTTCGCTTGCTGCGAGTAATCTGGCCCTACCAATATTACCCCGGGCAAAAGCCACGCAAATATCGGCTTTGTAATCCGGTATCTCCATTACATCCATTAAATATTCTTTTACTTCCGCATCAGATACCGGTTTCATATTAACAACAATCGCCCGGCTCAAAATAGTCGGAAGTAAAGCTTCCGCATTGGCGGTAAGTAAAATAATTACAGCGTATGAAGGAGGTTCTTCGAAGGTTTTTAACAGGGCATTCTGAGCCTGAGGAGTCATTTTCTCGGCTTCATTGATAATATAAATTTTTTTATCACTTTTGTATGGTTTAATATCAACGTCGGAATTTATCTGACGGCGGATATCATCAACACTAATTAACCCGGGTTTCTCATGGGTAAGAAAAATAATATCCGGATGGTTACTCGTCCCCGCCTGTTTACACGAATGACACTCGTTACAGGGCTGGGCATCTTTAGAATCTTCACATTGAATTGCGGCGGCGAATATACTTGCGATAAATTCTTTACCCATGCTTCGTTCACCATTAATGATATAAGCATGGGAAATTTTGTCCGTCAAAATAGCGGTGATAAGATGCTCTTTTAACTTTTCCTGTCCGATGATGTCATTAAAGTTCATTATATTATTCTCCATTCTTAAGTAAATATATCAAGTAACATTCCACGAATCTCACCAATTTTGCCCAAAATGCTAAGGTGGTCGTGCTCATCTTTCACCAATTCCCGCGCAAGTTCATCAAGGGTTTCATCAACAAGGCGGATGATACCATAAACCCGGTGCCGCCCCCGGCGGTCAAGATAATTTTCGCGGGTAAATTCGTGCGAACGGCTGACGATTTCGTTCATAAATTCTTTGATTAATCCACGATAACGTTTCATATCTTTAATATCACGTTTTTTTGCTAAAAGTTCACCTTGTCCGGTTATCTGCTCCATCAAGCTGGTTAATTTCGCTGCAAGTTCACTTTCACTTACATGGCTTGCCAGCGTGAATTTGAATGAGCCATCTACCGGCTGTGCCGGGCCTTTGTACTCGGCGGGTGCCGGCTGATTAACTTGATTTACCTTAATATCCAAAAGGTATCTCCTTGTCCCTTAAGCATTTCGATGATATCGCGGTTCAATTTTTCCCCCGGTACAATCAACGGTATCCCCGGCGGATATCGGAAAGCAAATTCGGCGGCGATGCCGCCCTCGGCATCAGTAAGCGGTATCTCAATAACCTCACCGTCATAAGCTTTTTTAATTGTTGTAATGATTTCCGGTGTGTTTGGTTTTATAAACGCTAACTCACGTTTTTCCGTGATTTGCGTGCATCCTGTTATTATTTGCTGCGAAGCAGGTAATGATAATAAGCTGCTGTCAATTTCCTCCAGTGCCTCGGCGAGCCGGAGAAATCCTTCGGGTTTGTCCATCATTGTAATGATTGCTATAATATAATTATCGGCCGCCATTTCCATTTCCAAAAGGTATTTTTCCCGTAAAATACCGGCTAACTCTTTCCCGGAAATGCCGCTTGTAAGAATAACGATTTTGCATGGGTCATCGGTGTCTAGGATGCGGAAATGGGTGATGTTGGTTTGGTTAGGTTGGGTTGAGTGGGGTTGGTTCGCCCGATTCGTTTGAGTTTGTTGGCTTGTTTGGGGTTGGTTCAATCGGTTTGATTGGGGTTGGCTCAATTGGTTTGTCTGGAGTTGGTTCAATCGGTTTGATTGGGGTTGGCTCAATTGAATCGGCCGATTCGATTGACTCAATTGACCGACTCGGTCAGTCAATGTGCTTCTCATCTCCAACATTTCACTTAATAAAAATTCACCTTTATCCTTTACAATTTTAATACAATTTTCAATCCCCGCAATTAACGGATAAGAAGGGCTGCTCGATTGGTAAATCCGCAAAAATCTTTTAAGTTTATTTCGGTTTATCCGCTCGCCATTTACATGAAGTAAGGCTGTTTGGGTCAAAGCCGGTAAAGTCTTGTGCAGACTATGGATAACAATATCTGCACCTTGGCTGACAGCGTTTTCCGGAAAAGCCGGATGAAAACCGAAATGGGCACCATGAGCCTGATCTACTATCAGGCAAGCGCCATGTTCGTGAGTTACCTTAGCAATGCCGGCAACATCACTGGTTATTCCTTCATACGTTGGTGACGTAATCAAAACCGCACCAATTTCCGGCTCTTCTTTTAATTTATCCGCTATTTCAGTAGCGGTGATTCCATATGCTATACCGGTCGCTTCATCATATTGCGGATAAATATATACCAGGCTAATATCATTTATATAAGCAGCATGATATACCGAAAAATGCGAGTTACGTGATATTAAAAGCTTTTTTTTCACATTATTTACCGCCGAAACAGCACTTAAAATACCAGCGGTACTTCCATTAATAAGATAAAAAGTTTCGGCGGCTTTATAAAGCGCGGCGGCTTCTTTTTGCGCATTGAGGATGATGTCTTGAGGAAAATGCAGATTGTCGAATCCGGATATCTCGCTGATATCCATTGAATACCAAAGACGTTTGTGCCCCGGCATATGAAAGGAATACAGATCGCTTTCGGTCAAATCCCGCAAACGGCCATATAAACTATCTGACATCTATCAACCTCACGGAGTACATATGGATCGTGGAAGTGCGCAAAACGGAACAACCCTTAAGTATCTCTCTAACTTCTAATTTATAGCATGATGGCGCTTATGTCAACATAGTTCAGTCATCAGCTTGATTCTTCTTTGGAAAATCCCGTTATGAAAAAACACTATATTGATTTTTGTAGCAGAAACAGGTTTTCCTTTTTACGGAAATTTAAAATATGCGCGACTGTACCATAACCATATATAATATAGTGCCGGCTGCTACTGTCAATAATATATTCTTCTTCCATGAATGAAGTATTATTACCAAACCGGTTGCAATAATCTCCGGTACTCCAAAATTGCCTTTTAGAAATTCTATATTGCGTAAGCAGTAAAATACCAATGTCGTCATTATCGCCGGAGGTAAGAATTTTCCCAAATATGTAATCCAGGCCGGCACTGTTTTTCGGCCGGCAAAGACCAAAAATGGAGCATAGCGCAAAAATGCTGTGCATAAGGCAACCACCGCAATAATAGCAAGAGAGTGGCTAATGTTAATCATATTTACCCTCCCGAAGAATGACTTTTTTCATAAATAAAATCGCGGCGACTGATAACATCAATGCCGGCATAATAAAACGGTCGGGGCCTAAAATTGCCAGAAAGATAATTGAAGAGATCCCGCCGATAAATACCGGTATCCGATTACTTTTTTCCTGCCATTGTTCAACAACAATTGCCGTAAAAAGAGCGGTCATAGAAAATTCGATTCCGGCAGTATTAAAAGTAATCATTTGTCCGGCTAATGCGCCAAGAACTGAACCTAATATCCAATAACTATGATTCAGAAGGCTGATATAAAACATGATTTTCTTTTCATTTAAACCTTCAGGTATCTTTGTCCGGCATAAAACAGAGTAAGTTTCATCGGTCAGGGAAAAAACCATGTAAGGGTAACTTTTACCCATTTGCTTAAACTTTTCAATTAAAGAAAGGCCGTAAAAAATATGACGTCCGTTGATAAACAAAGTCATCAAGGCAGTATAAATTAAACTTGCGCCGCCGGTAAAAAGCGTTACCATCACAAATTGCATACTTCCGGCATAAACGGCAACGCTGATTAATAAAGCCCAAAGAAAATGATAACCGGCATCATTTAACATCAAGCCAAAAGCAGTGCCTAGAAATATGTACCCCAACATAACCGGTATCGTTTGCCTGAAGGCAAAACGAAGATTTTTCTTGCTTTCCATTTTTGCTTCCTAGATACGTCCGGCCTCCTGCGGCCGGTTAATAGGCAGATGGTTTTGCCTTTGGTATCATACTATGGATAAAAGAAAAATGCAACCGGAGAGTATTTTTAAACGATTTGAAAAGTAAGATATCTTCCGCCATTAGCTTGATGCTCATATATCATTGGGTCCGGCCCGGAAAACATAGTTGCAATAAAACCGCCGGGGCTTTCAATTCCGCGTGTCCCATTATCACGGGTTATTTCCTTAAAACCATCCAATAATTTGATTTCAACTTCTTCCATCAACTCATTTTCAACCGGATTCATGCTATAAACATAACATAACCCTAATAAGCTGTAGATTTTATAGATTTTCATATGTAAACTCCCATTCTGCCTGCTTACGGCCCTCATTAAGTAATAACTATATTCTCGTTGATTACTATGGGTAAATCAATAGGAGGTTGTTGGTAATTGTGGGATGCCGCATTAAGGTAATTTCTTCTACTTCTTAATTATTCCGGTAAATTTCGCATTTTTCTTAAACATTTATCATAAATTATCTCATAAATTGGAGTAGTGAAAAATTGGGAATGCTGTAACATGGCGGATTACTGAATATAAAAAAAATGCCCAGAGCCGGAATCGAACCAGCGACACACGGATTTTCAGTCCGTTGCTCTACCGACTGAGCTATCTGGGCATTTTGAGAGTAGCGGGGGTAGGATTTGAACCTACGACCTTTGGGTTATGAGCCCAACGAGCTTCCAGACTGCTCCACCCCGCGTTATTTAATTAGTATTGACACTTTTGCTGTTAACATTCGTATCAAGTGGATGGAGAAGGATTCGAACCTTCGAAGACGTCGTCAACAGATTTACAGTCTGCCCCCTTTGGCCGCTCGGGAACCCATCCATGTTTCTTCATAACCTACAAGAATGCTTAATCTTGCCAATGAAGCATTAGATTTTTTTAGTGGCGTATCATTTACGCACCTTAGAAAATCTCTTCATCTACGACCCAGATGGGACTCGAACCCACGACCTCCGCCGTGACAGGGCGGCGCTCTAACCAACTGAGCCACTGGGCCAAAATCAAGAACGCTTGCGTTCCTGCCTGACCAAGTTGTAGTTTATCTTTAGATAAACTCTTGGCCATCGTACCTTCAAAACCGAAAACGAAAATCAATAAACGAATTAAACCCGCTTTAGCATAAAGCCCTACATCCTAAAGAAATATTAGTTAAAAGTGTTCTTTACTTTTTAGATAAGCACTCGGCC
>WRAQ01000003.1 GCA_009780115.1 Lachnospiraceae bacterium
ATCTTGTACCCCAAGATTTGAAATGCCAAATGATTTTTTTGTTTTTCGTTCTTTAAGAGTTTCAGCCAATTTTTGGGAAACAGGATTTTCATAATTTCCATATGCCGCATACATAACCGATTCAATGAGCGGCTTTTGCAACTTATCGAATAAATGTATGACTTGGTATCGCTTTTTAGGATTACTTAATTGTTCACGTAATTTTATAGGTGTATCTTGGGCATTTTTAATTTTTACTGAAATTCCGGTTACACAATTTCCCATATGGTATGGTATTGGTATGTCCAGTTCGTTTCTTATGCTTGCTGCACAACCCATGTGAATTGTATTTTCCCCGTTATATGATTGAATAGCGCGTACAAAAGCTGTTGCAATAGCTTCGTTTATTGTAATCCCACGTTCTTTACTATTCATTTTTAACTTCGACAAAAATTCTTTGTCAGTTTCAACTAAATAAACCTTTGCCGGGTTTTCTGAACGATATTGTTTGAAAAATTCTACATATTCCTTATATATAAAATTCTTATTCGTTTTTCCCCATTGTTTATTTAATGAATTAGCAAAAAGTTTCAATAAAAAACCGCTATTTTTCTTTTTTAGCTGATTTTTTGTTGGGAGTTCCAAAACAATATTATCTGTTTTTCCGTCAAGCGCACAAAGAAAATCGCGGACTAAATTCAAATATCCTATGCCATCTCCTAAAATGTGATGCCCTAAAAAGACAATATCAGTATATCCATTTCCTTGAATTATAGCTATTTTAACAAGCGATTCATTTTCAAATTTGAAAGGTATATTATCCGTTTCATCACGCCATTTTTGCCAATCCGTTTCATCTGTCGTATAAAATTGGATTGATACACCGCCACTTGCTTCATAATATTTTCGCTTATCACTGTTAGTTTTAATGACATATTTTAACATTGGGTGTTTGTGTTCCACTATTTTTACAGCATTTTGAAAAACGTCACCCGGTAAGTTAATATCAATTCGTACTTTGAAACATACGTTGATATTAGGGGAGTGCAGATATATAATTTCATTGCCTATAAATTTTTCCATTATAAACTAATTCCTACCTAATCTTTAATATTTGCTGCAAGCGATAATCATCTTCCTTGCAGCGTATTATACCAAATCTTGTTCTAAAATTCAATCGCTATTTTTTCGCTCCCGCTCTACAAACATGTCTGCCTTATTTTTTTCTTTGTGTCAGCACTGCCTTGCCGCCGGAAAATTCCACTCTGCCAATTGCACCGTTGACAATCTGAATCTGCGGGGGGACATGGCCGATGTCGGCATCATAAATAACCGGTACCCCTAAGTCTGAAAGCCCCTTTTCCAAAGCATCAGTTAAGGTAAAATCCTTTGTATCTTTGTAACCATAGGGGCGGCCAAATATTATCCCGTTACAATATTTAAACCAACCTGCTTCGCACATCTGCCAGAAAGTCCGGTATATATCCGCCGCCGACATTTCGCAGCTTTCAAGGGTCCAGATAAAACCGGATTGCTTATATTTTTCCAAAAATTCTTCAACCGGCGCATAACTTGTCCCAAGCAATTTGCATAAAGTATCCATGCAGCCGCCAATCATCATTCCCGTAAATGAAATATTATCATCACCTTGCAACGACTTCCATACCGATGGCCGGTCAAGTTTGTATACATCACCGGTAAAGTCGTCCCATGACATATAATCGCCCCAGGTTTCCCAACTCTTTTGCCCGGTAACCTCATTTGACATCACATCAAATAATCGCATATCGCTGTCATGAATACGGGAATAACCAAAATTCATTGAATTGGAGCCATGTATTGTTGCGATATCACTTTTCAAGGTCATTGTAAAAATTAAAGTACTCATATCCGAATAACCACACACCCATTTGGCAGGTAAATAAGCCAAGCGGCCAAAATCCAGATGCGGTAACATATCCATCAAAAACTCGCCGCCCCAGGGTGGGATAATCGCCGCTACCTCCGGGTTTTCATAAAGATTCATAAACTCCGCCGCCCGGATTTCACTGCTTGCGCTGGTACACTTGTTAGCTAACCGGACTGAAGCAGTTTCAACCACATCATAACCAAGGGTTTTAATATTCGAAATTGCATTATCTAACCGCTTACCAAGCAGCTCACCCGGAGCCCCGCTTGAAGGGGCACAAATACCGATTGTATCCCCCTTATTTAATAAGTTTGGATATTTCATTTTCACCTTCCTAATCATTGACTCACTTAGTCAATTAATCGCCGGCCACAATAACAATCTTTTCAACCATTACATTTTCCACTTGCTAATATATTTTCCGCCAACCACTTCGCTACCCCGTCGTTATCATTCGTCCCGCAAATAAAATCGGCGGCATCTTTTACTTCAGCGATAGCGTTTTTAACTGCAACCCCGATGCCGCAGTTTTTTATCATTTCCAAATCATTAATATCATCACCAAAAGCAACCATATTTTCAGTGCTGATTTCCAAGTATCCGGCAACAGCTTTAACTGCATTCCACTTTACGGCATTTATATCCGCAAAACGATACAAATCCTCACCTGAATAACGCAGCAAATCACACATCGGATAATTTTTTGCAATCCGTTCCATTACTTCGGGATTTTCAGCTTCAAAAGAAATTTTCAGATAGGGAAAATCAGTTTCTTCTTTGAAATCCGAATACTGATAGTGGGATAAATCCCCTTCCATCAGGCCGGGTATATTGGTCATTGATATCGCTTCAGTCGTTGCATAAACCGAATAAACTTCTGGTTCGCTTAAACAATCTTTTATCAGCCGGTTAGATACTTTAGCCGGGATTTCAAATTTATTAATTATTTTATCCCCAATCAGCGTTAATGCCCCGCCGTAACCGATAAAGATATCAGGGGTAAACATTTCAAAAAACCGCGCGGCCGCTTTGGTCGAGCGGGCGGTGGCAAAAGCGGTTTTTATCCCCGCTTCCCGGCATTTATTCAGAACCGAAACCGTATAATCAGTAATATATCTATCACTGTAATCTGAACTATGCAGCAAAGTATTATCAAGGTCGGTGACTATAATTTTAATTTGCGGACACCGTGAATCATTTAAGGGGAAAGCCTCGCTTTCGCTTAAAAAGGCCGTTGCCGGGCGGCCTTTTTTTAAGGCCGGCATAAATAATCACTCTCGATGGTATATTTGTAACTGGTCAGCTCCTTAAGCCCCATCGGGCCGCGGGCATGTAACTTCTGGGTACTGATACCTATCTCTGCGCCAAAACCAAACTCAAAACCATCGGTAAAACGGGTCGAGGTATTGATATAAACGCAAGCGGCATCAACTTCGTTTTTGAAGCACTCGATGACAGCCTTATCCTCGGCAATAATGGCATCAGAATGCTTTGTATTGTACAAATTGATATGGCTGATTGCTTTATTTATATTACTTACGGTTTTAACCGACATGATATAATCAAGAAACTCTTCGGCATAATCATCTTCAGTAGCCCTTACGACATCGGTAAGCATTTTTTTCATATTATCACCGGCATCTTTAAAAGCATCAACCGCAAGGGCCGCTAATGTATTCATGCAGGCTTCGTCACCACGCAATTCAACATTAAAAGGCGCAAGAGCCGGGATTAATTCCATCATCAAAGCATTAAGAATATTCTTGTGGACAACTAATGACTCGCAGGAATTGCATACGCCAATCCGCTGGGTTTTTGCATTAACGATAATTGGTACTGCTTTGCTTAAATCAGCGCTTTCATCTACATAAATATGACAGTTACCGGTACCGGTTTCAATCACCGGAATGGTACTGTTTTCAACCACGGCCTTTATCAAACCGGCACCGCCCCGGGGAATCAACACATCAACAAAACGGTTAAGTTTCATAAATTCATTGGTCACTTCCCTTTCGGTTGATTCAATCAACTGTAAGGCATTAGGGTTATTAATGCAATCGGCTAAAGCCTCGCGGAGTGAGTTTGCAATCGCTTTATTGGAATTAATCGCATCTCTCCCGCCCTTCAAAATCACCGCATTTCCGGCTTTAAAACACAAGCCGAAAGCATCGGCAGTCACATTAGGGCGTGACTCATAGATAATCCCGATTACCCCCATCGGAACCCTTACCTTCTTGATATTCAGGCCATTAGGGCGGATAAAGGATTCCAGTTCCTCACCAACCGGGTCGGATAAAGCGGCGATTTCTTTAAGGCCGTCAGCCATACTTTTGACCCGTGCCTCATCCAAGCGCAGACGGTCAACAAGGCCGGGGTGCATTCCGGCGGCCTCGGCGGCGGTTATGTCCTTTGCGTTTGCTTTTAAGATACCGGCACAATCATTTATTAAAGCTCGCGCCGCGTTTATTAGTGCTTCGTTTTTGTCGGAGGTAGAAAGCTTTTGTAACTGATACGCCGCTTCTTTAGCGCGATGCCCCATTTCTTGAAGTTTCATAAGGTTACTCCTTTGCACATACTGTAAAGGGACATTTTGTCCCTTTTCACTTTATTATCCTTAATTCAGTCAAAATCATATCCGGACATACATCATTATCTTCTTTCGGAACTGATGAAACGATTTGAAATTCATAAGCTAAAGCAACTGTTTTAAGTTTTGGGTAACTAGCAAGAAAACGGTCATAAAACCCTTTGCCATATCCAATCCGCCCCCGCTGTCCATCAAATACTACCCCCGGCATTATCATCAGGCAATTATCACTTTCGCTGTCAAGAAAATCATTTATGGAGACTGCACTATTATCTCCCGGATGGATCGCCGCCGGGCCGTCCTTTACTACCGGTTCCCTGATTCCCTGATATCCGGCCGCTAATTCAGTCAAAGCTTTAATTTCATAAAAAGCTATTTCCCGGCCAACTCCCATGAGCCGCCTTTGGGCGGCATTCAGTTCAAGATGTATGAAAGATTTATCTTTCATTTTGGTTACTACTTTCGGGCAAAAGACCCGCTTTTCTTTCTGCTTTAAAATCTCCGCAACTAAACCGGTGGTAAGGACTTCATTTCGGAAGTCAATGTATGTTAAAATTATATCTGCTTTTTGATAAATATCAAGTGCTGTCAGCTTTTTTATGATTAACCGGCTTTTTTCATTCACTTCCGCTTCACTTAGGGAATCACGAATAGTCAGATATTTACGGCGCATTTCCTGCTTTACAACCATATTTCACCATGAAGATTGACCATTTATAGGCATTCTTTCCCACGAAACTTGTTCGTTTACGAAGCTTTAGATTTCCTAGTCGGTGTCCTTTGCCGGCTTAGAAGCCTCTTCGTTTTTAGCCCTAATAAACAACCATACCCCGGGAACTAGCACAATAATTGAAATCAATTGCGATACCGAAAGCGGGCCAACCGAACCCCGGTAATCGTTGCGCAGATATTCAACAAGGAAACGTCCCACTGCATAAAGGATAATGTACAAAGCCCCGACCCGTCCGGTTTTCGGTTTACGTTTTGCGTACCAGAGCAAAGCAAACATTATCGCGAAATTACCTAAGCTTGAAATTATTTGCGTAGGTATCAGCCTTATACCGTTAGGGGCCATGCTGGAACCGCTGAAAATTATGCCGAAACGTGAATCCGTCATCCGGCCATAACAACAACCGGCAAACAAGCAGCCAAGCCGCCCGATTGCCTGGGCAACAGCCATTGAAGGTACGGCAAGGTCAAAATAAGGTAAAAAAGGAATCTTTTTGATCCACAAGTAAGCAACTGCGGTAAATACACCGCCGATTAAGCCGCCATATACAATAAACCCATGACTGATAAGGGATTGCCAAAATAATCCGTTCCGGATAATATTCGGAAGGTCCATCGCGATATAAAATAGTTTTGAAGAAATAAAACCACCAATAATCGAAAGATACCCGACATTAAAAATAACATCAGGGTCAAGGCCGTATTTTTTGGCCCGGCGGTCGGCTATAAAAAAGCAAACTAAGATACCAATCGCAATCATCAGGCCATAACCGGTAACTGTCGCCGGCCCGATACTAAATAATTCGTTACGCATATAAATCTCCCATTTTGTGTTTTGTATTTTAGTGCAATGTCATTTGGATAAGCAAGTCAGGCAATAAACACTATCCGTTACTACGGCCTAATTGGTGTAAATTAAAAGTTTTATTTCGGGAAGAAGGTGGCCTAAGGTAACTCCTAGTTGTTTTTGCCTTCCTGGTGCTAACTAAATGACATTGATTTTAGTGAGTAGGCTTTGCCTCAACTATCGGTTCAAAGTGAATATTGTCAACCTCAAAATGCGGCCTGGTTTCTTCGACCCGTAAGCTATAGAAACCACTTTTGAATCTAGCCTTAATAACAATTTGCTTTACCCATTTGCCCATCGTGCCCCGGCATGAAATAAGCGCGGCCGGTTCGTCATTTATATATAGTTGGCCTGCGGTCTGGGCAGTGCAGAAATTTTTCGAAAGCATATGCGCCTGGATTGAATAAAGGCCCGGTATCTTCACTTCGAAGAATATGTTTTGACTCATTACAACCGGTACATCATAAGTAATGACTTCTTCATTATTATCAGAAGCCGGGGCCTCTCTTAACATCTCTTCTACCGCTTCATTATCCAGCGGTTCTAAATCAATCACCGCCATCAATACTTCTCGTTTACGCTCCATTGCTTTTGATTTCATCAGGAAAGTCAAAATATATTTCGCCCGGTCTTGCAGTTCACCAACCGTCAAAGTACTATTTTCAAGCGACTCTTCAATATCATCACCGGCGGAATTGATATCAGCACCATAGTTATTGACCGGCATATACAAATCATTACCGGCTCGCACCATATCACGGAGTTTGTTTTCCGCATCTTCGCCGCCTTCTTCAACATTGTTCATCGCCGCCCACCAGTCGGTCATTACGATTCCGGGAAAGCCCCATTCCCCCCGCAAAATAGTGGTATTCAAATCATAATTTGAGGCCGTCCAATGACCATTCAAAGGATTGTATGAAGTCATCAGCGAGCGGGCTTTTCCTTCTTTTACAGCGATTTCAAAACCGCGCAGATATATTTCCCGGACTGCCCGTTCCGAAACAACGGAATCCGCTTCCCGGCGTTTAATCTCTTGATTGTTGCAAGCAAAATGCTTAATCGTTCCCGGGCAGCCGCCGGCTTCCAAACCTAAGACTGCCGCTTTTGCCATCTGTCCCGTTAGCAGCGGGTCTTCCGAATAGTATTCAAAATTGCGGCCATTACGCGGGTTACGATGCAAATTCATGCCCGGCCCAAGCAAGGTATCAATATCATAACCATAACACTCGCGGCCTTCAAAAGTATATAATTCTTCGACTAATTCATCATTAAAGCCGGCGGCAAGCAAGGTTCCGATTGGCATCAAGGTCGCAAGATGCCCGCCGTCAAGACGGATCCCCGAAGGGCCGTCAGCCGTACAGGCAAGCGGGATTCCGTAACCAATCAAGCTTTCACTAACACTGCCAAACGCTGAAGTTGTCCCTTCCATTACCTCCGGATGCCCGATTCCCTCACCCCTTACCAAGGTTGCAAGCTCATGATTACTTAATTGGGCAATAAAATCATTAAGGCCGGCTTGCCCGCTTTTTACATCCTTAAGTAAAATGCCTTTATTTCCAGTCTGCTTTATTTCCTTTGGCAAATTGGCATTAACCCGCTCACGCAAATTAATCGTTTTTTTCGGTACAGCTTCAAAAGTAAGTTCATATGTACCGTCACTCTTTTGCTGCCCCGGCTTCATCCGTTCAAAATCTTTTTCCGGAGCCAATGCTTCGGTTAAACGCTCAATCACCCTAAGTTCCGGGATGTTTAAAGTAGTAACCTTCTCATTATTTCGTACACTTGTACCGGCATAAATATGATAATCGCCCGCTTCAAGGACATAAGCCGATTTATTCCCGGTCACTCCGCTATCGTCATAAGTCCGCATTTTTGCAACATCAATTGCAAAAGATAAATCTTGTTCTTCACCCGGCTTAAGTAAAGCGGATTTTTGATAAGCAAGTAATTGCCGGGCCGGCTGGCCAAGTTTTCCCTGCGGGGCCTCATAATAAATTTGCACTACTTCTTTTCCGGTGAAATCAGCACCGGTATTTTTCACATTTATAATAAGGTTAATTTCATTATTATCTATCACTGCCGATTTCACATTTACCGCGAAATCGGTATAGGATAAACCAAAACCAAACTCATATAATACTTTATCCGGGCAAAAAGTCTCAAAGTAACGATAACCGACATAGATATCTTCAACGTAAGCATTACTTACTTCATCACCATAATAAGGGGATGAAGGATAATCAGGTATCGAAACTGCAATCGTATCGGGAAGCTTACCGCTTGGGGTAATATTCGCAAGCAGCAAATCAGCCAATGCCCGCCCGCCTTCCTGCCCGCCTTGCCAGGCAAGCAGTAAAGTATCTATTTTTTCCCCGAATTTGTCAGCGGCCATAAAACCAAAATCAATGATATTGGAAACATTAAGAACCAGACAGACCTTGGAAAATTGTGCGGTAACAAGCGATATCATTGCCTCTTCTTTTTCAGTAAGCAACAAACTCCCGGCCACTTCGTGATTGTCCGTTTCTTCACCGGCTGTCCGGCCGATGATAATGATTGCCTTTTCTGATACAAGACGGGCGGCCTTGACAATATCTTCGGTTAAAGGCATTTCTTCTTGAAACCAAGGTTCGGAAGCGAAAGCACCGTCGCCTTTGTTAACGGGATTTTCTGTGACCCATTTTTCATAAACAGCCGCAAGCCCTTCATTTACAGCCTTACCTCTTGCCCGTAATTCAGCAAGGGGGTTGGTCTTATATGCAGTGTTCACCATCCCGCCGGAACCGGTGCCGCAACAATAATAGTCAATCTGGCAACGCCCGAAAAGGGAGATTTTTTCATTGCCTAAAATTGGCAGGACTTGATTTTCATTCTTTAACAGTACTGCACCTTCGGCCGCCGCTTTTTGGGCAACTTCGGCAAATCCTTGTAAGGGAGAGCTCATGATATTTTCCTCTTTCTATTCCTGCATTTTATAGTTTTGAAGAATGGCGTTCGTCAGACGTTCTTCAAAAACGAAGTATTAGATTTTTTTAGGCGGCCTTTTTTGACGACTTAGAAAATCTCTTCGTTTTATTATTATATATCGTCCATCCTATTTTAACAAGTTCTACAAGTATTTTTTTAATCTTTCAATATTATGCTCTTCAAAATCCATCAATTCTTTTGCCATCTCTACGTACATTCCACGGGCATTTTCATTCTGATTCAAAATCTTGCACATCTCAACTACACCCCGGTTACACCCCCCGATTACTACCTCGGCAAGATGGCTGGTGCTGGTATTCAAAAAAGTATTAGCCTTGATACTGCCCATTACCACTCTTTCGTTAAAACCGCCGCCATGATAGGTATCTTCCTGGGCATCAAGCAGTTTGTTAGTTGCTTCATTATAAATCTCCGAATAGCGTACATTTTGCCTTGCTAACTGCATTGCAAGGTCATCATCATAAATTTTGTCATTGATTACGTCAATTGCTTTCATTGCCGTTTTTGTATTTTTTTGGATTCCCCGTAGAATTTCCGCATCGTCTTTGCGCATAAATTTTTCCTCTTTCTTAATCAGATAAAAGTCTATCGGGCAAGAGGCTACTCTTACCCGCTGTGCGGGCCGCGTTTGCCTGCGAGTTTCAGGATTTACTCCTGAAAATCTCATGTTTAGGCAAAAAATTCATTTTGCGGCTCTGTACATAAAAAAACCAGAGATACATTTCTCTGGTTTAAGTTTTGCCGATATAGTAAGGTTTATTCAATTAATCATCAATCCTCAAACGGATATTTAAGCCCCCACTGCCCCCGGATTTCATCCATGATACTCATGATTCGGACAATCTCGGAATGAGGCATTTGTTTGCATTCAATTTTTCCCGCTTCTAAAGCCTTAATACAAGCGGCAACTTCATATTCATATCCGGAAATTTGCTTTTTCCGTTTGTGAGCCGCGATTTTTTTGTAATTAGTATCATAAACTGACAGCTTTTCGAAATTGTTGATATTCTCGACAACAACATAACCCTTAGTTCCGTAAATAATCCCTTTACGGTCGGTCTGGCTGACTGTTGTACTGCTCAAAATCGCCATCCGGCCATCTTCATAAGTAAAAGTAATGCTATTTTGCTGGTCAACACCGCTGGCAAATTTCACACAGCTTGAATCAATTCTTTTGATTGCGGTACCAAATATCATCGCCGCAAAATTAATCGGATAAACCCCCAAATCAAGTAAAGCCCCGCCGGCTAATTCCGGGCTCCATAAACGCTCGACATGACTAATCAGATAACCAAGATTGGCAGTTAATAATTTCGGCTCACCGATAATACCGCTATTCAGTACTTCCTTTATCGTTTTAAGAAAGGGCATATAACGAGGCCACAACGCCTCCGCCAGCAAGACATTTTTTTCTTTTGCTAAGCTAACTAACTCTTCCGCTTGTTTTGCATTGACCGTAAAAGCTTTTTCACAAAGCACAGCCCGGCCATGATTCAAGCATAATTTCGCATGTTCATAATGCTCGGAATGAGGTGAGGCAATATAAATTAAATCAATTTTTTCATCTTTAACCAATTCATCATATGAACCATATGCTTTTTTGACCTTGTATTTTTCGGCAAAATCTTTTGCCCGGCTAAGGTCACGGGAACCAATTGCATATAACTTTACTTCTTTCATCTTGGCTGCGGTTGCCGCCATCTGACCGGCAATCCCCCCCGCCCCAAGGATAGCCAAGTTTATTTTCTTCATATATTATACTCCTGGAACTAAACGAAGTTTTAGATATTATTAGTCATGGTATTTTCATGACTTAGAATATCTCTTCGTTTTATTCTCTTTCAACGAAATCATTCCTAATATATCCAATCTGGCCATCATAAACGATTTTCGACCAGCCGCTGACAACTTCAACAAAATCAAATCTGTCACCGGTATTAACTGTACCCATGATATTGCCGCTGGTACCTGCTGTCGAACGGACACGGACATTATTACTGATAACTCTCACTTTGCCGGCGGCCGCAACTGATGAAGCAGGCCCGCCGATTTCACTGATGACCTCAAGAAACTCACTTTTAATATAGGCATCACGGTTATTAAACCGAATCCGGCTCCAACCATTACCCTTTTGCTCAAGAACCGTAAACTCTTCACCAATAATAGCCCGGCCGAGGCGGTCAGCGGTTTCCGAATCGGAACTGCGGATATTTACTACCTCTGTTGCCCGTGCTAATACAGTTTGATTTATCGGCACTTGATTATCGTTGCCGGTATTATCCTCAATATCATCACCGGAATCATCATCGTCGTCATCATCTCTGAATAAATCAGCGGTGATATCCGGCTGAAATGATTGCGCAAGTACGACCCCGACATTTTCAATTATTTTCGCACTCATAAAAGCAAGATATTCTGCTAATTCCTTGTCTTCTGCAATCATATCATTATATTCAACCGTAACTTTATTGAATAAATCAATAACATTATCTTGTAAAGTTACGGCTTTAATATATTCAAAAACATTTTCATCAAATTCCGTTTTTCTGATAATCAAGTTGCCTTGACTATCAGGCATAACATAATAACTCTGTATGCCTGGTATTAATACTTCTACGTCATACGACATTACCTTTGAACTGACATAAACAACATAACTATTTTCGGTTAACCCGGGTTTTGTATAAACATCAATGGTATGATAATAATCAATAAATTCCGCCATCTCTTCTATGCGGATCATTTCCAGTTCGCCTAAGTCAATACTTATTTCAGAAGCCCGTACGCTGTCGCCATCTGCCCTGGCCTGATAATATTCCATTATCAAGGCATTTACTTCCGGATATTTATTAAGGTCTAAAGGAAGTTCCGGAATCAAAATCGTATCCGGCAATTCGATATCTTCCGGCACATACTCTGCCTGGGGTATTTCTGCTTTTTCGATTGAGGCCCGGTCTCTTGCATTGATGGCAATAATAACAGTTATTAATACGCAGGCAACTAAAACTACCGGCATTACAATCCTCGTATGTGAAAGGATGAAATCCGCTAGGACATTCATTATTCTTTTGAAATTATTAGAACCTGACATAAATTTCTCCTGAATTATTGTAAAAAAAATGCGCTCGGTAGGAATCGAACCTACATCTAAGGCGTCGGAGGCCTCCATTCTATCCATTAGACTACGAGCGCAAGTAAATGTTACGAAATTATTACATCGCTTAATTATATTAACACAAGTTTTTTCTGTTGTCTACAAAAAAATGATGTATTTTTAAAAAATCACCCGTTACTCATTTTTCGTCCACGGGCCTCAAATTATCAGAAGGCCCGTGAACATAAGCTTTTGCTTAAACAATCAGTTCAAGCACATCTAGCGGCCGGTTATAGAAATATACGGTATCTGCTAATACCTCTTCCGGGTCGACCTGGGTCGCATTTATTTCGCAGACCATTTTTAAAAGTTCGGCACGGTCATGGTTTTTTTCGGCCGGGCTGATTATTATTTCATGAACCGAGCTTGGGAATATGTAAAGGTCGGATTTAATCTGGCCGGCAAAATTCTTAATAAAATCCGGATAAAGTAATACCGCAGCACCATAATATTTTTGCTGGTTTCCGGCTACATACATTTTATAACGCTGGTTATCTTGTTTCATTTTTATTTCGTCAATATGACCTAAATCTTTTTCAATTAATTTTTTGACCAGCGCTTTCGTTTCGGTACCGTCACCATATTTTTCATATACCCGGATTTCCAACATTTCTTTCATTACTTCAGCCATCGTCTGGGTAATAGCCGGACGAAGTTTGGGAGTATTTAAAAGCGCATCGGCAAATATCTCTTCCAGTGATACACCCCATGATTTCAAATGCGAATTATTAAGCAAGATTGACCCGTTTTTAAAATTCTCATTTTTTATATCATAGTAAAAAACAAGTGCCAAATCATAAAACCGTTTATGAGGGATTTCAACAAGCGATTCTTCATTTTTCTGAAAGTTAATTAGCCGGAATAATACTTTACTTTTTATTTTTTCGTATGATTTGAATAACCCTAAATCAATACTTGCGTTTGAACCCTGTTCATAATAAAGTCGGATGATGTCACCGACTGTTTCACGGATCCTTATTTCAGTACATGAATTTTTGTCCGCTTCATACTGGCCGTCGAGGTAAAATACCGGTGATAAATTGCTTGTTTTATCAGTTATTGAAATGCCTTGATAAGCAACTCCGTTATTTTTCTTTATCGGTGATATAGTAACTATAAAATCAGGGCCCATTTTAATTTGCAATTCTTTTCTGATTATTGCGATATATTCGTTATAATTCATTTTCTTTCCTTTCGATGATTAAAAGTGTACACAAAAAAGCAATAGAGTTTTATTTCTATTGCCTTACAAACTTTAATAGATTCAAATAGATACCACCGCTTAAGCCCGGCCTAAGTAATCTCCGCTGCGGGTATCGATTTTAATCACATCACCCTGTTCGACGAATAAAGGGACATAAACAGTTGCGCCGGTTTCAACAACACAAGGTTTCGTTGCACCGGTAGCGGTATCACCTTTAAACCCGGGTTCGGTTTCAATGATTGTAAGTTCGACTGATAACGGCGGATCAATGGCAAATACATTTCCATTATGGCTGCAAACTTTGACCATTTCATTTTCTTTGACGAATTTCAAGGCATTGCCAATCGATTCTTCGTTCAAACTGATTTGGTCATAAGAAGCAACATCCATAAAATGATATAATTCACCATCATTATATAAGTACTGCATATCTTTTCTATCTATTCGCGCCTGTGGGTACTTTTCAGTTGGCCTAAACGTTTTCTCAACCACCCCGCCATTGATAATATTCTTAAGCTTTGTTCTGACAAAAGCCGCGCCTTTACCTGGCTTTACATGTTGAAAATCAATAATCTGGTAAACGCTGTTTTCATATTCAATGGTCAGGCCATTTTTGAAATCACCCGCTGATATCATCGTTAAATCCTCCCAATGTGTTATTACACATTTTATCCTAATTCTCTAACATTCTAAACTATAATAATCAGGATGTCAAATACTTTTAACGTTGCTTTTTGACGGAATTGTACAACCGATACCCACCATCAAATCCGTTCTGCATCATCATCCGTTTCTAAAATAGCCATCAATTGATTATATAAATCAGTAATATCCGCTCCCTCCGAATATATATAAACATTCCCGGGCCTCTCATCGATTTTCATATCACTGATAATAATTACATCTGATTTCAAATCACCTATTTCATTATTATTAACCGCCGCCAAAATGAGGTCGGCACCATAAAATTCAGCCATCTCATTGCACCGGTTATTTAATGAATCTATATCATCTAAATAAAAACACTCTGTCGAACAATCGTCCGCAGATTGTGAAAAAAGAAGCGGCAGATAATTGTCGTTTAGAAATTTTTCGGCAATCACGCGCATTAATACATTGCTTTCATTTCCTAAAAATACCGCCGCCGGATATACATCCGATATATTTTGATTTCTAAAATACTGAATAGTCTTTAAATAACATGTGTTATTTAAAGAACCTGCTTTCCGGTATAATTCTGTACGAAGCTCTTCCAGGCTATCTCCGCAACTCGCAGAAGATAATAAATTATATGTAACCGCCGATATAACGGGGGCCGCATAACTGTTAAAATTACTAACTTTAAATGATTCTATCATCGGCGAGAGGTTAACCTCATGAAATGCGCTTGCTGAAAACTCAATTCCGCCATTTGGGTTTTGACTCACTGTAAACCGGGGGCCAATCAAAGATTTATCAGCACGGACACCTATCGTATTCGCAAAGGATGCAGGAAAACTTACATTATGTCCGTTTTTACATGCGGCGATTATTATACCGCCGCTTTCTGCTACTTTATTTACTGTTTCATACAATATCGGGACATCACATGCCTGTATGCTTCCGATACTAAGGTTAATCAGCTTTATTTTATTTACAATGCACCAGTTAAGCGCCGCAATCAAGTCTTCCAATGTCCCCCAGCCATCTTTACTCAAAATGCGGATACTGCCAATTTCCGCCTGCGGGGCATATCTCCTTACGATTGCCGCGCAAATGCTGCCGTGGCTAAAACAACTGATTTCATCACTTTCTTCTTGCAAAATACCATTTTCGCAACTAAGGTTAAACTTTAAATTTGTGATGGTTTCTTTTGAAATTCCATCATCTATTATCGCTAATATTTTCATATTAAAAAGTATATCAAGTAACTAGTATAAAGCGCAACAGTTTTTGGCAAATACCTCAACTGTTACGAAATCATTACTCCTGCTCCGCAAGATAAATCCCAATCCGGTTTTCAATAATGTCGGCAACTGTATCAGCCGATTTTTGCCCGCTTAAATAGCTATCAACTTCTTCACTGATAATAGCACTAATGATTGGATTTCTTCTTGTTATTACTCTTGTTTCTTTAATAGCAGTCATTACTTTATCAATATCTGCTCTATTAAATTCCATATCTTTCAAATAATAAACACCGACATCTGTAAATACTGCCGCATCAGGGCTAGTCATTTCCAAATATGCTTTTTCCGCCATATTTTCAAGTAAAGATAAATTTACCGAGAGCTGAGTTCCCCAACGGCATTCAGCATTATTAAGGATATATTTAAGAAATGCCCATGCCCCGTCATGATTTTCAGTTTGCGCTGAAATACTAAAATAATTAAATGCAAGGAACATTAATCCGTTACCTTCAGATATAGGCCAACCTTTCAGGGTAGTTTCTTCGCCAAAATTAAAATATTCATCAATTTTTGTTCTCGAAAAACTCATGATAAGATTAGAATGCATTAGCGGGTCTCCGTCATTTAACCCCTTTAAAATCTCGTCAATTTTTGCATGTTGTATTCCAGCAGCAGGGAACCGCTCGGCGATAGCCAATATTTTCTTAAATTCATCGCGGTTAAATTGGGGTTCACCGGTCAAAGGGTTAATGAACTGATTAAAAATCGCCATTCTAATAAATCTCTCTTTAGTAAAATCACTAATTATATATTGCGGATTGGGTTTATCTTCGAGAAAAGCGGCAAATTCATCCAGTGTCCAACCGATATCAGAACCTACATCGGCAGTTTTAGCCTGGATTACATCGATAAGAAACAAGGGGAATATTTCGTAAATTTTGCCGTCCCGGTTTAATGCTTCAAAAAGGCCCGGCAAATATTCGGCCCGGTTAAAATCCGGATCACTATCCATAAATTGATTTAAATCCGCAAACAACCCTTTATTGATATAATTATTCGATGGCATACGAGAAGGCAACATAATGATATCAGAGATATTTCCGGTGATTAAGTCAATATTAAATCTAGTCACCGCATCATCAAAATCAATGCTTCCATTCATCGTATAATCATTCATTTCGACATAATAATACTCATTGCTCCGGTTAAAATCAGCGATTGCCATTGCAAGCCAATTATTATTATCTACTATCGCCGAAAGTGTTAATCTCTGCTTTTCTATCACGGTATCATCTTCAGATGAATCATTAATGCCAGCCTCTGATTGAACGAAAGGGATATATTTGACCAAGCGGTCAATTCCCCGTTCCGGTGATGCTTCAACCATGACAAAACTGTCATCGTTAAAAACAGATACTTCTACTAAGTTACTCAATTCAATACCGTAATTAAGACTATTAAAAATCAAATTTTGATTACCGGTTTCCAGTTGATAATCATAAAACCCGCTATCGGTACAAAAAAGAATTTCCGCATGTTTTCCGGCGGTGAAAAGATTATTCATATTTGCGGAAGTGATAATTATTTCTTCTGTTATCTTCTCTTCAATATTCGGAATCTGGATAAGGTGTGAAATTTCATTACCATAAACGTTTGATACCATCGCAACAGTACCATTGTTAAGTCTAAATAATGACCTGAAAAATGCAATATCCCTTGGATTTCCCCCAGCCGCTTTAAGCTCAAAAATAAGCTGTCCTGATTTGTCTAAAATATAAGCAGCTTGCGATGACATTACGTAAAAATAACCATTGTCAACGATTAAGCGATAAGGATAGATAAATTCCTCATTTTCGCCGAACTGCGAACCAGTTGCTTTAACCCGTTCAAGTACGCCCCCATCCTGCGAAAAATGAACAAAATGAAACTCATCCGGTTTTTCACCAATGATAATTTCATTTTCATTGTTAACCAAAGATATGCACCAAAAGCTTCCATCTGCTTGCACGTCAAAGGTTTCAAAAAATTCATCATCTAAAAGTATTGTTTTTCTTAATTCATTTCCATCTTGGTCAATTACTAAGACATTTTTTCCGTCAAACAAAAAAATTTCACTTTGCAAAAATCTGACAGCAACCGGAGTAAAATCATCCGGAACCGGGATATCGCTTTCCCGGTAGCTTAGCCCCTGGTCAGTAGTGATACTCGCGGTATTACCTGCCCGCAAATCTCTATCATTTCCCGCACATCCGGAAACCGTTCCTAAAAACAGCAAGATGAAGCCCAAAAATATCATTAGTTTCGTTTTTGTCATGTACTTAAACCTCCGTTGGAAATAGTATTAAACGTAGCAGCTTTGGCAGCTGCTTAAACTGCTACGCTCTTTACTTGTAACTTATATTGTGATTTTCTATTTAAGCCGCTTTTTCTAATTCAAATTACTTCAATTACTGTTGTACACCACCTATACGTTGATTTATCACTGCTGACCTACTAGCAGTATTCCAACTCATATGCGAACCATAGTCGGAAATGGTTGCGGGTTGCCGCAGGAGCAATTTATAAAAGGACAGTTACCACATGCTTCACATGCACAATTACTAGAGGCATAAGCTTCTACGGAACATAAATGCGATTTCTTTTTTTTAAGATTCATTAATTTTCCTCCTGTTATTTTTTTCAAATACATATTATTTTATTTTAGTGCTTCAGCGGCACAAATAGAACTATTAATAATTTTCTCAATTGTCGAAAATCCATAATCATGAAAATATTGCCCGGGAATCCTGATGCCGATAATTTTTTCGATTTCTAATAATAAGTACATTAATTGAATCGCAGTGAAGTTAAATGGTTCCCAAGTAAGCGGCATGTTTCGATACTGTTCGGTAAAATGCTCATCACTTACCTTAAATTTCTCTTTTAAAATTAGCAGAACTTTTTCTTCAATTGATTCTTGAAATGTATTAACAATCATCAGCTTCCTCCTAAATTTCTTTAATCAAATAAAATAGCGCAGATACCATCAGCCCCATCTTTGACCACATCAAAAAAAGAAATTTCCATTTCATTACTTTGCTTTTTTATTTGATTTTTTACCAAACCTAAATTTGTATGTACATAGGAAATTTTCTTTGAATGTGTGATGTCAGCAGAATCGACAATAATATTGCTAATATGGACTGCACCAATAGCTGCCCCTAAACGATATGATAAATCCTTATTGATTGCTTTAATAAAATTGCCATCTGCTAAATCATTAGGAATGCAGCAAACGAAATAATCCGGATTCATTGCCTGGCAAAGCATATAGGTATGTATTCCAAAATCATGAAAAATTGTATTATTGTATCGCATAACTGAATCCGGGGCCTCAACAATAATAATGTCCGGCATTTCTGATTGCTCTAAATCCTTCATATATGAATTAATTATTATAATTTTTTCCACTTCTGTCAGCTCATTATTATTAAAGATATGAATCAAACTATGAAACCGGCGGCTTAAAATCTTGCTATGATTATGCTTGGAGATAATAGTTATTTTCTGCCCCTGCTTTTGCAAACAATCAGCAATACTCAATGACACCTCTAATGTATCTTCGGCAGCAACTAGCCCGCCTACTATAATGACTGGTGTTTCAAGTTCTTTGAAATTTCCATCTCCTATTGTCAAATTAAGTAATTGAGTGTCCGCAGTTATAGTTATAATATCATCCGGATAGTCATTAGCAAGTGTCACTATTGAATCAGGGACATTCTTTTGATGATTATCAAAATAGAGAACTTTTTTTCCAGCCGCAAGGGCACTTACTGCGATACTTGAAATTTTTTTATCATTAAAGACATTAGGTTGAAAAACCCGCGTAATAATTAATATAGTCCATGATAAGTCGTCCGCATAAAATTCATCAGTAACTATATGACCAACACTAGGATGGTTACGGGCATAGGCGGCATCCTTTCCCCCTAACCCCAGTCCGGGAGGTGAAATAAGTCTTGCTATAACATATTTTTCTTGCATTTTTTCGAAATACTTTACTATTGGAAGTAGTTCCGCACAATAAGGATATATGGCAACCGGTATTCTCATCGCAAATCCTCCTCATTCTTACTAACTTGTTGCGGATAATATCTTGGTATCTCTTTGAAAAGAAGATATTGCTCCATTTTTTGATATGCCCGGTTTTTTGACTCCTCACAATTTGAAAGTTTTGCTTCGGCTGATAATTGTCCATGTTCATCTTCTGCCATTTTTGCACATAAGCTACAGTGCCTGAAACACCAACACTTTACGCATTCCTCTTTCGTAAGTAGGCCAATATTCAATACATTTTTTGCGTTTTCAAGATTAAAACCGTTATCCAAAGAGCCAATGCACATCGCCGGAGATTTTTCACTGACCCGTTCACAGGGAAAGAATAATCCATCAACATTGATAAAAAGCCGCATCTGGCCAGGAATGCATGGACCGGAAGGCACATCAATTTCACGTAAAGCTGCACCATTACAGCATTTTGTAGATTCGTCTATTGCTTGCAAAACACCTCTGTTAGCAATCGGCGATACATTTTTTTCAGGATACCTAACATAATTAGAAAGCATTGCTAAAAAGGATTGATACTCCATTTTCCATATATAATCACTAGAAAATTGTAAATTTCTATCACCATATTCTTGTTCCACCATATTTGGTGAAATAAATAAGTTCTGGATTTCCGAGCCGCTAAGACAGATTTCATTGATGCAGTCAAAATCATTTTCCGGGTCTATTACCATGCTGATATGTAGTCTTCCGGCATAGTTCGGGGCGATTTCTTTTATCCGGCTTATTCCTTCTGCTACCTTATCAAAACTTCCGCTGCCATCAGCAAAAACCCGGTTTCGGTCATTAATCTCTTTGGGGCCGTCAAGACTAATCATTAAAGTTACTTCTTGTTTTTCTAAATATAAAATCATTTCATCAGTCAGAAGTGTCCCATTTGTGGTCATATTAAACGTAAGCTCTTTACCCTCAAAGCACTCTTTACTGTATTCAACGATTTTCTTTACCAAGTCAAATTCAAGTAATGGTTCACCGCCATACAAGCCAACATTCACATTGGGGCTGTCGACTGAATGTTCCCGCAGAAAATCTATCGCCCTCTTTGCGCTTTCCCATGACATTGTTTTCGTTGAATGACTACGCTGTCCTTGGCTATGTTCTTCCGAATAAATACAATATTTACATCGCAAGTTACAGTCTTGTGTTACCTGAAGAGTTATTTTAGGAACTTTACGTTCAAGAAAAATTTTTAAATAATCAGTATATACATGACGTATTTCCTTAACGACACTTTCACTTTTGAGATATCCTTTTTCCATTAACTCTGATAATTCGCCAGGTACTTCTGCTTTAGAAATATCGTTGCCTTTCTGGATATCATTTAAATATTGATAAGATTCGTAACTTATTGATATCATCTCATCTTTATTCGCATCAAAGAAATAATTATTGTTTGGAGTTTGAAATAAGGCAATCATTGGATTCATATCTTTTGTACTCCCTGTTGGTTGTCCATCAAAAATAAAATTAAAAGTTATAAAGTATTTTACTATTCCTTTTTGTTTAAGTCAATATGTTTTTCATATGATGTTTTTTCATATGTTTTTCATATGTTTTCCATACTTTTCTCATTATAGTGCTTCTTTAAAGTTAAAATGCCGAAACGCTGTAAAATTCAGCATTTCGGCATTTTGATTTATTTGTTTAACGTGCTACTTCTTATGTAAATCCTATTTTTCCGATATTTATGTCATATTTTTATTGATACTTTCGTCTCTATTTTTTTATATTCCATTCATATTTAATTCCCCATCCCCTAATCAAAATAAGCATCAAATATCCGTTTCGCAATCGGGACAGCATAATCACCGCCCGAACCGGCACCTTCAATGATAATAGTCACGCAGATTTGGGGATTTTCGGCAGGGGCATAACCGGTGAACCAGGCATGGCTTACCCCTTTGACATTCCCAAATTCGGCGGAGCCGGTCTTGCCGGCAGCACTATAGCTTAACCCCCTTAGCCTGGTGGCAGTACCGTCTAAAACGACACTTTCCATTAACTTTTTCAATACCGCCGCTTCTTCTTCACTTATCATTCTTTTTTCGGTTGTGCTTGAATAACGCCGGACATTAGCTCCGTTTTCATTCACTACCGCCTCATACAAATATGGCCGCATCAAGATACCATCATTTGCTATTGCGCCGGTAATCATATTAAGATGAAACGGTGTAATCTGTGTCCTGCCCTGGCCAATTGTGATTTGCATCATCTCTGCGGGTGTTGTATCACTGTTCAAATCAATACGGCTGCGATTATAGGGCAGGGAAAAAGGTAAAACTTCATCAAACAATAATTCATCAAGAGTTTCCCTAAATAATTTTTCATCAAGAAACTCGCCGATATTGGCAAAAGAAGCATTACAAGATTTGGCAAATGACGTCGTGAAATCTATCCGGCCATGGGAAATACCCCGGAAACAATTAATCCGCAAACCATTTGCACTATAGTGGCCGGTACAATTATAACTATATGAGTTGATATTCTGATTATTTCTCCGGATATATTCCAAAGCGGTAATTATCTTAAAAGTAGAACCCGGGGGATAAAGGCCCTGCGTAACCCGGTTAAGTAAAATCGAACTCTCCGTACTGTTAACGAGGTCATCCCACAATGCCGGAATCTCGGCCGGGACGAAATCCGGTTTGGATACCATCGCAAGTATCCGCCCCGTCTGCGGTTCGGTGACAATCACTGCCCCTTTGTAAACGCCAAGTGCCCTTGATGCTACGTCTTGTAAATCAACCCGCAGGGTCGTCCGGACACTGTCACCGGCATTTTTTTGCCCCAAATTGCCATTTGTTGCTTTCTGGGGTAAGGTAATATTCGACTGAATCAAAAAGTAATTCATTTCTGCTTCAATCCCGGCACGGCCATGAGTGGAATAACCAACAACATGGGCAAAAAGATTACCATAAGGATAAACCCTTGACTCCCGGCCATTAATATCGGTAATTGTTTCGGCAAGGATTTCGCCGCCGCCGGCAAGAATCCGCCCGCGGGTATTTTGCTCCATCAAAATTTGCTGGAAACTATTATAAGGGTTTTCTGCCAATTCTTGTTCATTAGTCAGGGCAATATAGCAAATATAACCGGACATAAAAAAGAAAAGGATTATAAAAATCCAAGTAATCGCCATCACTTTACTGCGGAACTTTTTCGCCTGTTTACTCTTGGCTTTTTTAAGTTCCAGCGCTTCCTGTCCGGCAATAATATCATTTTCTTCGACATTTCTTGTCTTGCTCTTCTTCATTTAATGCCTCTTTTGGGCTTAAGTTTTGCGGGTCTCCAATATCATGCTTTTTCTTATGGGCATGAAACGCATGACTTTTCGATCCTGGTATCATATAAAGCCCGGAAATAATCGAAAACATCATAATTGTCGTTACAACAGAACTACCGCCATAACTTACTAAAGGTAAGGTGACACCAGTCATCGGGATAAATTTCACGCCCCCGCCGATGGTAAGGAATACCTGGGTTATATAGATAATACCAAGCCCAAATGCCACCAATTGATAAAACTTATCGTTAAGCTGAACCGCTATGTTCATACACATGACAAAACAGCTTAAACATATCAAAATCATGCAAATAGCAAATATCAGACCCAATTCCTCAGCAATCGCTGAAAAAATGAAATCCTGGTCAACAATCGGAATCGCCGTTGGATTACCCTGATAAAGGCCCAAGCCAAATAACCCGCCGCGCGAAATCGAAAAAATCGACTGGGTGATTTGATAACCCTGGTTGTCTATCACGCTCCACGGGTCCCGAAAAGCCTGAACCCGCACCTGGACATGGCTAAATACCTCATGCGCAACAACAGCCGCCGCACTTCCGCCAACAATACCAACTAATAGATACCACCATTTTCCGGTCGCAAGATAAACCATCAGTACATATACAACAAACAGCATCAATGCGCTTCCCAAGTCCCGGGAAACAACCAAAATCACGATATGAAAAGCCGCCGCAACCATTGTTGAAAATACTTGAAAAAAATTGGTTGACTTGTATAACGCCCCGGCGACAAACAGAACAAATAATATTTTCACAATCTCCGATGGTTGGAAAGCAAGGCCGGCGAACGTAAAAATACGGCGGCTTCCAAGATTTGACTGCCCCAAAATAAGTACCACCGCCAGCGTTGCCATTCCAACAGAAGCATATAACCAAGTGAGCTTTCGCAGGAAACCGGCTTTCCGGACTATATATGGGACCGCAAGAGCAATTATCAATGAAACAGCGGCGATAGCAAACTGTCGTTGAGCCCTGATATACGAAATACGGGTCAAAATAACAAAACCGATACTTAATAACATACAGATATTATTAAGTAACAAGCGGTTAAGACGGGGATAAACCGTCCGGAAAATAATAATCGTCGCGTATAGAAGAATCAATTGGAATATGTAAAAAAATAGATACTCTATTTCATTCTTTTCAAAGTAAATGCTGATAAAGCAGGCAAGATGAATCAAAAACATCAAAATATTTTGGCGGATATAAATATTAGCCCGCTTATCTTCATTCTCATAACGAAACACCGCAAAACCTTCATATGTATAAAGCGCCATAAGTAAAGTAATTGCATATTTTGATAATTCAGTATAATATACCTGAAATGCCGCCATGTATGTTCTCCGTATGTTAACATTTAGAAGAATGGCGTTTTACGACATTCTTCCTATATGAAGATGTGCCCAAGGCAAACAAGTTTGCCCGAAGCAGGTCTGGATTTTCTTTGTTTGCATTCCCATGGATGCAAATTTAGAAAATCCCTTCATATTACCCCCCGCTTAATGTGGCCGGTGGTATAATCTTTGTATGGTAATTCATTATTATATCCGCGATTAAATAACCGCTTTATTATATCACCAAAGTAAGTAAGTACTTGCCCGGCTTCGGCACCTGTTTCGGTCGTAAAGTCAAGGCGGTAAGTAGTTACGGCCGGCAATTTACCATTTATTAATACGTCATGTAATGATAAAGGGACAGAATTGTACACTATATTATAACATTGCCGGCAATCATGGTAAACAGGAAACTTCTTATTAAAGCGGTCGGTAATAAACGGAAACGAATTTTCATTTGGAAATGAATTTCCGTTCGGAAATGAACTTTCGTTTGTGAGCGAAGCTTCGTTTGGAAATGAAGCACCATTCGAAAATGAAGCTTCGCCCGAAGAATTACCGGCATCAAAAGCATTCCCTCCCGTGCAGGTACCGGTGGTTTTTCGCAAACAATTAGCCGAATGTATCATCGGAATCCGGCCGTAAACACAAAGCGCGGCTTTTGTTTCTTTGGAGTCAGTTATTTCCTTAAATTCAGTTTTTTCCTTAGAATCAGTTCTTTCATCAAGAATTTCATTCAATTCATGATAATTTAGCTCCAGTGGTAAATAAAATTCGTTTTTCCCTTTGCCGCGCCAAAACTTCACTGCTTCCCGGTTCCAAATATAAATTGAAGAATCAAGCACCACCGGCTTCCGGTAACTGATGCTTTCCAGCCATTCAAAACTTTCAATATTGCTAATCAGGACACCATTACATAATGGGTTAAGTAAAATATTTTCATATTCAGACCAAATAGATGAATCCAAAATACGGATAATCGGGGGAAGACAAGCATACCACTCGACATATTCTGCTGGTTTTTGCCCCTTTTTTTCAATCATCGTTTGTAATAAATCGATACTCGCATAAATACGGGAAATAATATTCTTTTCGGTTATACTCTCCCATTGTTCACTAGTAGTAACTTTTGCGTGAAGAAGTTTAACGTCATTATTGATATTCACAACAAGAGGTTTTTTATGTTCATCTTGATATAAAAACTGCGGGTTAACCGGCGCTTTCCGGCGATAAAGTTTCAGCATTTTATTTTCTAAAAATTCCAGCCCCTTGCGCCTCAATGTACATAACCCTTTAACCGAAATAAAGGTGTTTTCCATCATATCAACCTCTAAATCATTAATAATAAAATTAGTAGTTCCGGTTTTTTTTATCTTTTCATTGACCGTTTCAGTCAATACTGGTTGATTAGTTGCCTGCTGACAAGTCTCGCTCCATGTATTTATTGAGGTTCCTTCACACTCAAGGTCAATAATTGCTGATTCATTATGATACAGGCGTACCTTTGCATTGACTGATTTAGTCAATTTCGATTTAAGATATTTAGCGCGGATATTTTTAAGCAAAGCCGCATCACTTTCGTCATATGAAGGTTTCTCGGGAGTTATCATCGAGGCATTGTTTTTTTGAAAATAATAACCATGGCTTACTTCACTACGGATATATAGGGATTCAAGTAATTTTTTATCCTCATCCGTAACCCGATAAGATTTTGGCCCCTTTTCATAATACAAATCAATATATTTACGATAAATAGACGTAACACCGGCAGTATATTCCGGCCTTTTCATCCGCCCTTCAATTTTGAACGTACTAATTCCTGCTTCAATTAAGTCAGGCAAAATATCAATCGTACACATATCTTTTAAGCTAAATGGGTAAAAAGTCTTAGCCGCCGTTTTCTTTGCATAAGGAAAATTACTGTGGTTCTCCGGGTGCCGGACTCCATCCCGGGCATAAGGAAGGCGGCAAGGCTGGGCACAGCGCCCCCGGTTCCCGCTGCGGCCGCCAAATACGCTGCTGAATAAGCAACGGCCGGAATAAGAATAACACATTGCCCCATGAATAAAAGTCTCCAACTCAATATCAACATCTTTACGGATTTGCTTTAATTCTGCAAGGCTAAGTTCGCGGGCCGGAATTATCCGTGTGATACCATTTTTCCGCAAAAATTCCGCACCATAGGTATGGGTAACATTCATTTGCGTACTTGCATGGATTGGCATAGCAGGAAAATTTTCTTTAAGCCATTTAATAATGCCGAAATCCTGTACAATAACAGCATCAAGCCCCGCTTCGTAAAGCGGTTTCAAATAATAATATAAGTCATATAATTCCTTTTCTTTTATCAGGGTATTTAAAGTAAGATAAACCCGCCGTTTAAACAGATGAGCCAAATCAAGGCCTTTAAGTAAAGATTCTTTATCAAAATTGATGGCATATGCACGGGCGGAAAAACGGGCACCGCCAAGATAAATAGCATCCGCACCGGCTCTTATCGCCCCAACGAGGCCTTCATAACTACCGGCCGGTGAAAGTAATTCTACTTTTTCCATTTATATATCATGATTTATGACGAAATCATGCCTCCCCTTAACAACGTCCGTTTGGGATGCGCACTAAAACTGCGCAGAAATAATGTTTTAATGACATTATTTCTTTCGCTCCGCTTCCAAACGAATGATTTTTTTGGCACCTTCATTAATTTCATTTTGCATATTTCTAACATTTTTTTCCATATTTTCGAGCTTAATCTGCGAAGCAATCAATTCATGCTTCAAATCATAAAGCTCTTTCTCTTTTAGTTTGATTTCTTCATCTTGTTCATCAATTTGCTTTTTCGCTTTAAAATAATCATCGGCAATATTAAGCTGTAAGAGGGTACTTTGACGCTCTAAAGGCTGGCGCCGGAAAGACTCGACTTTATTGTAATCAGCGATCTTGTTATTGATATAAGATGCAACTTTTTGAAGATATTCTTCACTTTCGTATCCACTCAAAGTGAGAACTTTACCACCAATAATTACTTCCGTATCGGTTTTCCCTGCCATGCTTTATCCTCATACATTTTCGATTAGCTTATCGAGTTCATTCAAAAACCCGGGTACTTCAACATTTAATAATTCAATATCATTTTCGTTGCCTGCCTGCTCCAGCTTGAATGCGAAATGCGACAACTCATCCCGGCCTACTATACGCAAAGCATTTTTGATTCCATGAATACTAATTACAAATGACTGCATATCATCACCGCGCCGGTAACCATTTTTGTGAATTGTATCTATTGTTTCATAAGCTTTTTTTGCATCACGGACGAATATTTCCATAAATTCAGGCCCGATGTTGGCTGATTTCATTTCGATAGCTTTTTCTTTTTTTACTTTCTTTTTTTGCTTTCTTGCTTCAGCGATTACATCCGGCGGCTGCCGGTCGCGGATCAGCCTGTTCAAACAGGTATTAAGCTGCCTGATATCAATTGGTTTGGAGATGAAATCATCAAATCCGTTTGACAAAAACATTTCTGCCCGGCCGACTAAGGCGTTGGCAGTTAAAGCAACCACCGGATTTTTATATCCCATTAACCGGATAAGTTTTGTCGTTTCCATTCCATCCATCTGCGGCATCATATGATCCATAAAGATGATGTCATAAGTATTACCGGCCCTTAATTTGTCGATAGCTTCAAAACCGCTGACAGCAGTATCAATTAAAAGCCCATACGGGGAAAGGAAACCTTTAGCGACATATAGGTTCGTATCCACGTCATCAACGACAAGGACACTGCCGTATGGCATGTACTCACGAATCATATCGGCGCCTTTAACATATTTCCCGTGGAAACCAAACTTTTTGAGCTGTTCGACTACATCTTTTCCGATTGGTTCGGCACCATCATACCCTTGCCTGATACCCACTGTAAATACCGTACCGATACCTGCTTCACTATCTACTTTGATAATCCCGTTCATCATATCTACCAAACGGCGGACAATACTCATGCCCAAACCAACACCCTCAACTAATTTGACAGAGTCTAAGCCTTCTTCGGTATTAAAACGGGTATATTCGTCAAACATGATTTCTAACTGTTCTTCGGTCATACCGCGGCCGGTATCATTAATTATGAAGACCAGGTCAGCGTAATCCTCTCCCGGGTGAAATACTGTCGTTACTTTCAAACTGACCGACCCTTTATCAGTATATTTGAAAGCATTGGACAAAAGGTTGTTGAGGACTTGCTTAATCCTAAGTTCATCACCAATTAACTCAAAGGGAATCTTTTCATCAATTTCAAGTTCAAAATCAACCTCTTTGCTGCCAAGGCGCATGATATTGAGATGAACAGTATCATTTATCAAGCTGGGCACTTCATATTTTACAGATTTAACTTCCATCTTGCCTGCTTCGATTTTGGATAAATCAAGCATATCATTAATAATATGTAGTAAGGTATATCCGGCATCGTGGATTTTGGACAACCCTTCTTGTACATTCGTTGACAGGGACGGGTCCTGTAATTGGATTTCTGCAACCCCCAATATAGCATTCATCGGGGTGCGGATTTCATGGCTCATTGTAGCAAGGAAAGAAGTTTTGGCAAGGTTTGCTACTTCCGCCCTAATCCTTTGCTCTATTTCTTCCTGTAACTTGGAAATTACTTCTTTTTCCTCACGTAAATCCCTGGCATAACCAATCACAATATATTCTTCTTTGTGTTTCATCCGGATAAGGGTTACTTCACACGGCAACTGGGTACCATTTTCTTGCTGATGCATCCACTCTAACCGGCAATACCCGTTTTCATAAGCTTTTTTGACTATATCAAGTGCTTTGTCGGACGAAAGGGTCCCGCAAGGCTGATATTCCGGCGAAAGTAAATGGAATTTTTCAATGAAATCCTGCTTATTCAGCATATTGAACATCCGCACCGCTTCGGCATTACAATCAACAAGTTCATACGCCGGATTCCAAAAAACCGTACATATTGGCATCGCATCCAGCATAAGCTGAGTTTTTTCAGTTGCTTCTATTTTTCCGCGATTGATTTTAATCAGGATTGAACTGAGAATCATAGCAAGGCCAAGCCCTAAAATTGACATAAACCAGGCCATGTTACGGATACTCACATAATACGCTTCATATGGTGTGACACTTCCTAAAAACCAGCCATTATTAAGGCGCTTATAAAAAATCGATGAACGTTCACCCAAATAAGAATAGGACTCATACTCGCCAAACTCAATGCCGGCAAGCATGTCGGCGGCAATAATTTCACCGTCATTTAAAAGATAAATCGAACGGCCAAGATATTCCGGCTCCGGATGGGCAATAATGTCTAAATTACTATTAAGCAATATCCCATAACTTTCGTCAGTAAGCCGGTTTTCAATAGCATATGAAATAATTCTCTCAATCATGATATCTAAGACGACGACACCTAGCTGATTCCCGTCGTCATCAAAAATCTGGCGGGCATAAGAAATAGCGACAATCCCCATCGACATATCCAGATATGGATCGGTAATACCAACACCGCCGTTTGCTTCTACGGCAGCGATATACCACGGCCGGTCCTGGGGGACATAATCATCATCAGGTATCCAGCCGTTCCCGGCATGGAACTGCCCGTCAAAAACATCAAAAACACCATAAGCACCCATGACATAAGACATCATCTCATCATCTTCTGTCATATATTCAGTAACCGTATTCAGGTAATCACGGACAATATCAAAATCAACACCATGCATAATCATATGGCGGACCGATTCTGAAATATTTGCCAAGGTTGTTTTGGGTTCACGAAAATCTGCTTCTATGTAAGCCTGGGCATGGGTTAATGCACTTTCTGCTTCTTTTACTAAATGTTCACGGACAATTCTGCTTGCATAAAAATAACTAGTCCAAACCATTACAAAAAACGCAAAAAAAACAAATAGTACTTGAGTAGTACTTTTCATCAAGTTTTTGTCAGATTTAGTTTTCGTTATAATATTATTTATCATACTGTGAAAGTTTAACATAAAAATACAGATATTGCAATAAGTCAATCGTCATGTTTCGTAATTTTCTGCTTCGCTGAAGATTACAAAAGCGGCTTATAACAGTAACTGTCATGCTTCATACAAAATAATTCCAAGATGATGGTAGGCCAAGTCAGTTGCGACCCGTCCGCGGGGTGTCCGGTTAAGCAGGCCGTTTTTCAGTAAGTAAGGTTCATAAACATCTTCGATCGTCCCGGCATCTTCAGATATCGCCGCCGCAAGGGTATCAAGGCCGACCGGCCCGCCTTTAAATTTATTAATCAGGGTCATAAGCAGATTGCGGTCAATATGGTCAAGCCCTAATTTGTCGACATCCAATAAATCAAGGGCGATATCAGCCACTTCTTTGGTAATTATTCCATCATATTTTACTTGTGCAAAATCGCGGACACGTTTCAAAATCCGGTTGGCAAGACGGGGTGTACCCCGGCTGCGGCGGGCAAGTTCCCCGGCCCCGTCCTCCATGATTTTCACATTAAGGACCCGGGCAGAATGCATAATAATTATTTTCAGTTCTTCAATACTATAAAATTCCAGGCGGTGGATTACGCCGAAGCGGTCACGGAGAGGGGCGGTCAGCAAACCGGCGCGGGTAGTTGCGCCAACCAGGGTGAATTTCGGCAGCTCAAGGCGGATTGAGCGGGCTGATGCGCCCTTACCAATCATAATATCAATACTGTAATCTTCCATTGCGGGATAAAGAACTTCTTCTACTTGGCGGTTTAAGCGGTGGATTTCATCAATGAAAAGTAGGTCGCCTTCCTGGAGGTTGTTAAGAATCGCGGCTAATTCACCGGGTTTCTCAATTGCCGGGCCGCTGGTCACTTTCATATTTACGCCCATTTCATTGGCGATAATACCGGCGAGGGTGGTCTTTCCCAAACCGGGGGGGCCATAAAAAAGGACGTGGTCGAGCGGTTCGTTTCGCTGCTTTGCCGCTTCCATATATATTTTCAAGTTGTCCTTCACTTTTGTCTGGCCGATATAATCAGCGAGTTTTTGCGGGCGAAGGGAGCCTTCTATTTTCAGGTCTTCTTCTTTGATGTTGGTTTCGATTATTCTTCCTGCCATGTTTTTCCTTTTTCACATACATTATAAATCGTAAGTCAGACAATAAACTCTCTCCGGAACTACGGCCTAATTGGTTCAAATTCGCATTTTCTCTCGGGAAGAAGGCGGCCTAAGGTTCCTGCGAGATGTTTTTGTCTGTCTTACCTTTAATAATCAGAACAAGTTTTTTAATGCCTCTTTAAGAATAATGTCTGAAGTAGCATCTTCACCGGCGGTAATATTTTTCACTGCTTTCATCGCTTCGGTTGCGCCGTATCCGAGGGCAACAAGTGCTTCAATTGCTTCATTTTTTGCACTGCTTTCCAAAGCTGAGCTGCCAATATTTCCATATGAATTGCTTTCCCTTAGGGTTAAGGTATCGTCAAGGGTTACTTTATCTTTCAGCTCCAAAATAAGGCGCTCGGCAGTTCGTTTCCCAATCCCCGGGGCTTTGGAAATCGCTTTGACATCAGCCGACATAATCGCAAACTTAAGGTCGTCAGCACTCATAACTGAAAGAACGGCAAGCCCGCCTTTGGGGCCGATACCACTAACGGATATCAATTGCTTAAATGTATCCATATCATCTCTGGTAAAGAAACCATATAATAAAAACATGTCCTCCCGGACATAGGTATAGGTATAAAGGCGAATTTCCTGCCCGATACCGGGTAAAAGGTTCACTGTTCCGGCCGATATTTTTACTTCATAACCGATATTCCCGGTGTCTACCACGACACTATCTTCGTAAATCGCCAGGATTTCACCTTTGACAAATGCAATCATAGTTTTGCCCTGCTCTTTCTAAGAGGTTGTTACATGGATAAAATTATATTTCATTTTTCTTATAAAAGCAATGTTCTTTTGCTCCACCATGAACAACTATAATATTGTAAGCCAGACAATAAACTCTCGAACCAAACTTTTGGTTTCGTTGCATACGGTCTAATTGGTTCTAATTCACATTTTTTCTCGGGAAGAAGGCGACCTAAGGCAACTGCGAGATGTTTTTGTCTGTCTGAAGGACCTAACATCTAAGTACATATAATTCGTGCAAGGCCCTGGTGGCGGCGACGTAGAGTAGTTTTGCTTCTTTCGGGCTTGATAGTTTGCTGATTCGTTCGGGGTTCCAGAGGATGACAGCATCAAACTCAAGCCCTTTAACCAGGCGTACCGGCAGGATTGTAAGACCGGAATTACTATTCGCAGCTAATGCCCCGCGAGGTGCTAACAGGCCGGAAGATTCATTTAATAACAGGCGTACTTTTTCCGCTTCGCCCTCATCCCGGCAGATTACCGCTATCGTCTGGTATCCCCGCCCCCTTATCTGGCCGGTTAGCTCATCTACCCGGGCGGCCATCTCACCCGTCCCCCAAAACTCTTCTTCGCAAACCGCAAGGCCATGTCGAATAACAGGTGTTATTTTATATAATCCAGCCGAAGCTTTTTCAAGAATCTGCCCGGCATATTCCGATATCTCAATCGTATTACGATAGCTTTTGGCAAGCAGTTTAAATTTGTCTTTTGGCCCGGTCAGGAAAAAAGAACTAATTTCCTGCCAGTCATTCATTCCGGTTTCATAATTAATATTTTGGCTTACATCACCCATAATCGTAAAATAACAAGCAGGAAGTACCTGCTTCAGCACATAATAAAGACTGCTTCCGAAATCCTGGGCTTCATCAATAAATAATAAGCTAAATTCTTCATCGGCTGTCTTTTGAAAGATCCGATAATAAATCAAAACCATTGCGGCAATATCATAGATATCAAAGCAACCTTTTTTAATTGCAGTTTGGAATAATAAATCTTCTGTCGATAAGCTTTCTAGAAACTCCTGATAAAGCCCGGTGACAGTCACTTTCGGGAATTTATTAAGGCAAAAGCGCCGGTATTTTTTCCTTCTTTTGTCAATTTCTTCTTTTTCATAGATGCCAATTAAGGATTTTATCCGTGCCATTATCCGCTCATCCATCGTCATGAGCAAACGGTAAGCTGAATAATGTTCATTTTCATGATAAAGTGAATAGTTTCCGCTTTCTGTTATTAATATGCCAAATTCATTATCATTTACTGCCGCAAGACTAACATAAGAAGCTTTTTTATCCCTTAAAAATTGTTCCAGTTTTTGCATGAAATCAAACCCGCTTCGTTCCCGCGCATCGGGTTTGTCAGCGACTAGTTTGTATTTATCCTTCCATTCTTTCCTAAGTAACTTGATAAACAACTCATCCATCCGCAGACGTTTGTTTTTGCTGACATCAAGTTCCGGCAAACCGCTGGTGATATAGTCAAGCAAAATATCGCTGGAACCAACAACACAAAACTCATTCGGTTCAAACCGTTCCTTATAATTGTACAAAATATATGACATCCGGTGGATTGCCACCGTTGTTTTGCCGCTGCCGGCCACCCCCTGGACGATTAGGTTTGCATAAGGCGATTCACGAATGATAGCATTTTGCTCTTTTTGAATCGTTGCAATGATTTCGCCCAGAACAGCTTCTTTATTTTTGGATAAATATTTAACCAACAAATCATCGTTTGCGGTGACATCGCTGTCATAATAACCATTTAATTGCCCCGCTTCGATATCGTAAGTCCGCTTTAAGTGCAATTCAATCGGGATGGCCGTTTCATCAGGAAGCAAATAACTTCCGGGCCCGATTTCATTTTCGTAATAAACCGATGAGACCGGCGCCCGCCAATCGGCAACAATTATCTCGGTCCGGTTTTTGAAAACACCGTTTCTTCCAATATAAAGACTTTCTTGCGTATCATCCTTGCCGGTGATGCTGTCTTTATCCGCAAAACTATCTTTACCCGTTTTTTTAATCTCAATATCAGTATAATCAATCCGGCCGAAATACGGGCGGTTCCAAGCCGCCTGATTCTTCCTTAATTGATTTTCAGCATTTTCTTCAAGGCTGCGTGATGTTACCATCCGGTCATAAAGCTCGACATCACCGCCATGTAAGGCTTTTAACAGCTCCCTTGTTTCATCATGCCTTTTTTCATATTCAAATTCATAGGCGGTAATGTTTTTCCCGATAATGAGACGGGCTTCATTAAAAAATTCAATTTCCTTGTTATATTCCAAATCTCCAGTCATGGCTTTTTCCTCCTGCTAGATATAACTATAGTTGATAAAAAAAAATAATACTAGACTTTCATTTTTTTTTATGTTACAATGGTAACTGAAGGTGCGCCTATTTTCGAAAAATAGGCTTTTTTATTGCATTTATTGCAAATGAAGGGAAATTACTTATGAAAATTATTCTTATCCGCCACGGCGACCCCGATTACGCAAACGACAGCTTAACTGAAAAGGGCCGGCGCGAAGCCACTCTTTTAGCCGGGCGGGTTGCAAAATGGAAAGTCACCGGTTTTTACTCTTCTCCATTGGGACGGGCAGTCGAAACCGCTTCATTCTGCATGAAAAAATCAGACCGGAAAATAATAATGTGCGATTGGTTAAAGGAATTTTATTTTCCCGTCACTGACCCGGTCTCCGGCCGGTTTGGTGTACCCTGGGATTTCGTGCCGTCATTCCGGACTAATGAGCCTTTATTTTATGACCGCACAGGTTGGCCCGGTGCCAAAGTTATGCAGTCGGCCCCGGAAATAAAGGACAAATATTCCGAGGTTTGTACCGAGCTTGACAAGTTACTCGCCAAATATGGTTATCTCCGTGACGGCGGTTTTTACCGTGTCCCGGGAAAAAAAGAAGTTTTCATTAAAGAAACAGCCGCACCGGGAAGCACCGCTGCTTCTTTCCATTCCGACGAAGACGAAGATGTTATCGTAATGTTTTGCCATCTTGGCATCATCTCGGTGTTATTATCGCATTTACTGGGAATTCCTTTTCCCCTAGTCCCCCATAGTTTTTACCTCGCCCCGACTTCAGTCACTATCCTGGGAAGTGAAGAACGCTGGAGCAACGAAGCTGCTTTCCGGATTCAAGTCGCCGGTGATACTACTCACCTTTATACCGGCGGTGAGCCTATTTCTTGCGCCGGCGCGTATTTTAGTGCCTTTCAGGAATATATATAATATCGGCTTTTGCTGGATGGGGAATTGCGAAGCAATTTCCTATCCAGTAAAAAAGCGGCGCGCTGCCGCGTCACTTCTAAGAGAATTGCAAGCAAATTCCTATGTGGAAATAAAAGAGCTGGCTCAAACTTACGTTTTTACCAGCTCAGTGTAAAAGGGGAATTTTACCGAGATTCATGTAGCACTCGTTTGCTACAAATTTAATATAACACAGTTTAAAAAATAATGCAAGTACTTTTTTAAATTTTATTTTCCAATTTTATTTATTTCTTTCATTTTTTCCCAAACGCTTATTTTTAGCTAATTATTTCCAAAATATCATCACCGGCCATCGAAATTGCCTCAACTATTTCATCAACCGAATACTTGCCCTCATCAGCAAGTTCCAAAACTGTCACTTTCCGCCCAAATGCTTCCGCTAATTCTTTCGCCGCATCAGCGATGGCATTTACTCGTTCAACCATTTGCTTATCAACATTCCGGTTATCTGCCGTTTCCGAAATCAAAACCTCCATCGCTTCTTTTATCAAACGATGCAAATCAGCTTCAGCCGCATCTGTATTCGCGGCAAGAACGACATTACCCTCCCCGATTAAATCCTCTAGTAATACGCCTTGGCCGGCATATAATTTCGCAATTTGAACTACTTCATTAAGATAATAAGGCGGTTTATGCTGTTCCGCCAACAATTTAAGATAGTCCTTCAGAAAATCTTTTTCTTCGGCGGTCAGGTAATCATCAAGGTTAACCGCTTCATCAAGGCCAATTTTGTGCTTTTTCAAATAATCGTATATTAATTCATATTGCCCTTCACTTAAAGCAAAGCAAGAAAAAATTTCATTTACCTGCTTAGCAGTAATTAAATTACCCTGTTCTTTTGCTGACCTGCGTGCCTTTTCCAGGGCTTCGGCAAATTCAAGTTCTTTTTTATCCACTTTAATCTCCTGAAGAATGGCTCTGTCATTCTTCCCGCACGAAACCTTAATAGATTCTTAATCTTAGTACTTTCATGACATAGAATCTTTATCCGTATTTTTCACGATATGTGAATGAGTATAAAGATGCCGGTCACAATATTCATAATTGCCATCACACTTGGAGCAATAACGAAACTCCCGTTCCGGTGCTTCTTCACCGGTCACTCCGCAAGTAGCACATTGATGTCTCGCAACTGCTTTCATTTTTTTGATTTCAGTATTATAAGCCGCCCGCCGGATGACTTGTTTCGGTGATATTGTTTTGGTCCGGGTTATCAAAAAGAAAATAAGGAAATTCAGCATCGAAGCAATCAGGACAATCCGGTTGTACATATTGGAACCAAGAAATTCAAGTACCATAATAAAACCGTAAATAATTGCAATATATTTCATCTTAACCGGCAAAATAAACATCAGCATGATTGTCATATCCGGAATAACTACCGCAAGCGCTAAGAAAATTGACATATAAACATAGAAGGTACTGAAACTCATCGCTACCGAACTGAAAATCATCATCCTTTCATCATGGCCAAGTGATGCTAATTCCGGAACAGAGATAAAAAGATAGGCCATCAATACTAATGCCCCAATCAGGGTGAAAATCATTCCCGAAAGCAAGTAGAGATTGTAGCGGAAAGCGCCGATTGTGCGTTCAAGGCTGGTGCCAAAATTGTAAAATATATAAAGCAGGAGTAAAGTAAAGAAACTTATATTAATAGACGGCGGAATCATAATCCAGGTGAAAAGCCGCCAAATCTGGCCGTACATAATTGCGTAAGGGTTTAAACTCACATAATTGAGCAGTGATACATCCAGGGCGATAACAACATAAGCCGCCGCATATAGCATTACAAGATAAAGTGAAATATTCTTAATTGCATATTTCCCAAATTTCCGTTCGAGTTTGTTAATAGCTTCGTTCATGATAATTTCCTTTCTTTTGACGATTCATTCTACCACTGATTATAATAATTTGCAACTAATGATAAAATGTAATAGAATGAAACAGGGTCAAAAAATCATGTATTTCATGCTTGCATGAAAAAACATGATTTTGAGGCTCGCAAAACACGAGGAAGCAACCCTGACAGAGCGGGTTCCGAGTGTTTCAGGACTGTGAAACGTGCAAGCAGTCCGTAGTTTCATGAAAAAGGTTAATATATGAATAAATTTTTTGGCAAAACGGTCTTTCCCGGGATTAGTTACGGGGAAATAGCGGTAATAAAAAATATTGAAGGTATAATCCGCCGTATCCCTGTCTACGACCCCGAAATTGAGATAAGGCGTTTTCTAACAGCCCTGGATATGACAAAATTGCATCTTGAAAACTTATATCTTAGAACAGTAAGTGAATTTGGATTAAAAAATGCCGAAATATTTGATGCCCAGCAAATGATCCTTAATGATTGCGAGTTTCAAGTTTCAATTATAAATATTATTCGGGAACAATCTGTAAATGCTGAATATGCCATCGCAGTCACCAGAGCCAATTTTACAAAAATATTTGCCGATATGGATGATGAATATATAAAGGAAAGGGTTGCGGATTTAACCGACCTTTCTAAACGTTTAGTCCGTATTTTGCAAAACGTCGCTGAAGAAAACCGAGAGTTACCCGAAAAATGTGTTATTGTCGCTGATGACCTTGCGCCAAGTGAAATAATCAGGCTGAACAAAAAAAATGTAGTTGCGGTTATTTTGCGCTATGGCTCACTCAATTCCCATGCCGCTATCCTGGCCCGGGCAATGAATATTCCCGTAATTATCAATGTACCGCTGCCGGAGAATATTACCGGGCAAATGATTATTGTTAACAGTCAGGCTGGTTATGTAATTCTCAACCCTAGTGAAGATGAGTTCAAAAATGCCCGGCAGTTAATTGCTGCCGGAGTTAAAAACAGCAAAAAGCTTCGTGAAATGCACGGGCTTTCCAGTGAGACAAAATCCGGAAGGAAGATACGCCTTGCCGCCAATATCGGCGGGCTTAATGATTTGGAAGCAGCACTGGAAAATGATGCCGAAGCAATCGGGCTTTTCCGCAGCGAGTTTTTGTATATGGAAAAAAATGATTACCCTACCGAAGATGAACAGTTTCAGGTTTATAAACAGGCGGCGGAGACAATGGCCGGAAAAGAAGTGGTTATCCGCACCCTTGATATCGGCGCTGACAAGCAGATTAGCTATTTTGACCAGACAAGCGAAGCAAACCCTGCCCTCGGTATCCGGGGTATCCGTTTCAGCCTATGCCGCGAAAATATTTTCCGCACCCAGCTTCGGGCGATTTACCGCGCAAGTGCTTATGGAAAGATTAATCTTTTGATTCCGATGATTATATCACTTGAGGAAGTAAAAAAAGTAAAGAAAATCATCGCCGATATCAAAAATGAACTTACAAATGAAGGAAAAGTTTTTGGCACCCCTCTACTCGGAATCATGATTGAAACTCCGGCAGCGGTATTAATTGCTGATGAGTTAGCCAAAGAAGCCGGTTTTTTCAGTATTGGTACCAACGATTTGACCCAATATACCCTTGCGATTGATTGCCAAAATACCGGGCTGGATATTTTTTACAACCCTCACCACCCGGCTATCTTCGAAATGATTAAGCTAACTGTCAAGGCCGCAAAAAGAGCCGGAATCCGTGTCAGCATTTGCGGCGAAATGGCAGCTAACCCTGATTTCACCGACAAATTTGCCCAAATCGGAGTTGATGAACTTTCCGTTTTACCCTCATTAATCTTTCCGCTCCGAAAGAAGATACGGGAATTGGAGTAAGCAAGGAAGGCAAAATAACTCGTAGTGGAATTAGCAAGAAAGGTAAAATAACCCGTAGTGGAATTAGCAAGAAAGGCAAAAATAACTCATAGTTGAATTAGCAAGGAAGGCAAAAACATCTCGCAGGAACCTTAGGCCGCCTTCTTCCCAAAAGAAATCTTTTATTTTACACCAATTAGGCCGCAGTGACGGAGAGAGTTTATTGCCTGACTTGCTAAACCACAGCTTTTTTGATATAATTGTAAAATCATATTATTAGGAGCTTCAAAGTGAAAGACTTATCCACCTATCGCGGCAATTGTTATCTGGGTATTGATGCGGGAAGGACGGCAACAAAAGCGGCTCTTATCGCCGAAGATGGTGCTTTACTTTATTCATTTTGCCGAAATAATGAAACTAATCCGCTTACAACCGCTGCCACCGCGATAAAAGAAGTCTACGGAAAACTTCCGGCTGATGCAACTATCGTCCGTTCTTGCTCTACCGGGTACAATGAACATCTGGTTAAAGCCGCGTTTTTGCTTGATACATGTGAAGTTGAAACGGTTGCCCATTATTATGCGACCGTTTTTTTGAATCCCGAAGTCGAATACATCTTGGATTTAAGTGAGCAGGGCCCCGACTTCATCAAAATCAAAAATGACAATACTTACGATGAACCCCCTACTAATATTCCGGCTGGCTTTTCACGTATAATTATCGCTTATGGTGCCGCGTTAACAGCCCGGGCGCAATATGAAAAGCTTAATAACCCGGCGACAACCATGATTAAGCTTGCTAAAATAAATTCCCTCAATTTTGAAACCGAAAATATAAGGTGCAAAGGCTGCCAGGAAAATTGCCTGCTGACAATTTCAAATTTCACCGGAAGCCGCCGGCATATCTCCGGCAACAATTGCGACCGGGGGCTTGGCCTTAGCAAAAATCAAAGTGAAACCCCCAACCTCTTTAAATACCAACTTGAACGCCAATTTGATTACATACCCCTGACACCGGATAAAGTTACTCGTGGTACCGTTGGTATCCCGCGCGTTTTAAGCATCTTCGAAAGCTACCCTTTCTTTTTTACATTTTTTACAAGCCTGGGGTACCGCGTTATTCTTTCGCCCGGTTCATGCCCCCGGATTTATGAGTTGGGGGTAGATTCTCATTCTTCCGCTTCAGAATGTTACCCGGCTAAGCTTGTTTACGGCCATATTAAATGGTTGCTTAAGCAAGAATTGGATTTCATCTTCTACCCGGCTCTTATGTTTGATCAGAATGAGTTTCCCGCCGCACGCCCAAGTTGTTCAGCGTGCCCAAATTGTCCGCTGGTTATTTCAAGCTGCGATAATATCAAGAACAATATCAATGAAATAAACTGTGGTGATGTAACTTACAAGAATCCTGTCATATCTTTTAATGATATAAATACAATAACAAAAATACTCGCAAGCGAGTTTAGTAATATTCCGCCCCGCGAAATAATAGCGGCGGCAAAACTGGCGTGGGAAGAGCAAAATAAATCTCGCGCTGATATCAAAAACAAAAGCGAAGAAATACTTAAATACTTGGAAGATACCGGAAAGAAAGGCATTATTCTTGCCGGACAGCCATATCATCTTGACCCGGAAATCAATCATGGTATCCCCGGATTGATTAATTCCTATGGCTTTGCCGTCCTTACCGCAGATAGTGTATTATTCACAGCTAACACTTTTCAAAGTAATAATGCTTCGCTTCTTCTTTGCCGCGAAAATTTAGATTTTATCCATTTGAGTTCAAAAGGCTGCGGGCTGGATGTTATGTTGTCAGATCAATACGCCGATATCCTAGCTAGTTCAGGCAAGCTTTATACTTGCCTGAAAATTGATGAAAAAAATGAATCTTATGCGATACGGACCCGTGTTCGTTCATTGCTTTCGATGCTGGAGAGAGGCGCTGTTTCGCATTATGCACCGGATTCTGTTTCCGGGCCTGCTTCAGAATCTGTATCGGAAAATATACCGGAACCCGACATCCCGTTTTTTACCCCGGAAATGAAAGCAACCCATACAATTCTTGCCCCGCAGTTGTCACCAATCCATTTTAATTTAGTTGAACCGGCTTTTAGCGCTTTTGGTTACAATCTTGTAGTTTTACCTAATGATAATCAGCGGGCGTTTGAAATTGGACAAAAATTTGTCAATAATGAGGCATGTTATCCTGCTTTCCTTGTCGTTGGCCAAATCCTGGAAGCCCTGCTCTCCGGCTCTTATGACCCGGAACGGACCGCAGTGATGATAGCGCAGACCGGCGGGGGCTGCCAAATCACAAATTATGTAAATTTTGTCCGCCGGGCGTTGATTAAAGCCGGAATGCCCAATATCCCGGTTATTGCATTTAATTTGTCAGGGTTAAAAAGCCCGTCGGGGCTTAAAACAGACTTTAAATTACTTCTGCGGATTGGCTATGCGATAATCTTTGGCGATATTTTTATGCGCTGTGTATACCGGATGCGCCCATATGAAGAATTGACCGGTTCAGTCAACAAACTGCAAGCCGAATGGCGGACAAAATGCCAAGCTTTTTTAAGAAAAAAGCACTTAGGATTTTTTGGTTTTTTGAAATTCCGGCGGATGTGCCGAAAAATCATTAATTCTTTTGACAAAATAAAAATAACCGACGAAGTAAAACCCCGGGTTGGGCTCGTTGGTGAAATTTTGGTTAATTATTCCCCGGCCGCAAATAACTCTTTAATCGATGGGTTAGAAGCGGAAGGTGCCGAGGTGCAAGTCCCCGATTTGATTGATTTTCTGCTGTATTACTTTTATAATCAAATCTATCGGGCGGAAAATCTTGGAACAAGTAAAAGAGCTGCTTTGCTTTGCCGGCTTAAGATTCATATTGTAGGTTTAGTACGCAGCGCAGCTATCAAAGCTTTATTAAATAGTATTCACTTTACCCCCGGTTCCACAATCTTCAAGATAGCGGAATCAGCAAAACCAATCGTCTCACTTGCTAACCAGGCCGGCGGGGGGTGGCTTTTAACCGGTGAGATGATGGAGCTTATTGAAGACGGGGCGGACAATATTATTTATGTCCAGCCGGCACATTGCCTGCCGGGCCATATCGTTGGAAAGGGAGTTATCAAAGAAATAAAATCCCGTTTCCCGCTGGTTAATATCAATACAATAGATTATGATTCCACAACTTTGATTCCATCGTACAATGAATTAATAAAATCCAGGAGAGAAAAAACTCATGAATGATTTTAATAACATTTTGACCCCGAATGATTATGAAACCGCCATTGCCCATTCTGATATTTATGTTCTTCATTTTAATGTTAAAAATAAAGTAATGACGGTGCCAAGAAAAGTATCCGATACATTTATGATTAATCAGGTCATGGAAAATATCCCCGAATCCCTAATCGAATCCGGTTTAATTTTGGATAATATCGAGGGCTTCCGCGAGTTTTTTAATGAAATTCAATCCGGTACGAAGATTAGCCGCTTCAGAGTTGAACTCAAAAGCCGGGTTGGAGTAGGGATTTGGATTGAGGGGACAGGGACAACGGTCCTTGATAAAGATGGAAAACCTGATTATACGGTTATAAGTGTTTTTAATATCTCCAATCAGCGAAAACGCTCTTATTATTATCAGAAATGGGAACCGACTATCCGGGCGACGATTGCCGAATGTATGCACTATTATGATTTTAACCTGACTACCGATATGGTCGAAATGACCGGCGGTTATTCCCCGTCCGTCCTTCCGCTTGATATTTCCTTGAAATTTGACGACTCCGCGAAATTCGTTGCCGAAAACATTATTCATCCTGATGACTGTGATGAATATCTAAAAGATTTTAATATTCCCGCTTTAATCAATAATTATAATAAAAACGAAGTTGAATTTCATAATCATCACCGCCGCCGGGGAAATGACGGGACATATTTTTGGGCCGAGCGGATTGTACAGTTGTTCCCTGACCCATACAACAATAATATCCACTGTATGATTATGATCCGCAAAGTGGCTGATACATTGGCAAAAGTTAAAGAAGAGCTGAAAGCGGGTGCCCATGAGCTGGCAAGTGCCAGTGTCCCCGGCGGAATCATTGGAATGTACAATAAGCCTAATTATCCGGTTTATTATATTAATGAGCATATGCTGACTTTTCTCGGTTACAATGAGTATGATGATTTTATGAAGGCTACCGGGGCCGAAGCAGCAAACATCATCCACCCTGATGATGTTCACCGGACTAGCCGGTCGATTATCCAAGCCCTTAGAAAAAACGAATCATTTGAGTTGCAGATCCGTATTATCAAGAAAGATGAATCTGTCGCTTGGGTAATTATCCGGGGCAAGAAAAATAAAGAAGCTAACGGCAAAAATCTCATCATCTGCCATTTCACCGATATTACCCCGATTATTTCCTTGCAGGAAGAACTGCAAGATGCCGCCGCCGCTGCCGCAGAGGCTTCAAATATGAAATCGGCTTTCCTTGCTAATATGAGCCATGAAATCCGGACACCAATGAATGGCATCATTGGGTTTATTGAGCTGGCGTTGGATGAGCCGGGATTAAGTCAAGGAACAATCGACCATTTAGAAAAAATAAGGACTAGTGCCGACGGTTTACTAGCGATTATTAATGATATCCTTGACATTTCCAAAATTGAAGCCGGCAAAATGGAAATTGAGAAAGTTCCTTTCAAATTGCATGATGTCCTTTCGCATTGTGAAAATTTGTTCCGCATCAAAGCCGAAGAAAAAGGCATCAAATTATCTTTCAAATCCGAACCGGCCATCGACCAAAAAATAAACGGCGACCCTAACAAACTTGCGCAGATTTTGATTAATCTTCTATCCAATGCGGTTAAATTTACCGATCAAGGTTTTGTAAAATTAGAAGCTACTTTGATTGCCTCTTATGATAATAAGCTGGAAATCTGTTTTACCGTCAAAGATAGCGGCATCGGGATGTCCCGCAGCCAAATAAAAACTACCCTTGCCCCTTTTACCCAGGCAGACCAATCGGCAACCCGAAAATATGGCGGCACCGGGTTAGGGTTAACCATTACTCATAATCTGGTTAATTTAATGGGCGGGACCCTATTAGTTGAAAGCGAACTCGGGGTTGGGAGCAGTTTTTCCTTTACCTTGTTATATGAAGGGACTGTTGAAAGGGTAATTGCCCATAAGGCACCAGTGATGATTAGTAAACCGCATTTTGAAGGTGAAATTCTCGTTTGTGAAGACAATGTTATCAACCAGCAGGTCATCGTTGAGCATCTTGAACGGATTGGTTTAAATGCAATTATTGCTGAAAATGGTCAAATTGCGATTGATATTGTTAATGAAAAGATGATGGCCGGACAATTTTTCGATTTGATTTTGATGGATATTCATATGCCGGTGATGGATGGAATCGAAGCGACACACAAACTTTTATCACTGGGGATTACAACACCAATCGTAGCTTTAACTGCCAATGCAATGAAGCGCGACCGTGAAAGTTATCTTTCGCTCGGAATGAGTGATTATATATCAAAGCCTTTTTATGCCCAGGAATTATGGACTTGTTTGTTAAAATACCTTACTCCGCTTTCACTGGAAGAAAATGATGTGAAATTGCCTGATACCGGCAAACATGCACAACAGGAATTAGCAGTTGATGAGAGTATCGGGCTTGAGCATGCGGTAAATGATGCTGAATTATATGAACATTTAAAGCGTAACTTTTATTTGGAAAATTCAAGCCGGTACGAAGAAATCGCTGAAAGCTTGATTTCTGATGATCTTACCAATGCCCGGCGGATTATCCATTCTCTTAAAAGTAATGCCAACTGGATCGGCGCTATTAAGCTTTCGCTTATTGCTGCAGAAATAGAAGAAAATTATATCGCGGACCGGTTGTGTACGAATGAACAGCTTTTATTATTACAAGATGAACTTAACCGGGTGCTTAAGGAGCTTGCACCATTAGCAGACAAGAAATCAATTCAACAAAATATTGAAAAAACAACACTTATTTTGCTGCCAAGGGAATTGGTGGACAAATTAGAACCACTCTTAGATTCCGGTAATGCCGAAGTCGGCCGTTATCTTGGTGAAATTGCCGATGTTTTCGCCGATTTTTCACCATACTGCGAGGAACTAATCCAGCAAATCGGGGATTACGATTTTGAGGAAGCATATGTTACGCTTGAGAAGATAAAGGAGCGGGTGGAGCTGGGGTAATTATTTACAGCTATTTCACGACTGTATTATCAAGGAGGGCAAAAACATTTCGCAGCCAAACTTGTTTGGTTTGTGCCTTAGGTCGCCTTCTTCCGGGCGAAAGAGTTCATTAGAACCAATTAGACCATAGCGACGAAGAAAGTTTATTGCCCGCCTTGATATATTTAACTAAGATTGCTATAAATAATAAACTGAATAAGCCGCTAATTAGGCGCAGCGACGGAGAGATATTTTATCTGACTTATGAACTTAATACAACGTCACATCTTTCCCTAACCCGATATTCCCGGAAATAAGCTTCCTCCCGCGGAATCCACTTCTCTTTAAAAATTTGATACCCATCTACCCCGTTCCGGCTAATAATCCGCTCTTTTTGCTTTAACTCATCAATATCATAAAAAATACGCAAATCATATATCTCGTCCCACATAGGCAGAAGTGAGTATGCCCCTTCGATGATAATAAGCGGTTTCACCGCTATTTTTTGCGTTCCATGATAATCCATTCTGGCACAGTCAAAAATGCGATAAGATAAAAGAAGGGGCCCGTTATTTCTCACAGCCACTGTTCCACGAGGTGTTTTGCGCGCATTATGCGTAAAATCCCGAGTTGTGCAAGTACCAAATCGCTTTTCTTGCGATTTGTGTATATCATTGTTGCTATGAACAGCGTTAGCTGTGAATAGTGACATGTATTCTTTTATGAAAGAATATACTTCTTCTAAGAAACGTTCATAATGTACATTTATCCGCTTCTCTTCCCGCAGCCCGGGGGGGAGGAAAAAGTGATCCATGCGGATAACATCCCCATTATGCTCTTCCGCCAGCCTGTCTGCAAGCGTAGACTTACCGGCACCCGAGCGGCCATCAATAGCGATAACGACAATTTCTTTTTCATGAAGCAAAGTATTAATTATTTCCGGTAAGGTACTCATATTAACCTCTTCACACTATTGTTACAGTTCTGATATAGCTTGAAAAGAAGCCGCAGAAGGCAAAAAACATCCCGAAGTTGCCTTAGGCCGCCTTCTCACACATTATAATTGAAAAACTTTCCCTCTTCAAGCACTTGCTTTAAGGTAAATATATTCTTATAATATAAAGGGGTAAATTCATTGAGATGAGGGTTTATATAAATGAACAAATCCAATTTTGAATGGGCCAAATGGGTCCCAATTACTATCATAGCAATATTATTAATGATTCTTTACAAAACATTTGATAATCTTTCCCAGATTACCATTGCAATCGGAAAGTTTTTAAGTGTCCTTTCCCCTCTTCTTTTCGGGATTCTTTTTTCATATTTTTTATATACCCCTTTTAAGAAAGTGAATAAACGTTTCGGCAAATCAAAGTTCAAATTTATTGCCAAAAGAAAGAAATTTTTCAGCGTTACTACAATCTTTTTACTGCTTGCTTTAATTATTGTTTTTATTGCTTTGGTAATTGCCCCGATATTGATTGCCAGCCTTCTTGATTTAGCAAACAGCATTCCTTCTTATGTGAATAGCCTTATCGTTTTTATTGAGCGGCTGGATGATGATACGTACTGGGCGACTTTGAATATTTCGGAAAGCATCGCCGGTTTTGTTGATGATGCGATTAGTCAATATTTTAACTTTGCTCTTATGGAGCAGTTAACCAGAGGCGTTCTCGGCATCGCCGGCGGCCTTGCGAATATCGTCCTTGGCCTGATTATTACTCTCTATATTTTAGCTGACCTTGAAAATATTGCCGCTTTTTTCAAACGTTTAAGTATTGCCGTTATCAAAAATGTAAAATACCGTGAGCGTGCTTATAAATATTTGCGGCAGGTTAATACCGTCCTCTTTACTTTTATTTCCAGCAAAGGTTTGGACAGCATCATTAATGTTGTGGTAGTTACCGCTATCTTGCTTATTTTTAATGTCCCCTTTGCCTTTTTATTCGGGTTTATCGCCGGTGTTTTTAATTTTATCCCTTATCTTGGTTCATTAATTGCAATGACATTTATCAGCTTAATCAATATTATTACTGCCGGGCCGGCCAAAGCCCTCCAGGTTCTAATAGCTCTTTTGATTTTCCAACAGATTGATGCCAATTATATCGAACCCAAAATTATGAATACTTCCTTAAAAATCAGCCCGATTATTGTAATCGTATCAGTTATCGCGGCCGGTGCATATTTCGGTATTGCCGGAATGTTTCTTGCTGTCCCGATTGTGACAATTATTAAGCAAATTATGATTGAATATATGGATCACCATGTAAAAAACTAACACCAAAAAAGATTTGCCTTGGCAAACCCTCGCGCCGAGCGCGGTCGCTTCAGCGACATAATACCCTGCGCGCGAGTGCGCATCCTCCCGGAGGGTTTTTGCCGGATGGAGAATTGCGAAGCAATTTCCTATCCAGTAAAAAAGGGTTGGAGATTAACTCCAACCCCGCTTTTTTTCTTATATTCTGCAAATTCTTTCAATATCTTCTACCCCTTTTACTAAATCAAAGATACCTTTTTCGCTTTCCCTAATGCCGCATTCAATCTTGCAGCAACGGATTAATCTCAAACCTTTAAATTCTTCATGCTGTCCTTTTTCCAAGTTAGCTAAACCCTTTTTTATCAGCTTTTCATCTTCACAGCCAAAACATTCACAGGAACACCGGATAATTTTCTTAATTTCGTTAATGCCCCGTTCAGTTTTTTTTATGCCGTTACTTAAGCGATTTATGCCGCGACAGAAGTCGCCGTCACAAATAGCTTTAATTCCTCTGCGGTCTTCTTCAATTCCTTCCCTGATTCTTTTGAGACTTTCAGCAATCATTTTGCGGGCGTGTTTGCATTTTTCTTTTTCAGCACATTGGTCGTGTTTTTGCTGGCGGCGGCAGCCTTCAAAACAAACCGGCTCGAAATCACAATCACAGTTATTCCTAGAACGTTCATCACAACCGCAGTCATTTCTGGAACGTTCATCACAACCGCAATCATTCCTGGAACGTTCATCACAACCGCAATCATTCCTGGAACGTTCATCACAACCACAGTCATTTCTGGAACGTTCATCACAACCGCAGTCATTTCTGGAACGTTCATCACAATCGCAGTCATTCCTGGAACGTTCATCACAACCACAGTCATTTCTAGAACGTTCATCACAACCACAGTCATTTCTGGAACGTTCATCACAACCGCAGTCATTCATAAAACGTCCATAACCGGTCACGACCCCGCGTATTTCATCATTGCAGGGGCATCCGCATTCACGGCTTTCCCGGCAATTTTTTTCATGATTCATAGAAAAAATCCTCATCTAGTATATTTACTATACTTTATGCGGATTTTGTCATATTGTGTCAAATAAATCCCGTAGGGAAGATAAAGTACTCTTCGTCTCTACGGCCAATTGAATTAAGCGTAAGTTTTTATTTTATGAAGAAGGCGGCCTAAGGTTCCTTTGCGATAAATTATCTGCCGCATCTCATCATTTACTCCACCAAGTACGTCAGCAGCTTCTTAGTCTCGCTTTTCATCCGTAGGCGGTCTAATGCTTTCACTTCAATCTGGCGGATTCTCTCACGGGTTACTTGGTACTCACGGCCAACTTCTTCAAGAGTCCAGACTCGTCCATCAATAAAACCAAACCGCAAGCGGATAATCCGTTGCTCACGTTCGGTAAGGCCATCCAAAATTCCATCTATTTCATCTCCGAGCATCATATGGTCAATATCGGAAAAGGTGTCTTTCATGCTTTCATCAGCAACAAAGTCTAATAACTGTGCGCCCTCTTCTTTATTAATCGGGCAGTCTAATGAAGCGGCATCTTCATAAAGCTTGATGATTTCTTCTAATTTTCGCACCGAAAGATTCATCATCTTTGCTAATTCTTCAATACCAGGCTCACGCCCGTTATCAATTGTAAATTGGCGCGATGAACGGGATATCCGGTTCATCTGCTCTTTTACATGGACAGGAATCCGGATAATTCGTGACTGATCGGCTATCGCTCTGGTAATTGCCTGGCGAATCCACCAAATCGCATAAGTGCTGAATTTGTAGCCTTTACGATGGTCATATCTTTCTACTGCTTTCATCAAGCCAATATTGCCTTCCTGAATCAAATCAAGCAGGTTCATGTTTCCGTTGAGAACATAACGCTTAGCAACGCTAACGACAAGACGCAAATTCGCATTAGTCATCTTTTCCTTGGCATAATCATCGCCTTTTGCGACTTGTTTGGCCAATTTCAACTCTTCATCGCCTTTTAAGAGGGGAATCGAGCCAATTTCACGCAAGTAAGCACGAACCGAATCTTCAGTGCTAAGTGTTTCCAGTTCTACGGCACTTGTTTTTTCCGCTTCGGCGGCAATTTCTACAATTTCGGCAACATTTTCAAATTGCTCGGTTATTTTTGTATCATTCATGGTGCTATCCTTTAATAATCATGAACATAACGAAGAATATTTTACCTTATAATGCCAAATATGTAAAATATTATACACGTGCTTTTTCATAATAACATCATTTCACAAATAAAACAACGAAATATTTTATTAAATGATAGATTCATTTACGTAATTTACCAACCCGCCGGCATTAATTATCCTTTGCATAAAAGGGGGAAAGGCCTGGCCTTGGAAGCTTAAACCCTTAGTCAGGTTTTTGATAATCCCCGTATTAAAATCAACTTCAACTAAATCACCGGCTTCAATACCGTTAGCAGCATCGGGACATTCAATAATCGGAAGGCCGATATTAATCGCATTGCGGTAAAATATCCGGGCAAAAGTTTCAGCAATTACTACTGATACTCCGGCAGCTTTAATAGCAATCGGTGCATGCTCGCGTGATGAGCCGCAGCCAAAATTTTTAGTTGCAACAATGATATCACCGCTTTGTACTTTATTCACGAAATCGGGGTCGATATCTTCCATACAATGTGAACCTAATTCGGCAGGGTCAGTGATATTTAAAAGGCGGGCGGGAATGATAACATCGGTATCAACGTTAGCCCCATATTTAAAAACATTTCCTTTTGCTGTTTTCATTATAATTCCTCCGGGCTTGAAATAACACCTGTTATTGAACTGGCGGCAGCAACCGCCGGGCTTGCCAGATAAATTTCGGAATCTACATGCCCCATCCGGCCGATGAAATTACGGTTAGTCGTTGAAACACAACGCTCCCCGGCCGCGAGTACACCCATAAACCCGCCAAGGCAAGGCCCGCAGGTCGGGGTTGATACGACAGCACCTGCTTCAACAAATATTTTTAACAAACCCTCTTCAATCGCTTCAAGATAGATTTTCTGGGTCGCCGGGATAACAATACAGCGCATCCCTTTCGCTACCTTGCGGCCTTTCATAATTTCAGCCGCGGCCCGCATATCGTCAATCCGGCCGTTAGTACACGAGCCGATGACTACTTGGTCAATTTTTACCCCATCGGGAAACTCGTTAATTATCTCATCAATAGTTTTGGCATTTTCCGGTAAATGCGGGAATGAAACCGTCGGCCGGATGGTACCTAAATCAATAATATATTCCTCGTCATAAATGGCATCGGCATCAGCTTCATAGATTGTATAAGGCTTATCCGAATGAGCTTTTATGTAACTAAGCGCCAGCTCATCAACAGGGAAAATACCGTTCTTTGCCCCGGCTTCAATAGCCATATTGGCAATTGTAAAGCGGTCGTCCATAGTCAGATTTGCGATTCCATCACCAACAAATTCCATTGATTTATAAAGTGCACCATCAACACCAATCATGCCAATAATATGTAGTATCACATCTTTGCCGCTGACCCACTTATTAAGTTGGCCGGTCAGATTAAAGCGAAGCGCCGCCGGTACTTTAAACCATGCTTTACCAATCGCCATTCCGGCGGCCATATCGGTTGAACCGACTCCGGTTGAAAAAGCGCCAAGCGCACCATAAGTACAAGTATGGGAGTCCGCCCCGATAATCACATCACCGGCGACAGTCAGCCCCCGCTCGGGCAAGAGGGCATGTTCAATACCCATTTCGCCAATTTCGAAATAATTAGTTATCTCGTTACGATGAGCAAAATCACGCATGATTTTGCAGTTTTCCGCTGACTTGATATCTTTATTAGGGGTAAAATGATCGGGAACGAGGGCGATTTTGTCTTTATCAAAAACTCCGGTGACATTCATTTTTTCCATTTCTTTTATCGCAACCGGTGCTGTGATATCATTGCCAAGGACAAGGTCAAGCCTTGCTTCAATCAATTGGCCTGCTTTGACTTCACTGACTCCATCAACATGCGCCGCCAATATCTTCTGCGTCATGGTCATTCCCATTGGTATACTCCTTTATATATATTAAAATGCAACTGTGTAAATCATTTAAGGAGAATTGTTTACAATTCTCTTCGAAGTGTCGCCGCCGGGCGACAGTTTTTAGTTGTTTATAAATTTGTCTTCTTCATTATTCCAGCTATACAGCTTGCGAATATCTTCACCAATCACTTCTGCCGGATGCCCTTTTGCCGCTTCCCGCATTTTGACGAAGTTTGAATCCGCCCCGGCCGACATATCGGCAAGGAAATCTTTCGCAAATTTGCCCGATTGGATTTCGGCAAGAATTTGCTTCATCGCTTTTTTCGTTTCATCAGTGATGATTTTCGAACCGGTAATATAATCACCGTATTCAGCGGTATTGGAAATCGAATAACGCATTCCGGCAAAACCGGATTGATAGATAAGGTCAACAATTAATTTCATTTCATGAATACATTCAAAATAAGCATTACGCTCATCATATCCGGCTTCAATCAAGGTTTCATAACCAGCCTGCATCAGGGCGCAGACACCACCGCAAAGAACCGCTTGCTCACCGAACAAATCCGTTTCCGTTTCAGTTTTAAAAGTAGTTTCCAATACTCCGGCGCGGGCACCGCCAATTGCATGGGCATAAGCTAAAGCTTTGTCCAAAGCCTGGCCGCTGGCATCCTGATAGACAGCTACGAGACAGGGGACACCTTTACCCGCCTGGTATTCACTTCTGACCGTATGGCCCGGCCCTTTCGGGGCGACCATCGTAACATCAACATTTTTCGGCGGTACGATTTGACCAAAATGAATTGAAAAACCGTGAGCAAACATCAACATATTTCCTTCGGATAGATTCGGTTCAATATCAGCTTTGTACATCGCTGCCTGCTTTTCATCATTGATAAGAATCATGATAATGTCGGCCATCTTCGCTGCTTCCGCTGCGGGATAAACATCAAAACCTTGCCTGACTGCCTTGTCCCATGATTTGGAACCTTCATAAAGCCCGATAATAACATTGCATCCTGATTCTTTTGCATTTAAAGCATGGGCATGCCCCTGGCTGCCATAACCAATAACAGCGATAGTTTTGCCATCTAATAATGATAAGTTACAATCTTCCTGATAATAAATGTTTGCCATAAAAACCTAACCTTTCTTTATAAACAATACTTTAGTGTATTTTTTTGTCAGTGCTTTTCTATTTTACTTGGAAATGTAAAATTTTTCAAGTACTAATATTACGTCTAATAAAGAAAGCAACAACTATACCAATCACAACCACAATACAAATTACCATCACCGCAATACCCAGGGCTGTTTGAAATTCTATAACCGACTTCTCTTGATAAGATGGTAAGTCATTATTTTCAGATATCAAATTACGAGATAAAATATCAATTAATTCATCCTCGGTCATAGCTGAACCAGATACTACCTCATAAGAGAGTATCTCATTTGAAATATCAACCGGTTCAAGCTTTATTTCGGACATATCAATCGTAGTTTCTCCGGGTTGAAACAAATCTTCGGCCGTAAATCGCGCTGTAATTAGCTCAAAAATAAAAGTGTTACCTTCATCCGTACTAATCGCAATTGTATCGTCATAAAGGGAAGCTCCCGCAACTTGCCAATTAACAATATAAGCCGGGCCAATACTTGTAAAATAATCTTCTTCGCTTAAATAATCCTCTATAAAATCACTTCTCAAAACTTCCCTCGTTTTGATACCATAAGCGAAAGCTTCAAAAACAGGCAGCCCAGGTGCCGGAAAAAAGCGGATAAAATGTGTCATATCCTTTGAAAAATGAAAATTACTTTCGTAAGCAAAAGAATTTAAGCCTTCGGCCGCATAAATTAATTTCCGCTCATTACCATTGATTTCATAAACTTTAGCATCGGCATTTCCCATTCCATTCTCATCAGGGATAAACACGAAAACCCTGCTTCCGTCTTCCGAGAATATTTCAAATGGTACAGGCGCCGCCCAACAAGCTGTTACCGGTAATAAATTTGATGAAATAAAGAATAAAATTAAAAAAACGCAGAATAGTATTTTTTTCATAGATTGCCTCCATATTTGGTTTAATAAAAACACATATGTATTTTATACGTATACAAATGTGTTTTTTATGGTGCATTCTAAAAGAGTTGCTATTAGGCCAACTTTATTTCCGCGGCGGGGTAACTACAAATAAGTCACTCTCTCCGTCCCCCGTGTTAACCCGGCAATCCCGGTCCGGGCAAGCTCTTGGATTTCATAACCCTCTAATAAATTAATAAAAGCATCGATTTTATCCTGATCGCCAGTCATCTCAATGATAATACTTTCCGGTGCCACATCAATAATATTAGCCCGGAAAATGTCAACCAAAGTGATAACACCCTGCCGGTCATCCACCAAAGCCTTTACTTTTATCAAGGCAAGCTCCCGGTAAACGCTGCTCTCGGGCTTTAATTCCTTTATCTCACGGACATCAACCAACTTTGCAACCTGCTTTTCGATTTGGTCAAGAATCTGTTCATCACCGGAAGCGACAATTGTAATCCGGGTATAATTCGGGTCGGCGGTAATCCCGGCAGTAATACTTTCAATCGAATAACCGCGGCGGGCGAAAAGCCCGGAAATACGGCTCAAAACCCCGGCATTATTATCAACTAACAACTGAAAAATTTTGTTCATATAAAACATCCTTTCTTTTGAATCTCATGAAGAATGGCCTTTTGGACATTCTCCCAAACGAAGCTTTAGATTTTTTATAGCCGGTGTTTTATGCGACTTAGAAAATATCTTCGTTTTCTTCATTCTAAGCACTTAGATAATGCCAACGTCCCGGTCCTTGCTACTTCAACGATACTAATTGATTGAAGCAAATTAAGCAAGATTTTAATCCTCTCCGGGCTGTCACATATCTGAATCATCATTTGATTTTTGGACATATCAACAATCTCGGCATTAACAAGCTCACAGATTTCCATAATTTCCCGGCGGTTGTCTTTTTTGTACCGGACTTTGCAGAGCATCAGCTCACGGCTGACACAAGAAAGTTCATCAAATGTTTTAACTTTAATAACATCAATTTTTTTGTTAAGCTGTTTTTCAATCTGCTCAATCATCCGGTCATGGCCGCTTGATACGATGGTAATACAGGAAACGCCGGGGTCTTCGGTCTCGCCAACAGCCAAAGAATCAATATTAAAGAAACGACGGGAAAAAAGGCCGGTAACTTTGCACAGTACACCAGGGCGGTTTTCAACAAACACAGAATAGATTCGTTTCATAAGTATAGTTGTACTCCTTCCAACAATTTATGTTTTCACCAAATCCATCGGGTCAATAATACATTCCATCAGGACTGATTTGTCTTCAGCTAAAAAGCGGCCGATTGCTGTTTCAGAATCATCCATATTGTATAGGCGGATAAAGTCCATTCCGTAAGCTTCGGCAATTTTTTCAAGGTCAGGGCTGCCGGTCAAATCAACGACTGAATATTTATCCTGATAAACATGATGCTGAAATTCACGGACAAGGCCTAAATAATTATTTTTAAGGACAATAATTTTGACCGGAATATCATGCTGGCGGATAGTGGCAAGCTCCATCATTGACATTTGGAAACTTCCATCGCCGCAAACCGCAACAACCTGCCGCTTAGGGGCGGCTGCTTTTGCACCCATCGCTGCCGGGATTGAATAACCCATCGTCCCCATACCGCCAGTGGTAAGGAAACGGCCTTCACGGACAACATAATAAGTGCAAGACCAGATTTGGTTCTGGCCAACGTCAGCAACATAAATCGCATCACCCGCCATTTTTTCCGAAAGGCGGCGGATAAAGACAGCCGGGTCTACGTAACCGGGATTGGGGGTTCGGATGCGCTTCATTGTATCACGGTAATGTTCAAGGGCTGTTACCCATTCATCATGTTTACATTCACATTTTTCTTCTTCAAGCTGGTTAAAGATATGTTTTGCATCACCAACCAGCGGAATTGACGGGCCGACATTTTTACCGATTTCAGCGGTATCTACATCGATATGAATCAGAACTTTGTTTGCCATTATCAAATCCGGCTGGCTCATAGCGCGGTCGGCAACTCTTGCCCCCACCATAATCAGCATATCTGATTCGTTCATTGCCCGGTTAGCATAATTTTTGCCATTATTGCCAACCATGCCAAAATAAAGCGGATGTCTCGTTGGCATTGCCCCGATACCCATCATCGTAGAAACAACGGGAACACGATAACGCTCCGCAAAATGAATTAACTCTTCCGCCCCGCCTGACAAATGAATACCGCCTCCCACACAAATCATCGGCCGTTTCGCCTTTTCCAGTTCTTTAATAACCTTTTTAATTTGGACGGCATGGCCTTTAACGGTTGGTTTGTAAGTACGCATTGCGATTTCAGCCGGATAAGAAAATTTATTTATCACGGCATCTTGAATGTCAACAGGGATATCAATTAATACCGGGCCTTTTCTGCCGGAATTGGCAATAAAAAATGCTTCTTTGAAAACGCGGGGGATATCATTGACATTTTTAATTAGATAGCTATATTTGACAAAAGATTCAACGGCACCGGTGATGTCTGCCTCCTGGAAAACATCACTGCCAATCAGCTCCGAATTAACCTGCCCGGTGATACAAATCAAGGGAATCGAATCGGCATAAGCGGTTGCGACTCCGGTGATAACATTAGTCGCCCCGGGGCCGGATGTCACCGCACAAACGCATGATTTGCCGCTGATACGGGCATAACCAGAAGCCGCGTGGGCGGCACTTTGTTCCGTCCGGACAAGAATTGAACGGATTTTCGAATTTAATATACTATTATAAAAGGGGGCGATGGCAACGCCGGGATAACCAAAAACGACTTTAACATTTTCCGCTTCCAGACATTTGATGATGGCATCTGCTCCGGTCATCATAAATTTACTCCTTATCTGTTTGTGTTTTATTTAGTGAAACATATTTTTCTAAAAAAGGCAAGGATAAAAATCCCTATTGTAACCGTTTTATAATCCTCTGCACCAGCCGCACTGCTTCCGCGGCATCTTTTGCATAACCCGAAGCACCGATTTCATCGGCATATTCAGCGGTAATAACCGCCCCGCCAATGATAATACTTGCCCTTAAATTATTTTCTTTAGCAAGCTCAACGATATTTTTCATTTCTGTCATCGTCGTAGTCATCAAAGCTGATAAAGCGATGATATCAGCTTGGTGGTTTTTTGCCTGGCTGATGATTTCTAAAGAACTAACGTCTTTTCCCAAATCAACTACCTTAAAACCATGATTCTTAAGCAGCAGGACAACAAGATTCTTTCCAATGTCATGAATATCACCAGCAACAGTTGCGATAACAATTGTGACCGGCGAAACTTCGCTGCCGTCTTTTATCAGCAAAGGTTCGAGATATTCAATAGCCATTTTCATCGTTTCCGCCCCGGCAATTAATTGCGGCAGGAAGTAAATTCCTTTATCAAATAATCCGCCAACCTCATCAATCGCAGGTAACAAATATTCGTCAAGGATATTTTTCGGGGTAATCCCATTATCTAAAGCGGTTTTCACCAGTTCAATAATCTTATTCCGCCGCCCTTTTAGAACCGCTTTATTAATTAAGGTACCAGGATGAGAATCGTAAGTGTCAAGAGGTTGCTTTAATTCACTCAAATCAGCGCATTGACTCATTCGGTCAATATAGCGCAAGTCTGCCTCTTCCCGATTAAGCAACATATCAACCGCCAAAGTATTATTAATTAGTAGCTCCTGCGATGGATTAGCTATTGCCATCGTCAGGCCGGCATTTATCGCCATTGTCAGAAAAGCCGCATTGATAAAACCACGCTCCGGCAAACCAAAGGAAATATTCGAAAGCCCGCAAATCGTCGGATAGCCCTTTTCTTTGCAATAACGAATCGTATCAAGTGCTTCAAGCGCGGCATTTTTATTCGCGCCGATAGTAGTTACCAGCGCATCCACAATAATATTTTCTTTTGGAATCCCCAGTTCAGAAGCGCGGTTAGTAATTTTTTCGATAATCGTGATTTTTTCTGCTATATCAGCCGGCAGCCCGGAATCCGAAAGAGGTAACAAAATAAACATCGCGCCATACTTTTTCGCCAATGGTAAAATTTTATCAAATTTGGTTTTTTCCAGCGAAACCGAATTAATCAATGCCCGTCCCGGATAATTCCTAAGGGCGGTTTCAATTACTTCCGGATTGCTTGAATCGATTGCTAAAGGCAAAGATGTCCGGGTTTGAATCTCAGCGATTGCTTTTTTCATCATCTCCCGTTCATCAATTCCTTCCATCCCCATATTGACATCCAAAATCAAAGCCCCGGCCGCCTCTTGCTCCTCGGCAAAAGCACAGGCCATTTCGAGACTGCCATTTTTTAACTCTTCCTTTAGTTTTTTCTTGCCGGTTGGGTTAATCCGCTCGCCAACCACGATAAACGGGTCATTCAAACCAAAAGAAATTGTTTTACGTTCCGACGATAAATGACGGTTCTCTGTCATTTTCCGTTTTTTCGGAGTCATATTTCGATATTTAGTCGTCAATTGTCTGATATATTCCGGTGTAGTTCCACAACAACCACCTATTAATGCCGCCCCTGCTTCAATTAAATTTTTCATTGAATCAGCAAAAACTTCTTCCGACATATTGTAAACAGTTTGCCCTGATGCATTAAGAACGGGCATCCCGGCATTGGGTTTCGCAATAACCGGTAATTTTGATACTTTTGCAAACCCGCTGATTATTTCGGCCATTTTGTCAGGGCCGGCCCCGCAATTCACGCCGATTGCCGATGCCCCAAGACTTTCAAGGACGACGGCAACGGTTTTGGGGTCACTTCCGTATAAAGTACGCCCATCGGCTTCAAAAGTTAAAGTCGCCATCACCGGCAAATCGCATATTTCATTGGCGGCAATCAAAAAAGCACGGGTTTCGGCCAAACTGGTCATTGTCTCAATTACCAATAAATCAACCCCGCCGGCAACCAAATATCCGATTTGTTCTTTATAAATTTCAATCAAATCTTCAAACTCCATCTCACCGAGTGGTTTTAATAATGACCCGGTCATGGAAACATCACCGGCTACCAATGCCCGGCCGGCCGCCGTTTTGCGAGTTAATTTTACCAATTCGGTATTAATTTCAGCGATTCGTGGTTCAAGGCCGTATTCCTTCAATTTGACCCGGTTGCCGGTAAAAGTTGGTGCATAAATAATCTCACTTCCTGCTTCGATATAGCTATTATGCAGTGAAGTAATCACTTCCGGATTCTCTAAAATCCATTGTTCAGGGCACACGCCAGTGGGCATTCCCGCTTTAATAAGATTAATTCCGGTTGCGCCGTCCAGAAAAACTATCCTGTTATTAATAAAATTTTGAAATTCTTTTTTTGTCATGAAGTTATTATAACACAACGTGTAAAACACGCAAATCATTCTTGATAAATTTTCACTACTATGTTATTTTAAGTTCAGGCACCGTGAACAGTATAATGGGAGGGATTACCCTTGATAAAGAAAGCCAAAAAATTATATATTTCCGTTATCCTTTGTCTTATTTTATTTTTTAGTCTCGCGGGTTGCGGCAGTGACAATTACTTAGATGAATACAAAGCTAAAATGGAAAATTTTTTTGAACAGCTTAATGATTATGATAATGCAATTAATTCCTTAGACCCATATTCCGCTTCTGCTGTTTCCGATCTCCTTTTTTATCTTGACGGTGTCGCAGATGCTATTAGAGAAATGGCTTCATATGATGTACCGGATGTTTTTTATGGGGTTGATGAGCTTGCCAGACAAGCCAATGAATATATGGCTGAAGCCGTATCGCTTTATAATGAAGCTTTTCTTGCTTTTGAATATAATGACAATATCGCCGCCGCAGCTAGTGAAAATTACGAGCGGGCGAATTTGCGGTTGCGGTATATCGCTGAAATTCTCCGGGGTGATATTCCGGAGGAAATATTTAGTAGTAATTAAAGAAATCTAGAATAACCAAAAAGCCGGAAATGCTGAAAAAATTATTATTGCGACGAAAACAATAACATAAAACAATATCGAAATTGAACTAATAATGATACCGGCTATGGCCATGCCGCGACCGGGTTGTTTTTTCACAAGCGCCATAATTCCGGTAATAAGGCCGGCGGCCGAAACAAAGAATGAAAAATAGCAACAAAATATAGAAACGATACCACATACCAGCGAAGCAATCGCCAATCCGCTGTTTCCGGTATTTTCACTTCCGCCGGCCGTATATTTAGGTGGGGGATTATAAGACGAACCGGTATTTTGGTATGGATTTGATTGATCGGCTTTATTATTTTGCCTTGATGTATTTCCTTCATTGTACCACGGGGTGGATGACACCACTTCGGCATCAGCCCGCTCAATTGTTGGCTCCGAAGAAGCTTGCGGCACCGGGTTTGCCGCCTCGCCCGGGATAAGCCTTTCACCGCAATTCATACAAAAGGTATTTGTCGCTTTATTTTCACCGCCGCAGGCTATACAATTTATTTTTTTATCATTATTCAAAAATTCGCTCATGTTCTTATTTTATATATTATAATGCTGGTTGTCAACTTTTTATTTTCTTTTCTAAAAGGCTCATGCAATAACCAAGGCCAACCCCTGACAAACACGTAAAAAAGCAAATAACCCCTAATGAAAAATCATAATTATTTAGCTCACCATTTTGCAATACTTTGCCGTTCCAAGGGATAATCATAATTGTAGAAGCTATAATAATACCAATAATAAAGTGGTACATTCCGGTATAAGAGCGTTCAAATAAGTTATCAAAGGCTTTTGAAAGTAATAAAATACAAGCAGCGGCACCACACAAAACCGGAATCAAAACGCCCAAATCCACATTACCAACCCGTTCCATCATTACTCCGTATATCCCCATATAAAGCAAAAAATTCGAAGGGCTAAGCCCCGGGATAATCGCCCCAAGAGCCATCAGCACCCCGGCAAGCAGCCATACCAGCAGGTTTTCGGTTGGTATCGGGATTGTCGTTAATATATCTTGAATAAATATTAGGAAGGTAAACATTGCTGCAAATGAAATCAGCAAAATAATGAAGTGTCTGCCTTCCCGGCCTTGCTCTCCAGCCTTTCCATAAAGGTGGGGTAAAGTCCCAAGTACACAGCCGATAAAGAACCAAATCAATGGGACTTCCGCGATTTCAAAAAAATCACCTAATACTCGCGAAACTAAAATAATACTTATCAACCCGCCAAAGCCAATCGGTAAAAAGAATCTGACGTTCTTCCAAAAATCTTTGGTGATATTTCCGAAAAAATGAATCATGGGTTCATAAACGCCAAAAATCGCGGCAAAAACACCGCCGCTTACTCCCGGAATGATAAAGCCGGTGCCGATTACGAAGCCTTTAAGTAGTCTGAAAAGCCATGAGAGCATTGTATTAAACCTCATCTAAGTTTATATATAAATTTATGCCCTTAATGTAAAAAAATAACCGCGTGAATGCGATTATTTATATCTATTATATACGTAAGTCAGATAGAGTATCTCTCCGTCACTACGGCCTAATTGGCTGCTCTTACAGTTTTCTTTAGGGAAGAAGGCGGCCTAAGGTTCCAAACCAAACAAGTTTGGCCCGAGATATCAAACTTCGAAGGTCACGTTTTTCTTCGAGGCGGATTTTTCAACGATTGAGATGCCGGGTATGTTGCTGACGAAGCGGACGAATTGGGAGTAGCCGAAATCTTTGTGGTTAAAGTCGGCAAATTTGTTGTGTACTTTTTGGCCAAGTTTACCAAGGTCAACTTCTGTTTTTTTGACTATTGTAATGATAAACTGTTCTACTTCTTCGCGGGTATAATTTTGCTTTTTCCGTTCGACATAAACGGATGAGTTTTCGGTTTTCACTTCAAATTCTTTCATATCCCTAACGAAAGTAGTCATTGAATTATAGCCATAATTTCGTTCGTCAAAATCAGTATGAACTCTTTGAATCTGGCTTTTTATCCCCCCTAAACCGGCGCGTTCATCACGCTCTTCGCTCTGCTTTACAATATCCATGATGATATTTTTGATTTCACTGATTGCCACAATTGAACTTGCATCAGCAATAGCCTCATTATTTTCACCAAGGGTCTCTAAGATGATATATTTCGTACAGGCGGCTTTAAGTGCTTTTGAAGCATCACTCCGGCCCATTCCGATAACCGTCATCCCGCCTTCCCGCAGGCGGTTTACCAGGCGGGTAAAATCGCTGTCTGATGAGACAATACAAAAACCGTCTACATTTCCGGTATACAAAATATCCATAACATCGATTACCATCATAATATCAGCGGCATTTTTCACTTTTGAATAACGCGGCTGCTGAATCGGGACGATGGCATGTTCCATCGCTTTTGTATTCCAGCTTTTCAAGTAATCATCGGTGAAATCCCCATACATCCGCTTATATGTGACAATACCATAATGACGTAATTCTTTCAAAATATCATCAAGATATTTAACGCTGGTATTTTCAGCATCAATAACTAATGCTATTTTTTTTGTTGATTCTATTTCCATTTTTTCCTCACTCTTTCACTTACATTCAAGCAATAAATTCTTTTACATATAGCCTAATGCGATTGCTTTCCTTTAACCATACATTTTTTTCAATTTTTCAATCGTATCTTTCATCCGGCTTACGACATGGTCAGGCGAAATAATCTGCGCCCCTTCACCAAGGCCGATAATCCACGCAATAAACTGCATGCTTACCGCAACTTTAACCACTACCGTAAAGTGACTTTCGCCAGTCAGCCTAAAGGTAACATCTTTGCCGAAGCGGTCAATTACCACCCCGGCTAAATCATTCCGGAATTGAATTTTCACTAACTCGTCAGCCCCATGATACATGCCAAACATTTTTCGGGAATAAGAGGCCATATTGAATTTTTCAAAAAACTCACGCCCCTCGCGATTTTTTTCCGTAAGTGATAATTTCATCATCTTGTCAACGCGGTAATGTTTGATGATTTCATCACGGCTGTCATAAGCGACAAGATAGTAATTCTCATTATCCCAGGACAATGCCCACGGGCTTACTTCATATATTTCACCATCTTTTTTCAGTTCCAGAATTTTATCAACAGTCCATTGGGTATACTGAAAACGTATTTTTACATTACTTCCAATCGCATTATGTAAAATATCGACATTGTAGTAGATACTTTCATTCATCGTCTTTATCCGGTCGGCTACATAGACTTGGCGATTTAACTTCAGCGCTTCATTGAGGCTGGTTAAATTACCAAGTTTTTTAATTAACCCGGTTGATTTCTTGACGGTGATAAATTTGGAAGCCTGAACCGCATCAACTAGCAACTTAAGCTCTGCCAGCTCAAACTGGCGGCTTCCGATGTAATAAACATAACCCTTACCAAGTGATTCACCGATGATGTCAAGGCCGTATGCCCTTAACGCCTCAATATCATCATACAGGCTCTTACGTTCGGCACTAATACCATAAGCTAAAAGGGCGGCCTGGATTTCCTTTAAGGATAGGCGGTGGGTATCGTCGGTTTTCTCCTGGAGGATTTTCACCAGGTATAAAATTTTCAGCTTTTGGTTGGTACTCTTTGGCATAAATAACACTCTCTAATTTGAAATGTTAGTCAGGAAATAAACACTTTCCGCCACTATGGGCCTAATTGAAATTGCGTTTTCGTTCGGGAAGAAGGCGGCCTAATGCAACTTCAAGATGTTTTTGCCTTCCTTACCCTCTCACTTTTGACAATTTTTGCAAAAGTATGTCCCGCGGCCGCCGATGGCAATTTTTGCCACCGGGCTTTGACAGGATGGGCAGCTTTTCTGCCCGTGAACACTAAGTTTCGTTTGAAAAAGGCCGCTGATACCGCCGGTGGTAAATGAATGAATCGTCGTCCCGCCTAATTCAATCGCTTCATTAAGGATTTCGCCGGCAACTTTAATCAATTCGTCTGTCTGCTTTTCCGTAAGCCGGTTGCCGGGGGTGCGGGGGTCAATTTTCAGACGGTAACAAATTTCATTGGCATAAATATTTCCGATTCCATTAAGGAAACGTTGATCAAGAAGCAAAGATTTGATTGGTAAACGGCTTCTTTTCAATTTTTCATACAAAATTTCCGCATCGGCGAAAAAAGGTTCCGGGCCTAATTTGTTAAGCGGCGGTTCACTCAAATAAGTATCGCGGCTTACCAATTCCATCCGGCCGAATTTGCGCGTATCCTGATATCTAAGTTCGCGGTTATCAGCAAGATGAAAAATGATATGCTCGTGTTTATTTATTTCTACTTCCGGGCCGGCGATATTATATTTTCCTTCCATACGCAAATGGGAAATAAAAGCGATATCATCAAGGATAAAAATTAAATATTTACCTACCCGGCCGATATCACGGATTGTTTGTCCGCTAACTGCATCTATGAATTTATTTGTATCACCGGAAATTATTTTGTCATAAATGGCGGTAACATTAATTATTTTTGCATTTAAGACAAGATTTTTCAAAGTCCGGCGAACCGTTTCCACTTCAGGGAGTTCGGGCATTTATCATTCCTCAACTAAAGCTAAAAAACTGCTGCTGACAAAAGCAGCCCCGTCACCATGTTCGATTTTGTACCAGCTTGATGATATACTTTGGCCAATTACCCGGACTTCCTGGTTCGCCGACAGACTGCCGACCCGCTCAAAATCTGTACCGGGGCCGGCCCGCAAATTCACCGCCGAAGTCGCATACATCATTTGGTAAAGCCTGGTTATATCAGGGTCGTCGTCTTCTTCGACCTCTTCTTCATCCTCTTCTTCAGCGAAAAGATTAAGCGGTTGAGATGAATCATTTTCATCAGGAATCGGGGTAAGATTAAAAAATATCTCACGTTCAGTGGTTTTCGCTTCTTCTTCAATAGTATTCGTTTGTACGGCCGGCGGTTTATTAGCATTCATATAGGCTAATATAATAATCATAACCGTTAATAACGCCATTATGGCATACATCGCATACTTCATAAGGCTCCATTCTATTACATCTAAAGTTTAGATACCTATGGATTGCTGCTACTATCCTAGTATCTGGTATTATACATTATCCGGGCAAGCTTGTAAATTATAAGTATTTGTGTTATTATTTTTTTATGATTTTTCTATAATCAGGAGGTAAGGTTTGAATACTAATAAAGTAAAAAAAGATATACTTGAAAATATGGCACATGAGTTCCGGACTCCGCTAAATGCTGTCCTTGGGTTGGCCGAACTTCTAATGCATGAGCCGTTAACTGAACGGCAAATGGAATATGTTAATGATATTTATGCTTCCGGCCAGGCACTACTTTTCATTATTAATGACCTTGATGATGAAAATACCCAATCAGAATTAAAAAAAGCGAAAAAGCAAAAACTTGATGCTTCTTTAGCAAAGGTTTTAGTCATTGACGATAATGAATTTAATCTCAAGGTTGCAAAAGGTTTTCTTAAATTGTCACAAATTGATGCCGACATAGCTTTTTCCGCCAAAGAGGGGATTGAATTAATTAAAGCAAATGATTATAATCTTGTTTTTATGGATTATATGATGCCGGAAATGGACGGAATCGAAGCGATTTCCTTAATCAGAAAACTGGGCAGCAAATTTGCCGGACTAAAAATTATTGCCACAACTGCCAAATTTGGCAGCAGTGCAAAAGAAATGTTCCTTAGTAATGGATTTGATGATTTCATGCCCAAACCGCTCAACATTACCGAGATAGAAAGAGTACTTAAAACCTGGCTTCCGGCAGACAAAATCATCTTCGAAGAAACTACCTCAAAGATTGAAACTGACAACGAAATTAATAATGATAATAATGACACGGCTTTCATTAATGCACTGTCAGAAATAAAAGAAATTGATACCCTGCTTGGGCTTAGCCGGGTCGAGGATGATATATTCATTTATAAAGCAACCGTGGAAATTTTCTATAATAACCTAATGAGTGAATGTATTAAAATGTCTGAACTTTTAGCCGGGCACAATATTGATTTATTCGGCACCAATGTCCATGCAATGAAATCAATGCTTTCAACTATTGGGGCAATGGAACTGTCGGAATTAGCCCTTTTGCTTGAACTTGCGGCAAAAAAAGGAGAAGCAGATTATTGTTATGACAATTATCCGCCTCTCCATCAAAATTTGCTTTCACTTCACCAACGCCTTGCCGGCATATTTCCTAATTAAATCTGTTAAATTATTCATCTTGATTGAAATTTTCTAATGAATGTGTCAAACTTTGGTCAATAATCGAAATACTGATATGCGCGCGGTCAATATTAGCAATGATTTCATTTATCATATTAATAATTGAAGCAATTGATTCGCTGGATTGTTTGGAAAGAGCATCCGATTCGGATACTGTTTTCTTTGACTGAGTTGCAAGCTTGCGGATTTCTTCAGCTACGACCGCAAATGTTTTCCCTGCTTCACCGGCCCGTCCGGCTTCAATCGAAGCATTAAGCGAAATAAGATTGATAAATGTTGCTATGGAATTGATGTCACCGGAAATCGCATTATACTTCACGATAACTTCATTCAAGACATCAATTAGCTCACCAATGCTCGCTGATTTACTTTTAATATCAGCTATATCTTCGGTTAAATGAGCAATACTCTTCGTATTCGATTCCGCGATATCAAGAATGATTTTCTTCTCTTTTACTATTTCGTCACGGAGTTTCTGAATACAATTCTCCGGCAGGTTGGTTCCCGCCATAATCCCCCTTGCCATTTCATGGCAGGAGTCGTATCCACATGCACTACAGTCAAACAGCTTCGATTCTTCGGTCTTTTTGTTAAGCAGTTTGAAACCTTGCTCAATTTGTTCTTCTGTAACGTGCTTTTGACTAACCGGCCTGGTTGTATATCTTCTGATAAAATCATGCAATTTGAGCCGTGAATCAAAATCTTCAAGCAAAGCTATATACTTTTCCAAGTCAAATTGCTCATATATTTGCTGACGGTGCTCTTCCATTATCGCATTTGACTGCAATCTAGTCCGGTCATGGGTAATTCCGGTGCCGATATTACATCCGTCGTGACAGTTAAGAACGTCAAATATCGGCGGAAGATGATCCGGGTTTGCCTTGGCAAAGTCCCTAATCGAATCATATACGCCGGCACCTTCTGATTGGTCAACCCGGATTTTTTTTCCAAAATAGAATTCAATATTTTCTTTGAGGCCGCCCGGCATAGAATACAACCTGCCAAGTGCTGATTCCGGATGGTCAAATCCGGTTTCATCGTTCGGAAGGTGAATATTATTCTTCTGAACATATTCCAGCAAATTCTTGATTGTAACATTATATTTCACATAACCGGTTTCTTCAAATTCATGCGCTTTCGCAAGGCAAGGCGAAATTGCTGCAATATTGTCATGGATGCCTTCGTATTTTTTCATATAAATTGCGGTACACAACATCGGGCTATGTATCTGCGAAAGATATTTCACCAAACCCGGTTCATATAACTGGATAAAAGTGACGATTGCCGGACATGGCTGAGTTATCAGTGTTTTCGGTTTGTTTTTTTCAACAAACCGGATATGCCCCCAAGTACAAATATCTGCCCCTAAGGAAACATCATATATTTTCTTGACACCCAACCGTTTAAGCCAGGTAAACAGCCGCCCCCAGTCTTCGGTATTCGCCCGAATAGCCGGTGCAACCATTAATGAAATCTGAACCCCTCTTTTCAAATCATTAATAAAAACTTCGGTATCGTCCTCAAAACCCCTAACATCATGCCGGCATGTATACATACAATTTCCGCAGGCAACACAACGATCGCTAATAACTTTTACATTGATTCTCCCCTCACTCAATGTGACATTATTCGCGCCGTCTACAGGGCAGACACGGATACATCGATTACAACCAACGCATTTAGTTTCGTCGTTTGTGATAAGTTTACGCATTAACTTCCTCCCATAAGAATTTGATGCCAAAGCTAAGTATATGCTCTCGCATAGTACCATAGTATCACAATTTTTTCGCAAATTCAACCTTTTTTTACCCTTTTTCCGCCCCTTTTTCACTCCTGTTTCCGCACTTTTTGCGGCCTCTTTTATTTTTAGGCTAAAATTTCCATAAAATATATTTTTTTCAATTGCGGAATTGAAATTTTAAGTTTGATATGTTATCTTTAAAGAGGGGGAAAGAGAGTATAATGGAAATTGAAACTGGTAAAAAAACGAAATTGATTCGTGAGCCGATGCCCTATGGAAAAGTTCTAATCGTTGAAGATGTTATGGTAAACATCGAAATCGTCAAACTTTTACTGAAACCTTATTTGATAAATACCGAGGAATCAGAAAGCGGCTTTGATGCAATCGAAAAACTGAAAAACGGCAAAGAGTATGATATTATTTTTATGGACAATTTCATGCCGGAAATGAATGGCTTTGAAACAATGCTGAAAATAAGGGAAATGGGTTATACCCGTCCGATTATTGCCTTGACCGCCAATTCATGTACCAACCAAGCTGAACTGTTTTGTGAAAATGGTTTTGATGATTATATATCGAAACCAATTGATATCCGTCAGTTAAATGATATTCTGATAAAATACATCCGTGATAAACATTTATCACCATAATCACGAAAATAATTTTATAATTATAGAACAGCAGACTTGCAAAATTCTCATAAATTAGCTATAATATTTAGAAATACTGCATTGAAAGGAGTTCTTATGAAAAACTCTACTGCAAAACCTTTAATTGTCGCTGTGGATGACACTAGATTTGTCTGCGATACCCTTACAACCTGGTTAAAGGATATTTATGATATCAAGACATTCTTGAGTGGTGATGAAGCAATTTCTTTTTTATCCGAAAATCAAGTCGATTTATTTTTGCTCGACTATGATATGCCGGAGATGACCGGTTACGAAGTTCTGATGAATATTCGTCAAAACCTAAATTACAGCACAAAAGTCCCTGTTATCTTCCTTACTGCTGTTACAAATGACCGGATGGAGCAGGAAATGCTTGAACGGGGCGCTAATGCTTACATCCGCAAACCGCTTGATTTGAATGTATTAAAACGCACTATCGTGAAATATCTGAACGAAAAACTTTAATAATCATCATTTTTTTCACTATTCGGTGATGTTTAACAGCATCGTCTCTATTTCATTGACGATTCTCCACGCTTTTTGAAGAAATTCCGGAGTGCGGCAATTGATATAGCCCAAATTGCCGGAATTGGCTGCATTTTCCAAATCTCCGGCCATATTGCCGATTTCGTCGGCATAAACATCCAGACTGGCCCCTTTTATACTATGGATGCTTAGTTTGTATGCATCAAGATTATCCTCATTTACAATGTCTATCCCTTTTAATATCGAACGTATACTTTTTACATATATATCAAGTATTTGTAAGTAAGAATCCTCTTCATCATATTTCATGACTCCCTTAATCATATCCAGGCCGGCTATCTCAATATTTTCTATCCGGGATTCAGGTTCGCCGATATCTTGCATCTGTACCGCTTTGCTTTTCCCGGGCAAATATTTGTCACGGACAAGCTGATTCAAAACCGCATTAAGTTGGCGGATATCAATCGGCTTGGATATGAAATCATCAAAACCGTTTTGGATAAACATATCTGCTTGCCCTGCGACCGCATTCGCAGTAAGGGCAACAATCGGCGGCTTATATCCTAATTCGCGTAATTGCTTTGCCGCCTCAATTCCATCCATTACCGGCATCATGTGATCCATAAAAATTATGTCATATACCTTACCGTTTTTGACTCTGTTAACCGCTTCCAGCCCGCTTGAAGCCGTATCAATTTGCAACTTATATGGCTTAAGAAGGCCTTTGGCAACATACAAGTTTGCTTCGACATCATCTACAATCAGAACGCTTCCATATGGCATCGGTTCACGGATAATCTGACTCATTTTTTTACTCATTTGATTTATCCTGAACCGCTTTAAGTTTTCTGCTTTTTCCTTACCGATTACTTCCGGGCTTACCACCATTTGCGGTAGGCGTATCACAAACAGCGAACCTGTCCCCGGCTTACTCTCGACATGTATTTCGCCGCCCATCATCTTGACCAATTGCTGCATTATCGCCAAACCAAGCCCGGTCCCCTCAACTATCCTGCCTGATTGTTGGTTAAAACGGGTATATTCATCAAACAGTTTGCTTAATTGCTCTTCTGACATTCCATGTCCGGTATCTTGTACGCTTATGCAAAGAATTACATTTTGCTTATCCGGTGAAACTTCTGATGTTACTGATAATATCACCTTTCCTGCCTCGGTATATTTAAAAGCATTGGACAGCATATTATTCAAAATTTGTTTGATTCTAAGTTCGTCACCAATCAGCTTAGCCGAAACATTCTCATTGATTTGCAATTCAAATTCGATTGGTTTGCCGCCAATCCGCATTATATTTAGCTGTACCGAATCATTTATCATACTGGCTATTTCATATTGTGACGGGGTAATGTCCATCTTGCCCGCTTCTATTTTGGAAAAATCCAAAATATCATTGATGATTCCGAGCAGCATATCACAGGAACTATATATTTTGTCCAACCCTTCTTTGATCTCATGAGGAAGTTTTTCATTTTGCATCAAAATCATCGTAATACCGATAATAGCATTCATCGGTGTCCGGATTTCATGGCTCATATTTGCTAAGAATGACGATTTTGCTTGATTGGCACTTTCGGCGGCTTTTGCTGCGGACTCCAAATCACGCTGTAGATTAATAATCTTGATATTACGGCGTACTCTATGCTTAACAACCATCATATCAAATGGCTTGCGGATATAATCGACAGCTCCAAGCTCAAGGCCGCGGTGTTCATTGAAATCGTCACTCATTCCGGTAATAAAAATTACAGGTATGTTCTTGGTTTCATCAAGTTTGAGCAATTCAGTTAAGACATCAAATCCATTCATATCAGGCATAACAATATCTAAAAGGATTAAGTCGGGTAAGGTCTTTTGCGCCTGCATTAAAGCTTGCGCCCCGTCTTTTGCCGTATATATTTTGTATTTGGGCAATAAAATATGGGAAAGCTCCATCAAATTTGATACATCATCGTCTACGATAAGCAAACTATTCTTTTTTTCTTCAGTTATTTGGGGGGCAACTATTGGCTCAACAGGTTCCGCCGCTATTGTGGCGGCCGGACTGTCAATCAACATTTTAAAGTCGGCTATCGCATTATTGAGTTCTGCTTCCAGGGCCTCCATTTGCCAAGGGCTGACAAGGTTTTTATCATTTTTGAGATTTAACTCAACTTCAGCGGCCGCTTTTTGCAAAAATGGTTTATTTAATTGACCGGCATTACTCTTCAAGTTGTGAGCCAGCCGGTAGGCATGACTGATATCACCAATATCTATCGCCGCAACTATTTCATCGAATTTTCCCCGGTTATTTTCGACAAACATCTGGATGAGTTTCTCTTGAAATTCACTTTCGGACAATTGTTCTTCAGAGTCTTCATTCTGCCAATCTATGTATTTTTTCATAATAGCCTCCGTATGTTCCAAAATATTTTCTCATTATTCATCCATTTTCTCCATATTTCAAACAGAAAATTCCACTTTTTAATCTACTATTGTATTAATTATATACTTAAATTGAAAAATACACAATAAATGAGCTGAAAGTACTCTTTCTTTTTCTAATATTCTGTGATAGAATGTAGACTATCTAATTTATAGATAAATCATAAATGTTGATAAAAATACTATTGGAGGATTTTGGATGAAAAATATTAATATCAGCGACATGAAAATTACCGAAAAATTGAAAGTCAGTTTTAAAGCAATACTCAAATTGATGGTTATTGTCTGTGCAATCGGTGTACTTGGTATGTTAGTGCTTTCTTTTTCTAACCGGTCAATGTACAACAACAATGTTATGGCTATTGTCGATGTCGGCCATATGGAAGCAAGCTTTTTTGAAACCCGTGTCCAAATCCGTAATTTCATCATGTATGACAGCGACAGCCCTACTTATGCAAGTGCAGTCAATACATTAAGATCCGCCGAAGAAGAATTTCTTAAATACATGAAAGATTATGAAAAGGTGGTCAACAGTTCTACTGAAAGAACAAAATTGGAAGTCATTAGAAATACTTTCGCACAATGGCAAAATTTTACGTCGCAAATGCATTCACTTACTTCCGCAGGAAATGTTGATGATGCAAGGGCTCTGTTGAATAGTACCGGGGCAAGCCTAAACGATTCCCTCTCGGCAACGATAAAAGAAGTTGTCGCCTACAATGAAACGGCAGCAAGAAGCAGCCTGAATACGAACTTAATCATCTTTATCGCTCTGGCTATTCTCCAAGTTGCAATCCTGGCTTATTCTGTTCAGGATTCAAATAAAATCGCCAACCGTGTCTCTGTCAATATCAGCGCCCCGCTTGAATTATTATCCGGATTTATGAGCAGGGCCGGCTCTACCGGCGATATTGCCCGCAACAAGGAAGAAGAAGAAGCACTTCACAAATTTGGTGAAGCAAAAGATGAAATCGGTCAAATCATTACCAGCACCGATAGTTTTATGGGACATATCAATCATATTGCCGCTGAACTTGAATTACTTGCCGGCGGTGACTTGACTACTGATATCGAAATAATGTCTGATTCTGATATCATGGGGCAGTCGGTCAAACATCTTGCCGACAATTTGAACAATGTTTTCCAGGATTTGAATGCTTCATCAGCCCAGGTATCTTTAGGCTCCAACCAAATCGCCGAAGCAGCTATGAACTTAGCCGAGGGTGCAACATCACAGGCTATGTCGGTTAAACACCTCTCCGAAACAATGAGCGTAATTGCTGACAAGACAAAAGATAATGCCGAAATCGCTGACAAAACAGCTAATCATGCGGGATTAATCCAAAGTAAAGCCGAACAAGGCAGCCGTCAGATGGAAAATATGATTGATGCGGTCAAAGATATTAATGAAGCAAGCAAAGCAATCAGCGAAGTTATCAAAACAATTAGCGGTATCGCTTCAAAAACGAATATCTTATCACTCAATGCCGCTGTTGAAGCCGCCCGTGCCGGTGAGCATGGCAAAGGGTTTGCCGTTGTTGCCGATGAAGTACGGAAGCTGGCCGCCCAAAGTACCGAGGCTGTCCACCATACTACTTCCTTAATCCAAAACTCAATTGATAAAGCCGACCTTGGTAATAGCATTGCGCTGGAAACGAGTGAAAGCCTGATTGAAATCGTCAATCTTATCAAAGAATCAACCGAATTTATCAATGATATAGCCAAATTATCGGATGAACAATCAACCAGCATCGTCCAAATTAATGCGGAAATCGACCAAGTCCTCGAAGTCGTTGAAAACAACAGCGCTACCTCCGAAGAAAGTGCCGCTTTTAGTGAAGAAATGAGTGCCCAGGCAAATGTGCTTGAAGAAATGGTTGCCGAGTTCAAATTAAGAAACGCTGATCACGTCCGCAGCAAATTAAAATAGCGCTACTCGCTTATAGGAGGAACTTTTAAATGGAACGTAAAAATGATAGCAATGCATATTGTTACCGGGTAAGGGGTTTGTATGTACCTTATGAAACTCCTGCGAATATTGAAAAAGATATTGATAGTTATATCAACCGGATTGAGCAATATACCGACCGGCTGACCGATACGTACAACAACAAAGATAAAGCCGGTTTTATCAATACCTTAGAAACAGTACAAGGTATGTTACAGGCTGTGTTTGCAAAACAATGTTTATCATATGCTAATGCCTTAATTGATGCGGCTACTAACCGGAGCCTGGAATATTGTGAACGGCTTTTACAACAAGCAATCGCCGACTTTTTGCTGCTATCGATAGAAATGCAAAAAGCACAAAAGCTCAATGTAAACCGCCCGGTTAAATATCGCAATATCGAAAAGAATGAAGATATTTCACACGGCTTAGCTTCTATTAGCCGGAGTATTGAGGTCCGTGATTACACCGGTGCCGAAAGTATCGCCAATGACTTAAAAGACTTAAGCGATACCTTCTCAAAAGCCGGAGAAATGATTAAGTCACGCCAGTACGACCGGGCAAAAGAAATGGCTGAGAAAGTTGAAAAAGAACACATCAAGATTATCGAGCAAGGCGGAACCGGAAAATCAGCCAAAACGATTCTTGCTGTTGACGACCGTCCGGAAATTCTGTCCAGCGTAAACGCTGCCTTACGGAACCACTACAAAGTCCTTGGCGCGCCGAGCGGCAAAATCGCCTTACAAATCATGGCTAAGCAGCATATCGATTTATTTTATCTTGATATTGAAATGCCGGAAATGGACGGTTTTGAATTATACCGCCAAATCCGCATGATTCAAAAATACAAAGATACCCCGATTATTTTCTTGACTTCCAACGCTTCACGCGAATACATTTCCCGCGGTATCAACCTTGGGGTCAGCGATTACATAGTTAAACCCTCCAATCACGTGAACCTGATTGTTAAGGCACGAAAGTATATGGATGAAGCTTAGAAATGAATGAAACTTAGAAATAAAAAAGAGCCGCTCAAAAATAGCGGCTCTTTTTTTGATTATTCGGCCGATGCTTGTACCTAGCCAATCTTCTTGCATCTTCTATCTCTAAACCTCTCTCACCGGCTAATGATTCCAAATGATGGGTAAATTCATGTAAAAGTGTCTTTCTAAGTTTTTCTCTTAACTGTTGTGGCTGAAGATAACTAAAAGCTTTGGCGAAAGAACCATAATAAATAATGATAAACCGGCCAAGGCCCCTTGGCTGGCTATGATATTCGCCTAAAATATATAACGGAAGATTTCCGTCACTTGCCGGATGCATTTTCATCTCCGGTGACAAAATCACCCCGCCATTAAGGTCTTTATGAAAATCAACCGGTAGCTCATCATAGATATCATCAAGCATTTCCATTGCTTCATCGATTGTAATCATTCTTTTATTATAATTACCTATCAAAAAAAATGCAACCGTGTAAATCCTTGGGAGGATGCAAGATTCTTTAAATGCGTCGCTGCCGGGCAACGCTATCTCACGCCGTCAAATATCCTTTCATTACCCGCAGCGCATTCTTTTCAAGCCGTGAAACTTGAGCCTGCGAGATTCCAACAATTTCCGCAACCTCCATCTGTGTTTTCCCTTTAAAAAACCGTAAGTCTATAATTTCATTTTCGCGTTCCCCAAGATGTTTCATTGCTTCGCTTAATGATATGTGTTCGACCCATGTTTCTTCTTTATTCTTCTTGTCGCTGATTTGATCCATGACATACAATGTATCACCACCATCGGTATAAATCGGCTCATAAAGGCTCATTGGATTTTGGATGGCATCAAGGGCATAAACTATATCTTCTTTTGATATCCCGATTTCTTCGGCAATTTCAGTTAGGGTCGGCTCTTTTAAGTTTCGTTTGACCATATTTTCTTTGGCATAAATAGCTTTGTAAGCGGTATCTTTTAGCGAGCGGCTAACCCGGATTGCATTATTATCACGCAAAAAGCGGCGGATTTCCCCAATTATCATCGGGACCGCGTAGGTTGAAAACTTTACATTTAAAGTCGAGTCAAAGTTGTCGATTGCCTTAATCAAACCAATACAGCCGATTTGGAAAAGGTCATCAACGTTTTCATTGCTGGAGGAAAAGCGTTTAATCACACTTAAAACGAGCCGCAAATTGCCTTCTATATATTGTTTTCTCGCATCCAAATCTCCTTCTTCTATCCGCGAAAAAAGTGCTTCTTTTTCGGCTGGCTTAAGTAAAGGCAATTTTGCTGTATTTACCCCACATATTTCTACTTTTCCTTGTGCCATAATTTAAACCATGCCTTTCCCGTTGAATGATTACACATTAAATTAATCATTTACCAAAGATGGGAAAAATATACATGAAAAAAGACCATTCACAATTATGAAATAGTCTTTCTTTAAGTTTATTATAATTATATACTCCGTAAGTTAGATTAAAGTATATCTCTTCGTCTCTACGGCCTAATTGATGTAAAATACAAGTTTTATCCCGGGAAGAAGGCGGCCTAAGGTTCCTGCGAGATATCTTTATCTAACTTACTCCTACTATAGCATTACAATTACTTTTTAATCAAGAAATATTAGCCGCCTTATCATCCGAATAGGCCGGCGTTGCTCCATATTGGGATAGCTACCAATAGTGCGATAAAGCAGGCTATGAAATAGATAATTCCATAAACACCGATTTGCTTGTGGGTAAACGTCCGGTCGCCGGCTAGCGTTTTAGTCATCATAGCCCATATATTTTGATAAACTAAAACAAAGGAGTTAGCAGCCATAATAAAGACGAACATCCAAACTAACGGGCTTATTTGATAAGCTTCCTGAATTGAAGGCAGAATTGGCACGAGAATAGCAATTGTCGGTATAAATAATGCCACATCGAGAAACTTCCACAAAAATACGAATATCATCACCGAGAACATAAACAGATAAGGGTTTCCGGCTACCGGTGCTAAGACCGGCACAACGATACCGGCGAACCACATGGATATGCCGGTTTCAGTAAAGATAGCACCGAAACTAAGAGCCATTGCAATAAAGACGACCAAATCCCAATTAACCCCGTTATTAAAATCTTTCGCTTCAAGGACACCGGTCAAAAAGAAAAGAAAAACAGCGGCAAGGCATACGGCAGCATCGGGTATTCCATGTAAACCATGAGTTAAAAACATCGTAAAAGCTGCTACCAATATAAGGATAGTAATAATTTCGCTCTTTGTTATTTTAGTAACAGTCAGTTTTTTTATTGCATCTAACGCATCCGGAGGCAGCTTTTCTTTTGGCTTTAATACTAGCAAACTCCCGGCAATTAAAACTAAAGTAACAATCATCAGCGGAATAAATAATACGTTAAACCAGCTATAGAAAGTAACAATCCCTTCTGTTTCCGGAACTGAATTTATCATTCCCGAAATAATCGGCCCCCACAAAGAGCCGGACATCCAGCCCATCCCGGGAAAAACCGCCATCCCAAAAGCCGTAAGAATGATTAGGGAATTTCCTTTTGAACCTTTCTCAAGCCGGCAAAGCTCACAGCATTGTGCGGCTATCGGTATCATTATCGCAATCCTAACCGTACTTGACGGTGTCATTAAGCTAATAATTATCCCAATTAAAACCCAGGCAAACACTAATGACACATATGATGGTTTGAAAATTTTGATAATTCCAATGGCAATCCGTTTCCCTAAGCCGGTTTTTTGCAAAGTAAAACCAAAAAAGAGGGCCGGTATCAAGATCCATATTGCCGATTGGGTAAAGCCGGAAAAGACCACCGCCGGTTTAAGGCCAAGCGCAAGGGCGAAAAAGCCAAGAAAAAACCCGCCTACCGCATAAGACAAATCAAAGGGCTTAAAAATCCAAATACTTAATGAAATCAATATCCCGCCAAGCATTAACTGCGCCGTATCATTAAGATTTGCTGAAAAAGGCTTAATAATCATTATTAATAGTGCAAGTAAGATAAAAAACCCGCTGCCAAAATAACTTATATTTATTTTCTTTAGTGCTTTTAACATTTTTTAAATTTAGCACGGACATAGTAATTTGTCAAGAAAAAAGTGTCTATGCTGCTTATACAATAATTTTCTTCTGTATACATTAATTTATTTTTTTTTCATATACATTAATAAACATAATTAGTCAGGTAATGTGATGCTATATTCCGATTTAAAATGTAAAGATGTAATAAATATTAAAGATTGTAAATGCCTTGGCCGGGTTAACGATTTAGAATTTGATGATTGCACCGGGCATATCCATGCCCTAATAATTTGCGGCAAAAACCGGCTCAACGCCCTATTCTACGGTGAGCCGGATATTGTAATCCCCTTTCGCGATGTTATCAAAATCGGGCCGGATATCGTGCTGGTGGAAATCGGAAGGAAACATCACCGCTGAATATCCTCACCCTTCCTTCATCAACTCTTTCTTTAAACGTTTCATAATCTTTTTTTCCAACCGCGAGATATAAGACTGCGAGATGCCAAGGAGCTGGGCTACTTCTTTTTGGGTCATCTCATTGCCGTCCGGTGTGCCAAGCCCGAAACGCAGGTTAATAATCGTCTGTTCCCGTTCCGAAAGCTTACGGATTGCCTTAAGCAAAAGCTTACGTTCCACCTCATTTTCAATATCTTTATATATGACATCTTCGTCAGTGCCAAGAATATCCGATAAAAGAAGTTCATTTCCATCCCAATCGACATTTAACGGCTCATCAATTGATACTTCCAGTTTAGTTTTGTTATTGCGCCGCAGATACATCAATATTTCATTTTCAATACAACGTGAAGCGTAAGTTGCAAGTTTGATATTTTTGGTCGGATTGAAAGTATTAATTGATTTAATTAACCCAATCGTACCGATGGAAATCAAATCTTCAACCCCAACCCCTGTATTGTCAAACTTCTTGGCAATATAAACCACCAGGCGCAAATTGTGTTCTATTAAAAGTGATTTGGCTTCCTTTTCATATTCGGTACCAAGATCATTAATGACAGCATTTTCTTTGTCAAGCTCCAAGGGCGGGGGCAGAACCTCGGTACCACCGATATAGTGGATATCCCCCTGCTGCTTGATTACCCTGAAACCCATGTCTTTCCGATAAAGTTTAAACTTAACCTTTCCCGGGATTGCAATTTTAAAAACCATTTCTTTCTCCTTCGCTTTTTTATTTGCAGTTATGTAAATCCTTTAAGGAGAACGCTTGCGTTCTCTTGGAAGTGTCGCCGCCGGGCGACACTTTTTTAAATAGCTGCGGATTTAAAATCATCTGATATTTACCGCTGCCGGATATTTTTCCCGGCCCAACCGCAACGATTACATTTTCATATCTTACTTTCTGCCCTGACTTTTCAATATAAATCTCTGAAATCTCATATCCTATCATCATACCGTGGGCATTCCCGATATTGTGGTACGGGATGGCCTTCGTTTTTTCCGGTTTCATTAAAGGTTTTAGTTCTTGCCATACTGCTTCTTCAAGGATAGTTACCGGTTTTCCGTTGACTGGTTCAGTCAATCCGTTGCCCGTATCTACTAATGCCGTTACTTCTATCTCTTTTCCCTCACAAGGGATAAAAACTATAAGAAAAACATTTTCCTGATTGCGGTGATGTAGTTTCAAAAAATAATCACTTAGGGCAAAAACTGTATAACCTAAAACCAGAACTAACCAAACTTTATCCGAGTGTAAACCGAAAACAGTTATTTGGCGCTGTAAAAACAGGATTACTGCCCCGGTTAAAAAGGCATATATAAATAAAAATCCGGTTTGGCGCAGAATATTTTTTATTCCTTGTGACTTAAATGTGAGCTTTATCATGAGTAAACTTACAGGAACCAGGCCGATAAATACTTTCACCGGATATGTAACCGGCAGGGGCAGGGCTAAGCAGTATCCTAAAGCTCCGAAAACCCCGCCGGCCAAAATTCGTAATTTGGTTGCGGAAAGCTTTAAAGTCCTTGCCGTCAGAATTAAGATGAAAATATTGAGAACTAGGTTGATGATAAAAACTTTTCCGATATCGATTTCAAAAATCATATCTTTTCGCTCTCTGTTAAGGGCTGCTGAATGTGCTAGTTTCGTTACACTTGGCGACACTTAAGATTCATTCTTAATGCAGTGCTTGTTTCCTCATGTTTTTCATTATATACATTAACTTGTTCAGAATTTGTCAAACCTTAGGCTGGTATCGCCGTTATTTATCGCAGGTAATCGACAGGGGCGGGGACAAAAAAAGAATGGTTTTTACCATTCTTTGAAGTTACTATGAATCCTATACGTCAGGTTAATATATCTCTCCGTCACTGCGGCCTAAGGTTCCTGCGAGATATATTACCTGACTAACGGAATTTAGTTATCCACACCAACATACTTGCTCGCTTGTAGGTTAAATAGTTCGGCGTATTTTCCTTTTAAGGCCATTAGTTCAAGATGGGTACCGTTCTCAATTAGTTCACCGTCGTCTAATACTAGTATTTGGTCTGTTGAGATTACATTTGACAGGCGGTGTGATATCAAAACGGCGCACTTGTCGGCATATTCGGCTTCTAGTTGTTTAAATAACCTGTCCTCTGATTCTGCATCAAGGGCGGCTGAAGGTTCATCAAGAATCATAACCGGTGCTTCACGGAAGAACGTCCTTGCCGCCGATATCTTCTGCCACTCACCGCCGGATAATTCCACCCCCGCCTCATCGTATTGCCTGGTGAGATATGTATCGATTCCATCCGGGAACTTGGTAATAAGCTGCCCGGCATCGCTTTTTGCCAATGCCTTTTCAATCCGGTTTTCATCTTCTGCTTTCTCATAATCAGATACCGAAATTGAGTCCCGGACATTAAAAGCATAGGACGGATAATCCTGAAACATTGTACTAAAACACTTCCGGAGACTTTCAATTGTATACTTACGCAAATCAATACCATTTAACAGTATTTCCCCGGTGGCCGGGTCATATAACCGCATCATTAATTTCACGATTGATGATTTCCCGCTGCCGTTCACCCCAACGATAGCCGTTTTTTCCGGTGTCCGGATTGTAAAATTAATATTTTTTAGAACCAACGGCATATTGCTATTATAACGGAATGAGACATTTTTAAACTCAATCATGATATTATCAGGGCCAGAGTCAAACTCAATCTCACCGTCATTTTTAATAATATTATCCCAGCTCATGAATTTCTGATAATTCTCAATCCGCGCTTTGCCGTCCATTAATTGCCCGTAATTATAAACCATCACATACATCGCCCCCATTACCTGGCCGGCGATTCCATAATAGTAAGAATAATCACTTAATAAATAACCGCCGCCGATTACCCCGATACCCATCCGGATCATAATTGCCACCATAATCATTTCGGGCAAAAGATTGGAAACAGCTAACAAGACTGTATATTTGAATGACATTTTTTTCTTTTTCGTAAATATCAGCTTCCAGGTACCGGTGAATTTCGCTTTGATAAAGGGAAACAAGCTAAAAAGTTTCACATCTTTGACATATTCCTTTGAATATAAAATTCCCGAAAGATAATATAATTTCCGCTCCTCCCCTAATGTCATCCGCTGTAAGTTGTACATCGCATCCAACTGCTTCCGCTGGAAAATAACGTGGGGGATAATCGAAACGGCAAGAAGAAGCGTAAATACGATACTAAACCGTGACATCAGTACTACGGCCACAATTAACTGGATTAAGTTCTTGATGAAATCAAAGGTTTGGAATGCCGTTTGGGCAATTAACGGGGCATTATTAGTCGCATCACGCATTTCATTATAAAACCCGGGCGAATCAAAAAAACTTACGTCAAGGCTTGCACTTTTTTCCATCATCAGAATATTAATATGGTTATTAAGGATTTCACGGTACATTCCGTCACAGTACATTTTGAAATTATCAATCGCTTTTGAAAAGAAACCGACCACCAAAACTAAAATACATAAGAAAATAAAATGCTGAAGTGACTCGCTCCCTGCTTCACCGGCAAGAACCCCGATTATACTACTTGTAATATATATAAACATAAACGGCAGCGTTACCGAAACAACCGAAAATAGGATATTTAGGATAAAATATTTCCGGCAGTCTTTTGTTGCGGGGCTTAATGACATCCGGAGACAAAAAATGATAATTAAGATTAGCTCTTTAGTTTTGGTTATTGTTTTTTTCATTTGTTTTCATTCCTTTTGTTTGCTTATATAGTAATACAAAAAAACAAAATGTCAATAACAAACTGATAAATAAATCATATATTAATTTTATGGAGGGAAATTAATGCATGATTATATTGAAGCCGGAAAAATAGTTGTTACCTTGAATTGTTATTACTATCCCAACCTTTTAGAAGGAAATGCGTATGAAAAAGTGGATATTATTTTCCAATGCGACAACAATAAAATTGATATAATTTTAATTACTTTAATTGATAAAAATAAAGAAATGGTGTATCAGGAAATTGAAAAGCTTTTAACTAATCACAATGTAGTTTTTGCCGAACCGGCTTATTTATGCGAATCCTATCTTATCCCAAACGATCCGGAATATAGGTTTTTGTGGGGATTAAATAAAATTGAGGCACCTTCAGCATGGGATTATACAACAGGAGATACAAATGTTGTTGTTGGTGTAGTTGATAGCGGTATCGATTATACTCATTTGGATATAAAAGATAATTTGTGGGTTTCTCAAAATGGATTTTTCGGGTGGAATTTCGCTGACAATAACAGTGATTCCATAGACAGAACCGGCCATGGTACACATGTGGCCGGAACGATTGGTGCGGTAGGAAATAACGCTATCGGGATTACCGGGGTATGCTGGAATATAAAAGTCGCTTCATTGAAAATAGGGAATCATGCTTTTAGCATTGCTGCGGGAATAGCAGCAATTGATTATGCAAATAAAAATAATATCTCTATTCTTAATAATAGTTGGGGAGGGCGGGATTACTCAAATAGTTTAAAATACGCAATTGGCCAATATAAAGGTATCTTTGTAGCTTCAGTAGGCAACAATGGGTTGAATAATGATTATTATCCTGATTATCCGGCTTCTTATGATTGTGAGAATATCATTTCCGTAGCCGCTTCAGACCAAAATAATGAATTAACCTCATTTTCAAACTTTGGTGCTGTCAGCGTTGATATTGCCGCTCCCGGAACTAATATTTTGAGTCTAACATTAAACAACGGATATGATTACAGCAGAGGGACTTCTATGGCTGCACCCCACGTTGCCGGGGCCGCTGCCTTATTAAAATCATATCTGCCGGATTTGACCATTGCAAATATAAAAAATATTATTTTATCAAGTGTTGACAGAAATACTAATCTTTCTGGTAAAATACTAACCGGGGGAGTATTAAATGTAAATAGGATGATAAGTATGGCTAGAGCGGAAAATTTATAATAGAAATTGCGGATAACTATTTTATATGTATTGTATGTCTATCTATATTACTAGACAATCATTATTTTACACATGTCAATATTAGATATCAAAAAGAACGGCCATCACGGCCGTTCTTTTAATATCCTTTTAATATTATTAGATTTTTCTTTCTACTTCCCGTCCTTATTACTCTTTTGCAAAAAGTCCGGAATCTTTAGTGATTTTTCCTCAACATTACTCTTGATATCACCGGGACGGTTAATACCTTGTAATTGCCGGCCGGGGGCAAGCGGGGTGCGGGGCTGGACAGAGACACCGGGAATGCTGTTCGGTTTAACCGTACTACTGGGAATAATCGAACGGGCCACGGTACTTCCCGGTTTGTAAACACCGGCACCTACCGGCCTAACGGGGACACTCTTGTCCTCTAAACCGGTTGCAATAACCGAAATTTTGCAAATATCAGTCATATCTGCATTGTATGTAGCGCCGAAAATGACATTCACGTCATCACCGGCTAATTCTTTCACATAATCAGCGGCATCATATACTTCGGCTAAGGTGATGTCGCCGGAAATATTAATCAGGACATTCGTCGCCCCGGAAATCGTAGTTTCAAGCAGCGGGCTTTCGACAGCGATTTTGACCGCTTCACTAGCCTTGTCGTCACCTTTGCTTGTCCCGATACCAATATGGGCAATCCCCTTGTCCTTCATCACTGTCTGAACATCGGCAAAGTCAAGGTTAATCAGGCCGGGCACATTAATCAGGTCGGTAATACCCTGAACCGACTGTTGTAAAACTTCATCAGCCTTTTTCAGGGCATCCGGCATAGTCGTCCGGCGGTCTACGATCTCCATTAATTTATCATTAGGGATAACAATCAAGGTATCAACATAATCCTTAATCCGGTCGATACCGGTTAAAGCATTAACCATTCTGGTACGGGCTTCGAAACGGAAAGGTTTCGTAACAACACCAACGGTTAATATCCCCATATCTTTCGCTATCTTTGCTACTACCGGGGCAGCACCGGTCCCGGTCCCCCCACCCATTCCACAGGTGATAAAGACCATATCCGCGCCATTAATCGTCTGCGCTACTTCTTCAAGGCTTTCTTCGGCCGCTTTTTCACCGATTTCGGGTTTCCCCCCGCAGCCAAGCCCTTTAGTCAGCTTCTCCCCAATCTGTAACAGCTTCGGGGCTTTACATAATTGTAGTGCCTGCCTGTCCGAATTAATTCCAACGAACTCAACACCACTAATATTTTCATCTACCATTCTATTAACGGCATTGTTGCCGGCGCCGCCAATTCCGATGACGATTATCTTCGCGGCGGCCTCTATGTCGTTTGTTTTTATTTCAAGCAAAAGGATGCCCTCCTTATAATTTCCTATCTAATAAGTACAGATTACGTGCTGCCCTGCATAGCATAGTTACGCACTCTAACAATCCTAAAACATTCAAAATCCGCCCTATCGGGCTACTATCTCATGTTTTTTGGGTTTCAATGTCATGTTTTTTTATACAAGCATGAAACACATGACCTTTTGACCCTAGTATAATAATATAATTAAATCAAAAATTTAGCAACTACAAATTTGATAAATTTTTCAAAAATCAACCGATTTTCTTCTCAGTCATGTTCAAAAATCGTTTCCGGTGAATATTGATCATAGTTTTCCATCCTTAAAATACCGCTTAAACCAATCAGATTTGGCAAGATACCCTCTAGTACCATTATTTTTTCATCAATAAAACCTTCATTTCCTAATGCAACCCTAACCAAATCAAAATGGAGGGTTACTTCATTTCTTTCGCTAAAAGATATCCGGTCGGCCGGAATATTGTATTGCTCAAGCAAATGCCTGATATTAAGTATCTCCGTAAAAATCATCATATCCCTTACCGGCAGCTTCTCATGCAGCACCGCATAATCAAACTTAAGGCCGATGACTTCCGGTATCCCGGCATTTCTTTTATTTGAACTCTCAACAATAATCCCGTCTTTATCAAAATAAAGATACCGGTCAAGAAACTCAACAAACCCGGCAATTGCTTTCTCATAAACATTAATCCGGATGGTATCACGCTCAATAATCGTAACGTCGATTTTTTCGATAAAAGGAATGCCGTCAATACTTCTGTCTTTGTATCTTTGTGCCAGAACCAAGGAATTATTGCCAAAGCGGCCTTGCATGACAAAATCAATAATTTCCTGGCTTGTATACTGGGTATTTCCGTCAACATGAATCCTCGTTACCGTATAGTTATTAACTATATATTCATAACCTGTCCACAACAAAATACCCAGCACCAGGAGCGAAAGCGTGATAATTATCAAGCTTCGCCGCTGGCGCAGAAATTCCCCGAAAGTTTCTCTTTGTTTTTTTTCCCGTCTACTTAGCATATTCTTTGTTTCCGGCACCTATGGATTGCTGCGTGTATATGGAATCAAAGATTCCTTTGCAATATCACAATCCTAAAAAATTCAAATCCGCCCTATCGGGCTGCTTTTTCATTTTTTGCGGACCCCAAAATCATGTTTTTTCATGCAAGCATGAAACACATGACTTTGGCCCTGGTGTCTATACATTGTTAATAATAACCCCTAAATTGCGAAAATCCCTTGCAATATCCTCGTATCCCCTCTCGATGAAATGCCGTTTACTAATTATGGTATTTCCTTCGGCAATAATACCGGCAATTACCAGGGCCGCCCCCCCCCGCAGTTCTTTCGCTTTTACCTTTGTCCCTTTTAAGCGGTTGACACCTCTAATCGTCGCTGTGTTACCATTTACCGTAATATCCGCGCCCATTTTTTTAAGTTGCGGGACGATTTTTAGACGGTCTTCAAAAATCTTTTCACAAATCACACTCTCACCATCAGCTATTGTCAGAATCGATAAGAGCTGTGATTGCAAATCAGTAGGAAAAAGCGGATAAATATCCGTTTCCAGGTACGGTATTGGTTTCGCAATACAATCGGCAAGGACAGCGATCCCTTTATCTGTGATATCGACATCGGCATTCATTTCCTTTGCCAATTCTATAACTGCCCGCATATGGCCGGCCGGTGCATCCTCAAGGAAGACGTGCCCGCCAACACCAAGGACACCCAACATATAGGTCCCGGCGACAATCCGGTCTGTTGGAATCCGGAACGTAACCGGATTAAGGGCCCGCCCGCCATATATTACGATGATTACCTTCCCTTTTTCTTCTTTGATGTCGATTTTGGCCCCGGCCGCTTTCAGGAAATCACATAACGCAACAATCTCCGGTTCCGGGGCGGCATTCTTAAGAATTGTAACCCCTTTGGCATTTACTGCCGCAAGAATAACATTTTCCGAAGCGCCGACACTTGGGATTGGCAGCTCAATGACCGAACCGGTCAATTTATCGGTGGTTGCGGTAAAATAACTTTTTTCTTTTTCGATACTTACGCCCATTTTTTTCAGGGCTTCAAGATGTATATCTATCGGTCGCGCTCCAATTACGCAACCCCCAGGGTAGTTCATTACTGCTTTCCCAAAACGTCCCAGCATCGCACCAAGAAGCATAATCGATGAACGCATTTTTCCTACTGATTCGCTATTCATCTTATTATCATTGGCATTTGAAGCATTGATATAAAGGGACCGGTTTCGCCAGTGAATTATGCAGCCGATTTCAGTGAGCAACTTCTGCATATGGTCAACATCGGTGATTTTGGGGCAGTTTTCAATGACACTAACACCTTCAACAAGTAAGGCCGCTGCCATTATCGGTAGTACGGCATTTTTGGAACCTTGGATTTTCGTCTCTCCAAATAGAGGATTACCTCCCCTGACATGAATAGAGTCCAACATTTCACCTGCCTTTTCGTTAGTTTAAAAGAAAGACCTATTCTATCTATATGGGGAGTTTTCAATTTTTGTATCTTGTCCTATCATAGTAATCCGTAAGTCAGATAAAGTATCTCTCCGTCTTTACGGCCTAATCGATATAAATTAAAAATTTCATCTCGGGAAGAAGGCGGCCTCATACATCTTTTAACCTAATACCACGGGCTACGCTCAAAACAATCCCTATTTCAATCAGCAAAAACATCGCTGAAGAACCGCCGTAACTGATAAAGGGTAAGGAAATACCGGTATTGGGAATGGTATTAGTTACTACCGCAATATTCAAAAAAACTTGGATTGCAATATGCCCCATTACGCCAACCACAAGCAGGGCGCCAAAGAGGTCATTGGCATTGTTGGCAACCACCATAAACCGCCAAATCAAAAGCAGGAACATCAGGATAATTGCAACCGCGCCAAATAAACCAAGTTCCTCGCATATTATTGAGAAAATCATATCATTTTGGGCTTCGGGAAGAAAACCTAATTTTTGCATACTTTGCCCAAGCCCTTTGCCAAGGATTCCGCCGGAACCAATCGCGTAGAGAGCTTGCAAGGTCTGGAAGCCTTTATCCATCGCATAAGCCTCGGGGTCAAGCCAGGCAAGGACCCGTTCACTACGGAAACCCATGTTTTCGGAAGTAGATATATTAATAATCGTAAAAATAATTATCGTAACTAAAGCGGTCACAATCGCCCCGATAATAACAAAGCGTTTATAATCGGGACTAGCGACGAATAACATTAGCAGGGCAATACCAAAAATAATGATTGCCGAACTTAAGTTAGTCGTAATCTGCCATACCATCAAGCATATTGGCACCGGCATTGCAAGAACCGTAAGAAAACCTTTAGTAGTACGGATTTTCTTGGTACCCATTTGGCAGACTAAGCTGGCAAGAAAAAGAATCATCCCCAATTTTGCTACCTCGGCCGGTTGCAATGAGGTCCCGAAAACGTCAATCCAGCGGCGGGCATTATTACGTTCGATACCAAGCGGGGTGAGGACGAGCAAAATCAAAACATGGGAAGCAATAAAAGATGCCGTCGCGAATTTTTGCCAAAAATGATAAGGGATATTAGCGACAACTATCATCAAAGCTAAGCCCAAAATTGTCGCGACTAACTGACTTTTAAGAAAATAAGCGGCATCACCATATCGCATCGCCCCTTCGTAAGAGCTTACGGAATAAATCATCACCAGGCCGAAGCAAGTGAGGAAGAGGACGATGAAAAGCAGGCTATAATCGAAGAATTTTTCTTCTTTTCGTTTTGCCACAAGTAAACTCCTTATAAAACCAACTCTTTGAAAACCCGGCCGCGTTCTTCATAGTTTTTGAACATATCAAAGCTGGCACAGGCAGGTGAAAGTAAAATAGCATCACCGGGGGTAACGATTTTTTTACCTATCGTTAATGCTTCATTCATTGTTGCTGTTTTATAAATATTAGTAAAACCTACATTAATGGCGCAAGCGGCGATTTCATCCCTGGTTTCACCAAACAAAATCAGAGCTTTTATTTTTCCCTTGCATTCTAAAAGCCACAATGTATAGTCGGTTTTTTTGTCCGAACCCCCGGCAAGCAGGACAGTCGGTTTCGTCATCGCCCGGACACCCTGAATTGCGGCATCAGGATTTGTTGCCTTTGAATCATTATAATAATCCACACCATTATGGGTTGCAACATATTCAAGGCGGTGTTCAACCGCACGGAAATTTCTGATTGCAGTTATAATAGTTTCGCGGCTAATCCCCATCTTAATACCCGCAAGCAAAGCTGCCATGATATTTTCCATATTGGCGCTGCCTACCAGCTTTGTCTCATTAATATTAAAGATAGCCTCCGCGCTTCCATCTTCACAATAAAAAATCGTACCGGATTTTAAATAACACCCGTTATTTAATTCTTTGGTTGCGGAAAAACCAAGTATATCCGCCGGGCAGCGTTTTCTAAAGTCAGCAGTATATTTATTATCTAAATTTAAAATACAAGTTTTATCTTTATCCTGATTTTCGGCAATCCGCTCTTTTATTGCAACATAATTTTCCATATTGCCATGGCGGTCAAGGTGGTCGGGGGTGATATTTAGAATCGCCGAAATAAAGGGGCTAAAGGTTTTTATTGTTTCAAGCTGGAAACTGGAGACCTCTAAGACAATTACGGTTTCGTCAGTTGTTTCTAAAGCAATTTCACAAAATGGCCGGCCAATATTACCAACAATGAAAACCTCTGGAAAATGGGCTTTCATGATTTCCCCGATTAAAGATACAGTTGTCGTTTTCCCATTCGTCCCGGTAATTGCAATAATCCGGCCTTTGGTATTTATGTAAGCAAGCTCAATTTCACTGATAAGCGGGATTCCTCTTGCCTTAAATTCTTTAATTGCTTTAGTTTCAAGGCTTATGCCGGGACTTACAACTACCATCTTAAGGCTGTTCACTATTTCATCCGGCGGCAGGGCCCCGGTATAAATAGGCACCTCCAGCCCCGGAGGTAATTTATCCTTTATATCATTGATGGTTTTTTTCGCATCACTATCATAAAGAATCGGGGCCGCCCCAATATCAGCAAGTAGTTTTACCGCACTAAGGCCGCTCAAACCGGAACCGAAAACCAATATGTTTTTATTTTTTAAGTCATTAACCATTTTCTATCCAATCACATTGCTATCAAGCCGATAACACATAAAACCGCAGTAATAATTGAAAAAACCGCAACTACTTTTGTCTCTTTCCAACCGCATAATTCAAAATGGTGGTGAATCGGTGCCATTTTGAAAACCCGTTTACCGCCGCTTAATTTAAAGTAACCAACTTGGATAATAACCGAAAGCACTTCAAGCATATAAACCAAACCAATGATGGGGATAAATAGTTGCATTTGGGTAATATAAGCACTTGCGGCCACAAAACCGCCTAATGCAAGTGAACCGGTATCACCCATAAAAACACTGGCCGGGTGGACATTAAAAAGCAGGAAACCTAATAAAGCGCCTACCACCGCACAGGCAACCGGGGTAATTCCGGCGGAAAGCCCGATCGATACCACGGCAAAAAATGTTGCTATCAGAACTGTCACGCTTCCTAGCAAGCCGTCAAGGCCGTCAGTAAAATTAGTCCCGTTAACACAACCAATGACGATAAAAAACAAAAGGGGGATATTAAGAAAGCCAAAATCCAGGAATACGCCGTTTGTAAAGGGTATTTTCATCGCTAAAGGAATATCAAGGATATAGACAAGATAATAAGCCAAAATGCTCGTTACTAAAATCTGACCCAACATTTTTTGCCAAGCTTTAAGCCCCATTGAACGTTTGAGGACCACTTTTAAATAATCATCTAAAAAACCAATCAAGCCAAATCCCAGGATGGTAAACAAAACGGGGATGATTTTCGGATAATCTTTGACATAAAAGAGTGATGTCGCCAAGATGCTTCCAAGGATAAATAATCCGCCCATTGTCGGAGTACCGGTTTTTTTAAGATGTGACTTAGGGCCGTCATCGCGTACCATCTGTCCCGCTTTTACTCTTTTGAGAATCGGTATCATAACCGGCCCTAAAACAGCGCTTAGGATAAATGCGATAACGACGGGCATGATTACTTGGTAGTTGGTGAACATAAATAAATTACTCCTTTAAATAACAAATAATGAATTGGCTTGGGTTTTCTCCGTAAGTCAGGTAATAAACTCTCTCCGTCACGACGGCCTAATTGGTTTACCCGTTAAGTCTTATTTCGGGAAGAAGGCGGCCTAAGGTTCCTGCGAGATGTTTTTACCTGACTTCCTCCTGGAATCCAGCAATAAACTCTTCATCATTCTAAATTATACATGACATCTATACTTAAAACAACTTATCTTTCCATATAATACGGCAGGATATTTTCAAACAAGTGCCTGACTACCGGGGCGGCTACTTGGCCGCCATAGTAGATTCCTTGCGGGTTGTTGATAATAACAATGGCCAAAATCTGCGGGTTGTCAGCCGGGGAAAAGGCTACAAATGAGGCAATATATTTCCCGCTGCCGCGGGGCAGGGTCTGGCTTGTTGCTGTTTTACCGGCGATATGCCACCCTTCAACATAAGCATTACGGCCGGTCCCGTCCTCTACTACCAGTTCGAGAACTTCCTGAAGTATTTCATTGGTAGCATCAGAAATGATGTCCCCGGTGTATGGATACATGAAAACTTCTTCACTTTCAGGGCCAACCGACTTAACCGCAAAATGGGGGGTAACCCGGTTTCCGCCATTAACTAATGATGCTACTGTTACCGCCATTTGAATGGGCGTAACTTGAAAGGACTGGCCAAATGAAACAGTAGCTAATTCAACAGCTTTCATGTTTTCCCTTTTGTGCATGATTGTGGCGGCTTCACCCGGAAGGTCAATCCCGGTTTTTTTAAGTAACCCGAACTGCTCAAAATAATTATAGAAATTGTCAACCCCTAAACGCATTCCAATTGTTACAAAGGCCGGATTACAACTATTTTTCGTTGCTTCGCTAAAATCCTGCCCGCCATGCCCCCCGGGCTTATGACATCTCATCCTGCGGTCCTCAACCATGATATAACCGGGGCAGCCGAAGGTATCGGAAATTGATAATACCCCGCCCTCCAAACCGGCCGCTGCCGTCATTATTTTGAAAGCTGAACCGGGCTCATAAGTATCATTAATACAACTGTTCCGCCAGACTCCGTTCAAAATATTCTGGGTCTCTTCCGGGGTAAGGGTGGTTTCACTATATTCCGGGGGCAGGGCAAAGGGGTTGTTCAAATCAAACTCGGGGGCATCAACCATTGCGATGATTTCACCGTTATTCGGATTCATAACAATGATTGAGACACTGTCGGCTTCTTTGTTTTCCATTACCTGCATTGCCAACTGGGTGGCATAACTTTGGATATTCATATCAATACTGATATGCAAATCATTACCGCTGACCGGCTCAATCCGCTCTTCACCGGCAGTACTTATTTCTACCCCTCTTGCATCAGTCACCGTCAGGATTTGCCCCGGGGCTCCCCGCAAATATTCTTCGTATTTTACCTCTAAACCAATGATTCCCTGATTATCGCCGCCGGTAAAACCAAGCACCTTTGATGCAAGTGAACCATACGGATAATAACGCTTATAGTCATCATCCACCTTAACCCCGTCAAGGCCTAAATCCCTGATTTTATCACCGGTAGCTTTATCAACATTACTTCTTATTCTTTCAATCGAGGTATATTTTTCAACTCTTCTTCTGACAAATTCTTCCGAAAGGCCCAATTCCCGTGAAAGGGCGCTGATTACTGCCTCGGGGTCGATTATCTGATTATGGATGACAGAGATGGTGCAAACCGTTTTGTTGTCGGCGATAACTACGCCGTTTGCATCTATTATCCGCCCCCGGGCTGCTTTAATGCTTCGTTCCCGCTCGTGCAGGCTTTTCGCCCGCGCCGTATAATGTTCAGAGCGATATATCATCAAATAGGCAAGCCGGCCGGTCAAAAGGATAAATACAGTAACACAAAGAAAAAATACAATCACTATTTTGTGGCGGTTATGGGTTTTATTTCGGGCCGCAACTTTGTCCGGCATAACTGACCTCAGTTTAAGGTATTAATATAATCTATTACCGTTTTTATGAGGTTATGCTTAGTATAAAGAGATTTTCTAAGGTGTCGGACACTAAAAACATTCTCCTGCCATTATTTATCAAGGCGGTTCGTCATCAATTCCGCCCACCGGGGGAAGGATGTCAAATCCGGTACTTGAGAAACTCCCGCCGATGGTTACGCCGGTCTGGCGGTCCACAAAAGCGTTGGTCTCCGGGTCAATCGCATGGCCGGTTTCCGCATCGATAGGGAAAGTACGCCAGATTTCATTATGAACGGATAGCGGCGGCGGAAGAACCTCTTCTTCATCACTCTCGCCCCCTTCCTCTTCTTCACTTCCCGTCATAATCGGTGAAAGAATTTCTAACATCAAAGCTTCCAATTCTTCTCTTTCTTTGTCACTCAATTCTTCGGTCATATAAATATTAAGATAAGGTAAAACCTCGGTCAAAATATTCCGGACAATCCCGGTCGCATATCTTGCACTATCCTGAAACCTTTCATTGGGCCGGTCAACAACAACATAAATAGCAATCCGCGGGTTTTCAACGGGGGCAAAGCCCATAAATGAGACAACATAATTGGTTTTATCCCGCGGCACCATTTCAGCGGTCCCGGTTTTTCCGCCGATAATATAACCGGCCGGCCTTGCACTGTGCCCGGTGCCCTCTTCCCCTATTACTGCCTCAATTAGCTGCTGACGGATAATATCCGATGTTTCGGCTGATATAGTTTGCTTGAGTAAACGCGGTTCAATATTCCTGACGGTCGCCCCGGTCGGGCTGACAATCTTGCTTACCAGGCGGGGCTCATAATAATTTCCGCCGTTAATCAATGAACAAAAACCGGTTATCATTTGAATCATTGTCGCATTAAAACCTTGTCCAAATGAACAGGTAGCCAGTTCAGTAACCCGCATATTACTTTTATTATAAATCAGGGCCGCTGTCCGCGCTTCCCCTTCAAGGTCAATATTTGTCCTTAAACCAAAATTGAATTTCCGCTGAAAATCTACAAAAATATCACGGCCGATAATATTGGCAATACGCATCATCGCCACATTACATGAGACCTCTACCCCCCGGGAAACCGAAACATCCTGATGGCCGTAAATCATGTTGCAATGGATTTTAAATTGATCAATTTCCAGAAACCCGTTACACTGGAAGTGTTCATTTCCGGTAATCCGGCCGCTTTCAATTCCGGTTGCAACCGTAAAAGGCTTAATAGTTGAACCCGGCTCAAAAGTATCACTAATTGTAAAATTCCGCCATAAGGCATTCAGATTTTTATTTATCTGGGCTTCACTCATCAATACCAGATTTTCCCTGCTTACTACAGTCTGGGGAACTACTCTTCTTCCTTCCTCATCAAGCATTTGCATCCCAATGATTGCATCGGTATTCCTGACATCATTTAAATCAAAATCAGGATATGAAGCCATTGCAAGAATATTCCCGGTATCAACTTCCATAATAATTACACCGACATTAAAAGCCCCATTCCCGTCACGGTGTTTGTCCACTCTCTCTTCAGCAAACCGTTTGATATACTTTTCACATATCGCCTGAATATTCGAATCAATCGTTGTTACAATACTATTTCCGTCAATCGCAGCAATCGTCGTCCGCTCAAGCTCGGAATCTTCATTAAGGAATCCATACTCGCGGCCATTTGTCCCCTGCAGAACATCATCATAAAACCTTTCCAGGCCATAAAGGCCCTGATTATCTCTTGTCGTAAAGCCGATAACGTGGCTTGCAAGTGAAGAATTGGGATAAATTCTTCTAAACTCTTCCTCAAACCAGATACCCCGGATGTTATTTGTCCGGTCAGCCTGTAAGGCGCGGAACTCGGCAATTTCATCAAAAGACATCCGCCGCAGCAAAACATGGTACTGGGAAGAAGGGTTTGTTTGGATAAAATTTCTGATTGTAGCAACATCCAAATTAAATTGCGAATTTAAAGCCGCCAAAGTCGGTTCAAGAAAATCGCTGCGGTCAAGGACAGCCCTTGCATCAAGAATAACATTATATACCTTTTCACTAAGCGCAAGGGTCGTGCCCCGGGAATCAAGAATTGCCCCCCGCCGGTAAGGGATGCTGGAGCTGTCATACCGTTGTTGGGACAACACCTGTTTTTTGTACTGCTCACCACTGTCACGGTTAATTAAGAATAATTGAACGGACAAACCAAGAAAAGCCAGAAATACTATCCCTACTAGCATTACCAGCTTTTTTTGCATCCGTTTTGTAAATTTTTGTTGTTTCAGTTCATCAATTTTTTTCATGGTTACTGCCTTATTGTTTATACCCTATCTCTTCGTTCTTTTCTAAGGTAAGGGATTAAGCTGTCTGACAAAATCGGTATTATTTCCGGCAAAATCAATAACTTGGCCTTCTTTTGCGTATATCATGCCTAGTTCTTGAATTGCGACCTGACGAATATAATCAAGATCGACGTTATTAGTTATTCTACTATGATTTTCCTCATTTGCAAGCCTTAAATTATTTAATTCCCTTTCCAGCCGGGCAATCTGCTTAATCGAGGTGGTAATATCCGACTGTAAACCGATATAATTTGATAAAGTAAAAGCAGAAATAAGCAGGGCGCAGACAAGAAACAAAACATAACCCAGGTTCATATAACGTGCTTTGTCACGGTTTTTTAGGTGCCTTGTACTTTTTTTCTTGGGGACAACTGCAATTCTTCTTGGGGCTGGTTTGAGTTTCCGCGCCGTATTACCATCAATAATGCGGCTTGTACTTCCATGGATTGAATCAGCGTAGTAAGTATTCTTTCTTCCTTGAGTACTCATTGAAATCCCTTTCTAACTTTTTTACTATAAACTCTTCATACTTTTCTCGAAAATGCGTAATTTCGCGCTTTTTGCCCTTTTGTTGTTTTCAAGTTCTAAAGAGCTTGCTTTGACTGGTTTTCCGGTAATCATCTTTCCCCTACTTTCGTTTCCACAGATACACACCGGAAAATTGGATGGGCAGGTGCAAGGGTTTTCAGTATTTTTGAAAATAGTTTTTACAATTCTATCTTCCAGTGAATGAAAGGTTATTATGGCTAACCTTCCGCCCGGTTTCAGTAAATCTATCAGTTCATCCAAAGTTTCTTTTAAGATTGATAATTCGCGGTTACACTCAATTCTAATTGCTTGAAAAGTACGTTTTGAAGGATGGCCGCCTTCCGCCCGCATTCTTGCCGGTATCGCCCCCCTGATAATATCATTTAAGCGGCCGGTCGTTTCAATCGGGGCTATTCCTCTTTCTCTTGCGATATGTTTGGCGATGTTCTTTGCAAATTTATCTTCGCCGTAATCGCGGATAACCCGGTATAAATCCATTTCACTATAGTCATTAATTATTTCTTTTGCACTTAGTGTTTTGCGCCTATCCATCCGCATATCAAGAGCGGTATCGGTATTGTAGGAAAATCCCCGTTCCGGCTGGTCAAGCTGATATGATGAAACACCTAGGTCAAGAACCATTCCGTCGATTGCGTTGATATTTAATTCTGCTAAAACATTTTTTGTATTTTCATAATTATCACGGATAATTTTTACTTTTTCACCAAACTCCGCAAGATGCGCGGTTGCGGCTCTAATCGCATCTTCATCTTGGTCAATTCCGATTAACAAGCCTTTATCATCAAGCCCTTTCGCTATCTCATAGGCATGGCCGCCGCCGCCTAAGGTACCATCGACATATATTCCGTCCGGATTTATTGTTAATCCGGCAATCGTTTCATCTAATAATACCGATGTATGGGCAAAGTTCATTTTTATTCCTACCTACTCTTATATTCCCATCCCTAGCAAAGCCATTTTTTCAGCGATTTCTTCAGCATCAACATCTTCCATGACACCTTCCCACCTGTCGCGGCTCCAGATTTCAATCCGGCTGCCATAGCCGGTTACAACAACATCTTTGTCGATTGCGGCAGCGGTACGCAGAACTTCGGAGAGCAGGACCCGGCCTTGCTTGTCCACAGCGACATTCTCTGCCCCGGCAAGGAAGTAACGGGTAAGCTGACGGGCATCTTTGTTTCCGGTTGGTAATGCCATGAGCTTGTCCACAAATTTTTGCCATTCACTGTTTGCAAGAACAAATAAGCAACCATCCAAACCTTTTGATACCACGAACTCTTCGCCTAAGCTATCGCGGAACTTGGCCGGAATGATTAATCTTCCTTTTGCATCAACTGTATGGTTGTATTCACCCATGAACATGGTTTATTACCACTTCCTTGATTTTCTTGTAAAGAATTATTAGAAATCCTCCACTTCGTGGCACAACACACCACTTTTTACCACTCTATGATGATTTTAGCGTAATTTTCATGATTTGTAAAGCGAAATTTAAGAAATTATTAAGTTTTTTCAATTTAGTTTTGGGGAATAAAAAAACCACAAGATGTTGTGGTTTCAGAATTTGTATTATTAAAAATTATTATGGGTTAGTACACCACCCCAATCTCAAGATAAACCGGAAGCGCCACCCGGTAAACCATCCATAAAAGGCAGCTAATAATAAAAAGACAAGCCATAATAACCCCGGCCCCCTTCCATCGTTCCGGTATCCATTTCAGCGCGGTTATTTTTTCAAAACCAGCCGTCACATAATACATCAGCGGAATGATTCCCGGAAGCAAATACCGGCCTTGCGCTTGATAATCAGTACTGTAAGCATAATAAATTAATAGGATAAGCGGAAGAATTGCACAAAAAATCATATTAAGATGAAAGAAGAAAATTTTCCCCTTAAATGAACTAACTACTTTATCCCCTTTTTTAATTAGAAAATAAGCAAGAATACCAACCGCAAGAAAAGTCAAATACAAACGGTATAGCCATATATTAGCAAAAATTGCCAGCGAACCATATCCGGCAACAAATGAATTAAAAGTCATGCTAAAAAAATCATTCATCTTAAGCATCTGCCAAATAGTAAAACCTTTTGCTTGATAAGTATCCATGTAATTAGGGTTGCCATACAAGACCGCCATTTTATCCCGGGTCTCAAACCCGATGATATCACCGTCATACAGAAAGAAACTCCGGACAAACCACCAGCCAATCCCCAAGAGGACTATCCCGCTGATAATGCTTCCTTTTATCAGCATATTTTTCCAGTCATAGCGTAACTTGCCCCTGTCTTCATTTAACAGAAAATTGTTGTGGTGTGAATCATTTAATGAGAATTGCAAAGCAGTTCTTTTAGAAGTGCCGCTGCCGGGCGGCATTTCTTTTTCCAGAAAACTGCTAAGAAATAATAAAATACTGCTTAAGATAAATCCATACGCATTATAATAAGATAAAGCACAAATGATGATACCGCCGCTTAAAAAAATAATACTCCGGCGATTGTACCCCTCTTGATAAATCAAAACCCAAGCGTAACAAATCATTGCCGACGAAAGTAGGGCAAACGAATCGGTATTAATATAGGTGTGGGTAAACAGGCTTTGCGGAAGAAACATTATCAGAAAACAAAAAAGCCAGCGCATACGCTGCTCGTAAAAAAGCCTGTTTGCCAGTTTGTAAACAATGATTGCCATCAAGGTACCGGATAAGATATTTATGAACCGCCCCGCATACAATAAAGCTAATTCTGAGGTGGTAAAAAAATTGACAAGGCGCATGAAATAGCCTTGGATAATATAGGGTAGGACATTATAAAAAGCATAAGAAAAACCGTACCCTTCCAAGCGGATTTCTTCTTCAAAACCGGTTGGGATAACCCCATATTCACAGATATAGCGGGGGATTAAATACTTTGCATGTTCATCGGGCGGATTTCCATATAGGGGCGGACTATCAAAATGGGGTTGAAAAAATGCCAGCGTGCCGGCTACGATTAAGAAAATACTAATATAAAATAAAAAAAGCGGTTTTTCAGAGAACTTTAGTTCTTTACGCATATTTAATTTATAAACTATTTACTCAAGTTATGCAACTGCTTGTGGACATTTGCCTTAAAAAAGCGTAAGATAATGTTACTATCCATGGCTCACTATTCTGCATAGAAAGACAAACAAAAACATCTCGCAGGAGCATTAGGCCGCCTTCTTCCCGGGATAAAACCTTAATGGGAGCCAATTAGGCCGTAGCACCGAAGAGAGTTTATTGTCTGGCTTATTAAGTAGAATAATAGTTGTGAATAGCAACAAGATAATCAGTATATAAACCAAAGAAAGGCGGGTTATTTAAATGGGTTTAATTCGGGCAATAAAGGGTGCCGTCGGCGGAGTAGCTGCTGATCAATGGCGGGAGTATTTTTACTGTGAAGCATTAGCTTTAGATGTTCTTGTAGCTAAGGGAAAAAAGCGGACGAGTGACAAACGAAGCGCAAATAATAAGGGTGAAGACAATATTATTAGTAATGGTTCGTTGATTGCAATCAACGAAGGCCAGTTTATGATTATCGTCGACCAAGGTAAAGTCGTTGAGTTTTGTTGTGAGCCGGGTGAATTTACATATGATACTTCGACAGAGCCTAGCTTATTATATGGCAACTTTGGTGAAAGCCTGGCCGGGACATTTAAAAATATTGGCAAACGCTTTACTTTTGGCGGTGATACGGCAAAAGACCAACGGATATATTATTTTAATACCAAAGAAATAATGGGTAACAAGTATGGTACGGCTAATCCGGTCCCCTTTCGGGTCGTTGACTCAAATATTGGTTTGGATATTGATATTTCGATTCGCTGTAACGGCGAGTACTCTTATAAAATTATCAATCCGCTGTTATTTTATACTAATGTATGCGGCAACATCACCGAAAACTATCTCCGAAGCAAAATTGACAGCCAATTAAAAACGGAATTAATGACCGCCTTGCAACCGGCATTCGCGAAGATTTCCGCAATGGGGGTTCGCTATAGCGCGATACCGGCCCATACAATGGAACTCGCCGATGCTTTAAATGATGTTTTATCTTCTAAATGGCACGATTTGCGGGGAATAGATGTTATTTCTTTTGGGATAAATACTATGAAAGCTTCGGAAGAAGACGAAGCAATGATTAAAGAACTGCAAAAAACTGCAGTTCTGCGTAATCCCAATATGGCCGGTGCATCACTTGTTGGCGCCCAGTCTGATGCAATGCGTTCGGCCGCCGCTAATCCGACTGCCGGTCCGATGATGGCTTTTGCGGGAATGAATATGGCAAATAATGCCGGCGGAATGAATGCCCAGAATTTGTTTGCAATGGGTACGCAAGAGCAACAGGCAGCCCCCCAACAAGCACAAGCAACTCCGATACAAGTTTTTTCGGGCCAGGCGGCCCCGCCGGTTGTTTCCGCCCCTGCCGATGGCTGGGCTTGCCCGTGCGGCAATTCCGGAAATAAAGGTAATTTCTGCAGTGAATGCGGCAGTGCCAAACCAGTCTCAAGCGACTGGAGCTGTGCTTGCGGAATGTTGAACAAAGGAAACTTCTGCAGCGAATGCGGGATGAAAAAACCATGAATAACATTAATACGGCAAAAACCTTAAAAGAAACTGACAAAAAATGTCCGGCTTGCGCGGGGGTTTTAAACTTTGACCCCCTAGCCGGCGGGCTTCTTTGCCCCTTTTGCGGTTATACGGAAAAAGTTAAGGCTTGTGAAGATGACCTTTCAGCCGATGAGTTATGTATTACAACTGCCGACCGCCTGGAAAACTGTAATTGGGGCGCTGAAAAAAAAATTGTTACTTGTCAGGCTTGCGGGGCTGAGTCCATCTATGATGTTTTGCAAATATCGTCGGTCTGCCCTTTTTGTGATTCGAATAAAGTAATGGAAGCCAACTGCGAAAATACAATGGCACCAAATGGAGTTGTCCCCTTTAAAATTTCCGAAAGTCAGGCCGGGGAACTATTTCAGAAATGGATTGGCAGGAAATTTTTTGCCCCGAAAGAGGCCAAAGAAAGCTCGGCGGCGAAATGCTTTCTCGGTATTTATTTGCCATACTGGACCTTCGATACCGATACGATTACCGATTATACCGCTGATTATGGCATAGACAAAAGAGTGAAAAAGGGAGACAAAATTCAAACCGTAACGAATTGGTTCAAAACACGCGGAAATTATCTGGAAGATATTGATGATGAATTAATTGTTGCAACAACAAATCATAATCAAATAATGCTGCGGGGCCTTGAACCATTCAATACCGCCGACAATAAAGTTTACAAACCGGAATATGTGGCCGGTTTTGTTGCCGAACGTTATGCGATTGGCATCAAAGAAGCCTGGAAGCTGGCAAAACAATATATTAGCCAGCGGTTAAACAGAAATGTCGAGGCGAAAATTAAAAAAGATAACCGGGCCGACCGGATCCGCAATCTGAAATTATCAACTTCTTTCACAAACGTTACATACAAATATTTACTGCTGCCGATTTGGATGTCACATTATCAATATCATGATAAAGTTTATCATTTTATGGTAAACGGCCAAACCGGCAGAGTTTCCGGCACCGCACCAATTTCCATTCTTAAGGTGGCGCTTACTGTTGCCGGGGTTATCACAGTTTTAGTATTAGCTTATTGGTTAGGGTTCTAGATAGGTGATAGTTACTATGAGCAGCCACTGTTCCGCGAGGTGTTTTGTGCGCTTTTTGCACAAAATCCCGAGTTGTGAAAGTGCCAAATCGCGTTTTTGCGATTTGTGTGCATCATGCTTCAATTTATAACGAAGCAATAAATCGAAAGGAATTTTATGAAAACTTTAGAATTAATCAACCACCGCACCAGTTATCGGGGAACTTACAAAGATACAAAAGTGCCCCGCGAAGATTTAATCAAGATTATGGAAGCTGGGTTAGCTGCCCCCTCCGGCTGTAATAAACAAACCACAAGTTTAATAGCAATTGACGACCCTGAATTGATGGATAAATTGCGGATAGTTATTGATAAACCGGCCATTAATTCCGCCCCGGCGATGATATGCGTTTTAACCCAAAAAATCATTGCTTACCGCGACCGGAGTTTTTATATTCAGGATTATTCGGCGGCAATTGAAAACCTATTGCTTGCAACGGTTGCGTTAGGTTATGAAACATGTTGGTATGAAGGATATATTACCGATGTTGATGCAATCGGGAGGCAAATGGCTGATGTGCTTGGGGTCCCGGAAGATTATGAGCTTGTTTGCTTTCTACCGATTGGGATTGCCGATCAGCCTATTACCTTTAAGGACAAAAAGCCATTTGCCGAACGAGCTTGGTTTAACGGATTCGGGGGTTGAGCCTTATCGGTTCGAATAATGGCTTGATATGGAGGTTAAAATGGAAATAAAGCACGGTGATTTTGTCATAAGCGATGACCCGTCATTAATTAATTTCGATATTGTTCATGAATTATTATCAAAAACATACTGGGCACAAAACCGGACAAAAAAAACAATGAAAAAGTCAATTGAAAATTCTCTTTGTTTCGGGGTATACAAAGATGGAATTCAAGTTGGGTTTGCCCGCTGTGTTACGGACTATGCTTTTATGTTTTGGCTTGGTGATGTAATTATTGCTGAAGAATACCGGAGTTGCGGATTAGGCAAAGCCCTTGTCGGATTTATCACCGGCCATGAAAAAATGGCCGGTTTAATTGGTTTCCTTGGCACAAAAGATGCCCATGGATTATACGAGCAGTTTGGTTTTGTGATGGATGCAAGGGCAATGCGCAAAGCGCCATAATGATACTAGTTATATTATCCGGTGCTTATATGCTTGCTTATGTAGTTAAACGTTAAACCTAAAATTTATCACATCGCCGTCTTTGACGATATACTCTTTACCCTCAATACCAACCAGCCCTTTTTCCCTTGCCGCCGCTTGAGAACCGCAGTCAAGTAAATCACGGTAATTAACTACTTCCGCCCGGATAAAACCCCGCTCAATATCGGAGTGGATTTTTCCGGCGGCCCGCGGGGCTTTAGTGCCAACTTTTATCGTCCACGCCCTAGTTTCATCTTCACCGGTAGTAAGGAAACTCATTAGGCCTAGCAAGCGATAACTGGTTTGGATTAATTTATCAAGGCTTGATTCACTGATACCAAGGTCTTCAAGAAACATTAATCGTTCATTTTCATCAAGCTGGGCGATTTCCTGCTCAATTTCAGCGCAGACAAGAAAAATTTCACTGCCGGAATCAGCGGCATGTTCCCGCACTTTTGCGACATTAATATTCCCGGCCCCATCATCAGCTAAGTCATCTTCACTAACATTTGCGGCGAAGATAACCGGTTTAACCGTCAGTAAATCAATCGTTTTTATTAGTTTATAATCGTCTTCACCGGCGGTTTCAAAACTACGCGCCGCTTTGCCGTCTTCCATATGAGTTTGTAAAGCTTTTAAAATATTAAGTTCAGTGATTAGTGACTTGTCAGCTTTAGCCGCTTTCTCGGTTTTGATGATTTTTCTTTCAAGAATTTCAAGGTCGGAAAAAACCAGCTCCAAATCAAGGTTTTCAATATCCCGCCGGGCATCAACATCGCCGTCAACATGAATAACATTTTCATCTTCAAAGCACCGGACGACATGGATAATCGCATCAACCTCACGGATATGGCTTAGAAATTGATTGCCTAAACCTTCACCGCGGGAGGCGCCTTTAGCCAGGCCGGCGATATCGACAAACTCTATCGTTGTAGGTGTTACTTTTTTTGATTTATTCAAATCGCCTAAAAGCTTAAGGCGTTCGTCCGGCACAGTTACGATGCCGACGTTTGGTTTGACAGTGCTAAACGGGTAATTAACTGACTCGGCACCGGATTTGGTGAGGGCATTAAAGAGGGTGGTTTTGCCGATGTTTGGTAGTCCGACGATTCCTAGTTTCATATGGGAGCCTTTCTGTCTATTAAATATTATTATTTATAACCGTAAGGAAGATAAAGCTATCTCTCCGCCGCTACGGCCTAATTGATGTAAAATAAAAGTTGTCTCTCGGGAAGAAGGCGGCCTAAGGTTCCTGCGAGATAGCTTTATCTTCCTTACTGTTATCAGTATCTCTTAAAAGCTTTTAACTCTTCATGCAGCTATTAGTATTTCTTCACAGCCTTCAATTCATCATACAGCTTCACATAATTCCGGTACCGTACTTGGCTGATTAGTCCTGCTTCCAAAGCCACTTTTACTCCGCAATCGGGTTCACTTAAGTGGGCGCATTCGCGGAATTTGCATAAAGCAGCATGGTTTGAAAATTCGGGATAACAATTTTTAAGTTCTTCTTTATCCATCTTGCTTAGATAAAGCGAGGTAAATCCGGGGGTATCACATATATATGTATTTCCGCCGAGGGCAAAAATCTCCGAATGCCTGGTTGTATGGCGGCCGCGTTCGATTTTTTTGCTAAGGGTTGCCGTCGCCATTTTGGCATCCGGATATAAGTAATTTAATATTGTTGACTTTCCTACCCCGCTTGGGCCGGCAAAAACAGTACTTTTCCCTTCGAGAAGTGCCCGCACCTCTTTAAGCCCGTCCCCATCTTCGGCACTGCAAAACAAAACATTAAAACCACAGGACTCATATCCTTTTTTAAGCTCATCCTGTTCCGCTTTAGTAGCAAGGTCTTTTTTATTAAAGCAAATAATGCAGGGAATTTCTTGTTTTTCCATCGTTACGAGGAAACGGTCGAGAAGGTTGTAATTGGGGTCTGGTTTTACAATAGCAAAGATAATCATCGCCTGGTCAATATTGGCGACTGCCGGACGAAGCAGAGCATTTCGGCGAGGCAGAATGTCAATAACATTTCCTATTTCGTTTTGCTCATCTGTCACTTCTAAAACGACATTATCACCGACTAAAGGTTTGATTCCCTCTTTCCTGAATATCCCCTTTGCTTTACACTCATATACTGTCTGTTTATTTTCGACATGGATATAATAAAAACCTGCGATACCTTTAATTATTTTACCTTGCATAATTTTCCTTGAAAATTTTATTGCTGTATAAACTCAACCGGACGGACAATCTCCTTGCTTTCAGTCCGCGCAGGGACTTCTTCAACTGTACCGTCTTCATGAGTGATTGTAAAAGCATCTATTTGATTCACATAACGCAAAGTGACAAAACCGTGGGCTGATTTAATATTAGAAAAGTTCACCTGGGTCGGCAGGGTTGTTGTATTATCATGTAACTGAACTTCATCGGTAGTCGTTATAATTACCCGCACGTTTGTCCCCGATTTGAAATCCGGGTCCTCATCATAGGAGGGCGGGAGGATACTATCGATATAGCTATAAAGCGCCCCGGTAATTCCAGTCGCAATATGAAAATCAATTTCTGTATCCGCATCCACGAAAACCCCTACTGAAATCGATTGATAGTTAACCCGCATAAACAGATTTTCATTATCAGTAGTTGATTCCGATACGTTTCCAAGTTTTAATCCTGCTTCAATAATAGCCGCTGTTGCTGCTTGTTCGGTTAAGCCAATCAAATTAGGTACTTCGACCCTTTTTTCTTCCGGCCCTAAACTAACCCACAGGTTTATCATTGCCCCGGCAGCGGCTTTGCTATTACCCTCCGGGCTTTGTTTATAGACATAACCGGCAGCAATAATATCATCATGGTCATCAGAGCGGCTATAGGTAAAACCTTCACGGTTAAGGGTTGCGATTGCTTCTTCAATAGTTTTATTAAACAGATCGGGGACTAATACCCCTTCGGAGCCAATGCTGACGGTCAAAATTACATTATTGCCAACCCTTACCCGGTCCCCGGCCCGGGCTGAAGCCTTGATAATCCGTCCCTCGGGAACATCAGTACTTTCCTCCAGCTCAATTTCCGGAGTTAAACCCAGCTCAATCAAAGACCGTTTGGCATCTTCTTCCCGCATTCCGACAACATTAACCATCGTGACAAACTCAATCTCTTCATTCTGGTTAGCTGAATCTCTGTTACCAAATAAATCAAATGAGAATAATCCAAAAGCCTGTCCGGCAACAAATAAAACAACACAACCAATTAATACCGCCGCAATAATTGCTAAAACTGTTGTGACTTTTTCCATCTTTGGGTTATAATCTTCTTCGTCGTCATAATCATCATAATCTTCATCATAGTCGTCATTTTCATTGTCATCTTCATAATCGTACTCGTTATCGTCGCTATACTCTTCTTCATGTTCAGGATAAACCTGCTCTTCCCTTATATCGGCCATATCGGTATTTAATTCCCGTTTACGGCTCTTTTTGATTTCGGCTACTTCCCGCCCTGTTATCGGCCTGGTTAAAGCATCTTCATCAGGATGTGTCAATTTAACAAAGTCTTCATCAGGGTTCATTAATGATTTTTTGAGGTCATTAATCAACTCTGCCATTGACTGATAACGGCGGTCAGGGCTTTTCTGACAGCATTTGAAAACAATCTGTTCAACACTTAGCGGGATTTCAGCGACGTATTCGCGCGGTGAGGGCATATCTTCCTGAATATGTTTTATCGCAATCGCGACTGTCGTTTCACCATTAAAGGCAACCCGCCCGGTCAGCATTTCAAATAATGTAATGCCTAGCGAATAGATATCACTCTTTTCATCAGAAAAACCACCTCTTGCCTGTTCCGGTGAGGTATAGTGGACCGACCCCATTACATTAGAGGTTATGGTATTACTTGTTGCAGCTTTCGCGATACCGAAATCGGTAACTTTTACTTTTCCATCTTTCGAAATAATGATATTTTGCGGTTTGATGTCACGATGGATAATATGGTTATTGTGTGCTGCTTCAATTCCCATGCAAATCGGAATCGTAATGCTGATTGCTTCTTTGACGGATAAGCGCGCCTTTTTTTCAATGTATTTCTTAAGCGTTATTCCTTCAACCAATTCCATGACAATATAGTAAATGCCATTTTCTTCACCAACATCATATACATTAACGATATTTGGGTGACTTAGGCCGGCGGCCGCCTGCGCTTCAATCCGAAATTTCGATACAAAATTGGCATTTTCAGAAAATTCTTGCTTTAGCACTTTAACTGCAACGAAACGGTTTAATTTGTGACATTTTGCTTTATATACATCACTCATTCCGCCGGTGCCAATTTTTTCTAATATTTCGTAACGATCTCCGATTATCATTCCGATTTTAACCATTTAATAATTAACCTCCAAGCTTACTAGCTTAGAAGAATAGCAATTTTTAGCCATTCTTCCCGTTTGAAGTCTAGTTTATCTTTGACGGCGGGTTATTACCCGGCACCTTAGATAAATTCTTCAAACTTTTATAAGGATTACGGTAATATTGTCTTTACCGCCATTATCGTTAGCAGCATTAATTAGCTCATTTGCAAGTTGTTCAATATCTTTCTCCCGGGCTAATATTTCACCAATTTCACTATCAGAAAGCATATTACTAAGGCCATCCGAACACAACATAACAAGTTCGCCGGCATGAATTTTTTCACTAAAAAAGTCTATTTGTAATTTTTCTTTGGCTCCAATCGCCCTGGTAATAATATGCTTATTCGGGTGATGTTGGGCGGCTTCTTTTGCCATTCCGCCAAGCCGGACCATCTCTTCCACCAAAGAATGGTCTTTTGTAACCTGCCGGATACTTTTTTTCTCCGGCTCAATAATATAAAGGCGGCTGTCACCAACGTTAGCGATTTGTAAATGATGCCCGTCCAAAGTTGCCGCTACAATCGTAGTACCCATACCATAAAGAACCGGGTTTTCGTAAGCCTTGCGCCGGATTACATTATTCGCGGCCTGCATTGCCTGCTCAAAAACTTTTCTGGGATTTTTCTCGTCCGAATCAACGATTTCATCAAGCATTGTTTGCACTGTCCATTGTGATGCAAGTTCACCGCCATTATGCCCGCCCATTCCATCGGCGACAATAAAAACATTCGGCAGATGTCCTATTTTCTCCCGAGTTGCATAAACATAGTCCTGATTCAAACTGCGTTTCTTACCGATATCAGTTATTGCAACTGATTCAAGCATTAGTTCTCCTTAATTGTCCGCATGCACCATCAATGTCACTTCCCATTTCCCTTCTTATGGTAACATTTATTTGATATTTTTCAAGTATATTTTTAAAATCAAGGACATTCTTTGCCGGTGAAGCGCAAAAATCATGCTCTTTTACCGGGTTTAACGGAATTAAATTAATATGACAAGGCAGCAGTCTTTCCTGCTTTCTGAACCTAAGGATCAAATCCTTAAGTTCCATTGCATCTTCTTTACTATCATTAATATTATTAATTAAGCTGTATTCAAAAGTAATCCGGCGGCCGGTTTTCTTAAAATAATACTTGCAGGCTTTCATAAGTTCATCAAGCGGATATGCTTTTGTTACCGGCATTAGCTTGAGCCGTTTTTCATCAGTTGTTGCATGAAGTGAAATCGCTAAATTGATTTGCAGCATTTCGTCGGCAAGCCGGTAAATTTCCGGGCTAAGCCCGCAAGTTGAAACGGTTATATTCCGCTGGCTAAGGTTTAAACCATTATAATCAGACAGGATTTTAATAAAATTAAGCAGTTCATCATAATTATCCAAAGGTTCGCCGATTCCCATCACAACGACATTTGATACCCGTTCATTCGTATTACGGGTAATTGCATAAATTTGTTCTAACATCTCTCCCGCTGTCAGGGAGCGGTTAAGCCCCCCGATTGCAGAGGCGCAAAATGTACAACCCATCCGGCACCCGGCCTGACTGGAAATGCAAACCGAATTGCCATGTTTGTATTTCATTAAAACACTTTCGATTAAATTACCATCAGCCAAAGCAAAAAGATATTTCCGTGTTCCATCAAATGCTGATTCCTGCATTTTTTCAAGAGTAAAAACGGGCAGCTCAAAATTTTCAACAAGATAAGTGCGGGTAGCCCGGGAAAGATTCGTCATTTCCGAAAAGCTCTCAACCAGATGTTTGTGGAGCCATTCATAAATTTGCCTGGCCCGGTAAGGTTTCTCGTCGGAGGCCAGGGCATCCTGGAGGCTAAGCAGGGGAAGGGATTTGATGTCGGTCATTAGTTGGTTTCCTTTAAACGTTTTAACCGGCAGATAAAAAATCCGTCGGCTAAATGTATACCGGGAAAGAGTTGCAATATCCCGTTCTGTGATTTTCCTTGTGTTAAATCCGCAAGCCTTTCCGGCAATTGCTCATATATAAAAGGAAAATTTGCTACAAACCAAGCCATCATTTTTTCATTTTCATCCTGATTAATTGTACAAGTGCTATAAAGCAAAATCCCGCCTGGTTTGACGTACTGCCATATAGTTGATAATATCCGGCGCTGCAGGTCACATAGTCCGGAAATAGAATCTGGTGAAAGTTTATATTTAATATCCGGTTTTTTACCAATAACACCAAGGCCGGAACAAGGTAAATCAGCCAATAAAATATCTGCTTTATTAATAAGTGATACATCTAATTTGCTTGCATCATAAACAGATATTTCAAGATTAGTCTGCTTCAAACGGCTTGCATTTTCTCTGATGTAATTACATTTAGTTTCGCTGATATCGCGGGCAATAACTTTTTTCGCCCTTTCAGCGGCGTGGAGGGCTTTTCCGCCGGGGGCGGCGCAGACATCTATCACAATATCCTCCGGCTTAATCCCGGCCGCCTCACAAACAAGCATTGAACTAACATCTTGCACCGTAAGAAAACCGGCCTGAAAACAAGGTAAGTCAGCAATATTTTCGATACAATTTAGTTCATAGGCATAATCCAGATAAGGGTGGCGTTTTACTTCTGTCCCGGTTGTTTTTATCTTATTTTGCCAATCTTCCACTTGCTTAGCCGAAGGCTTGTTATGTAAGCGTACTGTAACTGGTTTGACTTCAAGTAAGCCGCGGCAAATTGATTTTGTTTGTTCATAATCATATTCTTTCAGCCATTTTTCGATTATCCATACCGGAATTGAATAATAAACCGATAAATAATTAACCGGCTCATCCGCTTCATTTGGCAGTTTTAAGTTTTCTTTATTACGGCTAATATTACGGAGGATACCATTTATGAATCCTTTTAAAGAAGAAAAACCCCGCTTCGCCGCCAGTTTGACGGCTTCGTCACAGGCAGCACGGTCAGGGATATTCGTCATAAAAATAATTTGATATACGCTAAGGCGCAAAAGATTGCGAATCAGCGGTTTCATCTTTTCTACCGGAATTTTGGCAAATTGATTAATGATATAATCAATTTGGATTTGCTGTTCCAGTGTCCCCTCAGTTAAGCGCTTAATTAAAGCCTTATCCCGTTGAGAATAGTGGCCTAATTTTGCTAATGTTTCCCGCATTAGAAGGTGACTAAAAGCCCCGTCCTCATTTATCCGGATGAGCATATTCAAGGTGATACTGCGTGTTTCTAATCCGTTCATAATAACCTTTCACTGCCTGCGGTTACGCAGAGCGAGTAACCGGAAGAGCTGCAAAAGGGCGGCAGCGGCGGCGGCAACATATGTCAGGGCAGCAGCAGTTAAAACCTTACGGCTTCCTCTTGTTTCTTCATCACCCATAATCCCATAATCTGAAAGAGCGGCTAAAGCACGGTTGGAAGCATCAAATTCTACCGGTAAAGTAACAAGCTGAAATAATACTGCAAGGCCAAAAGCGATAATACCGATATTAAGCAGCATCATTCCCATCGGTAATTCAAGCCCCATGATAAAACCAACAAAAACAAGCGGCATACCCAGCCTGGAACCGATGGTTGCAACAGGAACTAATACCGAGCGTAACTTAAGGGGGGCGTAACCGATATTGTCCTGAACAGCATGGCCGCATTCATGGGCAGCTACGCCAACAGCGGCAAGTGAGCTTGAATCATAAACAGTTTCTGAAAGACGCAAGACTTTTTTGCGGGGGTCATAATGGTCGGTTAAATTTCCGGCAACTCGTTCAATTTTTACATCATTGATACCTGAACTTCTCAGGATCCGTTCAGCGGCGGCGGCCCCGGTCATTCCGCTGCGGCAGCGGACACGGGAGTATTTATTAAAGGTACTCCGCAGATAACCGCTTGCGGCAATGCTTAGCAGGGCGCCGAGCAGGACTAGGATGTAGGTGCTGTCCATTATATACATGATTTTTTTCCTCCTTGATACTATAAAATTAGTAAGGTTTATTTCTCTGAAAGGGAAAGCCGATAACAAATCTCCCCGGCGGTCATTTTACATCCTAACAAAAAGGCGCGGGCGGGCATTCGTTTTTTGCCTTCGAGTTGTAGTTCGGTGATTGCAAGGCAGCCTTCACCGCAAGCGATAATGATATTGTCTTTTGCTGCTTCGATAATTATACCAGGTTTGGTATTTTTTTTATCCCGGTCCGGAACCGGGTCAGCCGCCCAGATTTTCAAGGTTTTGTTATGGTAATAAGTATACGCGCCGGGCCGGGAATTTAACCCCCGGATTAATCTTTCAATTTCAACCGCGCTTTTCTGCCAATCAATTTCACCTTCTTCACGGTTAAGCATTGGCGCATAAGTTGCCGCATCATCGTCCTGTTTTTCGGCAGTGACTTCACCTTTTTTAATTTTATTCAGAACTTCTGCCACCAAATCAGCGCCTAAATCCGATAATTTTTCATGAAGTGAATCATTTGTTTCTTTATCTCCAATCGATATTGAAGCTGCTAATAATATATCACCGGTATCAACACCGATATCCATTTGTTGAATGGTAATTCCGGTTTCTTTTTCACCGCTGATAATTGCGCGCTGAATCGGAGCGGCACCACGGTACTTGGGTAATAATGAAGCGTGAATATTGATACAGCCATAGCGGGGCAGGTTCAAGATTTCAGCAGATAAAATCTGCCCGTAAGCGGCGACAACATAAATGTCGGCATCATATTTTTTAAGTTCTGAAATTGCTTCATCTGTTTTTATTTTAAGCGGTTGAAGAAGCGGTAAATTTTGCTCAAGTGCATATTTCTTAACCGGTGAAATTTGCACTTCCCGGCCCCGGCCTTTTTGTTTATCCGGTTGGGTAACAACTGCAAGGACCTGATGTCCGGAAGCCAAAATCGCTTTCAGCGGCGGCACCGCAAAATCAGGGGTTCCCATATATATGATTTTCATTATATATACATTGCTCCAATCATGTTATTATTTATATTTCAATGCTATTTTGATAAGCAAGTCAGGCAATAAACACTCTCCGTCACTACGGCCTAATAGATGTAAAATATAAATTATTTCTTAGGAAAAAGGCGGCCTAAGGTTCCTGCGAGTTGTTTTTGCCTGACTTGCTTGCTAACTTAATGACATTGATTGATTAGTCGTGAGTGACATTCTGACTTCGCAAGCAGACCCTTGAAAAACATCGTTACTAGGTTTCGTATTTCAGAAACCGTATGTAACGCGATGCTTTTTCACGGAGCGAAAGCGTGTCCTGCGGCCGAAGTACAGAGATGTCACACGCGGAAAAACTAAATCATTCTTCGTTTTCCTCTTCATCTGCTTCAGAATTATCCCGCAATTCCCCTTCAATCAAATCAAGATATAAACGCCCGTCAAGATGGTCAATTTCATGGCAAACCGCCCGGGCTAATAGCTCGGTTGCTTCAAACTCAAATGGTTTGAGTTTTTCATCATAAGCTAATACTTTGACATAATTGGGCCTGGTGACGGTACCATGCTTGCCCGGAATACTTAAGCAACCTTCATTGCCGGTTTGTTCCCCACTGCTTTCCAAGATACGGGGATTAATCAGAACAAGGGGTTCTTCGCCATATTCTTCATTTGCATCAACAACAAAAATACGTTTCAATACTCCAACCTGACAAGCCGAAAGGCCAATCCCCTCAATACTATACATTGTATCTATCATATCACTAATCAGTAACTTCGTACGGGGTGTCATTATCATCACTTCTTTACTGATTTTTCCTAGTATTTCATCACCGATTTCTCTAATGTTTCTAATAGCCATTTTATCTCTCCCTGCTTTTTATAAGGTTCATAACGGGTCAAAATCGAATTGAATACTAATCCCAGTCATCTCATTTTGCTGCCGCCGCCTTAGTAAATTTTCCTCAAGAATATCCTTACACTTTACCAGTATATCATAATTATCATGTTTAATAAAAATTAAAAAACGATAAACATCATTAATTTTCGCTACCGGTGCAGGAACCGGGCCGATAATTTGCAGTTTTCCGGCCTTTATCACAACTTCATTGACCGTTTCGGTCAACGAAGTTTTTCCGAATAATTTCAACAATTCTTCACCTAATAACCAACCACTAGATTCTTTTTCCGCATTAATGAGTACTGCAAGCATATGAGCCGCCGGGGGATATGAAGCAAGCTCACGATAAAGGATTTCTTCATTATAAAAAGCCGGGTAATTTTGGTTCGCCGCATGAATAATACTATAATGATCCGGCCGGTAAGTCTGAATCACAACTTCGCCCGGTTTTTCACCCCGCCCGGCCCGGCCGGCAGCTTGGGTCAGTAGTTGGAAAGTCCGCTCTCCGGCCCGGAAATCATTTATATTAAGGGATAAATCAGCGGCAATGATTCCAACCAATGTCACATTAGGAAAATCGTGACCCTTAACAATCATTTGTGTCCCAACCAAAATATCCGCTTTGCCATTCGCAAATGCCGCCAAAATTTCACCATAGCTATCTTTTGTTTTGGTAGTATCGCCATCCATCCTAAGTACCTTAGCCGCCGGCCATAATTTATGGATTAACTCTTCTATCTGCTGTGTCCCGGCTTTGAACCCAAGAAGATATTTTGAATTGCATGAAGGGCAAAGCTTTATATCACTTTGACCGTAACCGCAATAATGGCATAACATTTTTCCGCCCCGGTGTTTGGATAACGATATATCACAATGAGGGCATTTCAAAACAAAACCGCAAGAACGACAGGAAATAAAACTAGAATAACCACGACGGTTAAGGAAAAGCATTATCTGTTCGCCTGAATTAAGGCGGGCAGTGATTAATTCCTGTAATTTGATGCTGAATATCTGGCGGTTGCCATTTTTAAGTTCTTCCCGCAAATCAACAATATATACTTCAGGCAAAACCGCACCACTTAACCGGTTTTCTAAGGTAAAAAGACGATATTCATCATTTTTCGCCCGATAATATGCTTCCAAAGACGGGGTTGCCGAGCCTAGAATAAGGCAGGCGTTTTTAATCTTTGCCAAAGCAGCGGCGGTCTCACGGGCATGATAACGGGGTGTCTGTTCGCTTTTATAGCTGATTTCATGTTCTTCGTCGATAATTATCAAACCTAAATCAGGAAAGGGTACAAATAAGGCCGAACGCGGGCCGATAATAATATCAATTTCACCACGTTTTGCCCGTTCGCACTGGTCATATTTTTCGCCGGAAGAAAGTGTTGAGTTAATAACCGAAACCCGGTTGCCGAAACGCTTATAGAAACGAAGTAAGGTCTGATAAGTGAGCGCAATCTCCGGAATCAAAACGATACATTGTTTCCCCAGCGCAATCACATTTTCGATTAATCCCATATACACTTCAGTTTTGCCGCTTCCGGTAATGCCCCTGATTAAATAGGTAAACCGATTACCTGCACGATACTCATTATTAACAGTATCAACAATTATTTGCTGTTCCTGACTCAAAATTGGTCTGCTGTTTTGCTCTGCCTCTAATTTCACCGGGTTCCGGTAATAATGAATTATATCAATTGCAATTAAACCTTGGAGTTTAAGGCTATTAAGAGTCGCCGCTGTGATATGGAGTTTTCCGGTCACTAACTCATATGGTAAAATTTCTTCACTTAATAGTTCGCTTAAAATACGTATCTTTGCCGCCTGTTTTTTATTGACTGATTCGGTCAATGCTGCTTGTATTTCCGTTTTTGATACTAAACAGCGAACTGTCTTTTTTTCTTTTGGCTTAAATTTCCGTTTGGCAGGTAAAACTGTTTTCAAAGCCGCAATCATTGTGCCGCCATAGTTTTTCTTCATCCATTCCGCCAACTTGATAGCATCGGTGGTCATATTTACACCGGCTTCTGTTGTCCCGATGACCTCTTTTAATTTTTCCGGCGGATACTCGGCTTGATTCGTCAGCTCAATAACAAAGCCGGTTATCTGGCGGTTGCTTTTCCCAAAAGGAACCGTTACACTCACTCCCGGTGCAAGCAAACCATCAAGGGACGGCGGTATTTTATACTGAAAAGGCCGGTCAACATTTTCATGGGCGATTTCTATGATGATATTGGCATATAAATATGATGTCATTTTATCTTTCTCATGATTGCAATGAACCCGATAACAAAAAGCTACTCAAACTTTTTATTTAAATATTTCTTGCACAACTTCGCGTTCATCAAGCGGATACTTTACCCCTTTTATTTCTTGATAATCTTCATGGCCTTTTCCCGCAAGCACAATAATATCACCGGCCCGGCCATGCCGGATTGCATATGCAATTGCTTCGCGGCGATCGATAATTTCGACATATTGTCCGTTTGTTTTAGTAATTCCGGTTTTGATATCGTTAATGATATCCTGCGGTTCCTCATCACGGGGGTTATCGGAAGTTATAATCGTCAAGTCGGCTAACCGGCCGCTCACTTCCCCCATTTTGTCCCGCCGTGACTTGTCACGGTTCCCGCCGCAGCCAAACAAGCAAACTAACCGTTTCGGCTCATATTCTTTCAGCGACTTAAGTAAACTCGCCAAACTCATCTCGTTATGCGCATAGTCAATCATCAGCGAAAAATCCGCTGCAACCGGAAGTATTTCAATCCGCCCTTTAACACGGGCATTCAAAAGTGCTTGGCAGATAATCGTTATCGGCACATCAAAATGATGGCACACCAAAATTGCCGCAAGAGCATTATAAACGCTAAATTTACCCGGTGAAGCTACTGATGCCTGAAATTTCAACAAACCACTAACCCCAAAGCAGACACCCAAGCTACTGTTATCACGATATAATTCCAAGCCATCCGCCTGTAAATCCGCCGGGCTATCAATTCCATAGGTAGTAATTTCGCAGGTATGACCCATGATAATCTCGGGATAATGTTCACTGTCAAGGTTCACAAAACCCTTTTTACATTGGGTAAATAACATCCTTTTACAGGACAAGTATTCAGCGAAATCAACATGTTCGCCGGGGCCGATATGGTCAGGCGACAGATTGGTGAAAATCCCGATATCAAAAATTATCCCGGCTGTCCGGTTAAGTTTAAACCCTTGTGATGCTGCTTCCATTACAACTATATCGAGACCGGCTGACACCATTTCGCGTAAGTACTTATGAATCAATAATGACTCCGGGGTGGTATTCTTTGCTGCGATATGTTTATCACCAATGATGATTTCAATTGTTCCAATCAAGCCAACTTTGTATCCGGCTTGTTCCAAAATCGATTTTATCAAGTAAGCCGTTGTGGTTTTGCCTTTCGTTCCGGTGATGGCAATTGTTTTTATTTCATTCGCCGGATGGCCAAACCAATTAGCCGCTATGATGGCCTGGGCATAACGGGTACATGGCACTTTAATAACCGTAACTAGTGCCCCTGCGGTTATATCCGCACAAATGTCCCGCTCAACCACCAAAACCCGCGCCCCTTTTTCAATTACCTGACTGACAAAATCATGACCGTCACTTTTCATTCCGGTTATACAAATGAAAAGGCCGCCGTTTTCTACTTTACGAGAATCATTTATAACCTCATTAACCTCACATTCCAAACTTCCATATAAGCATTCATAATTAAGATTACTTAGTAATTCTTTTAACTGCATTGTTTTCCCTTTCGAAATTTTCATATCTGCAAAACCCTGCAAATTTTGAGTTTCCTACTATTATATGTTTTTATATAAAGAATAATAATCTGCTTCCATATTATCCATATATCTTCTAAACCATATTTGAATGTCATCAAGAGCTTTGTTGTAAACCCGGGCACCCATTATTTTAATAAAAAAATCAAGCACTGTTTCGGCGGCAATAAGACCAATCTCCTCATCGCGTTTGTCCTTGAAAAAGGCTTGAATTTCTTTAATCAACTCTTTTTTTTCTTCCGGTTTTAAAATAAGTTTCCCTAAATCCATTATTATAAGCCTCCTAAATTATTACTTCATATTTGCCGGTAAATATACCTATACTATAGCATGTGATTATTTAAAAGTATATTCCTTAATAAATTCTTTAGTCTTTCATTAGAAAGTTGACACACTTTGGACACACTTTTGTTTTAGTATTGTAGATAAGATAGTTGTTGACTCACTATCTCCCCCCTCATAAGACTGCGCTAATGCGCGCAAAAGGCCTCCCACGCGGGAGGCTTTTTGTATAGCAGGCCCCTGACATTAAAAATTTGGTCACTTTGTTTATTTTTTTGTAAATTTTTGATTATTTTTGCAAAAATAGTACTAGTAAATATTAGCACGGCATGGTAAAATTAAACGATTATCCGAATATAATTATTGGTAATTATGAAAGAGGTACTATCAATGTCTATAAAAATAAAACTGCTAATCCCGATGATTGTTGTCACTATTATTACTGCTTTGACACTTCTTATATCATCAATCATTTTATTTAACCCAAGTCGGGGTATGATATGGACTTTTATCGCGGTGAGTCTAATTACAATATTAATATTGTTTGCTGTCAGTTTAAAATTTATCTCATACATATCAGATTGGATTATCGCACCGATTAGTAAAAATCTTAACCAGCTTAATTATGATGAATTAACCGGTATTCATAGCCGGCGTTACTTTATCGAAAATATTAACCGGATTTTAACAACTCTCGCCCGTTCAGGCGATTCGCTTAGTCTGATGATAGTTGGTATTGATTTCTTCAAAATTTATAACGATACCTATGGCCAGGTAAAAGGTGATGAATGCTTAAAGCTCATCGCTGAAACTTTAATGAAAACTTTAACCAGGACTGATGATTTTGTTGCCCGTTTCGGCGGTAAGGAATTTGTTGTTGTTTTACCGAATACAGATGAGGGCGGCGCCCATATTATCGCTGCAAAATTACTCAAAAGTATCCGCGCTTTAGCTATCCCTCATGAAGGGAGCAGTGTGGCTGATTTTGTTACTGTTTCGGTTGGGGTGACTTCAGGGAATGTAGAGCATGTACAAGGAAGCAGTGAATACATCAACCGCGCAGATGAGATGTTGTATACTTCCAAGCTAAACGGGCGGAACCGGTATTCATATTTAGAAATTACCGGCAAATCACCTCTCACCTTGTCATCAGCGAAAAAAACGATTGATACCTTAAGGCGGAGTAAAGAATTAGCCGAAACATTAACGAAAGTTGCTATCTCATTCCTGACAATGCAGAATATTACTTTTGATTATATAATGTCTTCAGGGGTAAATAATATTGCAAATTTTTTATATATCGACTGCATATCGGTCTGGCGTTATATCTGGAAACCGGAGGGCTTGCATTTATCGCAAGTTTATTTGTGGGACAAAGAAGCCGGCGGCACTATCCCGCCGAAAGCTGATTTAGTCGATGTTGTCTGTCCTGAAACTGAGCAATGCTGGGAAAAAATATTATCAACCGGAGGGGTGATAAACGGCCCTCTGCGGGTAAGGTCGGATTTTGAAGCAGGGTTACTTAGAGAACACGGGTTACTTTCAGTTCTTGCTGTCCCGATGTTTATTAACAATACTTTCGGAGGGTTTGTACTATGTTCCGACGGTCAATGTGAACGTATTTTTGATGATGCAGGTACTGACCTAATGCGCTCGGTCGCAGTATTGTTTGCCAGCGCCGTTAATCATACCGATATTGCAAATGAAGCAAATTAATTATCAAACCCGGTAATTATTATCTCGTTATAAAGTTCCTTTACTTTTTCAGGCGGAATTATTGCGATGCCCGGCAGAGTTGCTGCCGCCGCCGAAATAGCAACAGCATTACGCAAAGTTTCTTGCATATCTTGCCCGCTTAACTGCGATATACAAAACGAAGCTACCACACTGTCGCCACAGCCAATAGTATTCTTCACTTTGATTTCGGGGGCTTTGGCATACAGAACTTTATTTTCCAAGGAGCTGGCATATACTATACCCTTTCGGCCAAGTGAAACCAGCACATGGGTTATGCCCTTTTGCACCAGTCCCCTGCTTGTTTCTGCAACCGCTTCCACCCCTCTTACCGGATGCTTTACCAGATATTCCAATTCTTTTAGGTTAGGCTTTATCATATAAGGCTTTTCCCGTACCCCCTCGACTAATAAATCGCCGCTGGTATCAAGAATTACTTTTCTATCTTGTTTTTTGGCAATGCTGATTAATTTTGCATAAATATCCGAAGCAATTCCCCGGGGCACACTGCCGGAAAGAACGATTAAATCACTATCTTTCAGCGATAATTTGAAATCCGCAAGAAAGTGTTCCAATTCCATTTTCGTTATCTCGGGGCCCGGTTCAAGGATTTCCGTGATAAAACCATCGGCGGCAACGATATTTGTGCTGACTCTTGTTTCTTCGTTTACTTTTGTAAAAGTTGTTACTGCCTTTATTTCCCGCAAATGGTTTTCAATAAAAGTCCCGGAATAGCCCCCGATAAACCCAAGGGTACTTACGCCTATATCGTACTGCCGCAGAATCCGGGCGACATTGATTCCTTTTCCGCCGGCATGGTTATGGATGGTCTGCATCCGGTTTACTTGCCCAAGCAATAAGCTTTGGGTGGTACAGGTTTTGTCGATGGCGGGGTTTAAAGTAACGGTAGTTATCATAATGGTCTCCTCTCTAATTTCAGAGGTCATTTACTACGTAAGTCAGGTAATAAATTCTCTCCGTCACTATGGCCTAATTGGTGTAAAATATAATTTTTCTCCGGGGAAGAAGGCGGCCTAAGGTTCCTGCGAGATGTTTTTACCTGACTTACTCATTATCTGCCATCAGGTATTAACAATAGTTTTGCATTACTATTCTGATGTCTTCTTTGCCTTTATAGGTGACCATGTCCGGGTAGTAGGTGATGTTGATTTTCATCGGTTCCGTACCGCAAGAACCTTTGTATAAAAGTTCCTTTTGGGCGGGGGAAAATTTGTCGGATAAGAATTTGTCGAAGGCATCAATGTCACCAAAGTGAAGGATTTCAAATTTGCGGCCGTCACAGTCGGAAACTTTATATTTGGCGGCGCGCCCGGTTTTCCCCATTACCCGGCCGTTAAGCAGAATTAAATCTTTTTGGGCAAAAACCGGTTTAGGGTTCGCTATACCAAACGGCTCTAATAAGTCAAATTCGCGAATCAACTGCGGAGAAATATATGATAACGGCATTGCGATATCAATACTTATTTTCGGGATAAAGTCGCCTTCCGTTAAGGCAGCATTTTCGTTTAGCGCTTGGCGGAGCTTTTCGATGTTTTCCGGCGGCATTGAAAATCCGGCCGCTTGTTTATGGCCGCCGAATTTCGTAAATAAGTCTTTACATTTGCACATTTCATCATACATATGATAAGTTTCAATGCTGCGCCCCGAACCCTTAACCCCATCGTCACCATCTGTCAAGACAAAAACCGGGCGGTGGTAACGTTCCTTGATTCTTCCGGCAATAATCCCGGCCAGGCTTTCATGGCAATCCGGCAGGTAAAGGACAAGAACTGCGTGAAACATTTCTTTATCTTTGTCGTGAAACAGTTCTTCCACTATCGCTATTGCCGCCTCCACGCCTTTTGCGGTCATTTCTTTACGATTCTCGTTAAGGCTTTTAAGCCCGCCGGCTATATCAATAGCTTCCCGGTAATCAGTCGCTTTTAATAAAGCAATCGCCCGTTCAGCAGTATCTAAGCGGCCGGTTGCATTTAAGCAAGGTCCAATAATGAAACCGATATGGTAAGGGGAAAGTTTAGCCGCATCAATCCCGTTGACTTCGATCAAAGCCCGGATGCCAAGGTTTTCACACTCCCGCAAATGTTTTAAACCATATTTAGTTAAAATGCGATTTTCATCGCTTAGTTCCATCACATCACATATCGTTGCCGCCGCCGCAAGACAACGCAATTCCTCATGCAATTTATCCGGAATTGACAGCGAAAGCTGAATATACAAAGCTTCAATTACTTTTAGCGCTGCCATACCCCCGCAAATTTGCTTAAAGGGGTAGGGGCAGTCCGGCTGCCAGGGGTCAACAATCGCATCGGCGGGCGGTAATTGATAAAAGCGTTGATTTTCTTGCCCCGGCAAAGTGCATTCCTCTTCATACGGTACTTCGTGATGGTCGGTAACAATCACTGTCATATTCATTTCTTTAGCTAATTTAACCGGCCGGGTAGCCGCAATCCCGTTATCGCAAGTGATAATCGTATCAATCCCGGCCTCATGAGCCTCAATAATCAAATTTTCATTAAGCCCGTAACCATCTTTTATCCGGTGAGGGAGCACTGTATCAGCTTTCCCCCCTAGCGAGTTAAGCCCTTTCAGCAAAATAAAAGCTGAACAAATCCCATCAACATCATAATCACCGATAATCCTCATTGGTGCTGATTTTTGAATTTTATCCGCAAGAATAATCACCGCATCAGCCATTCCTTTTAGTAGAAATGGGTCATACATTTCTTCAATCGTACCATGCAAATATTTGCGGATATCTTCTTCATCAATTATATCCCGGTTCCGGATCAGGCGTGCAAGAATCGGTGATATGTTGAACTTCCGCCCAATATCATCGAAATCAGCCTTTTTTGCGCTAATAAACCACTTCGCCATAATAACCTCTCTATACAAGGAAGGCAAAAACAACTGCATCCAAACAAGTTTGGTTGGCCGAATGTTTATTGCCTGACTTTAAGTATCACAGTAAATCGAATATGTTCATTTGGTTTGATTCCGGCAACTCTCCAAACAATCCTAACCGTTCCATTAATTCAACTACTGTTTTACTCACTTTCGCCCGTTGACGGAAGTCGTCACGCGATAAATATTTACCCATCTCTTTCGCTTCGACCACGGCATCAGCCGCTTTATCCCCCAATCCTTCAATACTGCTAAGGGACGGCATTATTTTTCCGTCAATAAGCTGAAAATCATGAGCCTTAGCCGTATAAATATCCAGCGGGACAAACTCAAACCCCCGGGCATACATTTCCTGGACAATCCGCATATCACGATATGAGTCCTGCTCTTTTTTAGTTAATTTCCCTATTTCCTCGCGTTGTTTATAATCTGCCATCGCCCGTTCCAAATGTTTTTGCCCCTGACACATGATTTCATAATTAAATGCCGAAGCCCTGATTGAGAAAAAAGCAGCATAGTAGGCTAGCGGGTAATAAACCTTAAAATAGGCAATCCGCCACGCCATCATCACATAAGCGGCCGCATGGGCTTTCGGGAACATGTACTTAATTTTTTCACAAGACCAGATATACCAGTCCGGGACTTTCGCGGCTTTCATTGCTTCCTTCCACTCATCAGTAAGCCCCCTGCCCCTTCTGACACTTTCAGTAATATTAAAGGATAAAGAGCTGTCCACTCCCTTATTAATCAGATAAGTCATGATATCGTCGCGAGTACTGATAACCGTCGAAATTGTCGCTTTCCCCTCTTTGATAAGCTCCTGGGCATTACCTAACCAAACATCAGTACCGTGAGACAAACCGGAAATACAGATTAAATCAAAAAACGATTGCGGTTTAGTATCTTCCAGCATCTGAATGACGAAATCTGTGCCAAACTCCGGCACCCCCATCGCCCCTAAGCGGCACCCGCCAATTTGCTCCGGTGTTACTTTCAACGCTTTTGTGTTTTGAAAAAGTGACATTACTTCTTCATCTTGAAATGGAATCGATAACGGGTCAACCCCGGTTAAATCCTGAAGCATCCGCACCATTGTCGGGTCGTCATGCCCGAGTATGTCTAATTTCAGAAGATTGTGGTCAATCGAATGATAATCAAAGTGAGTTGTGATAATATCGCTATTTACATCATTAGCCGGCCGCTGAACCGGGGTGAATGAATTAATTTTTTCGCCAAGCGGCAAAATGATAATTCCGCCGGGGTGCTGGCCGGTACTCTTCCGGATCCCGGTACAACCGGAAACAATCCGGTCAATTTCACAATTCCGTTTAACTTGCCCCCGTTCGTCAAAATATTTTTTCACATATCCAAAAGCAGTTTTGTCCGCCAAAGTTGAAATTGTCCCGGCCCGGAAAGTCTGTCCGGAGCCAAAAATAACTTCAGTATATTTATGAGCTTTGCTTTGATACTCGCCCGAGAAATTAAGGTCAATATCCGGCTCTTTGTCACCGTTAAAACCAAGGAATGTTTCAAAAGGAATATCAAAACCATCTTTCTTAAGTTCTTCCCCGCACTTTGGACAAGCTAAATCCGGCAAATCAAAGCCAGTCCGGCCGGCAAATCCCTGTACCACTTCCGAATCAAAATCACTATAAAAACAAGTCAAACAATAATAATGCGGCCGTAAGGGATTTACTTCAGTAATACCGGCCATTGTTGCAACAAAAGAGGAACCAACCGAACCACGGCTGCCGACAAGATAACCGTCTTCAAGCGATTTCCAAACCAATTTCTGAGCTATTATGTACATAACGGCAAAGCCATTTTGGATAATCGAATTAAGCTCTTTATCCAAACGGTTTTTTACCAGCTCCGGCAAGGGGTTGCCATATAATGTGAAAGCACGGCGGAAGCAAATTTCCTCAAGCTCCTTGTCACTATTTTCGATGACCGGCGGACATTTGTCAGCACGGAGCGGTGAAATCGGGCTAATCATCGCCGCAATTTTGTTGGTATTTTCAACAACTATTTCAAAAGCTTTTTCCCGGCCAAGATAAGCAAATTCATCAAGCATTTCGTCGGTTGTTCGCAGGTATAACGGGGCTTGATCGTCGGCATCGTCATAACCCTGCCCGGCCATAATAATCCGCCGGTAAACTTCATCATCAGGGTCAAGAAAATGAACATCACAAGCGGCAACGACCGGTTTATGGTAATCCTCACCCAATTTAACTATCTTTCGGTTCAGTTCATGGATATCAGCAAGTGAATTAACTGCCGGAATTTTTTCTGATTTTAGCATAAACTGATTATTCGCGGCCGGCTGAATTTCCAAATAATCATAAAAATTCACAATCCGGCTCATATCAGCGGCGGATTTCCCCTCAATCAATGCACTATAAAGCTCGCCCGCTTCACAGGCACTTCCAACAATCAAACCTTCGCGATATTCCATAAGCAGGCTTTTGGGGATTCGCGGCCGGCGGCGATAATAATTCAAATGCGATTCGGATATTAATGTATAAAGATTCTCACGCCCGATATCATTAGCCGCCAAAATAATCACATGAAAGCTGGGCAGTTTTTTAACAAGTTCCGGCGTTGAATTATTAAGCATATTCACTTCTTTAAGAGATTTTACCCCTTTTTCCTTAAGGCGGGAACAAAAATCATTAAAAATTTGCGCAGTGCATTCGGCATCATCATCGGCCCGGTGATGGTTTTTTTGATTTATTTTTAAAGCCTTACAAATTGTATCTAAAGTATGTTTTTTCAGCTCCGGGAGAAGGATTCTTGCCATAGCTAAAGTATCAAGATAGGTAAATTCCTTTACTAACCCCTGCCGGCGGCAGTTTTCTTTAATAAAGCTCATATCAAAGTTTGCATTGTGGGCAACCAAAGGCCTTTCGCCAACAAAGGAAAGAAATTCCGGAAGGACTGCTTCGATATCAGGAGCTTCCAAAACCATTTCATCATTGATTCCGGTTAAGCGCTCAATTTCATAAGGAATCGGCACATTGGGATTGATAAAAGACTGATAACGTTTGGTGATATTTCCCCCAATGACCCTTACTGCGCCAATCTCGATAATCCGGTTATTAAGCGGAGAAAAACCTGTTGTTTCAATGTCAAAAACTACATATTCATCATCAAGGAGCCGAGTGCCGGCATTAGTGGCTATCTCGCGCAAATCATCAACAAGATAAGCTTCTACGCCATAAATCACTTTGAAAAAATCCGCTTCCGCCGGCGGCTCTTTACCCTCCTTTTCCCAAAGGCGTTTTTTTTCTTGATTATATATCTTCTTCCAGGCTTTGTATGCATCAGGAAATGCCTGTACCACACCATGGTCAGTGATTGCAATAGCACTGTGCCCCCATTCAAAAGCCCGCTCAATCAGTCTTCCCGCTTCGGAAACCCCATCCATATCACTCATTTTGGTATGGCAATGAAGCTCAACCCGTTTAAGTTTTGCTTCATCAAGCCGCTTCGTAGTAAAATTAAGCGTTTTTTTGATTCCGACAATGGAACCGATAGTCAAGTCACCATCAAACTTGTCCATCAGTACAATCCCCTTGATTTTCACAAATACACCGTATTTAATATTCTCCTTAAGTTCATCGAGCATTTCATCACCGACGAAAAGCTTTATTTTTATCGTATCCGTAAAATCGGTAAGGCTAAATATCACAATCATTTTTTCATTTTTGATTGAGCGAAAATCAAGGAAGATAATCTGGCCCCGGATAATAACTTCGCCAATTTCACCAATGATTTCTTTAAGCGGAGTAAATTCACCGTCATCAAAATCGCGGCCATACAAAACATCAGGGTTATCGGAACGTTTGCGGGATTTTCTGGCCGGGGGTCTTTTGATCTTTTCAGCAACTAGAGTATCAGTTTCTTCCTTAAGGATAATGGGTTCATTATTTTCTTGCGGCTGAATCCGGATACTGTCAGGGACGGAATCTTCATTTACCTTAAGCTCGCCCCGGGCAATATTTGTCACTTCATTAATTCTTGCCCGTATTTTTGCATCATCATCGCGGGATTTGCGCTTATTTTCTTCATTATCAATTATAATTTCAACAGAAAGGCCACAGCGTTCATTAAAAACCTGGCTAAAATATTGGGCTAATTCTGCTGCTTTATTTTCAATTAAAAGCGAAGCATCAATCGTTAAAAGAAGTTGCTTTTCATTAGGGTAACTAATTTTGGTATTTTTTAAGATACTTAAAAGCACCGGTTTATCTTTTAATTCAAGGATAATGCTTTCCTGATAAATATGCAGAAGTTTTTCCGCATTATATTGGGCTGAAAGTTTGAAGTTTTCAAAAATTTTGATTCTGACCGGCTGTTCCCGGAAAAGTTGCTTTTTTATTTCATTTTCTACTTTGTAGACAACCGCCTTATGAATCAGGCGGTTACTTGATATGTAAATACGGATAAAATCCCTCTGTCTGGTCATTTTCACTTTCTCGACCCAAACTTTCGAGAATAAATCGTGAATTGATTTTTCCAACTTGAGCGCGGGAAATACTTCTGTAAAATTTTGTGCCATTAATTAATCATACTCCTCAAAATCCATGAAGAACGCGCTTTCTGCGTTCTTCCCGTGTGAAGCTTTAAATTTTCTTTGCAACTGAAGCATTAGATTTTCTTGAATGGTGTATTATACCGTTTTAGAAAATCTCTTCAGTTTGGACAATTGTCCGATTCCTTAGAAAATCTTTTCACACTATTATAGCATGAGAATTGCTTTTTATTCAAGATTAGTATAATATCACTTCAAAGTGATTATTCTATACAAGGGGTAAAGGTTGAAAGAAAAACATTTCAACGCCTGAATGTAATTCAGGTTTTGATTATCAAGTCCGCCGATGGCGGAGATTGGGTGTATATGACATATCTTACGATTATTATCCACAAAATTGATTACAAGATTTTTTTGACAAAGTTTAAATCATCCATAAATCAAAATCCGGCTTCTTCACGCACCGGTTTTCGTGACACATTTTTGAGTATAATTCAGCCATTGTTGCCAACCTTGGAATCTCTTACTTTAACCAGAAATATAATTGCTATGCAGGCTAACAAAATTGCGATGGATTATGGGCTTGCTATTAACACGTATCTGGAAAAAACTGACACATATTTCAAGAAAATAAAAGAAGGGAATACGAATTGTATGCTTACTTTATCCATTACAATTGAAAAAATTGACTATCAAAAGATAATCAATGAGATTAAGAAAAGCGCTTCTTCCCAAAATGATAATGCTATTTTATCCGACGTTTTAAACATCGTCGAGCCTTTTGCCGCCGAGACACTTAATACTATCCCACCCGCTGCAATCGCCGATTTGTTTATGTTACTTGGAAAAGATAAAATTATTGACCTTGCTAAAAAATATGGGGTGAAGCTTTCTGATTTGTCGGTGACCGGGGCGGGGTATTACTAAAAATCATTAATTTTTTAATACCGTAAGCCAGACAATAAAATCTCGAACCAAACTTATTTGGTTTCGTCTCTACGGCCTAATTGGTTTCCATAGTCGTTTAATCTTGGGAAGAAGGCGCCCTAAGGTTCCTACGAGATATTTTGTCTGTCTTACTCCTTGAAATTTAACAACTGCTCGCGCAAGGCCCCAAGCAATTCACTTTCGGGTAATTTTTTGATAATCTCACCTTTTTTGATTAAGAGGCCTTCACCTTTACCCCCGCAGATACCGAGCGCGGCTTCTTTTGCTTCACCCGGGCCATTTACGACACAGCCCATTACCGCGACTTTTAAATCAAGGGGAATATCGGCAACCATATTTTCAACTTGATTAGCCAGATTAATTAAATCAATTTCCGTCCGTCCGCAAGTCGGACAAGATATCACTTCAATCCCCCCTTTCCGCAGCCCTAATGTACGTAGAATAATTTTCGCTGCCTTAATTTCTTCGAGCGGGTCGCCGGTTAAGGAAACACGAATCGTATCACCGATACCTTGATTCAAAATTAAAGCAAGGCCGGCCGCTGATTTTATACTACCGCTTAATATTGTCCCGGCTTCGGTAATCCCAACATGCAAAGGATAATTAGTAAGTTCGGCAATTTTTTCATGAGCCGCAACCGACATCAATACATCCGACGATTTGATGCTGATTACCAGATTATCATAACCGATTTCTTCAATTAGACGTACTTTGTCCAAAGCACTTTCCACCAAACCATCAGCAGTGACACCACCATATTTTTCAACTAAACCTTTTTCCAGAGAACCGCTGTTAACGCCAACCCGAATAGGAATGTTTCGCTCTTTCGCCGCATTGACCACCTCGGTCAACGCCTCTATTCCGCCGATATTACCCGGGTTAATCCGGATTTTGTCAGCGCCGTTCTCAATTGCCGCCAACGCAAGCCGGTAATCAAAATGAATATCGGCGACTAAAGGAATATTGATTCTTTTTTTAATCACTGCAAAAGCTTCCGCCGCTTCCATTGTTGGTACCGCTGCCCGGATAACATCACAACCGGCGGCTTCAAGCTGTAAAATTTGCGCGGCTGTCGCTTCGATATCTTCGGTTTTGGTATTCGTCATCGATTGAATAAGAATCGGGTTGCCTCCGCCGATGACTTTATTTCCGATGTGGATTATTTTACTTCGCATAAAAAACCATATCTCCTTTTACATCTTTAAATCCAAATTCTTCATATAATGGTTTACCCTTATCTGTGGCATTGAGGGTTAATTTGCAATAACCGCGTTTCTTGGCTTCTTCAATGATTCTTGTAAAGAGTTCCTTGGCGATTCCATTTTTCCGGTATTCAGGAAAAGTATACATATTCATTATGTATGCTACTTTGCCGTCGAGCCGGTCTATTGAGGGCGGAGTCATATAAAAACACAGTCCGCTAGTCGCAATAACCTTACCATTTTCAACCGCAAGCCAGGCGACAAAACTATCATCTGCAAGGGCATAGTCAAAATAATTCTTACTTGCAGCTTCTAATTTTTCACGTTCAATTTCCGTACAATTAGTGATTTCTTCAAAAAATTCACTTCTGATTTTCGCAAGTTTGGCAGCATCATTTATGCTTGCTTTTCTATATTCAATCATTATAAATCTCCTTCAAATATATTATCACGCAGGCCGCTGTAAAGCAAGATTGATGAACTTCATATATTTTATTATTAGTTAAAGTCTAATCACTCACTTTCTTTTGATAATTAATCAAAACCACACCAATTAAAACCAGCATCCCACCCAGATAAACCGAATAATGCGGCGCTTCTTTTATCATCACGAAACCAAGGAGTGTTGTCAGGATTGGGGTCAAAAACATATAGTTCGTAGCTTCACTGATCCGTTTTGCATTTTTTAACGCATGTGACCAAAGCAGGTAGGCCATACTTGCTGAAAAAACACCCAGGACAAAAACCGACCCTAACCCAACCACCGAAGCATCCGCCGCCTGACTGATTGAGCGCGGCGCAAATGGTGAAAGCAATAATGCCCCCGCGACAATACAGTAGGTCGTGATTTCCAGCGGACTATATCTTGTAAATAACTTACGTTGGAAAATTGTATAAATACATTTAAGTATCATCGAAATACATACCCAAATAATACCGGAGCTAAAGACAAAACCGCCGCTAAAATATGTAATGATTCCAACGCCCAAAAAAGCACAGCCGATTGAAAACCAGCCTTTAATTCCGATTTTTTCATGTAGCAAAAATAGGGCTAAAAGGGCTGTAAATACCGGGGCCGCGCTGACAATAAAACTAACTGTAGCGGCTGGCAATGTTTGTGAACCTTCATTAATAAAGTAAACATAAACCGCAATACCAACAGCACCGCCAAAGATAAAAAGCGGAACATCTTTCAATTTTGGCAAACGTATTTTTTTAATTAATGCATAAATAATCAACGTTATTGCAGCAATCAAATAACGCAGAAACGCCAATGTGTCAGAAGTAAAATCCGCAATTGCAACACGGGTAAGAACATAACCAAGCGCCCACAAGGCTGATGCAGTAAAAGCGCAAATATGCATGATTGTTTTCTTATGTTTGAACATAGGATTCTCTATCTCTTTATTTATCTGCTGATTTAAGTTCTATTATTATTCACTACAACTCTAGACCTGCGGTCTATCGTTGAAGAATCAGGTGAAAACAAATGCCCGCTGCGCGGTCGCTTGTTTTCCTGCTGATTTAAGTTCTATTATTATTCATTACAACTCTAGACCTGCGGTCTAGCGTTGAAGAATCAGGTGAAAACAAATGCCCGCTGCGCGGTCGCTTGTTTTCCTGCTGATTTAAGTTCTATTATTATTCACTACAACTCTAGACCTGCGGTCTAGCGTTGAAGAATCAAGTGAAAACAAATGCCCGCTGCGCGGTCGCTTGTTTTCCTGCTGATTTAAGTTCTATTATTATTCACTACAACTCTAGACCTGC
>WRAQ01000004.1 GCA_009780115.1 Lachnospiraceae bacterium
ACCTTTCTGGTTTAATTACCCTAATTATATCAGATATTGCCTATCAATTATATGATTGCAAACAAAATCCGCCATTTTATGGCGGACTTTGTCAACAGCTCCATTTTGTCCCTTTTCACTTTTGTACATCTTGTCAAGTTCCGCAAAATGTTTTGTATCCGCAAGATTTTGATTCCGGCGGAAGAGAGTAAAGCTCTGCCTTTTCATAAGGTGTGCTCAAAGTTTCAAGCAAATTTGTCATCACCGTCAAATCCCCGTTTTCTGCTGCCGTAAGAGCTTCTTCAACCTGTTGGTTTCTGGGGATAAGGGCCGGATTATGTTTTTGCATTAGTTCAATCGTATCTTGTTGGTTTTGGTTTTGAAGCTTAATTCTATTCTGCCATTTTTTTATCCAAAGAGCAAAGTCGGGGGTTTCGGGTAGTCCCAATAATTCAGGTAATCGGGATAATTCGGATAGTCCAGGTAATTTGGATTTTTCGGATAAATTTGGGTTTTCATCAATTGGCAAAAATGTAGAAAGCAAGCGGAAAGTATTTGTATAATCCAATTTATGTTGCTTTAGTAAATCCAACAACTCACTAATAAGAACAGCATCCTCTGCTTTTTCACTGACAAGACCAATTTTGGCCCGCATACCGGCAAACCAATTTTCATGATAACAGTCCCAATATTTTGAAATCTCCTCCCCGGCAAGTTCAATCGCCATTTCTTGCTCCTTGTGCAACAAGGGTAATAGCGCCTCTGCTAATTTGGACAAATTCCAGGCGGCCATAAGCGGTTGATTTTTGTAAGCGTAACGTCCGGAAGTATCAATCGAACTGAACACAGTATCAGGGTCATATCTGTCCATAAAAGCGCAGGGGCCGTAATCAATCGTTTCACCTGAAATTGCCATATTATCCGTATTCATAACACCATGGATAAAACCAGCCAACTGCCATTTTGCTATTAAGCGCGCCTGTTGCCCGGCAACTTCCCTGAAAAACATAAGATACTTATTTTCATAATCCGGATTTTCAAGCCAAGAGAAATGGCGCATTATGCTATAGTCCGCAAGTTTGCATAAATCAACTTTGGTACCAAAAACTGATATATAGTTGAAAGTCCCTACCCTGATGTGGCTTGAAGCTATCCGTGTTAATACAGCGCCCGATAGAACCCTTTCCCTGATGACGTCTTCACCGGTAAGAACGACCGCAAGGGAGCGGGTTGTCGGTATCCCTAAATAAAACATTGCTTCGCTGATAATATATTCCCTAAGCATTGGCGCAAGGGCAGCAAGTCCGTCACCATTACGGGAAAAAGGGGTAAGGCCCGAGCCTTTTAATTGAATATCAAATCTCCGGCCATCCGGGGCAATTTGCTCACCAAGCAAAACTGCCCGCCCATCTCCAAGCATGGCAAAATGACCGAATTGGTATCCGGCATAAGCCTGGGATATGGGTTTTGCGCCATGAGGTAATTGTGAACCCGCAAATATTCCCGGTGCCTTTTTTAATTCTTCTGCATTTAGCCCTAAGGATTCGGCAAGCCCCTGATTAAACACAACCATTTGCGGATTTTCAACATATGCCGGTTTTTGGTTGCGATAAAAGATTTCCGGAAGTTCTGCGTAGGTGTGTTTTAAATTCCAGCCGGTTGTAGGTATCATTGGGTTAGTGTGTGGAATATGCCGGGTTTTATACTTTATTATACAAAGCAGTTAATTTATTAATGCCGCTTGTAAGAATATATGATATAATGTCGCTAAGACATTATATCAACGCAGTTTTAGTGCGCATCCGCCGGAGGCCATGATTTTCTTTAGAAATCATGATATAATAAAGAATGCATATTTTACTAATTATTTGCTTAATCATTTTATTAGTGTTTACACTTTTAAAAAGAATCAAGAACAATGTCCGAATCAAGAGCAATGAGGTTGACATATATAACTTTGAATTGCGTATGTCGCCCTTGCTTAAATGGGTTAGCTTAATTAGCTCCTCGGTTTTCGGGTTACTTATTTTATTGATGACATTATTCCCCAATGATTCAATAACAGCCGCAATTTATATTATATTTTCTACCTTTTTCCTGTCGAGCCTATTTTTGTTTTTGTACCTTGTCACAAACAAAATAAAAATAAATGTAAATAATATAACCTATTATTCATTTTTCAGAAGGCCAAAACAGTACACATTTGATATGATAGAAAAACTGGTTATCAAAGACAAAAACAATAGCAGAGATGTTATTGTTTTTGGTAACAGTGGGAAATTTTTCTCATTTAGCTCCTTTTATTCCGGTTTCGACACTTTAATGCTGAGGTTTGCCGAAAAACAGATTCTGACGGAGTACAGACAAACACAGACTTTTAATTCAAGAACCATCAATGAAAGTATGGAACAAGATATGAAACCCCGGCCTTCCGCTTTAAGCATCGCCGCTATTATTACTGTCATTTCGGGTGTTCTTTGTAATCTTCTTGGAATGGGCGGGGATTTGTCTATCTTTAAAAACGTAGGAATATTAATATGTGTAGCGGCAATTATCATTTCCATAGCAGATTTAATAAAATCCGGTTCCTACAAAACGCCAACGAAATCGGACGGTTCACTGATTTCTATTATCCTTGGCGTGCTGGTTTGTTTTATTAATGGAATTATATATTTGTGGGTTTAACCTAACCTCGATTTTGAAGTTCCCCTTACCGGCATAATAAAAAAAGGTTCGCCAAGGCGAACCTTTTTTATACTCTGCGAAACAGACTATTTTTTCTCAACCTGAAACCGGTTAATCAATTCCTCCAAAGTAGAAGCCTGGCCGGAAAATTCTTCGCTGATAGCCGAAGATTCTTCCGCTAAAGCGGAGTTGCTTTGGATAACATCGGAAATTTGGCTGATGCCATGTTCGATTTCGCGCATCGATCCGACCTGTATCGTCGAGGATTCAGTGACTTCTTTTATGTTTCCTTCAATTGATTTCAACCCGGAAATAACTTCGCTCAAAGAAGTCGCTGTTTTTTCCGTAATCTCGTCACCATTGCGTGCTTCTTTGATGGCTGTCTCAATCAATTCCCGCGTATTGACGGCGGACTTTGCACTGCCTTCGGCCAAGCTCCTGATTTCATTCGCCACTACGGCAAAACCGCGCCCGGCTTCGCCGGCTCTGGCAGCTTCAATCGAAGCATTCAGGGATAACAAGTTCGTCTGTGATGCAATATCTTCGATTCCGGAAATAATCGACTCGATCTGTTGCGACGTTTCATTGATCCGCTTCATCGCTGTTTTTAGATTTTCCATTTCAACACTGCTATGTTCGGCAACTTCTTCCATTTGCATCGCCATGTTGAAGATCTTCTTTTGCTCATCGGCACTCTTCCCAATCTGTTCAGTCACGGTGGTAATGGTCGCCTGCAATTCCTCGACAGCAGCGGACTGATCGGTAGCACCTTCCGCAAGGCCCTGTGAACTCTTTGTTAATTGGTCTGAGCCGGCGGTAACTTGGTGTGATACGTCCTTTATATGATGAATGGTCTCGCTAAGCCGCTGATTCAGAGTTCTGTATGCAGCCAATATTGGCGCAAAGTCACCCTCATAAATAGCGGGGTTTTGGCTTTTGGCAGTAAAATTACCGTTGCCCATTTCATCTAACATATATCGAACATCGCGAATTATGTCTGTCAAGCCTCTGGTAATTTCATTCGTAGCATCCGCCAGTACTTTCGTTTCGTCTTCGGAATCAACCTGCAGATCATCATTACTCAAATTTCCGGTGGCGAGAACCTGTAATCGTTCTGTACATTTTTGGAGCGGAACTCCAATAATCTTGCCTATTTTTCCTGCTACGACAAAACCGATGATGATGAGCAATACCACAAGGGCAACGACAAGGGCAATAGTTATATAAAGCCCGCTCATAAAATCAGCAGCACGGGCATGGACAACAACACTCCAACCACTGCCATTCTTAAGCGGGGCATAAGCAAGTACCTCGTTTTTTCCTAATAAATTCATCATTGTGCTACCGCTCTCGCCGGCACGCATCTTGGTATGAAGTGCTGCAAGTTTGCGGAGCGAACGGTCTTCCTTGGCAATTTCTTCAACATTCTCTTCCGCATAGATTGAATCCATCGTCATATCGGCAATCGTATATCCTTCGTTATCAATCATATAAACAAAAGAATTTTTGCTGACACTGACGGAATTGACAATATTATTCATCGTATCCCCCGGCAACACCAACATGACTGCGCCGACAATCTCCGTATTGACATTGCCGTCTTTCCATAAGGGAGCGGCGACAAAGATTGAAGCCTGTCCGGTAGTTCTGCTTACTGTAGGCTTGGTGATATATGCGTTTCCTTGCATAGCCTGCTTGAAATATTCACGATCGCTTACATTTAGATTTTCATCGAATAGGCTGATACCATTTAGGTCAAGAATATGTCCGCGTAGCATACCGTGGTAATCTATCTTCGTTTTCAATAAGTCTTGTTTTTCTTCGATACTCACATCGGGATTTGAAAAGCGGGTGATCGTACCGATTTCCAAGGCAACTGCCTCTGTGGCCTTCAATTCCCACATAACCCGGTCGGCGGTAACATCCGCCAGTCTTTCAAGGGTGGCTTTCAAAGTATCATTAGTGTTTTGAACACTCCTAATAATGAAGATAACGCTGATAATAATCAATGCCGCAACGATCAAGATGACTGTAGAATTTTGTATTTTCTTTTGAATAGATAGCTTGCTGAACCAATTCATAGAGTTCCTCCTACATTCTTTCGTTATTTAGTTTATGTAATTATTTTTGTTGATTTTAACCTTAACCACTTCACAATTACATAAAACAGTTTTTGTAACCATTGCTATTATTATAAACATTCTTATGGCAATTGTAAAGAAAAAACGGCTTGTCTTCCTAAAAAATCGTCAAAATCTGATAGGTTTGTCTATTTTGCGCTATGAGGTAATTGTGAACCCGCAAATATTTCCGCTGCCATTTCCAGCTCTTCCGCGTTTAAACCTAAGATTTGGAAATTCATTGATTAAAAACCACCATTTGCGGATTGTAAACAAATGCTGGTTTTTGATTGCGATAAAAGATTTCCGGAAGTTTCTGCGTAGGTGTGTTTTAAATTCCAGCCGGTTGTAGGTATCATTGGGTTCAGATGTGCTTTTTTGTAGCGCTGTTATCATCGGTCATACCACTTCGCTTGTTCTTCATACAATCCCGCGTATTTGCTGTTTTTCAGAAGTTCAGCATGTGTGCCGTCACCCATAATTTTCCCTTCGTCAAATACGATGATTCTGTCCGCCAACGAAGCAATGCTGACACGATGTGTAACAAATATGACCGTTTTATCTTTAGACAGTGAAATATATTTTTTAAAGATTTCAGCTTCAGCAATAGGGTCTAAGTTACCCGTCGGCTCGTCTAATACGATAAAATCCCGATTACGGTATGCAGCGCGGGCTATCGCTATCTTTTGCCATTGGCCTCCGGAAAGGTCCGTGCCGCCAATGTCCTTTCCCAGTAATTCATCTTTTCGCACTCCTTCTAAGCCGGAAAACGCTATTGCCGAGGCTATCTTATCCTCGTCACGAGGCATAGCGGTATCACCTAAATAGACATTATCACCTACCGTAAACGTTACATAAGCAGAAGGGTCCTGCATTACAACGCTTGTAGCATTAAAACGGCTGATTGAATCCATATCCTCAACCTGCGTTCCATTTATGCGTAATTCTCCGCCACTTGGCGAGAGAATACCAAGTATCAGCTTTACAAACGTCGTTTTTCCCGCTCCGTTTTCACCTACAAGGGCTATTTTTTCCCCTTCTTTGATACTGAGGTTCACATTATTTAATACATAATTCATCGTCAATGGATAACGGTAGCTTAAGTTTTTCGCTTCCATCATAGTTATATCGCCGCACACAACGTCCCCGGACTGCTTTTCAGGTAGTTCTATTAAATCAAAAAATTGTGCCGCTTGGTTCTCTTTTGAAAACAGGGTTGAAAAACTCCCAAGCAAAGCCCCGGTATCGCCAATCAATGTCCCGGTTAAAGCCTATACCGCGCCCAATTCACCAATCGTTATACGCCCCGTTGCCATTAAGATAATCGCAAATACGCTCCCCCCTATATTCGCCGAACTACTTATGGTATTATTAATGATATTTAAAAGTGTCCCCACTCTGATCATTTTTCTTTCTTTTCGTGTATATTCGTCAGATAAGTCCTTCCATTTTTTATAAAAATAATCATATAAACCGAAGGTTTTTAACTCCTTAGCGGAAGATGAAAGCATAAGATTCTGAAAATAACCGATGCGGCGTTGCAGTTTTGTATTGTCCTTGATAAACTTAAATTGAAGCTTTTGGCCTAAGACCATAGAATACAAGGAAGGCAATGGTGCTGCTACAGCAATCAAACATAACCATGGGTTAAATATGTATAATGCCGCTATAATACATAGAATCGAAACTATTTTTGCAATTACTGCATAACTTTGCAACATAACTCCCCGGCTCACTCCATTATAGTAGTCACTGGCAAAATTAAAAACCTGATTAATGTTATCATTGATTTTGGCTATTTCCATATATTCAGAAGAAAATGATGCAATTTTTTTAAATATATGCGAGTGGAAAAGTTCTTTTTGGCGATTGTCCTGCACAACGGAAAGTTGCTCGATATTTTCACCGCCATTCAAGCCAATATACCGGTTAATCAAATCAATTATGTAATTTATAGCAAAATAAGCTAAGATTAATAGCAATGGCAACATAATGCCGCCATTTATATTTGCTTCTGCTTCTTTAATATATCTGCCCCAAACAAATGCCAGAATCGGTTGCAACAATGACAGTATAATAAAAAAACCGAGGTAAATAGCACTCATAGCCTTTACCGAAGAGAAGATATATAGCCAAAGCCTTACTACATATCTAAACCTGGGCTTACGTTCTTTTTGCACCAGCCGTTCGATATCCTTCGTTTTGTCTTCCGGAAAAATCTCTTTTTCCGGTTGAGCCAAATCATTATTTTTTTTAGGCATCTTCTGCAATTTCCTCTCTGTTTTTTTTATACCACTGTTTTTGGGCATGGAACATTTCCGAGTAAAGCCCGCCTGACTTTACCAATGATTCATGTGTTCCATTTTCAATTACCTTGCCGTCCGAAATCACCAGAATCCGATCGGTTATTAACGTGGAACCTAGACGATGGGTTATAAAAATAGAAGTTTTGCCTTCTGAAACCGTTGCAAAATCAGAATATATTTCGCTTTCCGCCATCGGGTCAAGTTGACTGGTAGGTTCGTCCAATATCAAAATGGGCTTATCACCCATGAATGCCCGTGCAATCGCCACGCGCTGCCACTGTCCGCCGGATAAATCAACTCCACCTTCAAAATCACGGCCTAGCAAGGTCTCAATACCGTTTGGCAATCCACCAACAAATGTATCCGCCTTGCCTTTTACCATCGCCAATCCGATTGCGGCAGCATCCCCTATTTTATCAACACTTCCCACACCAACGTTCTCGGCAAGCGTTACGCTGTAACGAACAAAATCCTGGAATACTGCGCCAAACATTTTTTGCCGGGCACATTGGGAATAAGCGGAAATTGGTTCCCCGCCAATCCGGATTTCGCCCGAATCCGGCGAAAAAAGCCCAAGCAATAATTTTACCATTGTCGACTTCCCCTCGCCATTTTGACCGACAATGGAGAGTTTCTCGCTATTTTTAACTTTAAAACTCAAACCTTTTAGTATTTCCTTTTCTGTCCCCGGATACTTAAAATATACATTATCAAATTCAATATCGAAATTGCCCGGGATATCCTTTATATACCCGTACTTATCTTCAGATAGGTTGAAATATTTATCATAAAAATCAAATGAATTGATATGAAAGCCACTCCAAAGGAAGATATGTATACAACCATTCAAATTCCTCGAAAGGCTTGTAAAAATCAAGAGTGTTAATGAAATCAACAAACCGATGGAAAGCATATTTTGACGGTATAAAACCAATAATAAGGCAGCATTAACCAATCCGGCCAGCTTAAACAAACTTAATCCGGTAAACTGGCGTAATAAATGTTTAAAATAATATTTTTCATACTCACGATTTCTTTCATTCATCCGTTTTTGATACGTATCAATTAAAAAATCAGACGACTGGAAAAGACGATTCTCCTTCACATGATTCCGATTTTCGAGCATTTCAGCCAATAATCCATATTTTCGTTCTTTTCCCCAGTATTTTTCCAACTCTTCGTATATATTAAAATTAAATTTCCGCCGCAGCCAAGCCTCCAATACAAAAGGTATTAGGATGGTAAGCAATAACCACCAGCGAACAGATGCTAGTAGGTAAAGACTTCCAATAGTTGCGACAAATGATGATATTGAGATTACGAGATACATGGGAAACAAATGACGTACTGCCCCCTCGGTACGATTATAAGATTTGTCAATTATTTCCATGGAAATATCACTTTCCAAATGCTCATAACGTAACCGTTTTAATTTCTCTAGCATCTTTCCCTTGTAAGCCGTACGAAAAATAAGCTGGCTTTGCGGTTCGGCATAACCATTAATCAACCAGTCACATATATTAGGCAAAAGTAACGCCACCACAAACAATACAAGTAAAGGAATAAGATTGGAAAAATTTTCTGTTCCATTAGCTACATCCAAAGCGACATTAAAGATTCGGGAATTTACCCAAGTCGAAAAAGGGACTAGAAATCCGCTAAGAACCGACATTGCCAAAACAACGAAAATAACAATAGGACTTTCGGAAAATATAATCCTTAATAGCTTTTTATATGCTTTAAATATGCGCTTCATTTATACCACCTATTAAACATGAAACGAACTTAGAATTGACGATAACGTTGCATATTCCTCTTCTTCAATACGCTTCAATTGTTCTACAGTTTTAATAAGTATTCGTTCATTACCTGATAATGCGTATTTAACAACAAGATTCATCATGATTTCTGCTTTTATCTCTATTTCTTTTAATGAATGTAGATAAGCTTCATCTATTTCATACTGTTTTGAAAGAAATTGCCAACGCTGATTCATAATTCTTTTATGGTCATATAAAAGATAAAATAGGGCGATTTCAAAGCTTTCCGGTTTGGCTTCAAGATAAGCTATCAGTGGTTTATAAATATCGTGCCCAAATGCAATATTATCCCTATTTCCGCAATTGTAAATCGTCCAATACTCTAATGGGACCGCCTCCAAATATGTATGCATTGACTTAATAATTCCCTCAATACTTAAGTCGTATATACAGTTTTCATCAATTTTATAGAGATAAACACATCCTTTGCTGAAATCTTGGTTGGTTGCCTGCGAACAATCATCAAAAGCTGCATTTATACAATCAAAAGGGATTGTAAATGGGTCATATTTCCTGGTTATGATAAAATCCTTCGCGTATATTTTTTCTTGCTCCAGATTGTATCCATAAATTAATGCATCATGAATCCTATGTCTTTCTTTAAACTCTTTTGCTCCCTGAATATGATAGTAATCTAACATAACATGAATATACCATTTTTCAGCAATCGTCTGCTTACAAAAATCCAAAAAAGATGAATAGTTCTTTAAGCAAAATTCTCTTTGTATTTTTTGTACTGTCAACCATTTACAGCATTCCTGCGGGCGTATCTCGTATGGCATCGGAAAATAAAAATCCGCCCAGCTGTTACTTATTAAATCTTTATTTATATAGATATTGATATAATTGTCGTAAATCCATTGAACGGCTGGTTCATGCGTGCCCAAAATAGACACAAGATGCGCATGATGTGTATAGGTCGTCAATTTGGGAATTGCTAGGGGAAGTATGTTCCCACCATTTTGATTTATACTCGTAGTAATCATATTAACTCACATTCCTTTCACTTTTATGAGAGTTCAAATCAGGTTCCTCTTCCCCGCCGAAAAAGTTCTGTACAGTTTCAACTAAAGCATTCATATCCTTTTCCTTGCCTAAGATATAGGCCGGACGAGAAAAAATCCGCAACAATTCATTTATCATTGTTTGCTCTTCATCTTCAGTTATTCTTTCTTTCGCACCTGTAAATCCGGCAAAATTATCCTTTATCTTCATAGGAAATATGCAAAAGGCAATTACCTTTCCACTCGTGGCACCTTCAATAAATTTGACCGTATTTTCAATGTATTCCATTTCGTCAAAAGGATTAACATTCAAAATAATTCCATCAGGCATTGTACCATACAGAAAGAACATTTGGTATATCGGATACTGCATCAAATTTCCCGAATCATAGGGAACCGTTCCCGATTGCGAACCAACAAGGATAATGTCATTCTCTTTTTGTGAGATTTCAAACATAATCTGGTTAAGCAGCGTAATCGATTCGTATCCTTCCAACTGCACTGTACCGTTATAACCAAACGGAAAAATATCGTCCATCCCAAATAATAAAGAATTTGGTTCTGAACCAAGCTGCCCAACCCGATATCCTTGCTGCTGTAATTTGTCTCTCAAAATTAATTGCAGGGTAAACTTACCTTGCCTGGAACTTGTTCCAAAAATACCAAGTACCGGTTTGCTAATATTATATAACTTTCCGAATCTATTGGCCGGAACATCCTGAATACTCTTATTGGGATAATATATATTGGGTTCTTTGGTATTTTCATTGATTGGGTCAAAGCTATATACATTTTTGCCTAGTTCCACCGCTTTATCAAGCAACTGAGTTCTTAGCTGTTCTCCATTTGTGAGATTCGTTAATTCATCCAAATGCCCAATAATCAACGTATCAAATTCATCCCAATTAATCTCTGAAATATCCCGAACCTTAATATCTTTCACATTATCATCCATTAAAATCCGGCATGTATTTGTACCGACCCTTCCGGAGTACTTCACATCATATATGCCCGCTATTTCAAATTCAATCAGATAATGAAAGCGAATAATGGCGTGCATCTCTTTGTTAAATGGGAATACCACGGCTTTTTTGATTTGAGGCATAGGAAAGGGTTCTGCATTATGGCCAGCCAATGGTTCATAAACCTTTATGGCTTTTTCTTTTAATAGACCCATTACGGCGCGGATATCCATTCTCCGGTTCCGGTTTTCATTATAAATGTAATTGGCAATCAAACCACTCATTATAGCGCAAGAAAAACTATTTCCCCCTGTTACAATGTAATTTGGTTTTAACCATGCCAAGCGCATGATGCCGCCTTTTGCCCTGATATTAACTATGCTGCCCTCAATATATTCAAATTCACTTTGTTTTTGCAAATGGCTGGATGAATCAATCCCAATCACATTATCGAAAGCAGCCGGAAAGGAAATTGCTCCGGCGTTATCAAAAGCAGAAACTAAGGTTATGTTTTTTTTGACAAACTTTTCGCACAATGTATAAAAACGCGCTATATTTTCGCAAACATTAAGCCCTAGACTTAGATTAATTAAATCCGGTTCTTCATTTTCGTAAATATAATCCAGGGCCATATATAGTTCTTCTTCACTAATAGATAATTCTTCATCAAAGATTTTAATTACCTTGATTTTTATGTCATTATTATTTTTTACGATATTATCAACAATGTTAAATACAGCGGTTCCATGTCCGCTTTCATCCTCAAAATCATCTACTCTCATTATTTCATTTTTTTCCTCATCGTAGATGAGACTATATCCTACCAGAGCATCAGGAATTTTGGGATGTCCTTTGCTCACTCCGCTATCTATTATTAATATTTCCATAGTCCACTCCGTGGTTCATTTATATAATCCAAATAATTTCAATATAGTATTTTATTAAGATAAACATTTAAAAAAGAATGCACTCTTTTTTAAATGTTTTAATTATCTTAGTATTTCTTACGTAATATAATTGCTCGTTTAATTATTTAATGCTTGGTTTACCAACAGCCACAATTGCAGCCATTAAAAACAGGGCAACGTTCGCCAGCATAAGCTTGAACTTTTTTCTTGTCCATATTCTTTGCAGGTTTCATTAATTTTTTCATTTTTCATTCCTCCTTTCTCAATTTTATTTTGTTAACAAAACTAAAGTGCATTTTAGTCTTATTCCATTAATAAATCATATCAAATGGCTCTGTTTTTGAATAAAGTTGTAACGTATAATCTACAAGGGTTTTCTCATATGGGCATATATTTTCTTGAATATTATGTATAATTCTTTTTTCGGGACAATTATTTTGCAAGCAGGTAGGAAGCAAAAAACATTGACTGCATATTTTATCTCTTTCAAAACTAAAAAACCATTTTGAATGCTTGTCTGCATCAATACCCATTTCTCCATTTTCAGTGAGATGCCCTATTTTATTATAATTGTCATCATCAAGGTTGCAAGAACACTTTCTTACCCCACCTTCAGAATCAATTACAAATTTAGTAGGATGAGCGGCATAACATATATTTGCGCCTGGCCTTAAGAAAATATTGTTCATAAGAGCAAGGGCCTTATCATTTTTAACAAATTTATCACAAATCTCAAGTATGCCTCCGTCCCCCAGAAAACTAGAATACATCTCCTTCACACGGTCTCCACCAAAATTACTCGCCGGCCGAATAAAAAAACCGAACCGTTTATCATCACCAAAATGCTCATGATAAAAATCTATATACTCATCTATCTGCTCGTAAATCTCTTTTGTAAAATTTGTCCGTATCATTATTGAAAAAATACCTGTTTTGACGTTATTCTTAATCGCCAGCAAATTCTCAATTACTCTATCAAAAGTTCCGCCGCCGCCAACTAATGGCTTCTGATAATCCTGTGTTTCCTTTAGTCCATCAATAGTTAATTGATAAGCTAATACTTTATATTTTAATAATTTTCTGAAATTATCCAATGTTAATAAATACCCATTGGTTACCATATTTGCAGAATACTTCCGCTTGGTCTTTTTGCATATTTCGATAAACTTCCCGGACAAATTTTCAATTACATCGAATGCAACTAACGGTTCGCCCCCAAACCAAGAAACATTCAATGCGCTATATTTATGGATGTTTTTCTTTACATATCTCACCAAGCTTTCTTGCACTACATCAGTCATTTTTCCTCTTTTAAAATCTTCATAGCAATATTTACATCTAAAATTACATTGTTCTGTAGGTAAGATTGTCAGACTTAATTCCGAACCATTAACCGTTTCCGCTATTAACATATTTAATTTTTGATTCTCATCTATCTTTTCATCAATCAGAAAACCTTTTTCAGTTAATGCTTTTATCTTCACTTCATTGCCTTCATTCAGCATAATAGTCTTTGAAGAAAGAATCGAAATGGTCTCATCCTTATTTTCTTTCGTAACTTTTGCATAACTATCATTAAATGAATTATACAATAGCAAGCCTTCCGATATATCATTGGTAAAATAATTAAATTTAGATGGCTTATACATAACATTCCTCCGTTTCCTTTGTTAATCCCAAAATCATCTCACCAAATGAAAAAAATGAAGACAAATTATCAAATAATAGCAGTTCACTTGGAATTTCAACATCTAGTTCCATTTCTAACTCAATGATAAATGAAATAAATTGGATTGAATCCAAGAGGTATTCTCTTAAATCAAAGTCATCCTCTTTTTCGATATCATCAATAAATACTCCTATCTCATCTAAACTCTTTAATATAGCAGTACCAATTCTTGCTTTTTCCATTTCTTTCTCCTTATAATCTATAATGCTACTGACAGCTAATTATAGATAACTAGTCATCCTTTTTCTTTGGCCGCTTAGGCTGGTAAAAGATTCCCATACATGGCGGAAACGGAAAATTATTTTCTTGATTAACATTAACTTCGGCTTTTGCAAGATTGCTTATTGCTTGCAATAATGACTTCTTAATTTTTTTCCTCATAACTTTCACCTCTTCTATATAATTTTGCTATTAATATCAATCCGGCATCCATTCCTACACCAATAGCTATGTAAACTGAAATTGCCGAACCTATGTTTAATATTTCAACTACACCGATACATATTAAAATTAGAAGCAATAGCATTTTTGTTGATTTTTTACACGCTTTTTTTTCTTCTTCACTTAATTGTAAATTAGGATGGTCTATCGGTGCATATAATAATATAACTGGTACTGATACAACCATAATCACTATAAAAGCAATATCATTTTTAATTAAGTAAGGGGCAACGAATTCCATCAGTAAAAAATAACCGCAAATAGTCCCTATATAACACTGCAAAAAGTTTTTTGCATGATGTCCCCCTGTTCTGCTTCTTAATGAATAGAATGTAATCATAAAAATAATAGTAGGAAGCCACATATCCAAAATTGCCGCCATGATAAGCAATGTACCATAACTAATTATTTTACCAAATAGCACCTCAATTCCATAAACATAGTGTTCTCGCATTTCTTCAGTATTTATTTCCTGACTAACTATATTGTCAAATATTTTATTAGCTATCTGATTCATAAATCACTCCATGAAATGCCTTTATTTTATATTTTTACAGTTATGTTGAATTTTGTAAACCACCATAGCAAAAAACGGCGCGAAAAAGCAAAAAAAAGCACGAAAAAGTAATAAATATGTCTTTTTTCCGTGCTTTTTCTAGAGTAAGTCTTTAATTTATTTCAATTACATGCGTGAAAAAACCATGATTGCAGCTATAATTACACTCGCCTCCATATTTATTAACCACTGCTTCTATGTTCTTCATTCCGATTCCATGTTCCGTTGGTTTTGATTTAGTTGATACAAGCTGATTATTTACTATTTTAATATTGTCATTTACAGGATTTCTCATTAATATGGTAATCTTATCTTCCTTTAAATGAAATTGAAATTTAATAATTTTTTCTCCTTCATCGATTTGCGCACACGCTTCAATGGCATTATCCAACATGTTTGATAGTATAACTACAATATCATCATCTTTGATGCTCACCTTGCTTAAATCATTAAGTGATAATATCATCATTATACCTTTAGCTTTAGCCATTTTATATTTTTGATTTATCACTGCGTTAATAATAGCATTGTTGGTATTATAATAATTTATCTCAATTTTCCAATCGTTATAAATACTATTCACATACTCGTTTGCTGTATCATACATTTTTGTACCTAAGAGTTCTTGTATACAACCAATATGATTCTTAAAGTCATGCACTTTTTTTCTCTGCTCATAGTACGAGTCAACAATGGTTGAATACATATTCATATTATTTTTAGCTCTTTCTTGCGATAAGCGAATATTTTGGATCGTTTTTTCTTTCTTAACAATATCCCGGATAATGAAAAATATAATAAAATTTGCTATCACTAAACCGAAAGACACAAATAATACCGCATCGGTATTACCAACTCCACCTATGGCAAACCAGACTAAAGATATAATAGTCACAATAGGGAAAAATAAGAATCGTATCCACTCCGAATCTTTTATCTGATTAAGATTTCCTTCCTTTTTCAATTTGCGGCTTAGTGAAATAATAGAAAACAGTAAAATAGCTTTGCACAATAGGGCTAAAATAGTTGCTTGAACAGGATTATGCCAAATATTTTCTTTTACGACAAACTGAAAGATAATCATCATAGTATAATCTATCGCAAACAACAAAGCATAAAAACCTACTGATAGAAATACAATTTGAAATATTTTATTTCTATAATAAATAGACATGATAACATTTATCGCAATTAATCCAACCATGATTTTGGTGAAATAGCTATCTCCAATTATCAAAGAAACTATAAAAAATCCTACTGTCAGTAGCCCGAATAGCATACAGTTTAACCACTTTTTCCACGAGCGCTTAACCAGGAAAATATCAAAAAATATAAAACATCCTATTGCTTCGAGCGTTGTTAATATTAGTCCCTGTATTACACCAATCATAAGCAAGTTCCTCTATTTTCAAAAAAACGGTCTTTTATTATCTTATAATTTACTCTGGGCACAGGTAGTCTTTCCCCATTTAACATGATGACTTTATATCGTTCTATGCTTTCAATAAACCTCATATTAACTAAATAGCTTTTATGTATTCGCAAAAAATCATATTCTTTAAGTTTTGATTCTATCTCATCCAGCTTACCATATAAACTATATACTTTATCAATCGATTTCACCAGCTTAAAATATAATTTATGTTTATTGCTTTCTACATAATAGATTTTATCCACAAAGATTTCTTTTCTTCCCTCTATAAAAACCATTGTTATTTTGCTTGATTTAAGCCGCAATTTCATAAAGAAGTTTTCCATGCATTCCCACAGCATTTCTTTAAGTGAATCCTTTACAATAAAACGGAGAGCATCAAACTTATAGCCTTCCAATGAATAATCCGAAAAAGCTGTTATGAAAACAATAAAAATATCCTCATCATATTTGCGGATATTTTTTGCAGTATCAAAACCATTTTGCCTATCCATATGTATATCTATAAAAACCAAATGATATTCAGATATACCATGCTTTAACTCATTTAACTCAATGCCTGAATGAAATATATTTATTTCATAATTACTGATTCCTTTTTCATATAGAATATTCTTTATAATTTTTTCTGTTTTAGCGGTATAAATGTACTCATCGTCACATATCGCAATCTTTATCATAATTCTCCTTATCATTCTTGAAAAATGCTCATATTCAGAATTTACCTGTATATAATTGAAATTGTTATTTCAATATTAAAATTTCATCCGAAATTCTAAAATAAAAGAACATTATTGATCTTCCAGTAAAGAGCTCGCCATTCTTCTCAAGTTCACTATCTTCTTTTCTTGTTCATTTGATAGTTTCAAATGTTTTTCCCTTATATATGATGCAATATGATTTAGTCATTAAATATAAATTTTTCGTTTATTCCCATATAATCTAAATCCCTTAGAATTTGCGCCTTATTAACTATTGTTACCGTATAATCGGAATAATTTTAACAGGAATATTATTACTCAATGGAAACTTTATATCAATGCCTTTCTTAATATTATATAATTATAACATAAAACAACGCTTATAATGCAAAAAATAAATTGTAAAATAATATGGTCTTGACTAAATGACCTTAACTGATTTGGCTATAATAAACGAACAAAAAAGATGATAAAGTCGAACTCTCCCCTATCTCTACGATTAGGGAGGGTTCGACTTTTCACTAATTTTCTGCGGATAACAGGAATAGAACCTGCACGGTCTCCCACTAGATCCTAAGGGAGGTGCCACCTTGGTGAATTCGAAATTTTGAAAGAACATTAGCAAATCTGAAGGAAATGGATTTACATGGTCTAATCTAACTTGGATATTACAATCTCTAAGCTTTTGCGTTTAGGCTCATCCGCCGAAAAACCTTCTACAATTTCCTTCATCGTCTCGGAACTCCAATATATCTTTAACTTCTTCTTCGCACGAGTAATTGCTGTGTAAAAAATACCGTGGGTTATTTTTTCTGAATTATTTCGGGGAATTACCACCTTAACCGAATCATACTCCAGTCCCTGAGCTTTATGAATCGAAACCGCATAAGCGAGTTGAAATGGGATTATTGACTTCATTCGCAAAGTCTTTGCCTCCTCTTCCGCTATAGTGGCGTCATAATCATACACGATAAAACGAATACAAGTAGAGTTCCCTTTAATGCAAATAAACTCCAGACCATCTCTTTGGCAGTCCATTTCCGTTAATAATGTCTCAACATCAATAGTAAAAGATATTCTGTTTTTTTGTTTTTCAATCCCAACAATTTGCCCTTTCAGGTTATTGTATAAGACAGAAAAACGTTTTGTGTCATTAAAAAGAATAGGGTCACCCACTTTATAACTCCACTCCTGCCAAATAACAGCTTCTTCATTTTTATTCACATTCTGAAAATAGTTATTTATATTATTCAACCCGAATTTTCCATCATAATTCAAACACAGAACAACTTCATCGTCTTCCTCTTTTTCAAGCAATTTAGATCCAATGTCCTCTGAAAAAGGACCATCAATAACAAGTTTTTCGGTTATTAGCTCATCTTGATTTCTTATTTCATTCCAAAGGCTTATGAGTGCTTCGTCTTTTGTCCTCCATGTATTCACCAATTCAACATTAGCTCCATTTGTATTAATTATTTCTTTTGCATAGAAAAACCAATTACCAAAATCAATAGATTCTATTTGGTAGATATCTCCGGCTAAAACTAAAAAAGTATTCGGAGACATTTTTTCCAAAAAAGATAATATGGTGCGGTTATCGATAGAGCTGCATTCATCTATAAAAATAATATCGTACTGAGGAATATCCACTTTTTTTGTAAAACTATTAATGCTCACGAAATCGGCTGACATTCCGGGATTGTCAATACGCCTTTTCAAGTTTTGCAACGCCGTATGTGTTTTTGTCAGGAATAGTTTGCGCCTTCCTGTCATCATATTAGAAATGTAATTGATGAGCATTGTTTTACCTGTTCCCGCAGCACCATAAATCATTAGAAGCTGTGAGTCAACAAAAGCATTTTGCATCGCTTTCTTCTTCGAAGGGTCGCTGAAATCAATCATACTGTGTTCTATGAAGTTCTTATTGAACTCTCTTTGACCTTTGTTTCCGATGCATGAAAGTCTCAGGAGTATTTGCAAAATCCTGATGGTCTTGTTTTCATAGGATTCTATGCAGACAAAACCATCTTCTTGTTTTATAAGATGCCCTTGTTTTCGTTCCCATGAATCTAAATTGAAGTTAAATTTAGTTATAGCTTCTTCATTTAAGATTGAATTTGCTTCAAAATATATTTCTCCTGTTTGTGCAATTGCATTTTTTATAGACAGATAAGGGGTAACTATGTCTATTTTTTCGTCTCCGGCTACGCCGGCAATGCGTTGTAAATAATTACTTCCGCTCGTTTTGCTTCCGGCTAAATTGGAAATAAATGGATTCATTTCAAAGGGCCTGCACCTGCTTGAGAGGTCGAGTTCTTCGCAAAGAAAACCGCTGCTATAATTAGGCATAACACGTTCGAAAACCTCTTCTCTTAGCTCTAACAATAGATATCTTACCACATGCCGCCCAAACTTTTTTGATGATACCGAATAGTTGTTCTTCAACTTCAGCAATACCTCTTTAAAAACCGAAGTATTTGTAACTCTATAGATTTGGTCAACAAGGGTTGAATACGTTACTTCCTGAAGATCAATCAAGTCCAGAAGGTTGATACCGGTCTTGGTAAGAAAATTCATAAGGACAACATACTCACCGTGAAATGAATTAAGTCTCGTATTGATATACAATACTTTTGCTAATTTATTCAGGCAGTAAGGATCTATAGAAACTTGCCAGTTCGTAATAACTTTTATTTGAGAATCAACTCCCCACAAGTTAATCATGGCATCTGTATAACCAACCTGCACCGAATAATTTGTAGAGATATCTGCTTTAGAATAAGCTGTAATTCGGTTATATTTTGTTGCATAAATACCCGCCAACTGCAAGGTGACTTCGTAATATCTTTCCTTTCCTATAAAAAACGGAGTCGTTTTCTGGACATGAAATCTTGATTTACCTAATAGATTAGATGTGGAAACAATAGAATCAACGGCATTTGCAACTAACTTGTAATATTGACGATCCGTTTCATCAACATCTAACGGAAATTTTTCAAGATTGTGCAAAACCTTCATTTCGTATTTTTCGTATAGAAATTTTCTAATTTGCCAAAGAAAGTTGTAATATTTTAATATTAGACGTTCCGATTGTCCGTTATCGGGAATCCGATTACCAATATACTTTAATGACCTAAGAAAGGTTCCGAGATACTTGGTTTCAATGCTAAGGAGAGACTTCTCATAGGCTAATCGAGTGCTCACCTTTTCAAATTCACTATTCAGTGCATTAAACCGAAGAGTAGCATCGCACAAGTCATATAGACGATTTAAAATTCTTTTCGATATATCATCACGGGTAACATCAATGATATCTACTCTATTTATACCTTCGGTAATTTGATCATCGCAAGCTTTGATAATTCTTTCTATATCTTTTTTGGAATAGTTTCGGTTATCTAATTGTTTGACAAAAGAATGATGACTGATAATGTATGTAAGTTTATCACAAAAAACATTAACACTCTCATCTGTGTTCTTAATTTCTTCATCAAGGGTAAATGTAATGGTTACGCTGTTATTTTTATAGTCAATCGAATTAACAAAATCAACTGACATATAACGCCAGAACACACGTTCTTCGCCGCGCTTATCACGATTAAACACAACAAATAAAATACCGGGATCCAGTGTCACGTCACAATAGATAAATGCGGGAAAGGCTAAATTTTGCAAAGAATACTTCAAATTATCGGTCTCGTTATTGGCATTAGTACCCTTAATCTGCACAAAAAAATTCTGTACTGGACTACGTGAAATGCTTGGTTCTATAACAAATTCAAACGTGCCATCTGTATTAGGCCATTTGTCGCCTGCGGAAAAATTGGTATTGATTTTTCCATTTGACTTAAAAAAATATTCCAAGCTAGAAACAGCCGAGTGATCTCGGTCAGAGCTTTCGGAGTGTGTTTTTATATGCCTTTCAACTGCTTCTCTTATCAGATTTTTCATCTTTCTCCTTCCTGTTTCAATGATGCTTAAAAGCTTTGAATATTACTGATATTGTTTTAAAAATTTCATGATTCTTTACTTTTTTTCAATTGTTGAACATTCATTTTCGCCCATCAACCATTTGTAATCGTTCGTATTCGGCTGTAATCGGTTATATTCATTTGCCTCTCATCTACCCGAACAAGCGGGATAATTGTCATAAAAGTGTTTATATCAATTTTACTTTTTAACCTTTTTTTTAACTTCTTTTTTCAGGACATTGATTTTAGCCAGATAAGCTTCTTCGACATCACTGAGATTCTTTGCTTCATACTTGCGGTATTCGGTTTTTGCTTTATCTACCGCATCTGCATGGCTGATTTTGCCGGCATTATGTAAAAGTTTCCGCTTACCGGCTTTTAATTGAGCATCTAATTGCTCGACATAGTCCTTCATATACATTGGTGTATGTTCAATTGCGTTAATCTCTGCCATGTCAAAGTAACCCGACACAATATTATTTAGAACGCGAAGCTCTGTTTCGCTGAGATAATTCTTGGCAACCATCGCTTCGGCTTGGGTCGGCTTCTTGCCAGTAAATGAGGTTAAACCGAGGTATGATTTGTCAGAATCGACCCTATAATAGACAATCTCGGCGGCGGTATGTCCGTGCGCGGCATAATGGAGCTTGTTTTGGACAATTTTGAAGAAAAGTATCGACTCATCGGCATTAGGGTCGTAATCCATGCTGGTGGCGAACAAGTCAAGAACTTGGCGATACATGACCTTTTCAGACGAGCGGATATCACGAATCCGGTCTAATAATTCTTTCCAGTAATCGCCGCCGCCGAGGTTCTTCATACGTTCATCATCCATAGTGAAGCCTTTTATGATATACTCGCGGAGTCGCTCAGTTGCCCACTTACGAAAGGCTGTGGCAGTTTTGGAATTAATCCGGTAGCCAAGCGAAATAATCATATCGAGATTATAATGCTCAATATCACGCGATACCTCGCGTTTACCCTCAGTTTGAACTGTTCGGAAATTCCGAACAGTTGCCTTAGTATCAAGTTCACCTTCTCCAAAAATATTCTTAATATGCTCGCTAATATTAGCTTTGCTTGAATTATATAATTCAACAAGTTGTGCTTGAGTTAACCAGATGGTTTCATTTTCAAGCTTGGTTTCAATCTTAGTCACACCGTCTGCTGATTGATAAATAATGATTTCGCTGCTCATATTTTGCCTCCTGTCCATAGACCCGACAGTTGCTAGTTTCGATTATTAGTTGTAAATTGGCTCATCGTCATTATATCCTTTTATCGGATATTAGTCAATATCAATGCAAACGTTTGTTCTTTTCGTTTTCAGTTTTCAAATGCTTGCCGCAACATACAGATTGGGAATACTCAATGAATATATGTAATCTTCTTCTGACGCGGCGTAGGAATTCTAACTGATGATTATTGCACTTATATGATCCATCACACCAAAAATAATCCATATTAAAATAGGCAAACTTTGAATAATTAGTATTATATAACATTTTTCAATCGCATTCTGTATTTTTGCTATTGATTTTTTGACTGAAAAAATGATTATACATATTTGAACGTAAAAGAACATTAGCCATGCCAATAAATTTACGATTACCACAATAGCAAATGGAGCAATATCACTTAGTGACAAATCATTTAAATCCAAAAAAGTACGAAAATCCATATTATCTATATCTAATGAACTAGCATTTAGAAGTTCTTTTATGATTCTTACTGACATATTTAATTCCATAGAAACATAATAAATAATCGACAACACTATAAGTAAAAATAAATATAACAATCCTAAAAACTTGCTCTTCTCAAACAAAGGAACTATACCGTAAATTGAAAGTATAATAAGAACAGCTTGAAATATATAAACTACGGAATTTGCTATCCATATGTAACGATACAAATAAAAACTAGCAGTAATGCAAATTACCGTTAGTATTGCATACATACAATATCATTGTTTGATTCCGAAGATGATTTCGTATTATAGCTAATGATTTTTTGATATCTCCGATTGTCTATATTTCTTTGTCACTTTTCCAAATATCAGATAATTCTTCTTTATGAATTTCACCACTTAATTTATATTGAAGAATTGATTTGGGTGATATATTTTTTTGCCTTTTGAGAATTCGACTTTTATATCTCGCATTATTTTCACTTCATTACTGCTGTTATATTAATCAATTTTTAGTTCATAGCAATAACTTTCGGTTTGCTCTTTTGAGTTACTATTTATCACACACCCATATTCAGACAGTGATAAAACACTTCCCACGAAGTAATAAATATTTTCAATTTTCCATAACCGACAAAAAAATTCAGTATCCAACCTAAAACTGTGCCTAACAAAGTACCGCCAACTCCAATTAATGTCAAAATTATATTGATTTCCAACAATTTCTCCAATAACAGTAAAACCTATTGATTATCAAAAGACTTTATATTAATTATTTTAACTTTTTTATCTTCCATAAAAAGTGCATCTTCTCGTAAATGCAGAAGATTTTCTATATCTTGACGATATAAAGTAACACCATGTTGTTTAAGAATATTTATTATTCCTGATGGATTAAAAATTTTTTCTTCAAAAAGAAGATCAATAGCACCCTGAAAAATATTTTCGTTTAATCTATGCGGAAAATCTCCCGGCTCTTTTATTCTCCATTTATTTTTAGAAATCTGACGCATCATATATTGAAATTGATTTTCTGTAATAAGACCAAGCTGATTGCTACGATAAATCATTGCTTGCATAGATACATGCCATTTTGATTTGAGAAATTGATAATATTTTAAATCTGTAGGATAAGCTGATACATCTCGACTAAAACTATTTTTAGATAATAAAAAAGCACTTGCAAACATATTGGCTTGTTTTTCTCGAGTTTTAAAGTCCTCCTTTGTAATGAGTTCGAGATTTTCGCTCCAGGGATGTAGAAGGATATGTCCCAATTCATGAGCCATATCAAAGTTAATTCTACCTTCTGGTCTACTTCCTAGAGCAACTGCAATAAAAAACACATCATTATCACCAATAATTGTTCTTTGACTAAATGCATCAATTTTATCTTCTAATGTATTAAATCCAGTCACAATAATTCCGTTTTCTTCAAGTAAAAATTGTAAATTCTTTATAGGTTTATCTTCTAACTTCCAATGTTCCCTTACTTGATTAGCTATCATTTCAATCTGTTCTTGAGTATCTTTTGAAGCGTTATAATCAAATTCATTATCACTACAATCAAAACTTACTTCTGGAATGTTTATTTCTGGAAAATCAACATAATCCAACAAAACTTCATAAATCTTTGCAACATATTCAAGTTTTATGCTTTGTGCTGTTCTATCCATTTTGGTAGCACTTGCAAGAGAACGAAAATAAGTAACTTCAGTAATAGTTTCATGCTCATCAACTTGAAAGAAAAACTCGTATGGAAAATTAAGAATTTCAGCAATAAGTCTTACTCGTTCATGCTCAGGTATATTTTTCTCGTTTTCATATAATGAAAGAGACTGTTTGCTAATTTCTGTTCGGCTAGCTAATTCAGTAAGAGTAAGCCCCCTAAAAAGCCTTGCATTCTTAAGACGCTTGCCATTAAAAACACGTTTCATAATAATCCCTCATCCTTTAAATATTTTAGCTTGATTTAGTCATATCACGCAATTTTGTATTAACCCTTGACTTTATTTTAAGTAAACCCCTTACACCCTCTCCATTTTGCATATTATTATTTTCATCCGGCATAATTTCAGTAAGCTGAGCAAAATCCATTTTAACATACTCTTTTAGAGATAACTCATGAATTGTATCGAAATTTTTATCAAGAAATTCAATTTGAATATCTTTTATCATATTATTAGAAGTACTGTAAGCAACTATATAATGACGATAACCTTCTTGTGGATTAATTAACCCTTGAAAAATAGAATTATAATCATCTTCTAATACTACTCCCTCAAAAGGGTAAATATCAAAGAGATGTTGCTGTTTAATTGCAGCTTCAAAGTTACCATTTTCAATATATAGTATAGAATGTAAAAAGTGAGGATTGTCTCTTTTTCTTTTTGGAATAGATCGGAGATTATTTTTTGTAGTAATAGTATAAGTTTTCTTTTCTTTTTTATCAACAATAATTCTACCATTCCATGCATAACGTTTAAATGGAATTAATTCAACATCACCATCAATCACTATTTTTCGAATATTTTCATTAATAAAATCACCACGAAGATGTGGGGTTGCATTATTTGTTTCTTTACTATATTCCCTTAAATATTGTGGGACATCCTCTGTAATTGCTTTGCTTATAGCACTAACAATTCGTTGCAGTAATCTCTCATTTATATCGTTAACGTCCAATAATATCGCCTCCTTTATTGATTCTGTAATTCATTTTTACATAATTACCTTCATTTGTCAAGTATTATTTTTATTAATCCTTTGCTTAGGCTCTATTGGTAGTCAGGGTAGCGGATTTGCTTATCTCTTCAACACAAAACATAGAAATGCTATGTTACTTTGACTTTGGAAATATATGATAAAGATTTACACCTGCTGACAGATTCCTAATCAATATGAATATAGCATTCAAATATCTGTGGGAGCAATCCACAGTAAAGCGGGTGTTAAAAAATGAATTTTATGCCGGAACAGTTATAAATCATAAGTACGAAACAGTAAAATCACTAAGATGCGCCGCACCATATCAGTGGAGGAAAACTACATGAGAATTTTGTACCCGCCATCATCTCAAAAGAAATCTGGAATCAAGTGCAATTTTTACTAAGCGATAAGGTAAAACGCAACGTCCGTGCTGCTTTGTAGCGAAGAATCGGTATTGGGAGAACAAACCCGTCCGAATCGAATATATTGTAACGGCTATCACCGCTACGGAAAGGAATATTGTACATCGCACAGGATTGATGAGGCCACTCTTGACCAGCTTATAAACGAGGAACTTTCGCTGATAAAATCCCAGGCAGAAAAGAACTGGCACAGTATCGAAAAGGACGTGAAGAAATGGATATCTCAAAAATCTAATATCGAAAAAGTGATAAGCGATTTGGAAATCCGTATGAAAAATCTTGACTTTGAAACCGAGAGCATCCTTATGGAGCGGATCAATGATAAAGAAAATCGTAAGATATACGATAACAGATATTTAAACGGCGGGAGGAAAAACAGGAATGTGCTGTTAAAATCGCGGATGTAAAAAACATCGATGAAACAGTTCAAAAACGCAAAATTGAATTCAATTAAAGCATCGGCCTGATTGATGATGTGATCGCTAACAGCGGGATAAGCAACAACCATTCCGGATGCTGATTAATGAAATCTTAATTTATGAAGCAGAAAATGGGCTGAGCATATCAATCAGCATCAACGCTAAATTCGCTATGCACATCGACATTTATGATAAAAACGGCGAAGTTGAAGAAAATACTTTGAAATGGTTGTCGGCGGACTATGTACCGATAGCGAGCTAATGGATATGTTAGGATTTGTTCCACTAAGATAACGCGGCAACCGTCAAAAGACGATTACCGATCTTCTGCTATTTTTTAATATAAAAATTCGTTTGTTTACTCAACGTCATTTTTTATTTTTTCAAATGCTTCGACAAAATAAACACCCATTTCCATCCAACATCAAAGGCTAGGGCCTGTAAATCATCATATGCATTAATAATATCTTTTACTAATTCTTCTGTTATTATTTCCTTTCATTCTCATCTAAACCATCCCAGTTATAAGAAATAATTTTATCACGGAAGGTAGATAGATTTTTATATAATTCATTTAAAAATTTTTGATATCGCGTAGCTGGTCTCCAATTGAATTTCGGTGGCTTTTTCCCTTCTTTTATCGCTTTTCTGCCTTTTTGTACATCGTTCTTTCAATAAAATCAACACCGTACCTCTCACGTTTCATATGATTTCGTCCAATCAAATATTTGCGTATCACTTCATACTTTAAAATATTTGCGATACATAGCGCCTCACAGATTTTCCTCAATAGGACAACAAGCTGCCCTATGAGGTTATCTGCGAGAAACCAAAAGACGGGTTGTAAGCGTGCTTATCCACACTTACAACCCGTCTATTTATTCGATGGGAAAGAATCATACGAACGCATTATACTTGTTTTAAAGGAAATTATAATCTATAATAATGCGTGTGTCGCAGAGTTTCTCTGTACTGTGTGGTGTCTATCGCACCATACCTTGCCCGGTAGAGTTCCCGCTCTATCGGGTGGCACATATCTTTTGATTTCTCAGTTACTCGTGCATTGTAGCATACGTTTCATAAAGTTTCAAATAGAATTTTCTTTGCGAAAAATCCGTTTCGGAGTTTCAGAAAAATAGGTAAATTAGAATAAACAGAGAGAAGCAAAAACCCCTTGAAATTCAGTGAAATCAAAGGGCATGCGGTTAACAGGAATCGAACCTGCACGGTCTCCCACTAGATCCTAAGGCTCGTGCCACCTTGGTGAGTAAATTTAATCGGTGACTATAGCGTATAAATCACAACCGCTTTTTGCGACCCTGGTAAGCAAATATTGGAATTGTTTTAACTCAATAATCTGGCCTTTCATATGGTATCCTGACAAAAAATAGGCTTTAGTCATTGATGAAGTAATCCTCTATCATTTTAGGCTCTACTGAAAGCACTTCCTCACTATCAAAAAGAAATAGGTTTATGTTTTTATTAGCTATCTTAACAAACCCAACAATAGCTTTTAGATGATATCTACTAACTCCACGTACAACACAATTTTTTGTATGACACTTTAATATTTCAAGTGCTATTTTTTTTGATAAGAATAAGTCAACTCCAGCACCATAACCCACATTAATATATCTGCTTGTCAGTTTGCCGTCAGACTCCTCCATAATCGTCCAAAATGGTTCTCCTTGTACACTTTCGTCAGGAAACAATATACCCAACCTAGCAACAAGTGACTTAGAAAGTAGGGATAATTTGCTATTTGATAATAATTCGATCCCTTTGTATTTTGCATACTCACTAGCACCTTTCTGGAAACCATTTGTCGATATTATTATGCCAATAGAATTAGGGATATCATCGGTCTTTTCTGCTAATATCATAACCATATCCTTTGATACTTTAGTTTTCCAATCTTTACATTCAATCAAAACACGATGTATATGCCCATTTAATACAAAATCATAATATACATCTATTTCATGCCTCGTACCAGATTTTCCTACGACTAGCGCTTTTCTTTGTACAAAAATATCGTGATATTGTATATCAGATATAACTTGATAAACATATTGTACAAGAGATTCTAAATCATCTCCTTTTTTAGACATTCCCTTAGCCTCTTACTTTATAATAACCGTTGTACTTTTCGCAATAAATCCGTATCTTTTCTAAATCAGAAACTGTATTTGCTTTTAGCTTTGCAAGATTATTAGCTATCGTTTCTGCTTTACTTTTTTCATTTAATATTCCATTAAAAAGTTCCATAGTTTCCTCAAGAAAGTGTTGTTTTTACTGCTTGCTTTTACTGAATCCCTTCATTTTCTCTATTTCTTTTTCAAAATCAGAGTTGATTCTTTGTTGCTTATTAAACTCTTTGTATTCCTTATGGGCTTTATCTTTTGCATCCTGCATAGATATTTTCCCTTTGTTGATTAATATTCTATATTTACGAAACTTCAAAAACTCATCAATGCTCTTGGCAAAGTCATTCATTCTAAGCAAAACTTCATCCTCAATCAAATCTTCAATATAATCAAAGAAACCCGAAATGCTTCGCTCCAAACGCCGTATTTCTTTTTCACCTAAGTAATTTTTAGCAATAGATACATCGCTCTTAAGAATACGACCATCAGGGGAGTTTCTCCAGGTTGTAAGCCCCATATTGTCGTGGGTGCTGTCTGCACGATCATATATAATTTCAGCCGCTGTATGTCCCGTGATTGCATAGTGGAATTTATTTTGTACCATAGCGTAAAATTCTCTTGTAATGGGACTATCCTTGTCGTAATCGACACTTATCTCAGCGAAAATATCGGTGATTTGCAGCCATATACGACGCTCACTGGCACGAATAGAACGAATACGTTCTAATAATTCCTTAAAATAATCCTTACCAAAGACTGTTTCACCCTGTTTCAGGCGTTCATCATCCAAGATAAAACCTTTAATCATGTACTCTTTAAGCACATTTGTTGCCCATTGCCTAAAGCGTGTAGCTTTAAGTGAATTAACACGGTAGCCAACAGAAATAATGGCATCGAGATTGTAAAACTTGACTTCTTTGGTTTGCGTTTTATCTTCCATTGCGCCATGTTGAGTGGTTAGTGCAATTTCTGCACTAACCACTTTTTCTTCAAGCTCACCACTCTCAAAAATATTTTTAAGATGCCTTGAGATTGTGGTTCTATCTACTCCAAATAACTCACTCATTGATTTTTGAGTAAGCCAAATTGTTTCATCTTTGATAATAACATCGACTTCGTTTTCATTATCTAGTTTGTAAAGTTGGTATTTTAAGCTGTTTTTATCCATTCATGTACCCCTCTGTCAAAAAATAAATTCAACTCGTTAATTCTTCAATATAAACAGTACGATTTATTCTCATACACCTAAATATAAATGAGCATTACTCTGTAACACCAGTATATATGACTGCCTCATCAATATTGTGCATAAGCAAACTTGCAAGTATGAGTTTTCTTACGGCATCATCTTTTTCTATTTCGACGTTTTCATGTGCATTAGGATTACGAATTGCTTTCATAACTCCGGCAAAAATAAACTTATTGCCTTCCTGTATGTTTCTTCCACTTTCTGTAGAATTATCACGAAAAGATAATTTTGGATTAGTTTCATTAAAAGTATTCATCATCAAGCTGGGACCATCTAACTCAGTACCATCAATTTTAATGCGTATTCTTTTAACTCTAGCATTGATTTCAACAAAAGCAGCTTGTACCGCTTTTGAGTAATGGGTATCTAAATACAACTGTTGTGAAACCTTAATAATAATAGGATGAATATATGCCCAAAATCCTAAATGACTGTTCTCATTAATATCATAATGCAAAGCTTTAATAATAATGAGTATCTTCCCATATGCTACAGGATTTATATATCCGGTTTGGTAAAACAACTTGTCTTTTAAGCTAAATATCTCGTTACTGTAAAATGGATATGTATTCTTAATACCAATAGACAGATTAATCAAATCATTTTTTGCGTTTTTGATTGATACAGTGTCGTAAATTACGTTACCGTTGTAATGGTTTAATCCTTTAGCCATATTTTCAAAATTATTATATATTTTGATTATTAATTGTTCCATTACAGATTCCTTTCCTTAAATAATATGTTGAAATACTTTATACTCTTAATGCAAACATACAAATTGTATCGGTTTTTATTTATGATTATACATTTATTTTCGTTGCAACTTGTAATTCTTCCTAGTTTGTTTTACGCTTATATTATAAGCCTCTGCAACAAAATCGTCAATCATTTTCCGAACATTGGTTCCTTTAGTTGTCGAACGGTCGAACCTTTAGTTGTCGACAATACGTTGCTGTAATTTACTCTAATAATTACATTTGAATCCATTCTTGAATTATTCGTACAACCTTATCCTCCCCAAAAACTCCTCCACCGTAATCTCCCCCGCAACATACCGCTCCGTTCCACTGCGGCATTTGTTGACCACAGATAAAACTCATCATATGTCAAATCTTTTGATGTTCGCTCTCGTTCAAAATCCGTCCGGTTTTCATAACGCTCAGCGCGTGATTTATACATATTCTTAAGCTGGGTATATTCCTTTAGCGCCGGATCGTTTTCTTCATTCACTTTCTGCTTTAACTTCGGCGCCATTTCCTTGCAGGTTTTTCCGTCTTTGATTATCCTGTCGCAGTATAACGTTTCTTTCTTTGTTTTAGGTGTAAAATAATACCCACAGCATTGACAACAACAGATATCTACATCCCTGCAAATCAACTCTATAAAGCAGAAAAAGAAAAACTCATTAAGTGTTTCAATTAAATAACGTTTTCTCAAAACCGGAGTTGCGCTTTCATCCTCCGGCTCTATAAATTCGAATGCTTCCAAAAAAGCATGATTCCGTAAACCGGGATAAGCTCTATACAAAGTCTTGACTCTATTCAGCATGGCATCATCTGACAAATATAAAATCTCAAATGCCCGATGCAGAAAAGTATGGGCCGCTATCGGAATCATCAGCGCGTCAACCATATGTCGGGCCTGATATATTAAAAAACTTGCGCTGTCATCATCCGGAATGCGGTTAATTCGCTCAAGCTCCTTTTGCACAAAAATCGCGCTTACAGGCTCATCCATCTCTTCCGTAATAAGCTCACACCCATTTTTGCAGGCTTCAAAATCCGAATACCTAATATCTAGCGATTCTTCAAATATCTCGGATTTCCATAATGCAGAAATTAAATCCCTAAGCAGTGAAAAATCATATTCAGTATAGCTAATCAATATTGAAGTGATTTCATCAGTACATGAAATTTGTAAAGTCTGATTCTTCACTATTTCCTGTACAAGCTTGCCTTGCTCATTAATGTGTATATAAAATCCATCCCGCATACTCTTCTCCCCACGTACCATATCAATCTTTTGAAATTTTCTGTTTATCACTCTGTTATTTAGCAAACGCAAATTCTCCACTACATTTATCTTATCACAATAAACCAAAAACTAACAGGGAGGACAAAATGCAAAACAGATTCAATACCATCGACGGCGAAACACTAATGAATAAACCACTCATGCCCATTAGGTTCGTCGTCCAGTCACTCATCCCGCAGGGGCTTAGCATCCTTGCAGGCACCCCGAAAACCGGCAAATCGTGGCTTGCGTTGTGGCTGTGCTTGCAAATCGCAAAAGGCGAAGATGTCTGGAACTTTAAAACAGAAAAAGGAACCACACTTTATCTCTGCCTGGAGGATAGCGAGAACCGCATCCAAAGTCGGCTGTTCGACATCACCGATAACGGGTCGGACAACGCATATTTCACTATCGCCTCAAATGCTATCGGCAACGGATTAGAGCAGCAACTTGAAAATTTTGTAAAAGAGCATCCCGACACAAATTTTATTGTCATTGATACGTTGCAAAAAATCCGGAAAATCTCATACGATAATGCTTATGCGAATGACTATCGCGAACTTAGTATTTTGAAATCCATTACGGACAAGCTTGATGTAGCCGTATTGCTCATCCATCATCTTCGTAAGCAGGGTGACACTGACCCGGTCAACATGATTTCCGGCACAACCGGATTGACCGGAGCAGTCGATGGACTTTATGTTCTGAAAAAAGATTCGCGCCGTACCCACACCGCCAAGTTTATTGCTACCGGCCGCGACATTGAAGACAGGGAGTTCACGTTAGATTTTGATAAGGTCAACCATATCTGGAATTTCGTTTCCGATGATTCGGCGGAGCCGTTTTCTTTTTCTGCCGATGATGCTATTGTTGAAATTGTTGATTTCATTAAGGCAGAGGAGAAATTCGTCGGTACGGCAAGTGAGTTGGCAGAAAAAATGAAAACGAATGTAAGGCCGAATATTCTTTCCAAAAAGCTGACACAAAATCAAATGCTACTCACAGATATGGGAATCACGGTATCATTTTCAAGAACAGGAAAGAAACGGGAATTGATGCTTAAATATGAGCCGCTCGCTAATGATTTTAGTGACGGCAATGACGACAATGACGGTAAAAATGTGATAGGGTATATGCCGGATTTGTTGTCACAGCCGTCATTGCCGTCACAGGTAGAATGAATCCCCGGTGTAGCCGCCGTGTTGCCCCTGTGTGCGATTTTGTTGGCATAAGTGGCATAACAGAGCCAACAAAGCTCTTAAACGAGACGTTGGGCGAATGTGAGCGAAGTGAGTTTGAAGAATGGGGGACTATTTTAGGTCCGGAGCAGAGGTTTATTTTTGAATCGAATTGTGTGCAGGTTAAAGAGGCGGGGTCAAAAACCTCCCCTCCTCGGCGAACATCAGCCCGCAACGCGGGCTGTCAGGGATTTTTGTCCGGGGTCGGTTTTGCGGCCTTGGGGCCGGTTCCGGGGTCATATTGTCAATAATAAGCCATAATTCTCCTTGGTTGCGGGCTTTTAATAGGTTCCATAACCGGGGTCGGACAGAATCAACAGTAATTGGTTGGCTGCTAAGTATAGAGTAAATCATAAAGAAGGGAACGTAATGAAAGAATTTAAACCAAAAATTGCATCTGTTATTTTCTGCTATGACGGACAGGATGAAGACTTTAATTTATTCCTGAAATCGGTCGTTCATGATTATCTGAATACAGCGGAAGAACTTATAATTATTGGCACTGACAGAGGTGTCATGTTGCAAAAAGATTCGCTAGACTTGTAAAATAGCGTGTGGTATTGTGCTTGGTGACAGTAGTATCACAAAACGCACTACCATAAAACTAAAATAAAGGGGTGAGAAAAAATTGAGAGTATGGTTATATTACCGGCTGTCACGCGACGAAGATATAGAATTAAACTCGCTTAACAACCAGCGAAAAATCATCGCCGATTATGCCGTTGAACACGAATATGAAATCGTTGGCGAATCATTTGATGATAATGTCAGCGGAATGCATTTCGACCGTGACGGCATCGAAAAAATGTACCAAGCAGCAGATAATCATTTAATGGATGCGGTATTGGTCAAGGATTTATCCCGCCTTGGACGCTACAAAGCCCTGACTCCTCTGTGCATTGAGTATCTTGCGCGGAATAGGGTCAAGGTCATTTCCGTGACCGAAAACATTGACACCTCCGATGAAAATGATGATTTGATTGTCGGAATGAAAGGAATCCTCAATGATTTTTATGCTAAGGATATCAGCCGCAAGGTGCGGGCGGGCTTCCGCCAAAAGCAAAAAGAAGGCTTGGTGATGATTCCGCCGATGGGGTACTTTAAGGACAAAAATACCGGCGAAATCATAATCACTAAAGAAGCCGCCGAAATCGTCCGGCAAATATATAACTGGTATGTCGGAGGTTATGGGCTTAAATCCATCGCTAAGATGCTTAATGACAAGGGAGCGAAAACTCCTGCTTATTACCAACAAAAACTGCTAAATAAGCGGTTGGGACATAACAAACCTAAAATAGCGTTCAAATATCTGTGGGAGCAAAGCAGTGTAAAACGAGTTTTGCGGAATGAGTTTTATACCGGAACAGTTGTTAATCACAAGTATGAAAGCAGTAAAATCACCAAGATGCGCCGCGATGTACCGCCGGAAGAAAGTTATCGCCATGAAAATTTCGTACCCGTCATCATCTCAAAAGAAATCTGGGAGCAGGCACAATTTTTATTAAATGACAGGGTAAAACGCAATGTCCGTGCCGCTTCCGGTAAAACCCATAAACAGCTACACGGGACTATTAAAATGCGGTAATTGCGGATGTTGTTTTGTCGCCAAAAACCGGTATTGGGTGAATAAACCTGTCCGGATTGAATATACCTGCAATGGTTATCACCGCTACGGTAAGGAGTATTGCACGGCACACCGGATTGATGAATTTACGCTCGTTCGGCTGATAAATGAGGAACTTTCGCTGATAAAATCCCAAGCCGAGAAGAACTGGCACAGTATAGAAAAAGACGTGAAAAAGTGGGTATCGCAAAAATCCAATGTCGAGAAAATGATAAATGACATGGAAATCAGGATAAAGAATCTTGACCTTGAAATCGAGAATATCCTGATGGAGCGGATTAATGACAAGGAAAATCGGAAGATATATGATTCTATGCTTCTTAAACGGCGAGAGGAAAAACTGGAATGTGCTGCTAAAATCGCGGATGTGAAAAATATCGATGCTACCATCAAACGGCGGAAAAATGACTTTAATCAGAGCATCGGCTTAATTGATGATATCATCGCTGACGGCGGAATCAGCAACACACATCTGCGGATGCTGATTGACGAAATCGTTATTGATGAAACGGAAAATGGGTTGAGTATTTCGATTATTATTAATGCTAAGTTTGCTACGCATATAGATATTTATGGTGAAAATGGTAAGGTGGAAGGGAAATATTTTGAGATGGTGGTCGGGGGGATGGGGTAACAACTAATGTATGTGTTGAGGTTTGTTACGATCATAGTATACCAAACTCCCGCTTAATAGAAACCCAGATACTATTAACTTTCATCAAATATCAAAAGCGAAACAAGATCAATTAATTTTTTAAGGTTACGCTTCTTCTTGCTTAACTTTTTATTTTTCTTTTCATGACCAGACACATATGATATTGTTTTTTTTTCTAAATTCACGGATTATAAGATAAACTAATAAAAGAACTAGGGTTGTTTCCATATTTTATTTCTCCTAAAATAAATTGTGTATCTGCATTTCATCTATATTTCGATATTTATTATACCATGGCACAATAAATTAAAAGTGCAGAAAAACGGTAAAAAAAAGGCAGAAAAAAGGCAGGAAAAATATCAAAGAAAGCTCCATCACACAGTAATACAACAGAGTTCGGTATGAAGCGATAAATAACTTTCAATTATGTTATTAATTTCACTATTTTTTAAAAGAGTTAATGCCGAGTAAACATTTCCAACATGACGGAAACCGAGCTTTTCTGCTAATGCCTGCGAAGCAAAATTATCAAACTCGCATTGCCAAATAGGTTTTAAACTCCTCATTTAGTATTCTCGAATTTGTTTATTATTGATGGAACCTTCTAACAATTCCGAGCATTTGTCAATTCTTTTCGAACGTCAGTTCTTTGAGGGGTTTGATTGAGCTTTTGGTGAGAATATGCTATGATAAACAAATATTAAAATTAACAAGGGGAAATCCGTATGAGGTTCATTTGTAAAAAGTATAATGAAGAATTTGAAGATTGGGAAATGTATGAAGTAAAGCATGTTACTACTCTTACGTATTATTACCCTAATAATTGTGGCACTGTTATCGCATCTGGTTGTTACAAATGCAAAGCATTATACGAAGCTGATAAAGATGCTTTACGGTGTCAATTATCACATTCCTAGTTAAATATTTGGCTAGTCGTGCAAATCGGGGAACGTAGGATGATTGATTAAATTTGGATTTAAAACGGGTGAAATAAAAAGATTGGCATTTGATTTATTATGGAGAATAGTTTATGGAGCTACTAGAAATTCAAGAAAAGGATGGCAAGATATTTTGCCCTTTAAAAAGTACATGGCTAATCGCAAAACCGGAGGAAAAAGTCAGGCAAAAGCATATCTCTATCCTTGTTAACAATTATGGGTATTCTCTAGAGCAGATGGCTCAAGAATTACAAGTAAGTAATTCTTCCCGTGGGCAGGGAAAAGCGCGTGCTGATATTGTCATATGGAAAAGTAAAAAGGATAAGGATGATGGCAAGTCTGCTTTTATTGTTATTGAATGTAAAGCTGAGAATGTTAGATTACATATTGAAGATTACTATCAAGGGCTAAATTATGCTTCTTGGGCAAATGCAGAGTTTTTTGTTACAACGAATGAAAAGGAAACTAAATTTTTCAATGTTGATCCTGCATATCTTCCTGGCAAATTAGAAGAAGTAGTTGCTATTCCAACAGCAAATGATGTTCAAGATGCGAAAAAGATAGAGCAAATTAAAAATCAAACAAAAATTTTTACTCGCGAGGAATTTACTAAAACTCTTAGAGCCTGTCATAATATTATCCGAAACAATGACAAGCTCTCACCTGAAGCCGCATTTGACGAAATAAGTAAACTTCTGTTTATGAAAATACGTTATGAGCGTCAAAGTCTAGGTACTAAAGTATTTACAGAAGCGGCATATATTACCGAAGCAGACAATTTTGAGAAAAATGTAAGACCTGGCTTGAAAAGGTATTCTGGTTATAATCAATCATATATGCAACATCTTTTTGGAACAACAAAAGAGGAGTTCAAAGAAGATAACCTATTTGATGAAAACGACGAGATAAAAATTCGTGAAAACAGTTTTACCCAAATACTAAAGAAGTTAGAAAATTATAATCTATCCGACACACAAGATGATGTTAAAGGAATTGCATTTGAAGAATTTTTAGGCACAACATTCAGAGGAGAGCTTGGTCAGTTCTTTACGCCTCGAACTATCGTTGATTTTATGACGGAAATACTTGACCCACAGGAAGGAGAAGTAATATGCGACCCAACCTGCGGTTCGGGAGGATTCCTAATTAAAGCATTTGAATATGTACGTGAAAAAATCGAAGATAATATCCGCTTTGAGAAGGAACGTATTAGAAACTTTTTGGAGGGAGAAAACTTTGGCAACCTTTCAGAAAATGAGCGGTTAGTCATCAACAAAAAGATTGAGCAAATGCAAACTGTCTTAAATCGTGAACTTGATAGCGGAGTATCAGAAAGTCGTATTTATAAATTATCGAGAAACTGTATATATGGCACAGATGCAAATCCACGCATGGCGCGTACATCTAAAATGAATATGATTATGCATGGTGATGGTCATGGCGGAGTTCATCATCATGATGGTTTGCTTAATGTAAATGGCATTTTCGAAGAACGTTTTGACGTGATTCTTACCAATCCACCCTTTGGTCAGAGTGTAGATAGGACTCAATTGATTTCAGATGCAGATAAATTTACAGATGAGGACATGAAAAAAAAATACAAAGAGAAGTACGGGGAAGCTTATATTGAGGCATTAAAACAAGTCGATGATAATATAGGGAAGACCTTGCTTTCTCTGTATGATCTAGGGAAAACTTCGGCGCTTACAGAGGTCTTATTTATGGAGCGTTGCCTTCGACTACTTAAAAAAGGTGGACGAATGGGTATGGTTCTTCCTGAAGGTGTACTGAATAACAAAAACCTTCAAGCAGTCAGGGAGTATTTTGAAGGAAAAGCAAAGCTAATTTTAATTTGCTCTATACCGCAAGATGTTTTTATTGCCGCTGGAGCAACTGTCAAGCCAAGTCTTGTATTTATGAGAAGATTTACCGCTGATGAGGAAATGGAATATACAAAGTGTAAAACTGAGGCTTTGTATGAGGCACGCGAACTGCATAGAGTAGAAATTGATAATTTAGATGTACGAAAAAAAGCATGTATCGAATTAACAGAATCTCTTAAGCAAAACCAAAAAGATATTAGTGTACTTTTCAACAAAGCTAAGAAAGAGAAGATAAAAAGTATAGAAAAATATGAAAAGCAGATTGCGGCAATAAAACAGCATCAGATAAAAAATAACGCAGAGAAAATAGTAATTGAAAAAGAACAGAAAAACCTCGAGAAGCTGATCATAGAGGATTCAAAGCCTCTCATCAAAAAGAAGTTTGATTATAACATTCCGATTGCCAAAATTGACGATGCCGGAATTACAACAACAGGAACTGCTTCCGCAGGAAATCAACTTCCATCGCTTGTAAATGAGTATCTTCAATATCGCACAGATAACAATTTATGGGCAGACCATAAAATTTTTTATTCATATAGTTTAAAGGATAACTCTTACTTCCGAGTATGGAATGGCGAGGAGGTGGAGTTAAAATGATTGCAGTTAAACAATTTCACAATTTCACCGATTGGAGCGTTGATAAAATATTGTTTTCAAAAGAATTCCAAAGTTGTTTTACTATGGAAACATTGGCTAACATTATCAAACCGCGTAGAGAAAGAATAAAGCCACCTGATGTGCCTAAAAACAGAAAAATCGTCTCCAAGATAAGATTCGCTGATGGAAAGGTATCATTTAATGACCGCGTGATCAAGAATGATATGTATAAATCGTGCATTAATGATTTGCTTGTCTCCAATATAAATTTTGAAAAAGGTGCATTTGCTGTTAATATTTGGGGAGATGTATATGCTTCTACTGACTATACATCATACATTATAAATTTAGACAAAATCATACCTGAATATCTGCAGGTAACACTTAGATCAAAAACGTTTTTGCAACATATCGCAAGTGTAAAACCAAAGGGCATGAAAACAAGAGCTAGATACGAATTTATAAGAGATTTTTCAATACCACTTCCATCGATTCTTGAACAACAAAAGCTTCTTAACGAGTATAACAGATTATTAAGTGCAACCACATTACTCAAAAATAAAGCGGAAGATGAAATGATATGTCAGCTTATAAATATCCAAAAAGATGTATCTGCTTATTCAAAACCCACTTTTTCTGAAAAGCGCGAATCATTGCTTAACATAATACATTTTACATCCGCCAATAGATGGGAAGTAGATTACATATATAAATCTGGCACGATAGATTCTGTTATTGAAAGTTTTAAACACCCTGCGAAATCAATTGAAAAGTTGCAAAAAGAATCGTTATTTGGCTTGTCTGTGAAAGCGTCTCCAGAACAAAAGGATGATATGATACCTATGCTTAGAATGGCAAATATAAAAAACGGTGAGATACATTATAATGAGCTAAAATATCTTCCATATGAATATGCAGTTACGGATAAGGAATCGGAAAAATGGTTATTACAAAAGGGAGATTTCTTAATTACCAGAACCAATGGCAGCAAGCACCTCGTTGGAAAAGCAGCGGTTTTTGATTCTAATGATATTTATACATATGCATCATATCTGATTAGATATAGATTTGATACAGAAATAGTCTTACCTGAATATGTAAGCATCATGTTTATGACACCAATTGTAAGAGAGCAAATCGCCGTACTGAGACGACAAAGCGGTGGTCAATATAACCTAAATAGTGATGAAATTAACTCCATCAGAATACCCGTACCTGCCGATATTCAAGTACAGAGGGATATAATTCAACGTTTTCAGGATTCTCTAGCAGAATCAAAAAAGTTCAAAAAACAAGCAAACGATACTATAAATAACGCTAATGAATATTTGGAAATATCGCTATATAGGTAAGCCGAAATTATGTATCTTAAGCCCGATTTAAATCAGATTCACTACAAGCTATCCTATGAAAAAGATAGTTATTTTATCTATTTTTTACCAATAATGGTTATGATTTATTTCGCTGCTTTTTGCTTTCTTCAATTGATTGTTTTAATTCTTCAAGCATTTTTATACGCGGTTGATTATCCAAAATGAGGTATGAATATAGGATAAGCTGGTAAACCTCATCATATAAACTTTCCAGTTTCTTGTTTGACATTGACACAACTAACTCAATATCAGAATTATTGTGCCTTATGTTTAGATTGTTAAACATGCAAAACAGAATATCCTCTGCTGATTTTTTTAAGCTTTTTAATTGTTCACGTTTATGCTCAAGGTCATCGGCTAACTTTTTTAAGATTTCGCGTTTTCTTGTTATGTTACCCCTAAGAAGATAGTGATTATACTCAATCGTTGGCCAAAAAAGGTCTTTTGTAATAATCTCAGCCACAGCAGTTACAGAAGCATTTTTTTCAATAATAATTAGTTTTTCTTCTTCTTCATTTTCATGTACCTCAAAATTAAGATGCTCAAGCATTATATTAATATTTTCATCAAGCGTATTAAGCTTGTAATAATCTATCTCAACTTTGTACTTATTAAAACAATACAATATTTCCTTTTGCTTAGTTAGTTTAAATGCAAGAATATTAATATTTAATATGTACTCCAACAGCTCTAAAATCTCGTTAGGATCAAGTATTATTTTAAGGGGAGATTTATCAAAGATATTTTGAGTTGTACTTTTTGACAATTTTCCTTCAATGTTGATCAGACTAATTTTTGACTTAAATTCATGTAATGACAACAAGCTTCCTCTTTGTCTCCAATCACAAAAATATAATTCATCTACTAGCTCTTCTAAAGTAGCTTCTGTGCTATTATAAATAGTAATATTTATTTTTCTGCCGATTTTTTCACGAAAAAGACTATAAATTTTTTGTGTTTCATATTGAATATCGTAATCCGCTTCTGATAATCTTTCAAATATATTGGCTCTCACTTGACCTCCTGTAATAAAAATATTAAATCTTGGGCATTGTTCAATCACGCACGAGATGAGAAAAAGGCGCAAACTTGAAGTCAAATCCAATCCAGCGCCATCCTCTGCGGATAACAGGAATCGAACCTGCACGGTCTCCCACTAGATCCTAAGTCTAGCGCGTCTGCCAGTTCCGCCATATCCGCGTATCTTAAAGCGATACATTTCACTCGCCTTAAAAGCTATTTAATTATCAATTCCCCTTCACCAAGGTGGCACGAGCAAAGTCTAGCGTGTCTGCCAGTTCCGCCATAACCGCGTATCTTAAAGCGATAAACTTTCTTCGCTTTAAAAGCTATTTAATTATCAATTCCCTTTCACCAAGGTGGCACGAGCAAAGTCTAGCGTGTCTGCCAGTTCCGCCATATCCGCATGTTCTTAGTTTTATCACAGTTGCTAAACTTTGTCAAATATTATTTTTTCCCCGTGAATATCCCGGGAGATTTTTTGCTTGTATTAAACTGTAAATTTCTGCAAATAATAAGTTGAAGAGTTTATAAATCAAAGTTGAAAAGGAGACAAGCAAAAATGATTGAGATAAAAGATAAATACCGCAGTGCTTATGACGATGGTAATATCCCTGATATTGACTTGCCGCCTATGGACAAGCCTGTTCCGGTTGAACCATTGCCGGAAAAAGAGCGGCCGCGGCATGACGGGCCTGGCGGCGGAGGTTGATGAATCCGCTCTCGGTGAAAGGGTTTGCTTCAGCAAACCCTTTTCAACGGTAAAGGAAATTGCTCTTGCCAGTGTACATCAATAAACTTGATTTACCAAATCTAAGAATTCCTTTTTATATTCATCGTCCAAGCTCATATTGCGCAAAGCTGTACGCACATTAGCTAGACTAGCTTCACCTTGAAATGAACTTTTGGATGCAATCAATCCAAATTCCGCAACAGCGGCGGCGAATTTCCAGTCATTACCAGGATTTAAGTGGTAGCTTAAGAAGTCAACAGGATACTCCAACTCGTTTGCAACCGATTCAGCCGGCTTTTTGTACCTGACACTAATTGTAAGCCATTCATTAGTGTATGCCTTTGAAGCGCCGGTATTATTTCGGTTAATACTCCGGCTTTCATGGTTGGCACCATATTTGAGGTTACTGGTTGTAATACCTGATGATAATAAATTATCCCGCTCAATCGGTTCGTGCAAAATGATTTCGTATAAAACCGTAACGCTGTGCCCGGCTCCGATTTCGCCGCCATCTTTTTTGTCATCTTTGAAATCCTGCCAGTCCATCCGGCGGTTTTCATATCCGAGCAATCGATATTCTTTAACCACGGCTGGGTTAAATTCGACCTGAAATTTGACATCTTTGCAAACAGTTACCAGTGTGGCACTCATTTCTTCAACCAAAACCTTGTATCCTTCTCGCTCTGAATCAATAAATGAGTAATTTCCATTGCCATGCAGGGCAAGTGACTTCATTTTATTATCCTTGATATTACCGCTGCCGACACCTAAAACGGAGAGAAACACACCGCTGTCTCGTTTTTCGGTTACCAAACCTTCTAACCCCTTTTCCGTGGTAATCCCAACATTTAAGTCGCCATCCGTTGCAAGGATGATGCGATTGTTGCCCCCTTCGATAAAATATTTTTCGGCTAAGTTATAAGCTGCGATGATGCCGCCGCTGCCATTGGTGCTGCCTCCGGCAGAAAGGCCGTTAATTGCGTTCTTAATTTTTCTTCTTTGATTACCGCTCACACCTTCAAGGACAGTTGTGTCAGTACCGGCATAAGTGACAATAGAAACCTTATCTCTTGCGGTCAGATTCTCTGCCAACATAGTAAAGCATCTTTGTAATAATGGCAATCTGTCATCCGGACTCATTGATCCGGAGACATCAATCAGGAAAATAAGATTTGAAGGCGGGGCACTGGAATAATCCAAATCCTTAGTTGCCAGTCCAATCATCAAAAGTTCGCTGTCAGGATTCCAAGGACAAGCTGAAATTTCCGTGGTTATACCGAAAGGTTCATTGCGTTTTGGTTTATTGAAATCATAAGAAAAATAATTCAACATTTCTTCAATGCGGACTGACCCTTCCGGTAAATGGTTGAGTCCATATCCGGAGTTGAGCAAACGGCGAAGATTTGCATAAGATGCAGTGTCAATATCAGCGGCAAAAGTTGATAATGGTGCTTGTGAAACTAGCTTAAAACCGGTTTCATCAAAGTGTTTGTATTCTTCATTATTGGGATGCGGAAATATGACACTGGTGTCATATTTGTAGATTGAATCATAATAATCGCTTTGACCTATTTCTTCGACTAATAGAGCAAAGGCACAATCTTCGCTTTCATAGATATTGATATCAGCAGGCTCATAAATAATATTGTCACAATAGTCAGGGGCAATTGCTGGCCCGGAAACATAGCCCTCCACATAGCCGGGGGCAGAGGGTGTACTGCCCGCGCTGTCTTCCGAGCCGCCGCAGCCACTGACGGCAGAAATCATTGAGATTAACAAAATAATGGCGATGCCTTTCTTTTTCTTTTTCATAATGGTTTCCTCCCTAAAACAAAAATCATTTTATGTTCTTTTATATAGATACGAACGTAAAATGATTTTTTTTGGTTGAAACTAAATAATTTTAAAATATTTTTTCTAATCATCCGGCCATATATTCAAAACCGTAAAGCAATATGCTGCCATTTCATAAAAAGACAAATCCACTTGATAAGTCTCACCGACAATATAATCAAAATTTAAAGTAAAATCATAATTATCAAGGTTTCTAATATAAATATTTATCCCGGTATTCAAGGTTTCTGATTCATCGGCAATAATTATTGCCTCATAAAACAGTCCGCCATTATAAACTAAATATACTTTTTCCGCAACGATTTCGATTGTCACTTTAGAGATTTCAATCACTTTCTCATCTGTCATTGTCCGGAAGTATTTCTTCCTTGCTTCTTCCTGGTCAAAAATCGCATCACCGGTTGTTAATGTATTTTGTCTCGTTAAGGCTTCGTATAATTCAATATTTTCATCTCTAAGGGCACCATCCGCTTCACTTTCCTGGCTTTCTGTAAATGAACTATAGATTACCTCACTCTCAGGCATCGAGGCTTCACCTGCCACCATAAAATCATCGTCATGCGAAATTTCATCAACAACATCTGCCATATCCACCATCATCGCCAGTTGAGGTGCTGCTTCTGTTGCCGGGGCAGCGCTATCATTTAAGAAATTATTACCTAAATTCCGATTCCAAAGTAGAACCGGTATAATAATCGCAGCGCAAAGGCACGCAGCAAGTAAACCGCCGTATCGGCGTACAAAACGGTGGCGGTTTTGGTAGCTGATTGGCGCTAATTTGACCGTTCTCAAGTTTTCGGCTTCGAAATCTTTATTAATTGATGTAACAACTTTTTTTTCTTCTGTTTTCGATGCGGCGGTAATTCCGGTTTCAATCCGGCCCCACAAATCGGGGATGCCGTCTTCGGCAAGTTTTTTATATTCATCTGTAAGGCTTTTGCTTGCTGGCATTTTACTCATATCCGCACCTCCTCAATTTTTTGATGGCGTTTTGATAGCGCCATGTTATTGTCCCCATCGGGCAATTTAGTATTTCAGTAATTTCTTTAAAAGTCAGCTCCCCTAATACTTTTAAGCTGACAACCTGCCGTTCTGCTTCGCCCAGCGACTCGAGGGCGGCTTTCAATGACATTTCTGAAATCACTTCTTCTTCAGTTGGGTTATCCTCCGGATTAATTCCCGGCGGCGCTTTAAAATAATCCTCATCAGGGGCGGCCCCCAAATCATTAAGCATCGCGCTTAATTCTTCTTTTTTGTGTTTGCGTAAATAATCTATCGCCATATTGCGGGCCATAACGGTAAGAAAAGCCTTGTGGCCGCTGCCGGGCCGGTAGCTGTCAACCTTTTCCCATAGTTTGATAAAAAAGTCGCTGGTAATATCTTCGGCATTTTCACGGCTCTTTAAAATCTCATAAACAATTCGGAAAATATAACCAAGATAAGCTTCGTAGATATCTTTTAAGCCTTCTTTGTCTCCGTTTTTGATTCGAGTTATGCAAAGTTCAAATTCCTGATTAGTCACGGAAGATAAATCCTTTCTTAATTTATACGATGGTGAATATAAAAGTTTATGGTAACCTGCAATTTTTCATATTTATCAATATCGCGCGGCATGGCGAACCGTCACGCCCGCCCAATTTCAGCGGGGCTGCCACCAGAAAATATTTTGTTTCACTATTGCTTTCCGGCACTTTACCTAGCTCTAACCCTTCCAATATCACGATTTCATTGCTTAGCAACTCGTTATGTACAGGGACTGGGTCTTCATTAGATGATACACTTTGAGCTTCAACCCCAATTAGTTTGGCGCCAAGTCTAATCAGCTCTTTTGCCCCATTAAGAGTGAGACGGCAATCGCCTTTAAATAAGATGCGCTCCGCTGCGGGATTATCATCATATAACCGCCTGATTGTCATAGCTTCTATATCGCCGGCCGCTTGAATTACTATCGCCGGCCCAACACACTTTTCCAAGTCAATTTCATCAATTTTCTTTCCCTCATCAATAAAATGCCAGGGTGCATCAAGATGTGTGCCGTTATGGACACCCATTTCAATGGTTGAGAGGTTACATACCGCCCCATCTTTAATCGCAGCTACTTGTTTGTAACTTGGCCCGGTATCGCCGGGAAAAACATTGCAGCTAAAGACTTCCTGGGTAATATCATATATTTTCATTGAAGGCTCCTTTTATATACTTTGTAAACACCCAAACCTCTTTTTACAAATCAATTTTCATGAAAACTGTATTCATGACAGGACTGTCATTATAGGCTGGGATGCAGTAAAAACCCAGCTTTTCATAGAATTTTAGCGCCGGGACAAGTTCGGGCAAAGAGTCAAGCAACATCGACTGGTATCCGGCTTCCTTAGCTTCATTCATAAGCTTTGTTGCTAGTTCATTAGCAATACCAAGATTCCGAAACTCCGGGCGGATAAATAAGCGTTTCATTTCACATTCTATTTCGTTAAGCCGCCGCAAACCGATACAACCTGCTACTTTATCATCCGCATAGGCAATAAATAAACGGCCATGAGGATAACCGTATTTTTCCTCTAAGTGTTCAAGCTCATAGTCATAGTTTTGAAGTTCTAAATAGTCAGCGATATCACCGCGTACTTCCGCGAGCATCGTGGTATATTCGGTAAATAAAGCAATGATATTTTCGCGTTTATTATAAGCTGGTTTTATTTCAATTTTCATAATTTGAGTATAAATTGCTTTATATTTATCGTCAAGTGATAGATAAAGAGAGTTATACAGATAGATAGAGAGTAGTTTTAAAAAAAGACTTGCTTATGAATATAGCCCATGTTATAATCAGTTTCAGCCGGAAGTGTAGCTCAGCTGGGAGAGCACCTGCTCGACAAGCAGGGGGTCGTTGGTTCGAGCCCAATCACTTCCACTAATAAGAACAAAACCGAACCCCCGCAGAGAATGAACTCTACGGGGGTTTGGTTATGTTAATGATTGGAAAATAGGTTTGAGTTTATTGCGGGTTTATACTAGATAATTCCTTGACCTTATTCATTGCGGCTTTCACTGGCGGAAGGATTAAAATAACAACTGTTATGATAACTTCCGGTAATATATATGTCATATTATAAGTAAATGATGAGATGCAAGCACCGGCAAAATTTATCCCGGTATAGTCGGTAAAGAAGATTAACCCGGATAAAAAATGAAAGAAAAAACGACAAAAAACTGCCACAAGATAACCAATTATCAAGCCATTTCTCCGGTCTTTGAATATTCCGCTTAAGCCGAGGGCGCCAAAAGCTAAAATATAATCAATAATCGGCTGCATTGGATGAATAGCAATTGGCCTTTGTAAAAATTGCAGGATGCCATAAGCAACTGCGGCCATCAAGCCAACTTTCAGGCCATACCAATAACCAATAAGGCAGATAAACAACATACTTAGCAAAGTAGTTGAGCCGCCCATCGGTAAGCTGGCGATTTTGATGTATGAAGCAACATAACCTAAGGCTAGCGCCATACCGGAAAAAGCTAGAATTTTTGTTAGTTTGTTTTGTAAAATGGTCATAAAAAAACCTCCTTTGGCGGAAAAATCACTGTGTCACCATCGGGAAGCCTGATTTTTGCGAAACAGCTTAATTAAGCTATTTACACAATCTAAATCAGCTTTCCTACGCCGGTATTAACCGGATCAGGTATGAGGGTCAGAATCTTTTGATTCAATCTCAGCAAGTCAGGCCGAAGGCCTAAGCTTTTTTGCACCCCTAGCGATTATTCATTATTAGTATCCTTAATAATATATGACAAATGGCTTTTGTTTGTCAAGACGGAAATTTTTCGCCGTGAACTTAATGCTTGTTTAGTATTGATATATATGTTACTATAGTTTTGAGAAATCAAAGGGAATATGGTATGTGTGCCACCTTCCGGAGTTGGAAGCTCCAGAAGGCAAGGTATAGTAGTAACCGCTACTACACGATACAGATTAAATCTGCGACACAAGATTAATTATATTGTAAAATCTTTGATTTTACAAGTGATTGTCTGGTTGTTGGATTGGTCAATTCTTCGTTTATACGGCGAGGTATTATGTGTAGAAGCATAATACCTCATTTTTGATTTCTCAAATTTCAAAGGCCAGTCGGCGGTTTGCGCCGCCGGCTATGGCTGAATTATTTCGAAAGATATTTACAGTGAATATAATATTAAATAGTAAAAATAAAATAATGAATTTCTGTATTCGCATTGTTAATGCGCTTTTTATGATTCTTATAATATGGATTTTCCTAATAAACATAATAAAAATAGGGCAAAATCATGATTTTGTAAAAATTTCGTTATTACTGTTTCTACTTATAGTAGTGTTAACTATTATCTATTTTCCGAAGCCAATGGCTAATAGGATATTCGGATTCATAATGCAAAATAAATGGATTCGTTTATTTTCTGCATTTTCCTCACTATTACTAGGGTTTATTGCAAGATTCGGATTTGCTTTATTAGATTATGTTCCGGTAATGGATTCATCAACTTACTATATAAATGCAGCATCACTCATTGAAACAGGGAAATTATCGAGTGGATTTTATATCGGAATGTTTCCGCATATTTACGCTTACACTGTTGCATTAACTGCAATTTTCAAAATTACCGGGATAGGTCTTTGGGGAGTAATTCTACTAAATACCTTTTTTGATATTTTATCTGCTTTCTTAATTGGCTATCTTATATATCTGCTCACTCGCTCGTATAAATGGCCGATTTTTTCTTTTTGCATTTGGTGGCTTAGCCCATTTAATATATTATTTTGCGCAGTATCATTACCTGTCATTGCTGTAAATACATTCATTATTATTCTGATTGTTCTTGCCGTACATTTATTTAACAATATTAATTGTTTTAAATATCTCATTTATTTCAGTGTTGTATTTGCTGTTGCAATAGCAATTTTAGATGCTTTTCGTCCAATATCAATTATAGTAATGATTGCAATTCTTATATATTATACATTTTTAATTATCAAAGAAAGTAAATGGCAAACTTTTTACAATTGTATAATATCTTTAATAGCAATTATATTATTAAGTGCTTTATTAAGTTATTTATGGACACAGACAATAAGCTCAGCTACAGGATTTCCTGCTAACAAATATAAAGCTGGCTGGAATATTTATGTCGGCAGTAATTATGATACAAATGGACGATATAGTGAGAAAGATGACGAATATTTAGTCAATCTCATGATAGATTATGATAGAGATATTTCAAAAATCTTCTATAGACTTCAAAATGAAGGTATTAATCGTTGGAAGGAACTTAATTTTATAAGAGCATTGCAGCTGATGATTAACAAATCACTGCAATTAGCCGGTGATATGATTAATATAAATTGGGATTTAAAAGGCTCATATCCATATTTTGATGATTCATGGATTAAATATGATATTATACGCATAATATCTGGTATTTATTGGTATTTTATATTAATATTTACGTTTCATTATTCATTAAAACGAAAAAAATGCGAACCCTTTAACTTCATTTTATTTATAAAAATATTAATAATAGGTTTTTTCTTAGCATTTTTAGCAGTAGAAGTAATGAACAGATATTTTACAATATTTTTCCCTATGTTTACTGTTTTATCTATTCTTGGATTTCATAAAATGGTTGAAAAATGCAAAAATCTTACACCTGAATCGCTTCATTTAAAGCAAATGAGTAAATAATTTTTTCTTTAACCGGCTTGCCGGTCAATTGCTCTAAAGCTTCCTGATAATAAGCAAGCTGTTTTTCATAACGGATTATTAATTCCTCTTTTGTTTTAACCGCATCTGATTTGTAGTCAAGGATAATAAGCCCATCTTCTTCTTCAAAAAATACATCAATAATTCCTTGCATCAAAATCGTTTCTTCTGCCGGAAGTTCCGGATTTATACGATTGGCATTAATTCCGGCGATAAAGGGCTGCTCTTTGAATAATTTGCCGGCCCGGTCGGCAATGATTACTCGTTCCGCCAAGATTTTCCCACTTGGTCCGCGCAATATGAAAAAATTCATGATTTTTTGAAACGGGATAGCTTCCTTATATTCAACAGGTAACCGCCCGGTCTTGCAAGCGTTATCAATTTGCGAAATAAGATGTTCTTCGAGCTGCTCCTTACGTTTTTCACTTTCTTTTACCGCTTCAAGCGGTATATTTTTATATTTGATTACTTCCATTACTTTATGATAGGCACTTCCGCGGGCTGAACCGCTTGAAACCGCACTTTCCAATGCTTCTTCTTTCATGAAGTCAGGTATATATGGAACCACTTCCGGTTCGGCAAATAAAAGCTGATTGAAAGTATCATCGCTATCCCCGACCGCATTAATAACATCCGTTATTATACTAGCTTTTTTAAGTTCTGACACAGTTGTTTTGGCATAAAGGCCAGCAAGATTTGCATTAGGGTAAGGTCTTGCGAACTTTTCTGACACCTGTGTCACTTTATCCTGCGATAGCAAATCATTATCTATTTCTATTTGATTTTCTCCTAATTGCGCAAGCAACAAATCCCGCCGGTGATTCAAATCAATTATTTCATTCACTGTTGCGGAAGCCAAGTCATTTAGTGACCATATCCGCGTTGAAAAGATATCTTTGGCCGGTTCTGAAATTATTAACGGAATTAATAAGTCCAAAAAATTACCTGTCGCTGCCAGCTTTAGAAAAGACGGGCGGTTTTTATCCATATTAACGCGCGGCGATATTTTTTCCGTAACACCGCTCAAAATCAGCTTTTCTTTTGCTCTGGTCATAGCAACATAAAGAATCCGCAGCTCTTCGCCTAGATTATCCAGTTTTATTTTTTGGCTAATAATATTTTTACGCAGACTTTTCCGGCGGACTCGCAACTGCGGGTCAATATAATCAACCCCAAGCCCCAAGTCGGCATCAAGGCATAATGCCCCTCTGCTATCCATCATATTTATCCGCTTATGCAAACCGGCGACAAAGCAAATGGGAAATTCCAACCCCTTACTCTTGTGTATGCTCATTAAGCGGACAACATCAGCTTGTTCATTTAGGATATTGGCCTCACCATAGTCAACTTCATATTTTTCAAGTTGTTCGATATAACGAACGAAATGAAAAAGGCCATAGTAGCTGGTTTGGGCAAAAGAAGCCGCTTTTTTTAGCAGCATTTCAAGATTGGCAGTTTGCTGCTCACCATCCGGACGGACGGCAACATAGTGATAATAACCGCTTTCAACAATCAATTCCCTTAGTAAATCGGCGATGGGAGTATAAATAGCCTTCTTCCGGTTTATTTCAATGAAGTGGATAAATTGAGTGATTTTTTCGGTAAGATAACTGTTGTTTTCGGGTTTGTTAGCGGCAAAATGAAGCAACTTATCATAAAGCCCTTCGCGATTTTGTCCGGTTGTTTTAATAATTGCAATTTCCTCATCGCTAAAACCGCCAAAAAAGGATTTCATCACGCCAAATAGAGGAATTTCTTGAAATGGGTTATCAAGGATGCTGATTACCTGTAAAATCGTCTGAATCTCACTGGCCGCAAAGTAACCGGTGCGGGCGGAGGTAAGCGCCGGAATACCTTCTTCAGCAAGAACTTTCTTGAATACCTCATCCCAATCTTTAGTTGTCCGGAGTAAAATAACAATATCGCGGTAAGATACCGGGCGGAGGGCCCCGGTTTTTTTGTCTGTCACCTTAAAATGAGCCATTATCTCATGAATCCGGCGGGCAATCATTCTTGCTTCAAGTTCTTTTTTGGAATCAGATAATAATTCGCCGGCCAGCGGGTCCGCTTCCGCTTCACTACCTAAATCAAGAAGCAGCAGCTCCGTCTGGTTTTCAGCGCCATTCTCCGGATAATCTGCGCCGGGGTATAGGGCGGCCTCGGTATCATACTCAATCCCGCCGAGGGATTTTTGCATGATTTTTTCAAAAATATAATTCACACTGGTTAGGATATTAACCCGGCTGCGAAAATTCTGGTTAAGGTCTATCCGTTGATAAAATATTTCTTCTTTTTCTTCATTCGGGTAACAATCGTATTTTTCCATAAATATTTCCGGCCGGGCAAGACGGAATTTGTAGATACTTTGTTTCACATCCCCAACCATAAAACGGTTAAAACCGCCTTCATCTTCGCTGGAAATGCTTTGTAATAAAAGCTCTTGTACTTGGTTTGAATCTTGATATTCATCAGTCATTACCGTGACGAAATGTGCTTTTAACTCTCTTGCAACCGCCGAAGGTTTTAGCCCCGCTTCAGTTTTCTCCCATAGGATATTCAGGGCAAAATGTTCCATATCGCCAAAATCAATAATGTTTTTATCTCGCTTTGCATTATCAAGGCGCTGCTTATAATCGATAGTTAAATCAATCAAGGTGGATACAGCCGGATGAATTTTGGCCATTATTTCTATTATTTTATCCGGGGCAAAGCGGTAGTAATTTTCGCCGGTTTCTTTAATAGTATCTTTTACCAACTTGCGGATATTTTTGACTTGCTCGCGTTTATCTATTGAAACAGAATCGTCTTTTTTTGCCGGTAAACGGCCAAAGATTATTGTTTCAAAGCGGGCTTGGTAATCAGTAAAATTTGCAACTTGAGAGTTCACAGCAACCTTTAGTTCAGAAATATTCGTTTGATTTTCATTCGGCATCAAATTAAATAACACCTGTAATTCTTTCTCGATTAGCTCACTATACATATACGGCCCGTCCGGCTCATCGCATATCTTCAAAGCATTTTCAAGTTCGTAAACGCAACTTGCAAGAATATTTTTGGTATAGTCAAATAGATATTTGACCCAAGGTTCAACCGTTAATTCACCCGGCGAATCAATTGCATAATCAGTCTTCCGCTCTAAAAGCCATTCTTCCGGCCACGGAAAACTCATTGCCGTATCATAAAGCTTCTCGATATATTCCTCAAGGATACTATCATTAATACCGGTCGTAAAATACTCGGCACAGCTTAAAAAGCCGGTATTCTTACTTTCGTACCACTCTTCTAACAGGCCGGCAAGTGCTTCCTTTTTCAACAACCTAAGTTCACCTTCATCCGCCACCCGGTAGGCAGGGTCAAGGCCGATAGTATGAAAATGATTGCGGAGGATAAAGAGGCAGAAGCTGTCGATAGTCGTGATTTGTGCATTATGTAAAAGAGTTATTTGTTTCTGGAGATGATTATTCCCGGCATCTTTTTCAAGCATCTTGTTAAGTGCCTTACCAATCCGTTCACGCATTTCACCGGCAGCAAGATTGGTAAAGGTAAGGACAAGTAAGCGGTCGATATCAACGGGATTTTCCGCATCGCTGACCATTTTTATGATACGCTCAACCAAGACAGCGGTTTTGCCGGAACCGGCCGCCGCTGCTACTAGGATATTTTTTCCGCGGATATCAATAACGGATTGTTGGGTTTTGGTGAATGTTATTGGCATATGCTTCTCTTTTTCTATGGTATATATCCGCGTGTGACATCTCTGTACTTCGCCCTGCCCAGCGAAGCTGGGTTTAGACACTGCTCTCGCTCCGTGAGAACGTAACGGATACATAAGTCCGCAAAATACGCGGACTAAGTACCAACGTTTCTCAAGGGTCTGTTTGCGAAGTCAGAATGTCACTCACGATTAAGTACGTTATATTCTTCGCATCGCATCTTTTCTAATACTTCATCGCGCCCAAGCGCGGGCAGTTTCCGCATCCGGTATCCGGGCAGGCCTAAGTCAAAGCCGCAAACATTCTTAAAGCTACAGTATTTACAGCCGTTTCCATCCTTATTTTCATAAGGCTCTTTGGTGATATCGCCGGCAATTATCTGTTGTCCCATCGTTTTTATTTTTTGGTTTACATAATGTGACAAAGTCGTAAAATCTTCCTGTCTTAAAATCCCGGAATTGCTGGTATATTCACCATCTTTTTTGCGTGCGATTGTATAACTAATGATTTGCTGTTAAAATCACGGTCAAGCCGCCTGATTATTTCTTCATCATCATTAACAAGCCCGGTCATTTTGAGCTTTTCCAACAGCTTTTCTTCAACTTCATCATAGCTAAGCCCCGCTTCGTCATTTAACATCGGGTCAGAAACATGATAATAAAGGACTGCCGCCGGAATAACATCTTTGTCCGGATAGTTTTTTCTTATTTTCTCCAAAGCAACATTCAAATAAACTATCAACTGTAATTGCAAACCAAAATATAAAGCAGCAAGTTCAAAGGTTTTGTGGCCCGATTTGTAATCAATTACTTTGACATATACTTCTTTATCCGTTTCACAAATATCGATCCGGTCGATTTGCCCCCGAAGTGACATTTTTTCTTCCGGTGAAAGCAAAATATTTGCTGATTCAAGATTTTCTGCTTCTGAAAACGGCACTTCAAAGAATCCCGGCTGAAACTCACCATGTTTCAACTGTTGCCGCAACGTTTTCACCGTTCTTAACATAATCCGGTAAATCCGCCCAATCATCTGTTCATTTCTGGCACTGCCAAAAAGAATCGTTTCGCCATACTGGGCGGCATAAATATTAACCGCTTCCCTGAGGATACGTTCACCGTCTTCATCAGAAAATTCAAACCATGACAAATGTTGTTCTGCAAGTTTTCTTGCAAAGATTTCCAGCACCCCATGATAAACAATTCCCAAATCCGCCGATTCAAAAGCATATTCTTCTCTTTCCCGTAATGCAAGTCCATATTGCAAAAAATGAGCATAAGCGCAACTTGCATACTTTTCCAAGCGGCTGATACTGTTATTTAATAAACTTCCATAAAGTAAATCAGCGACTGCCTTAGTCAATGGTTGATGTGAATAACAGCGGAAAGCTTGCTCTAATAGCCCATCTAAGGTTTTCTTATATTTTTCATTTCTCTGATACGCATTGCCTAACACGGTCAATAAGCTAAAATTTGACTCCTGTTGGCTTGAAATATATTTTCTTAAGCCTATCGCAAAAGCATCCAAGCTATCAGCCAATCCAAAAATCTGATTAAAAGTTATCTCATCAGTAACTATATTGACTTTTAAATCAGGGAAAAGTTTTTTCACCGTATCAATCAGATAAGAGGGGCGCAGACTTTTCCCCTCACTGTCAACCCGGGCATAAGACAGATATAACCGCTCTGACGGTTTGGTCATATTCATATAAAGATATAATCTTTGAATATACATTTTCTGCCGTGGTGTCGGGGATAATTCCCACACCGACTCCTTCAGAAATTCACGGTCCAAGTCGGAAATCAAACCACCGCGGCTATTTCCTGCCGGAATATTCCCGTCATTTACTCCTAAGAAAAAGAGGGCACGTACTTGGCTTAACCTAGTCCTTTCCATATCACCGACCACAATGCGGTCGATATTTTGGGGGATAGTACCAACTTTTATTTCCGAAAGGCCGGCATCAAAAATCTCGGCAAATTCTTTTAGTGACATCGGTTCATCTTTTAGCAGACTATATATCTGGTCTAACAATTCCATCACCAACCGATAAATCTGGCTATATTCTTTAGCCCTGACTAAATCGCCATTTTTTGTGAAACATTCCTCATAAGCTTTCAATTTTTGCTGAATCCGCCCGGCAACAATGAAATCATATAAGGCTTTGATGATATCTCCGGCTGTCTTTAGTTTTTGCTCAAGCGGATAAAGCGCGGTCATCATCTTTTCACGGGTTTGATTCAGCGCCGCTAAAGATTCTGTCAGTTCATCCTCCCGCCATAAAAACAAACGGCGGCTAAATTGCTCATTATATTTTTTCCGGCCTTTAATCCCGCAGCCAATCACATAATTTTCAAGCCGGTCTATTTCGGCAAAGGTTAAATCGGTAAACCCGCTCCGCAAAAAATGAAAAACAGCTTCATAATTGTAGTTTTTAATAATAATTTTAAGCGCCGAGCGGATAAATTCAGTAAAGGGGTTTAATAAGATACCCTTAGTTTGATCCAAATAAACTGGGATTCCATATTTATTAGCCTCGCGTTCAAGATATCCGTAATAACCATTCATATCACCTGTTATTATTACAATCTCTCGATATAAATAACCCTGATTCATCGTTAGGTCTTTAATTTTTATGCATGTTTCACGAACTTCAGCAGCGATAGTTGAGGTTTCGGAAATATTGATTTCCTTAGGGCCCGGTTCTTTAATTTCGCTATTTGAAACTGATTCAAAATTTTCACGATATGTTTTATGCGGATAACGAAATAAGAATTTTTCTAAATGAACCATACCACCACTTGCTGATATAAATCTTGGCGGTACTTCCGTATCAATATAAACATCATCTAAACGATTGATTTTTGCCTCACCGGCTAACTTGCATAAGTCATTAACCATTTTGCCGGTTAAATAAAATAACGACTGTTCTTTAATTCCTGTAAGCTGAATCTTTGCGCTTACCCGTCTTTTTAAATATTCTTCTTTTCCCATCAAAACAGAAACAATAACCTTGCCGGCAAGCTTCATTAATTCCTGGATAACCCGGTTTTGTAAGGGGGTAAAGCCGGTAAAGCCATCAAAAACTACCACGCTATCGCGAATAAGGTCAGACTTATGTAATGATGAGCGAAGCAGGTCAAGAGTTTCTTCAGTGGTGATATATTTATCCCGGATATATTCAAGAAAGGCTTCATATAATCGGTAAAGATCTTTTAACTTAGCGGATAAAGCACCTTTTTTCTCCGCATAAATAATCATTTTCTTTAGTTCGCCGGGAGTAATTGCATACTGCATAAATTCTGATATTGCCGATTTGACTTCGCTAATATAACCAAGCTTATTAATATTTTTTCCGATAACCGGCAACTCATTAGCAATACCCGCTGTTATTTTACGAAGTACCAGGCTTTTTCCGGTATCGTCTAAAACTGCAAGTTTGCTCGCCCCTACTTCTTCAAAAATACGAAATGATAAACGGCCAAAACTTAATACCTCAATATTAAGAATCCCGCGGTTGGGGTGCAATTTGACAAGTTCCATTTGGGTGTGCATAGTAAATTGGTCAGGAACGATAATCAAAAACCTTTTGTTTGGTTCTTTGAGTGACCATTCGATTAAATCATGATTTAATTTCCAGCTTTTTCCAGCGCCAGCAGCTCCGATATAGAATTGTAGGCTCATACGTACATACTCCTGATACCTGCAGTATCAAATTTCACTAATCATTTCTTTTAAAGAAGGAAAAATAAAATGCGGCTTTATTTCGGATTTATCCGCATCTTGTCTTGTTGCTTCACCGCTTAAAACCAAGATGCCCGTAAAACCGTTATTTACACCGGCATAAACATCAGTATAAAGCCGGTCGCCGACCATTGCCGTCCGCTCTCTACACGCACCGGTACGTTTAAGCATATAATTCATAATCTCACCATTTGGTTTTCCGACAATGTAATCGGGATAACGAAAAGACGAAGCATGAATAAAAGCGTGGATTGCCCCGGCATCAGGGATAAAGCCGGTTTCGGTCGGACAATTAAAATCGGGGTGGGTTGATATATATGGCAGCCCCGCCCGGACGAAATCACAGACTTTGCACATTTTCGCATAGCCAAGTGAAGTATCAAAACCAACAACAACAACTTCCGGTGCCTCATCAGTAAGCTTGATTCCGGCTTCCAAAAACTCCGCTATCAGCATTTCATTTCCTAATAAAAAGACTTTCTTTCCTGGATATTCACGGTGCAGATAATTAATCGTGGCTTGTCCGGAGGTTACAATTTCGCTCTTTTTAACCGGGAAACCCATTTTCGTAAGTTTTGTGACATATACATCTGCATTTTTCGATGAATTGTTAGTCAGGAAAACATACTGCTTGCCCTGCTTTTTTAGTGCCTTCAGAAAATCAAGAGCACCGTCAATCCACTGGTCACCAAGATAGATTGTCCCGTCCATATCTAAAGCATAACAGTCGATATTTTTAAGTATTTGCGGCATTGGGTTTATTTCCTTTGGAAGAGTTTAAAATTTCTTTGACATAGTTTAAATATATGATATATGCCCCATCGGCTCTTTAGTTATTATATTATATTTAAGTGTTGAGGTCAAAAGGTATTTGGGAAAAAAAAACAGCAACCCTTGTTGGTTGCTGTTTCTACTCATAAATAACGCATGTTATTTAATTCTTGTCAAGTAAGTTAGTTCATTAAACTTAAGCCTCTTTATCCATCTCATCATACGAATCCTTACCAGGCAGAATTGCATTCATAATAATACCAACTAAGGCGCCGGTAGCAAGGCCGGAAAGGCTTATCGTCATTTCGCCGATGTGGAAAGAAATCGCACCGGCAGCACTATAATTAACACCAATCGAGAGGACTAGAATTAAAGCGGCAATGATGACGTTGCGGCTTTTCTTGAAATCGACTTGATTTTCAACGACATTGCGTACACCAACTGCGGCAATCATACCGAATAAAATCAGGCAAACACCACCCATCGCTGCAACCGGGATACATGAAATCACTGCCCCGAGTTTGGGTGAAAAAGCGAATAATATCGCAAAACAAGCACCAATCCGGATAACACGCGGGTCATAAACCTTAGTCAAGTTAAGGACACCGACGTTTTCACTATAAGTTGTATTCGCCGGGGCGCCAAACAAAGCGGCAACTATTGAGGCAAGGCCGTCGCCGGTGATAGTCCGGTGCAAGCCGGGGTCTTTGATATAATTTTTGCCTACGCTTGAAGAAATCGCCGACATATCGCCGATATGCTCAACAATCGTTGCTAAAGCAATCGGGGTAATTGTAATTACAGCAGTTAATAAAAGCCCGCTATTAATACTGGAACCGGTAAAGATAGAGAAAACCGTATAATCCCAAGCAATCGGAAGCCCAATCCAAGCAGCTTCGGAAACCGGTGTCCAATCAACGTTTCCGGTAACGATTGCCGCAAGATAAGCAACTACTATTCCGATGATAATCGGGATAATCTTCATCATCCCTTTACCCCAAATATTACATACAATTATAACCGCTATCGCAAGTAATGCCAGCCACCAGTTATATGATGCCATACCAATCGCTACTGATGAAAGGTTAAGGCCAATAGCAATAACAATCGGCCCGGTGACAATCGGCGGGAAGAAACGCATGACTTTTGTCACGCCATAGGCTTTGATTAAGGCAGCAACAACTAAGTAAACCAATCCGGCAATAACAACACCGAAACTGGCATAGCGCAGCAAATCTGCTTCACCGTTTGGGGCAATCGCGAAGTAGCCGGCCAGGAAAGCAAAAGATGAACCTAAGAAAATCGGCACCTTTCCCTTAGAAATAAAATGGAACAACAGTGTGCATAATCCGGCGAATAGTAAGGTCGTTGATACATCGAGACCGGTTAACGCAGGGACAAGAACTGTTGCTCCAAACATCGCAAACATATGTTGCGCACCCAGAACCACCATTTTGTGGGTCCCAAGCTGCCTGGCATCCATAATTCCATCGGAATAGTCAGGCGTATTCAGTTGTTGTTTACTCATACTTTCTCCTCCTGTGAATATTATCCGTTACTGTTCACGATAAAGCGCTCACCGTAACAATTATCCTTCATTTAATATAAAGAAAAAGTATTCATCCGTCAAGGAGTTTTTTATTTCATAAGAAATATGCCCTTACTAGACCATTTAGAAAGAAAATTGCTTTGCAATTCTCTTAGAACTGACATCGCAGGACGTCAGTTTTTCACTTCATTTTCGGTTTAAAAATAATTCCGGCTAAATACCCAAAGATTAATGCTGCCCCGATACCAACCGCCCCGGCTTTGAAGCCACCGGAAAAAAGACCCATAAAGCCGTCTTTGTCGATAGATTCTTTGACCCCGTCCATCAAAACATGCCCAAAACCAAGCAAGGGGACTGTCGCCCCGGCCCCGGCAAATTCAATAAAGGGCTTGTACAAATTAAAAAAGCTGATTACCGCACCAAGACAAACTAAGATAACCATAATTCGTCCGGGCATTAATTTGGTTTTGTCCATCAATATCTGGATGATTACGCAAATCAGTCCGCCTACCCAAAAGGCATTAAGAAAATCGGTCATATTCTCCTCTACTTTTTCCAATCCGGCTAACCAGATCTTCCATTCGTACTCTATTTGTAATGGTTTCCGCTTCAGTAATAACCATTTGACGTTCGAAATCGCTCATTTCGCCATAAGCGGCGGAAGCGGCGGTATTTGATGCAAGGCCAAGGGCTAACCCCAAAGGAATGTTCTCATACTCCATAAAACTCCCATCTGCCTGCCTTGGCAGGCGTATAATCAGGATTGTGAAAGATTTATCTTTCACATCATTTCCTCCATTTTAGTGGCATGGCACAAAATGCAGAGGCTATGAATAGTATGGACATTTCTTTGGGGTATTATACTTCGTTTTCTACTATACTGACTCGATCCCTTGATCCGCAAATCTGAAAAGAGCCAGGTGTCCGGTCCCGCTGCTATTTTTTGAAGCATGGTTCAGCTTAACCGGATGCCCCGACCCGTTGACAATACGTAAAGTTGTACCGGCCGCAAAATATCCGACCCGTGTCAGCACGATTTGCCCTACCGTCCCCAAATTAGAAGTACCGGCGACGGGAGAATTTTTATTTAATTCAATATAAAATGTGTTATCCGGTTGATTATCGACGTCTAAAGATAATATGCATGTTATTGAATAAAGCCCCGGATATAATATTTTGAAAGTATCCGAGCCATTATACTCGATACCTTCCCCAAGATATTCAGTTGGTGTTTCATTAAGGGGCGGGAACGTGACTGCGCTGCCGCTTGGTATGGTTTGTTTGCCTTTAATGTTGGAATTTATATAAGGCTGTAATAATGGGCCGCACTCACCGTTGTCGCCTTTAGGGCCTTTTTCGCCAGGCTTGCCATCGTCGCCTTTGGGGCCTTTCTCGCCAGGCTCGCCATCTTTTCCGTCTTTTCCGTTATCTCCCTTGTCGCCCTTGTCGCCTTTTTCGCCTTTTTCACCCTTATCGCCGTCATCCCCCTTGTCGCCTTTTTCGCCTTTTTCACCCTTATCGCCGTCATCCCCCTTGTCGCCTTTGTCGCCCTTAGGCCCTTCCGGGTGGGGACAGCAAACATGGCAATCACAATCTACCAGGCATGGATTACACTTTTCACATTTACAATTCAAGTTGTACAAACAATTATTATTAATTGACACTCTAAATACCTCCAATCAAAATTCGACTAAAATATACCTTTATTCTTATAATATTCATTTATATTCGGTTTTGATTCTTTTTTTTGACCCTAATTTTATCGGTAATTGAACTAGTACGACCGCAGCGAACATAATCGCACAGCCAACTAATTCCCGGCTGGTTAGGTTTTGATTTAATAATAGATAACCGCCGATAACGGCGAAAACTGATTCGAGGCTAAAAATAAGTGATGCAACCGAAGGGTCAGCATCACGCTGCCCGACGATTTGCAGGGTAAAAGCAATACCGCTTGATAGAATCCCGGTATAAAGCAACGGCCATATTCCCGCGGTGAAATCGCTTATTATTGGTTTTTCTAACGGATAACCAATACTGACACATATTATCCCGGCAACTAAAAATTGTAAGCAGGATAAAGCAACCCCGTCAACCCGCGGGGCAAAATGAGCGATTAGCAGGATATGGACAGAAAAGACAAAAGCGCAGATAAATATGTAAACATCACCGCGGTTTAATGTAAAACTTTCATGAATACACAAAAGATAAACACCAACAGCGGCGATTATAGCACCAACCCAGATGATGCCGTCAACCCGGCGTTTCAAAAAAACACCCATAATCGGCACGATAATTATATATAAAGTCGTGATGAAGCCGGCTTTCCCTACCGAGGTATACATAATACCAACCTGTTGCAGGCTAGTTGCAATACAAACAACAACCCCGCAGCTAAGCCCGGCAATAATTAAGTCTTTTCTTGTCCCTCTTTGGGTACCCCGCTTTTTCGCTATCCGGGCGCGTAGAATCGCTAACGGGGCAAGGACCGAGCAACCTAAAATAAACCTGGTCCCATTAAAGGAAAACGGCCCAAGATAATCCATTCCGACACTTTGCGCGATAAAAGCAAAACCCCAGATTAGCGATGCACTTAATAATAGCACCGTGCTTCTAAATGTTATTCTTTTCATATTAGTTTTTCACGTAATTCTTTGACTATTTCTTTGATACTCTTGCCGTCGCAATCAACAGTGATTTGGGCATATTTTTCATAAAGCGGTTCCCGTTTGGCATATATATCTTCCAAGGTCTCACCCTCTAAAAAAGCAACACCCCGTAACTCCAAATCGTCAATTCTTTTTGTGATTTCCTTAAAAGACAGCTTTAAATAAATAATATCCCCGATGCGGGTAAAGTGTTCCATTGCTTCATTGCCAAAAATGGCACTTCCGCCGGTGGCGATGACTTTATTGCGGGCATTTAGAGTTGCATTGATAAAGTTTTCAATCTCAAGAAAACCTTCCTGGCCGCTTTCAAAAAGTATTTCGGAAATTTTTTTACCGCATTTTTCTTCAATAATAATATCAGAATCAATAAAGCCATACTGCATTTTCGCAGCTAAGGCTTTACCAATGGTACTTTTACCCGCCCCGGGCATACCAATTAAAATAATATTATTTTTGTAGATACGCAATCGCTTCGACCTCACATAACACATCCCGCGGCAGTTGCTTGACAGCTACACAGCTACGGGCTGGTTTTTCGGTAAAATATTTTTCATATACACTGTTAAAAGCAGCAAAATCAGCCATATCAGCAAGAAAACAGGTGGTTTTTATTACCTTGCCAAAATCAGTGCCGGCAGCGGCAAGAATCGCCCCCAAATTTTCACAAACCAAAGCCGTCTGCGCCAAAATATCGCCGTCTAATACTGCCCCTGTCTCCGGGATAATCGGTACTTGTCCGGAAGTATAAAGTAAATCACCCGCTATCACTGCTTGTGAATAAGGGCCGATTGCCGCCGGTGCTTTATCGGTTGAGATTTTTTGTAAACTATTTGCCATATTATGTTCTCCTTATAAAGATAAAATTATACTTTTCTATGCGAATACATTTAGCCGCAAGGCCGAAAGTGCGATTCAAAAGTATGGCCTTGAAAGATGTCAGTACTAGGTTTCGTATTTTGAAACCTCTGCTACATCTTTCACGGAGCGAGAGCGTTACATACGGTAAATCGACAGCTTTCGGCTATGCGGTGATAGTATTCATGTAAATTAGTATAACATAAATTTGACCGGGACACCTATAATAAAAACATTCCTTGCGAAAAATAAATCAAGCTGCCGATTAGCTTTCCTATGGCAATAAATACAACCACAATCCCAATCCCCTCACGGAAACCCGCCCTTCGGGCAAAAATCGGAATTGAGTTAAGCATTTCGGCAATCGCAAGCGCAAGGCAACCAACAAACATCCCGGCAAAAACCCCATAAGTAATACACAATAAATTCCCGCCAATATGCCATAATTCATAACTTAATCCGCCGAAAGCCTGATTTTTGAGAATCAAATCACCTAATTCGGCAAATTTGGGGAATATGCTGACAAAGCCGCCAAATATCGTGCCAAAGACAACCATTTCTTCAAGAAGCATAGTATATCTTGCTATGCTGAATTTGCCGGCAAAGCGCGGAATCAAACCGACTGTAACCAATACTGTAAAAACTCCGGCCGAACAAATAGCGCCGAAGCTAAACGCACATATTGCCAAAAAAATTTGCTGTAGAATCATCATGCCTCCATATCTGCAAGCTCAAAGTTGCCGTATAAAGAGTACTCGCGGAGCGAGGTTAGTTAATCTTTGGTGTTGGGCCTTTGCCCAACGCCTTAGATTAATTCTTTATACTTTTGCCTTCGCGGTCGGCGGTTGCAACCAAGGTTTTATTTACATCATTTTCATATAACCGCATCGCCACCTCAATTGGTGTCGGGTCTTTCGTAATCCGCCGCCCGCCGACATGGTTAAAGAAAATCAGTATGCCAAGGGCCAAACCTATCGAATAGGAAATCTCCAAAATTGTATAACCCGTCGCCGGCTGCCCCATTACTAATTCATAAACCTTACTAAATACTTTGTTTATTGAGATATCATTGTGAAAAGCCATAATTGTAAAAGCAGTACCAAAAAAGCAAATACCGCTGGCAACAAAGATTTTGATAAACTGCATCGGTTGCTTATGTTTTCTTTTTTGGATTTTTTCGACCAAAACATCCATTTCACCAAGACTATTAACCGTAATACCCGGATGACTTGCTTCAATCATTTCAATGAGCTTCAAAACATTTATAACTTGACGGTTGATTTCAGTTTTTTTCAGTTTCTGCTCTAATTCCTTACTGAAAGTAAAAATTTTTAACGCTTTAACTTTCGCCGTGACATTTTCATCGGAACAATATATTTTCGCAATATCTTTTAAATAAACTTCATCTTTTAGTACTTCAACATTTTTTTCCGCAATAATATAAACGTTGATATTCGCCATTTTTTTACTCCTTATTTGAATTAAATATGATAAGAATGCGGAGCATTCTTAATATATGAAGAGTGTCTGCGAAGCAGGACTAGTTTATCTTTGGTGTTGCACCTTAGATAAACTCTTCATATTAGTATTAACGGCGGATTTTATTTTATTACAAATTTGATAATAATTTTGATGCAAAATAAATATTTCTATGGTACAATGTCGCTAAGACATTGTACCGGTGCAGTTTTAGTGCACATCCCCCGGAGGGCATAATTTTCTTTAGAAATTATGATACAATGTCGCTAAGACATTGTACCGATGCCGTTTTAGTGCGCATCCCCCGGAGGGCGTGATTTCTTAGAAATCATGATATAATCATTGGTATAATTAAGGCAATTGAAATAAAGGAAGGATTTTTTATGAGATTGATTACGCGTTCGGATTTTGATGGATTAGCCTGTGGTGCTTTATTAAAGGAAGCCGGGATTATTGATCATTGGAAATTCGCTCATCCGAAAGATTTACAGGACGGCCTGATTTTCGTAGATGAAAATGATTGTTTGGCTAATGTACCATATGTCAAAGGCTGCGGTTTATGGTTTGACCACCATAGCAGTGAACATGAACGTAATGAATTGCAGGGAAAATTCAAAGGTGAAAGCCGGATTACCCCTTCATGCGCCCGGATTATTTATGAGTATTATGGCGGAAAGGAACGTTTTCCGCAGTTTGACGATTTAATGGAAGCAGTTGACAAAGTTGATTCTGGCCAACTATCAATGGAAGATATCCAAAACCCTGAAGGCTGGGTACTAATCGGTTTTTTGATGGACCCGCGGACCGGGCTTGGCCGGTGGCGCAATTTTTCCATTTCCAACTATCAGTTGATGGAAAAACTAATTGATGCCTGCCGGGTTATGTCAACCGATGAAATCCTTGATTTACCGGATGTGAAAGAAAGAATTGAAATATATTTCGAACAAACCGAACTTTTTAAGCAAATGGTCACCGAGCATACCGTTACTGACGGAAATGTCATTATTACTGATTTGCGCGGAGTTGATTTGATTTATACCTGTAATCGTTTTATGATTTATAGCATGTATCCGGAACAAAATATCTCGGCTTGGATCGTCAGCGGCCGGGGCGGCCTTGGTTGTGCGGCGGCGGTAGGTTATAGTATCCTTAACCGGAGTTCAAACGTGAATGTCGGCCGGCTGATGCTGAAATATCACGGCGGCGGGCATCACAATGTCGGTACCTGCCAGTTTAGTGATGAAGAAATGAAAACCGAGCTTCCTAATATGCTCAAAGAACTCTCAAGCCAGGCGAACGCATAGCATCACCCGGCAGTGATTATTTAGGGGGAAATATGCATTATTCCTACAAAACAAAAAACACCTGTGCTACTGATATTGAGTTTGACCTTGACGAAAACATCGTTCACAATGTCGTTTTTCATGGCGGTTGCGCCGGAAATTTGAAAGCGATTCCAAAACTCATTGATGGTTATACTGTCGAGCAGATTAATAATGCCTTAAGCGGCATTACTTGCGGGAACCGGCCCACTTCCTGCTCCGACCAGTTGGCAAAGGCGGTCCTTGAAGCCCAAACAAAGCTTTAAATATTACCTGCTCAAGGAAAACGGTCATTTCTTTGATTATATGACTTTGGACTAACCATTTACCGGCAACGCCCATTTATTAATTCAATTCTAAACTTAGGCTTAAATTTAGAATCCGTTTATTTATCCCTTAAACAAATGTTTTGAAAATTCACTTCCAACCAGCGGGACCAGAATAAAGATTGAGCCGATGATAAATTGCGAAGCGCTAAGCGGTACAGTTGTAAACATATCCCCCAGGAGAGGGATATAAATAACGGCAATTAAAACTAATAAAGATAAACCCATCGATATATTCAAAAACCGGTTGGCGAACAAACGGCGGTTAAAGCCGATATAAGCATCCGTTCTTGAAACATAAGATACCAACAATTCACTTGCTACCAAAGTATAAAAACACATTGTTATTGCAACGGCATAATCATAGAAATAAAGGCCGTACAAAAATGATGCCAGCGTACCAATAGATAGAAAAACTGCCCTGAATGCAACCGAACCTCTCATGCTTTTATTAATAATCCGCTCGCTTGGGTTGCGAGGTTTTTTGTCCATAACACCCGGTTCTTTACCCTCCATTCCCAAAGCAAAGGCCGGGAAAGCATCCGTTAAAAGATTCACAAACAAAAGTTGGGTAGCCACAAGCGGAATCGGAAGCCCGAAAATAATTCCCAGCAAAATGATGAGGATTTCCCCGATATTGCAAGCGAGTAAATAACCCGTTACCTTACGGATATTACCATAAATAGTCCGGCCCTGCTCTACCGCACCGGTAATGCTGACGAAATTGTCATCGGTTAAAATCATATCGGCGGCCTCTTTTGAGACATCTGTCCCGGTTATGCCCATTGCAATTCCAATATCGGCTTTCTTAAGTGATGGTGCATCATTAACCCCGTCACCGGTCATTGCGACGATATTATTATTTTCTTTTATTGCCGTGACAATCCGGACTTTGTGTTCCGGTGAAACCCGGGCAAAAATATTAACGGTTTTTACTTTATCCCGCAATTGCTCGTTAGTTAAGTTATTCAAATCGTTGCCGTCTAATACTTCCTCGCCATGTTTCATCAGATTAAGTGACTCAGCGATTGCGCTGGCGGTTATCTTGTGGTCGCCGGTAATCATCTTGACGTTTATCCCGGCATTGTGGCATTGCTCGATTGAAACTTTTACTTCTTCCCTTGGCGGGTCAATCATACACATCATCCCGACATAGATTAAATTTTCTTCAACGTTGTCAATTGCTGCTTCGTTTTCATATTCTTTGTAAGCAAAGGCAAGGACCCGTAAAGCATTTGCGGCAAACAGCTCATTTTGCTTAATCAATTTTTGCTTTATTTCATCGGTCAGCGGAACGACTTCGCCATTCTGATACACACTGGCGGAACGTGAGATAATCCCATCCGGTGCGCCTTTGGTATGCATAATAACTTTGCCGTCTTTTAAATTGAAAGTAGACATCAGTTTCCGCTCGGAGTCAAAAGGGATTTCCTGGATTCTTTTGTACTTATCATTAAGATCATCCTTATATTTATCAAGTTTGGCGCCAAATACCAACATTGATGCTTCAGTCGGGTCGCCAATGATAGTAGCGTTTAGTTCATCATAAATAGAATCATTACAAAGGATGGCTATTTCCGACATCAAAGTAATATTTTGTGTAAGCGGCTTACCGTTAACTACCACTTGGCCTTCGGAACTATATCCGGTTCCGGTGACATCATAGATGTTTTCTGTGTCAAATACCTTTACTACCGTCATTTTATTTTGGGTCATTGTCCCGGTTTTGTCCGAGCAAATGACTGTCGTACTGCCAAGAGTTTCAACCGCCCGCAGTTTTTTAATAATTGCATTAGCTTTAACCATTTTTTGCACGCCAAGCGCCAAAATAACCGTTGCTACTATTGCAACACCTTCCGGAACAGCCGCAACCGCAAGCGATACCGATACCATCAGCATTTCGACGATATCACGGTGGTCGCCGAAGCCAAGAAAATTATAAAGAAAGCCAATCCCAAAAACTAAAGCACAGGTAAAAATGCAGATGATGCCCAACGACTTCGCCATCGCATTTAGCTTGTCCTGAAGCGGGGTGCTTGCTTCATCGGTTTCGCTTAAGAAAGCGGCAATTTTGCCCATTTCGGTATCCATTCCGGTTGCACAAACTATGCCAACGCCTCTTCCATATGTGACAACGGTTCCCATTGAGGCAAGGTTTATCCGGTCGCCAAGACTTGCATCTTCTTTCAATACTATATTGGCATCTTTTGCCACCGGTTTTGATTCACCGGTTAAAGCGGCTTCATCGATTTTTAAATTCAAGCTTTCGATAACCCTTAGGTCAGCCGGAATATAATCACCGGCATCCAAAATAATAATATCTCCGGCAACTACACCATCGGAATCGATTTTTTTCACCTGCCCGTCCCGTTTAACTTTTGCTTTCGGGCTGGACATATTCTTAAGTTCTTTTAAGGCATCATCAGCTTTATTTTCTTGGGTGATGCCGATAATCATGTTAATTATCAGAATGCCAACGATGATAATTGCATCTTTTAAACCATCACCTGCAATCACCGAAATAATTGCCGCAATAATCAGGATAATAACAAGGAAATCCTTAAATTGCGCTAATATCCGCAATAACAAGGATTTTTTCTTTTGGCTTAATAAGCGGTTCGGGCCATTCTCCGCAAGCCTCTTTCCGGCTTCGGATTCAGTGAGGCCGCAGTTTATATCAGAATTAAGTTCGTTTAATGTTTCGGTGATGGTTTTTGTATAAAAATTGGTTTTCATATGTATATCTTCTCCAGTGGCGGGCTTGCCTATTAATTATTTTTGCATAACCGATTTCAGGCCGGAATACTTGCGGTTCATTATCTCAATTAAACCATTGTACTTTAATTGATTGGCAGCAAGTTTGACTCCTTCGTTATCGACATCAACATTGTTACCGTCCAACCGGTAGGAAAAATTCGCATTGTCAGTATAAACTCTCGCATTTAACCGCGAAAGATCCAAATTTCTAGCACCTCTTCTGTCTATTTCACGCTTAAGCTGGTCTTCAAAATTGATATCTTTGCGCTTGTAACCGGGGGTAGTATTGTTGGCGATATTGTTCGCAAGTACTTCATTCCTGCGCCAAGAGGCATCTGCGGTTGTTTTTAGCATATTAATATGGTTGAAAATATTGGTATTAATCATCTTTTTCTCCTAATTAGTGATTATACATAAAAAAACGCAAAATTTTCGACTCATTCTTGAGTCAAAAGTCTTGCGTCATCAAAATTCCGATGTGTCACACCCGGGCTTTAGTATACTAAAAACCGTCCTGACGGATGAGACAAAAGCTTGCGCTTTTAGCTACTCCCTTTTGTAATTTTAATTGTACAAGTTTTTTGAGGAATAGTCAAGGGGAAAAATTGGGAAATAGTTTTACTTCTTTCATTTTTTTGCTATAATAGAATTGGGATTTTTTTCAAGAAAGAAGGATAAAAAAGTGAAAAAAAATAATGATAAGTATCTGGGTATTGAACTTGGTTCAACGCGGATAAAGGCTGTTTTGATTGACGATAGTTTTGCCCCGGTAGCGGCAGGGGCGCACAATTGGGAAAACCAGCTAAAAGATGGCTTCTGGACTTATGATTTAGCTGATGTTTGGATTGGTATTCAAGCGGCATATCGTGAGCTAACCGACAACTATCAAGCTAAATTCGGCGAAAAGCTAAACAAGCTCAACGGCATTGGCATTTCGGCGATGATGCACGGTTATCTCCCTTTTGATGAAAATGATAACCAACTTGTCCCGTTCCGTACTTGGCGGAATACTACAACTGAACAAGCCGCCGGGATACTGACGGAAAAGCTCAATTTTAATATTCCCCAGCGTTGGAACGTTGCCCATTATTACCAAGCATATTTAAATAAAGAAGAACATGTCGGAGAAATTGCCTTTTTGACCACGCTTGCCGGATATGTCCATTGGAAACTGACCGGCGAAAAAGTTCTCGGCATTGGTGATGCTTCCGGTTTATTCCCGATTGACAGTAATAAAAACGATTATGATGCTGATATGTTAAAGAAATTTGACAGTTTAACTAATGGTGATTTCGGCACAATTATCCCGCGAGTATTAACTGCCGGTGAGGCCGCCGGGACCCTGACGGCGGAGGGTGCCCTGCTGCTTGACCCGAGCCGTACCCTTGATGCCGGTATCCCTTTTTGCCCGCCGGAAGGTGATGCGGGTACGGGTATGGCCGCAACCAATAGTATAAAGGAACTTACCGGAAATGTCTCGGCCGGCACTTCGATATTTGCAATGATTGTCTTAGAACATCAATTAAGCAAACCATACTTAGAAATCGACATGGTTACTACCCCGGCCGGGAAACCGGTCGCGATGGTTCATTGCAATAGTTGTACCTCTGATTTGGATGCCTGGGTTAAAATTTTTGCCCAGGTTCTCGAAGCAAGCGGTGCTTCGCTTTCCAAACCAAAATTGTATGACCTTTTATATGAACAAGCTTTGAAAGGGCTTAGTGATGCGGGTGGTTTGCTTAGTTATAATTATTTTGCCGGCGAACCGATTACCGGCCTTTTAGAAGGCCGCCCCCTCTTCGCCCGGATGCCTGACAGCCCTTTTACCCTGCCTAATTTCATGCGTTCTTTACTTTATGGGACGATGGCAACTTTATCCATCGGAATGGAAATATTACAAAGCGAAGGTATCAAGATAAACTCAATGCTCGGGCATGGCGGATTATTTAAAACTCCGTTAGTTGGCCAGAAAATGATGGCCGCTGCTATGAATGCGCCTATTTCGGTTGTTGAAACTGCCAGTGAAGGCGGTGCGTGGGGAATTGCCTTATTAGCCGCTTACAGCGCACAATACAGCCAAACTCAAAGTTTGGAAGATTTCCTTGATAAATATGTCTTCGCCGATATGCCGGTTACAACTGTCCCCACATGTGCGGAAGATGTTAAGGGATATGCCGTTTATCTGGAGCGGTATAAAAAGGGGCTGGCGATTGAGCAGGCGGCGGTTGAAAGTATGAAAGATACCAAGGGCCGCGATATCATGCTTGCATGAAAAAGCATGATATTATGACCGCCAAAAAACACGAGCAAGTAGCCTGATAGGGCGGGTTCCAAATGGCTTTGGGGTTACGAGAGCGAAGCGGAGTAGTCCGTGGGTATCTTTCGGAAGATGCGGAAGGAGCGTATTATGTTGGAAGGACTAAAAAAACAAGTATATGAAGCTAATTTGCTGTTGCCAAAATATAAGCTAATCACTTTTACCTGGGGTAATGTCAGCGGTATCGACCGTGATAAAGGGTTAGTTGTTATTAAACCAAGCGGTATCGAATATGACAACATGACCGCCGCTGATATGGTGGTGGTTGACCTTTGCGGAAATATCATTGACGGGAAATTGAAGCCATCTTCCGACACCCCGACCCATTTAGCACTTTATCAGGCTTTCCCGGAAATTGGGGCAGTTGTCCACACTCACAGCCGCTGGGCGACTATCTTCGCCCAGGCAAAACGCAGTATCCCGCCGCTTGGAACCACTCATGCCGATTATTTTCACGGGCAAATTCCCTGCACGCGTTTGATGACCGACTTTGAAATCACCGACCAATATGAGTATAATACCGGTAAAGTCATTATTGAAACATTTGCTTCCCTGAATCCAGTCCATATTCCGGCGGTCCTTGTTGCAAGCCACGGCCCTTTTACCTGGGGGATGAATCCCAAAGAAGCGGTTCATAATGCCGTGGTTCTCGAAGAACTTGCTTTTATGGCATGGCATAATACCGCCCTAAATCCAAGTCAGGCGGTTATGCAAGAAACATTAATGGATAAGCATTTTCTGCGGAAACATGGGGAAGGTGCGTATTATGGGAATTAGCAAAAAAGGAATGAATCAATCAGGAACCGCGATCTGAGTAACAAAGTGTTTGTTAACCAACTCAGAAAAATCCCTTTCATTTTCTTCAAACATCCCGAGGTAACTGCGTAGCCTGCCTCTGTTATTATATCGTGCAAAAAAAGGTAATTCACTATCTGCTGAAACTACTTCAAAATCACCGTTTTTGTATATTATTCTAAGGCAAATGCCAAACGGTGAATCGGAGTGAATCCAACTTGTCCATATTTTGATCTCCGACAAATCCTGCAAAAAATCAGCAAAGGTATCTTCATTAACAACCTCGATGACTGACATTTTTTCAAAATCAAATCGCTCAACCCCTCTCGTTGAAAAGAAAGTGTTTATCTGTACAGCATCAGGATAATCATAATTAATTAGTTCAATCGCCGTGATTTCAGCGACCCGTTCACTATTATGGTAATGGTAATAGCTGGTCGGATCACACGCTGTTACACCAAAACATACACAAATAAGCAATAGTATCGCTAATAGTTTTTTCATTTGGTCTCCTTTCCACTTTTTCCCGTTTTTCTGAGCCACAACCCCGCATAAAGAGGGCCGGAGCCAAAAAGAATCGGGAAAATGAACCCCATAATCCCACCCATAAAGTCAAAAGTCTCTCTTGCTATATTAGTAGGATTGGCTTTTTCATAATATGTATAAGTAGAAAGCCCGACCCGTTCCTGTATATCCGGCTTTCCATAAAGAACTCCCCTTCCTCTTTCCTTAGTTCCGTTCGCGGTGGTGTAATCATACTCCACCACCGTTTCATTGTTGTTGATTTCAATAACTGTAACGCCGGTAGCTCTGTCCCACATATCAAGGTCATTTACATAAACAGCCGCTCCCGAAACGACCGCTGCCAACCGGCTGGTACCGACCCCAAGACCGGCAATTATAAGAAGCACCCCAAATATTATACAAAAAAGCGAAGTGCCAAGGCCGCTTGTCATGCTTCTTCCAATCATTTGACCAGTAAGTCTACTCATCTTTTGCCTCCTGTCCGCTATTGGCAGACTCAATACGATAGCGTTTAAGATATTTTAATAAAATAACGGAGGCGGCCAGCCCAATGAAAGCGCATATTGCCCAAAAAGGAGCTGCTACACCCGAGTTGCCGATATCGAAGAATAAGCCAAAAACGTCCGTAAAAATGTTAAAGACAATATGGACGATGAGGGGTACCCAAATAGTACCGGACCATAAATAAATCAATCCCAAAATAATACCAAGGGCAAAGGAATATGTTATTTGTACACCACCGGTATGATATAAAGCAAATATAAATGCCTGGATAACCAATGCTAATTTAATATTTAGTTTGATTTTCTTAAGATATTCCAAAACGATACCGCGAATCAAAACTTCTTCTATCAGCGGGACAGCCAGATTAGCGGCGAGAAAAATAATAATCGGATTGCCCAAATCACCAATGATTAGAAAATCCGAATCTGCCTCATCAGGCAGGTCGGCTAAAAGGTACAATAAACCATTTACAAATGAATTTAAAGCTATGGCTAACAGCACACATACCGCAATAAGCTTTGGTGTAAGCTGCTCATACCGCCAAAAGCCTGTGGCTTTCCACTCTTTGCCGATTAATCGCCAAATTACCACTAATGCTATTGATGCACTTATTAACATCACCAGCATTTCATCAATTCTATCTTCGGGTAAAATATCGTTGCCGCCGCTAAACTCGTCTATTATACTTAGGATAGCAATATATATAACCCCAACCAGCAATGTAATACCGGCATACAAAAGCGGATAACGAACCGTAAACCAACATTCCGTGAGAAATTTTTTTGACTTTGACATATCATTACTTTTTTCCATTTGTAGGACTCTCTTTCTTATTTGTGAGTTGCACAATATACGCTGCCTGCTAAAGGTTTGTTCCTGCAATGCGCATCATAACAAAATTGATTGCTTGACATACTGTCTCTATGGACACTGCAATACGCTTTGCCCGATTCGGCCGTTGCGCTGCAATCAACCCTTGCACATGGGCTGCTCGAAGTAAAACTACCGCTGCCTGAACTGCTGCTACCCGAACTGCCCGAACCGCTAATTCTTGAACTTGAACCAGGTGAGGTTAAGTCAAGAATAGCATCATTTATTTCTCTTCTGCGGCTGGCTTGTGCGCCATATATGGCGGCAAGTTCTGCCATATACCAATCTATATTACTTTGTTCAATGCTTGCAAGTTCACTTCGCGGTGTAAATTTTTTAACATCGGTAAGAGATTCGGGAAAATAATAATCCTGCCCGCCATGACAATGAATACAATTAACGGCGCCGCCTACATCAAGCCTTTTTCCGCCGCACCTGTCGTGAAGAGAAATACCGATAAGTCTGTCCTCATTCTGAATCAGGAAAATAGTCTTGCCCGATTCAACTGCAAGTTCGTTTAGATCGGCGATATATTGGCGGTAATCGGGATTACGCTTTTCACCTTCATGACATATCTTACTATTAATATAATCCACCTTTTTTGCCGTGCCGCATCCCGATCCATTACATGTGGTACAAGGAATATTCTTTGGCGGCGGGCTTGAGACAGTGATTAAATCTGCACCCCAGCGTGAAAATGTGTTAGGAACACCATCACTATAATTTTCATCAAACGGCGCGTATGCAATTTCATCATAATCATCCTGGTAGGTATAATTAAAAACATCATCACCGTAAGGTTCACCATAGCCATAGTCAGGGTCAGCATATCCGGTCCAGTCATAATCATCATAATCATAATCATGAAAAACCGGTGTTTCCGCCTGAGCCGAAAAATTCGGTATGGTGTTTGTGTCACTGGAAAACGCGGCAATCATAACAAAAGCGACAGCCGCCGAGGCAACCCAGAAAACGGGCTTCTTCGTAAGTTTCTTTTTGGGCAGCGGGATAATGTGCGAACGGCCGGGAAGAGTTTCGGCAGAAGTCATTCCGCATTGGCCGCAGAACTTTTTCCCCGGTTTGATTTCCGCGCCGCAATCGGTACATATTTTCGCTTGAGCTACTATGACGGGTTCAATTACTTCGTTATTGGCGATAGCCGGTTCAACATAAGCCGCCCCGCACTGCCCGCAGAATTTTTTCCCGGGCTTTATCTCCGCGCCGCAGTCGGTACATATTTTCGCTTGAGCTACTATGACGGGTTCAATTATTTCGATATCGGCTAGAACCGGTTCAACATAAACCGCCCCGCATTGGCCGCAGAATTTCTTTCCCGCTTTTATGTTATTACCGCATTTTAAACATTCTTTCAATCTTTCTCCTTTCACACCACTCGGGTCCCGTTATCCTCAACCGAAGGACGGCAGAGGGAATAAATAAGTATTATCCACCCGGGAATGGGAATCAATAACCACAGCATATAATGCCAGGTTTTGCCCGCGTCACGCAGACGGCGAACGCTGATAGCAAGTGCTGGAATAATAGTGACAAATGTATAAAGTGTCGCGAGGGGAGGGATGAGCATAAGCACCAGACTGAAAATAAAATCAACTAAACATGCCATCCAAAACCCCTTAAATGTAGTCCGGTCGGAAAAGTTACTAAAATTCTTCAACATATTAACGTATTCGGTTAAAATCGGGAACTTATCAACAATCTTATCGGTGAACTTATCCGTTTTTCCCGCTTGGTTATTTTCCGGCGGTGGTGTCTGCGCTGTCGTTTTTGATTGTACCGGCGGCGGCTGTACTGCCGGTTCCGGTTGTATTACTGCTTTCGGTTGTACCGGCGGTGGTATCGTTTCAGGAGGTGGCTGCTGTATATTTACAACTGGTGTGCCGCATTCCTCACAAAACATTACACCGACTAGTTCCTCTCCACAGTTCGAACAAAATTTTTGAACCATACTCGCGGTCCTTTCTCACAAATATTTAATAAAAAAATAGACATTATCAGTGTCTGCTCCGCCGTAAGTCGGTACACTGTTTCTCATTCCGGACAGTGCCCACATTCTTTCACTTCATATTCCCTAAATTACCACTAATATTATATCATCAGTTTACCACATTATGGTTTTAATGTAAAGGGTCCGTAAAGCTTTAGGTTAAGCAATAAAGACACCGAAAGGCATAGAAAGCCCCACAAGAGTCAACCAAAAGAGTTAACCTTGTGAGGTCTTCTTTTTCCATTTAAATGTTATTTTCAAAGCCCGAAAATTAATTTCTAAATATTTTTCATAAAACCCCTTGACATCTCATAAAATAGTGCTAAGATAATAGTTAAATAATTTTAATTATATTTTTTTAATTAAATTATTTTAATCATCAAGGAGGCCATATGCTGGAAAAAACTTTTATTGAGGTTTATACGAAATTTAAGCTGAACTTCTACCGGGGTATTTTTGCCCGTCTTAATGAACGGGAATCGAGCCTAAGTGCATCGGAAGCTTTTGCGGTAGAAGTCATCTATAGTTTAGGTGAGCCGACAATTGGCCAATTTGCCGAATTTTTACAAATCTCACTTCCTAATGCAACATACAAAGTGAATACATTGGTAAAAAAAGGTTATATCGAAAAAGTTAATTCATCGGCCGACCGCCGGGAATATCATTTGCGGATTACGGCGAAATTCACCGATTATTATGCCATCAATCAAAGTTACATAACAACTGTTATGAAACGTATTAGTGAGCGTTTTACGAAAGAAGAAGTAAATCAATTAGTAAACATGCTGGGAATTATCTCACGCGAACTAATGCCCGAAAGTAATGACAAATTATAAAAAAGGGGCAGCCGGCAACGCCCCTTACAAAAAGGAGAAACCAAAATGAGTATCAAAATCATCACTGATTCAACCACTGAACTTAGCCCAAAGGAAGCAAAAGAATTAGATGTCGCCGTAATTCCGCTTAAAACACTTTTCGGCGAAAAAGAATATCTGGATGGGATTGATTTTACCCCGGAACAGTTTTATACCAAATTGGCACAGTCTGATGTACTTCCAACCACCAGCCAACCCTCACCGGCTGAATTCGAGCAATTTTACCGCGAAGCACAGGCCGATGGAAGCCAGATTATTGTGATTTGTCTTGCCGCAAGTATTTCCGGAACATATCAAAGCGCCAATATCGCCAAAGAAACTTGCGGCGGTGATATCAGAATAATTGACAGCGGTACGGCTACAGTTGGGCTTCAGATATTGGTACGGCGGGCAATCGGCTTACGTAATGAGGGTAAAACCGCCGACGAAATCGTTGCTATTATCGAAGAAGAAAAAAAGTCGGTTTGTGTCTTCGCCGCAATTGATACCCTTGAATATCTTTATAAAGGCGGCCGTCTTTCCCGTACGTCTGCTTTCGCCGGAACTTTACTCAGTATTAAACCTTTAATTTCTTTATCCCAGGGTGAATTAAAAGCTATCGGTAAATGTAAAGGGCAGTCAAAAGCTTATCATGAAATTTTCAAACTCGTCGAAGCAGCCGGCGGCATTGATTATTCAAAGCCTTTTGGGATTGGTTATACCGGCGACCGCAGTCAGTTTGAGCGTTTTGAACAAATGTGTGAACCGTATTTTGCCGGGAAAAAACCTATTATCGGCAATATTGGCAGTGTTATCGGGACACATATCGGGCCCGGGGCAGCGGCGATTGTATTTTTCAAAAACCCTTCATAAATTCCCCATGAGCCGTAATTAATTCATCAATCATGCTTTTGATATCTTTAATATTCAGCTCGGCTGCCGTATGGGGGTCGAGCATCGCGGCCTGGTATATGTAATCCCGGTTTTTGGTCACGGCGGCTTCTATCGTCAGCAGATGGACGTTGATATGGGTCATGTTCATCGCAGCAAGCTGGATGGGAAGCCGTCCTACGTGACAGGGGGCAACCCCGTTGCCGTCAACCAGGCAAGGGACTTCAACACACGCTTCGGCGGGCAGGTTCTCAATTAAACCGGTATTCATTACGTTTCCGCCGATTTTGAGAGGTTTGTTATTAACAATTGCCTCCATAATATATGAGGCATATTCATGTGAGCGTTCGTGCGTGATTTTTCCATTGCTTAAAATATCGGCTTTCTGCTGGTTCCAAGATGCAATCTGTTCAATACAACGCCGCGGATATTCATCTAAGGGAATATTAAACTCTTCAATCATTTCCGGGTATCTTGCTTTGATAAAAAAGGGATTGTATTCGGCATTATGCTCACTTGATTCCGTGCAGTAATGGCCAAAATGCTCGATGTATTCATATCGCACCATATCCCAGTGCTTTTCGGTTTTATTTTTAATCTTCGCCCGTTCCTTTATCAAAGGATATAAATCATTCCCTTCTTTATCTTTTACTTCAAGAAGCCAGCCCATATGATTAATACCGGCAATAAGTTCAGTGCATCCGGCAAGTTTGTCACCAAGCCCGAGTGAGTCTAATAATCCTTGCGTACAGCACTGGACACTGTGGCACAGCCCCACCGTCTTTATTTTCGTATAACGGAGCATGTATCTGGTTAGAATCGACATCGGGTTTGTATAATTAAGCAAGAGGGCATCCGGGCATACTTCTTCCATATCGCGGGCGAAATCTGCCATAACCGGTATCGTCCGCAAACCACGCATGATTCCCCCGATACCTAAGGTGTCGGCTATCGTTTGCCTAAGGCCATATTTCTTGGGAATTTCAAAGTCGGCAACGGTACATGGCTCGTACCCGCCTACCTGGATGGCATTTACGACAAAACGGGCATCTTTTAAAGCCGCTTTTCGTTGTTCAACACCCAAATATGTTTTAATCGTTGCCCGGCCTTGGTTAATATTATTATTAATTGCCGATAAAATAATCAATGAATCATTAAGCCGGCCGGCATCGATATCATAAAGGGCGAGTTCTGCTTCTTGAAATGAAGGGGTACACATGCAGTCACCTAATACGTTTCGCGCAAAGATGGTGCTGCCTGCCCCGAGGAAGGTTATTTTTGTCATATTTGTCTTTTTCCTTTCGCTGATATAATGTCTTAGCGACATTATATGATGATTTTCTATACTTACAACTCCAGACTTACAGTCTGTCGTTGACACACCAAGTGAAAACAAATGCCTGCTTCGCAGTCGCTTGTTTTCCTGCTGTTGTGTCATTATATCATATTTTATCCTTGAAAAGTAAATTTTTTGCTTTCATTTTCACCGCATTTATGTTATCATGTAGTAGTTTGGATACAATTAATACTATAATGGAGGAGATTCACGATGATTGAACAATTATTCTGGGTTGGCTATTTGGGCGCCGGGGCGTCCCTGCTGTTTGCCTTCCTGCAAGCCCGCAAAGTATTTACGTACGAAGAGGGCAATGAAACGATGATTAAAATCGCGCAAGCGATCCGCGCCGGGGCAAACGCTTTTATGAAGCGCCAATACGGAACGGTTACTATTTTTCTGCTGATTATGTTTGCGATTCTTGCGGCACTTGCTTACATACCTTTGCTGTTAGGCAATGATGCCGGGTATATCAATCCCTATACGCCTTTCGCGTTCATTACCGGGGGCGGATTCACAGCTCTGTGCGGTTTTGTCGGGATGAAGGTTTCGACCAATGCAAACGCCCGTACCGCTTTCGCGGCAACTGACAGCCTTAACAAAGCCCTGCGAGTTTCGTTCGCTTCCGGATCGGTTATGGGATTCATCGTCAACGGTTTGGCAATTCTTGAAATTACTACTTGGTATATTATTCTTAAATATGTGTTTGCCGAATCAAATGATGTCATCGCACATACAATGGTCACATTCGGAATGGGTGTTGCGGTAGTTGCCGTTTTCGCCCGTGTCGGCGGCGGTATCTTTACCAAAGCTGCCGACGTTGGTGCCGACCTGGTTGGTAAAGTTGAAGCCGGGATTCCGGAAGATGACCCGCGTAACCCGGCGGTTATTGCTGATAACGTTGGTGACAACGTTGGTGACGTTGCCGGAATGGGCGCCGACCTCCATGAATCTAACTCCAATGCTTTGGTTGCTACGATTGCAATCAGCTTTGGCGCCGGTTATGGTATCGCCGGATTTATGCTTCCGATTATCGTTTCGGTTATCGGAATCCTTTGTTCTATATTCGGGACATTTTTTGTTCAAACAAAAGAAAAAGCAGATCAGAAAACTCTGCTCAACTCCCTGCGCCGCGGTGTTTATATCGCCGGAGGCACAGCCGCAATCGCTACTTTACCTTTGATTTATTTCATTGCCCATAGTGGTGAAGCCGGTGCGATGGCTGACAACGTCTGGGGTCTCTATGGTGCCGTTTTAGTCGGTATCGCAGCCGGGTTTATTGTCAGTTTCTTTACTGAATATTATACTTCTGATGCCAGCAGGCCGACCCGCGACCTTGCTGAATCAAGTGAATCCGGCGCCGCCCCTCTAATCATCGGCGGAATGAGCCTTGGTATGAAATCTACTGCCGGGCCGATTTTGACTATTTCCGGTGCCGCGATTATCAGCTTTATGATTTCCGGCGGTTTCCGCTGGGTTGACGGTGATTTGACCAACGCAACTTATAGCATGGGCCTTTATGGTATCGGCCTTGCCGCCGTTTCCATGCTTGCTACCAATGCGATTATCCTTGCGACCGATGCTTTTGGTCCGGTTGCCGACAATGCCGGCGGTATCGCCGAAATGGCGGGATTGCCCCCTGAAGTACGCGAGCGTACCGATGCTCTTGATGCTCTTGGAAATACAACTGCCGCAACCGGAAAAGGTTTTGCGATTGCTTCAAACGCTTTTACCGGCCTTGCCCTGTTAGTTTCTTATGTAAATATTGCTCAGGCCCAGGCTTATGAAGCGGGTAAAGGGTTACTTAACCTTGCCCTTGTTAACCCGCCGGTCCTGATTGGTTTCTTTGGCGGGACGGCTGTCGTTTTCCTCTTTGCCGCCCTTTGTATGTCCGCTGTTCAGCGGGCCGCCCAAAGCATCGTTCATGAAGTAAGACGTCAGTTTAAAGAAATCACCGGGCTTCTTGAAGGTAAAGCCGAGGCTGATTATGCAACCTGCGTTGATATTTGCACTAAAGGTGCGTTGAAAGAAATGATTGCCCCGGCAATGCTGACAATCTTTGGCCCGATTATCGCCGGCCTTCTGCTTGGTGTCGCTGGTGTCGTCGGATATCTAGCCGGAATTATCATTTCCGGGTTTGGCCTTGCCATCTTTATGATGAACTCCGGCGGTGCATGGGACAATGCGAAGAAATATATTGAAGCCGGAAAACTCGGCGGCAAAGGCAGTGATAATCACAAAGCCGCCGTTATTGGCGATACTGTCGGCGACCCGCTTAAAGATACCGCCGGCCCTTCATTCAACAACGTTATAACCGTTTCTTGTACCGTAGCTATCGTATTTATCGGTGTTACGATTGCCTTTGGACTAATGGGTTAAAAAATTAACATGCCCGTTTTCCCAGCTTTTGCTAAATTTAGCAAAAGCTGGGATTTTTTTATCCTAAACTAACTTTGATATTGCCAGCGCAATTAAAACAGCCCCGCCAAGCCAGGAAAAGTTAAAGGGCAATTTTGCGGAAAGTTTTTGGCCAAGAAGATGCCCGCCCATCAAAAATCCGACATTCGTAAAGAGTGACCATAATACTACGGCAATAGCATTTATATCTACTAAAGCTGCCCCAAATCCGACTGCAATGCCATCTAATGATAATGAAATCGCAAGTAATACCGCTTCAGATGACGACAAACTTTTCGAAGCATCGATATCTGCTGCTTCCGGGTTCGCATATACATTTAAAACAAATTTGAAATTAAATAAAGAACCATTGATTTCTTTGCTTAGATTGTTGTGTTTTCTGATTATAGATTTCGTAATACTATCCAATAACTTTACTAAACCGATTAAAAATAATACGGTAAAAGCAAGGGCGACGGTTAACCCTTCCGGTAGATATGGCTTTAGTATCATACCGGCAAATAAGGCCAATCCCGTAACCCCGGTACAAATTAAGTTGATGATAAATGCTGAAAGTATTGGTATTTTTGTTTTGTTCGTACCGTAAGCAAATCCGGCCGTAAGTGCATCAAGCGATAGCGCCGATGCAAGCAGCGCCGCTTCTAATAACACAAATAGAGTAAAGTACATCGTTTTTTCTCATCCTTTCATCGCAATATCTTATGCGTGAAAGTGAGGTGGTGTTACTAGTACTTTTTATAAGACAACTTGTGCCTACCGGCCCAAAATTTTCAAATTTTCCTTCAAATCTGAAAGAGCTGCGGCCGCCAGTTTAAATTCGCAATTCTCTATGAACTGCGCTAAGTCCTCCGAACCGGGAATCGCGCGGATATCACTTAGCAAGTCCAGGCAATCGGTATTCCGGCTTTTTAACATCGGCTCCAATTCCATAAATAGTGCCAATATCTGTCCTTCACTCAATGGTGTGGTTTCTTCCTGAGGTTCTATTATTGCTTCAGCAAAAAATAAATTTAACTCATCGAGAACCAGATTTAATTCTATCTTGAGACGATTCATTTTGTCCTGAGGAATATTAGCCGTTCCGGTCTTTAATAAAAGCTCAACATCGGCGGCAGCGTTAGCAAGGTTGGTTTTGCTGATAAAGCCGGCATTTCCTTTCAGACTATGGGTCAGCCGGTATGCAAGTTCAATTTCATCTGTTGCTATTGCATTGGCAATCTCATTATATTTTTCGCCGTTAGTGCGAAGAAATCTGGCTTTAAGCTCCTTTTTTAGTTCATCTTCCGTATGGTACTGTTCTGTAAAATCTATTTCCGTGCTACTGATTGGGGTCAAGTACTTAAGCAAGAGCCGCCAAAGTTCCTGCGAAGTGAAAGGTTTGCCGAGACAATCGGGCATCCCGTGCTTCTTGTACTTTAAAAGCTCCGATGTCATTATATTCGCCGTCACTGCGATGATTGGCGTTTTGATACCAAGGGCCATTATTTCCCGTGATGCATCCATCCCGTCCATTACCGGCATCAACATATCCATTAGGATAAGGTCATAGGGCGGTTCGCCTTTATCTTTCCGCTCTTTTGCCATCTCAACACCGATTTTGCCATTGTCCGCAACATCGGTACTAAGCCCGACATTTTCAAGATGGCTGCACATGACTTGCTGATTCAGCGGATTATCTTCACACAGCAATATCAAGCCTTTAAAATTGGGCTTATTTACCATATCATGTTTTTCACGTTTCCAAATATCATCGGATGAATCAATCGTATTAAATTCTATTTCAAAATTAAAGGTACTTCCGGTACCGGGGGTACTTCGAACCGTCAATTTTCCGCCCATCATCTCAACAATATTTTTCGTAATCGCAAGGCCAAGCCCGGTCCCGCCGTAATTGCGGGTTGTGCTTGAGTCGGCTTGGACAAACGGCTCATACACTTTGCTTATTTGCTCCGGGGTCATACCAATACCACTGTCGCTTACTTCGAAACATACCTTAATTTTTTCAGAATCAAGACTGTCTTTATTTGACAAAACTGAAGATGAAAGTTTTATCACGCCGGTATCGGTAAATTTGACGGCATTTGACAGTAGATTTAAAAGCACTTGATAAATCCGGACCGGGTCGCCGAGCAGCTTCCTGCCAACCCCTTCTTCGGAAACTGGCAGTGGTTCAGCGTAAACCCTTAGGTCAAGCCCCTTTTCCAAAACTTCCGGCAAGGCGACTGATTGGCAGCGCGAAATAATTTCCTCAAGGCCAAAAGGTACGTTTTCAAGTTCCATTTTGCCCGATTCAATTTTTGAAATATCCAAAATATCATTAATAATCCGTAATAACCATTTTGTGCTATCGGTAATTTTATTAATATATTCTCTTGATTGCGTTGTGATATTTCCGTCCTCTAACGCTAATTCTGCAAATCCCATAATACTGTTCATCGGTGTCCGTATCTCATGGCTCATTGTGCTTAAAAAAGAGCTTTTGGCTTTATTAGCGGCATCGGCATCGTTTTTTGCTTTAATCAGGATGGCAAATAATTCGCTGATGATGGCGTATAAAAGAATACATCCCCCTATAACAAACAGTACAAAGGCAATCATACTGCCAAATAAAGTCCTGCCATTTCTTAAAATAACGTCAAGCTCATTTTCCACTAATTCCAGATACCGGTATTCTATTTCCATCATAATATCGGTAACTCTTTGTGCTTCCGGCAGAATAATATCGAAAAGATGTATCCGGGCATCTTCAGCGCTTAAGATTCGTATCATATGTGCCTCACGATGGATAAAATCGTGGGGTGCGGCAATCTCTTTTAATAAATAAAGAATCTGCTCGTCGGTTATCTCGTTTAGCTTTTCATCGCTCATCCAAGCACCAAAAGCCCCGTTCCTTGGATCAAGAGTACCCTCAAACCGCGTTCGCGTAAGCACTGCTTCGGTTAATTCCTGCTTCCAAAATAAATAACCATTTACAATCTGCCCAACCTCATGAGCTTCATTTAATAAAATTTTGAATGATTCGGCCCGCTTTGCGCTGGAATTGGTAAGCCCGATACCAACCACACCAAGAATAGCAACTAAGGTGCAAAGAAGCAAAGTCAGTATTTTAAGTTTTACTGTCACCTCTAGGTTTTCCCATTTACTTTTCATAGTTAATGTCTTTCCTGTACCTGCAAACTTTATTCGGAACATTAGTTCCGTTTCCGCAGCCACAAATTTGCCGATTGAAAATCAACGGTTTTCAATCTCCTCCCGGTTCCAGCCATGATGTTTCGTCAAGATAAGTTTCGATATTTGCTGTCGTAATTTCAATACTTCCGGTATCAATATAATCGGGAATTTCTCTTCCTTCAACTAAGCTGTTTAATAATAACAGGACACCTTGCCCCCAAGTATTCTGCCGCTGTGATACAATCGCTTTGATATACCCGTCACGGACACCTTGCAAGTTTTCCGGCATATCGTCAAAAGTTATAATCATTTTGTTGTTGTTACGCCAGTTTTGTTTTTTCCAAACTGATACTGCTGCCGGGCCGGCGGTTGCATCAATACCAATAATTGCATCAAAATCCGGATACATCTCAAGCAATGCTTCGGTCATGCTGACAGCAGCTTTTGCATCACCTTCACTGGATCTGATATCCAGAATATTGATATTGGGATAATTTTCCATAAGATATTCTTCAATCCCGCGAATCCGCTCGTTAAGGCTCATCTGGGTGGACAAGCCGGTTAAAATCAAAATATTGCCCTGTTCTCCAAGCGTTTTTCCGATTACATATCCCATATGCCGGCCGGCATTATAATTGTTGGTCCCGACATATCCGAGCCTATCACTGTCCGGGGCATCCGTTTCAAAACAAATAACTTTGATTCCTTTGCTAAGGGCAGTATTAATGACCCCTACCAGGGCCTCCGGGTCAGTTGGCCCGATCGCAATCCCGTCAACCCCCATTTCGATGAGTTCGTCCATGATTTTTATTTGTAACCCGGCATCGGCATGGTCAGGTGCTTTAATAATAATATCCCAGTCGTATTCATTACCGAAATCTTCGGCATCCTTTCCAACCGGTTCAAAAAAGGGATGGACAATCGGGAAGACGACGGCATATGTCCGCCCGGCTTCTTCCACCGGCGGACTAAGGTTTGCGGCCGGGTCAGCCATTGCCGATGTACAGCCGGTCAGCATTAATAATAATAATAGTCCGGCAAATGTTTTGACACAAGTTTTCTTTTTCACAAAATTCACCTCCAAATATCCTCTTTCACAATCGCTTAGCCTACTGTTAAGCTAAGCATAAATACAATTAATACGTTCTTTTTTGTTGTTCCCATGATACATCCCTTATGCACAAACTCTTGATTTTTATGCATATAATTTTATCTTATTTATCTAAAACTGTCAATGATTGCGCCCTTGAAATTGGTACTTTAGTGTGATATACTTTAAAATGGTATATTTTGTACAAAACATCTGAATGGAGCCGCGAATTATGGCCGGACTTAAGCAAATAGAAAACGGTGGCAACGAAGTAAGTGAACGGATGAAGCTCATGCTTGATTCATCCCCTTTGTGTTGCCAGATTTGGGATGAGAATCTCAATCTAATTGATTGCAATGAAGCAGGGGTAAAATTATACGGATTTAAAGACAAACAGGAATATATTGACCGGTTCTTTGAGCTTTTGCCTAAATTTCAGCCTGACGGGCAGCTTTCAAGCGAAGCCGTATTTAATAATATTAATACAGCCTTTGCCGAAGGTTCTTGTATCTTTGAATGGCAGCATCTTATGCCTGACGGTACTTTCATGCCGGCAAAAGTTACTCTCGTCCGCGTTTTATATGAAAATAAATATGTCGTTGCCGGTTATACAGAGGACTTACGCGAGCATAACAAAATGATGAATGAAATCAGGCATCGTGACAATCTGTTACTTGCGGTTAATCAGGCTGCTAATGTCCTGCTTAAAATTAATGACGATAAAACCTCCGACACCTCAATAATCGAAGGTATGGAAGTAGTCGGCCGTTGCGTGGATACTGACTGTGTAGAGCTTTGGCAAAATGAAATCATTGACGGGGAACTACACGCCGTCCTCAAACAATATTGGCATACAGAGGCCGGTTCAATTGCCAAATCCGCTAACTTGATTCCCAGCTTCCCCTATAATGATACACCGGACTGGCAAAACCGGTTAGCGCGCGGCGAAATTATAAACGGCCCGGTTTCCGGGTTCTCATCGGCCGACAAGGAGTTTTTATCCGGCTTTGAAGTTGTATCCGTTTTGATCTTTCCCTTTTTTGTTAACGGCCAGTTTTGGGGCTTTTGTTGTATTGACAATTGCCGGGATACCTATACATATACCGATGAAGAAGTAAATATTTTGCAATCGGTCTGTTATATGATGGTAAGCGCGATAAACCGCCGCGAGCTGGCCGAAAAAGTAAATATTGCTAATGTCCGGGCCAGATTAATGCTTGATTCCTCACCAATGTGTTGTGAAATATGGGACAGCAACTTTAATATTATTGATTGTAATGAAGCAACCGTCAGATTTTTTGGGCTTAACAGTAAAGATGAATATTTGGATAATGTCCATAATTTTTCACCTGAATTTCAGCCTGACGGGCAGCGCTCTGATGAAAAGATAGCGCAGAATAATAAAAAAGTATTTACTGAAGGTACCCAGGTTTTTGAATGGCAGCAAGTTTTGCCTGACGGTACTTTAGTCCCTACTGAAGTTACACTTATCCCGATTCAATACGGCGATGGCACTGCTATTGTGGCATATACTTTTGATTTACGCGTTCATTACAAGATGATAAACGAAATTAATCAGCGCGCAAGTGAACTCGCCGAAGCGTTTGAACAAGTTACGGCTGCAAGTAAAGCAAAAAGTGACTTCCTTTCATCTATGAGCCACGAAATGCGGACACCGATGAATGCGATTATCGGGATGACTGCAATCGGGAAAAAAGCGGCAAATATTGAAGAAAAGGATTATGCCTTAGGCAAAATCGGGGAGGCATCTTCCCATCTGCTCGGTGTTATCAATGATATCCTTGATATGGCAAAAATCGAAGCAAATAAACTTGAGCTGGTTCCGATTGAATATAATTTTGAGCGGATGATGCAGAAAGTCATTGCTGTCACTAGCTTTCGCCTTGATGAAAAAGAACAAACTCTTTCCATCCATTTGGACGACAAAATACCCCGCTTTGTTGTTGGTGATGACCAGCGTTTGACCCAGATAATCACAAATCTGATGGCCAATGCGGTGAAATTTACCCCCGAAGGCGGAAAAGTCAGCCTGACAGCATCTTTGATTGCCGAAACAGATACCGATTGTGAAATTAAAATCGAAGTAACCGATAGTGGTATCGGTATTTCCCCCGAACAGCAAGAGCGGCTGTTCCAAGCGTTTGAACAGGCGGAAAGCGGTACAAGCCGCGAATACGGCGGCACAGGGCTTGGCCTTACAATAACCAAAAGTTTGGTTGAACTGATGGGCGGGACAATATGGATTGACTCTGAAATCAAGAAAGGGGCAAAATTTTCTTTTACCGTCAAGCTTAAGCGGGGGGTAAGTAATCCCCGTTCTTTGCTTGCCCCGGGGGTAAACTGGGAAACGATGCGGATTCTTGCGGTCGATGATATGCCTGAAGTACGCGAACAATTTCTTGATATGTTTAGTTTGCTTGATATAAAATGCGATGTCGCAAGCGATGGCCTTGATGCCTGCCGGATTATCGATGAACAGGGCGGTTATGACATCTATTTCATCGATTGGCGGATGCCCAAGATGGACGGGATTGAATTAACAAGAAAAATTAAATCACGCAATGATGGAAGGCCGTCAGTAATTATAATGATAACGGCAATGGATTGGGAGCAGGTTAAAGATGAAGCAACAGCCGCCGGTGTAGACAAGCATATGTTAAAACCTTTATCCTCCTCGGTAATTATTGATTGTGTAAATGAATGTCTCGGCAAGGCTTGCCGCAAAATTAAAGAAAAATATATCGGGGGCGAATTTGCCGGCAAACAAATATTACTTGCCGAGGATGTTGAAATTAACCGTGAGATACTGATATCGCTTTTAGAAGATACCGGGATTAGCATCGACTGCGCCGAAAACGGCAAACAGGCCCTCAAAATGGTCGAAGCAGCCCCGACTAAATATGACTTAATATTTATGGACGTCCAGATGCCCAAAATGGATGGGCACGAAGCAACCAGGCGGATCCGCGCGCTGCCTGCTTTGCAAGGTGTCACCCTGCCAATTATCGCAACCACCGCCAATGTCTTTAAAAGTGATATCGAAGATTGTATCGCCGCCGGAATGGATGGCCATATTGGCAAACCGCTCGATATTGACAAGGTGCTTGAGGTACTCCGGAGGTATTTGCGGTAAGGCTGTTTACTTATATGTTGTTAAAACCGAAAAGTCACCCCGTGGGTGACTTTTCTTTGCTTTAAATCTTTGTAACTATTGGTTCTACCAATTTTCTTCAGTGAGAGTGCGGAGGTTCGAACTCCGGACAACTTGATTAAAAGTCAAGTGCTCTACCTACTGAGCTACACTCCCTTAATACAAAAGATACAACCTGCAAGAATACTTGTGTTCTTGCCTGACCAAGCTTTAATTTTTCTTTGGTGTCATGTCTTTGCACGATAACTTAGAAAATCTCTTGGTCCTGGGATAGCTGGATTTGAACCAGCGAATGCAGGAGTCAAAGTCCTGTGCCTTACCGCTTGGCGATATCCCAAAATTGGTAAGGGTGGGTAATGGGATTCGAACCCACGGCCTTCAGAACCACAATCTGACGCTCTAACCAACTGTGCTATACCCACCATGTTAATAATCTGGGAAGAATGACACATTTATGTGGCATTCTTCTGGCACAAAGAGCACCTGCGAAGCAGGACTAGCTTTTCTTAATCATGGTTTTTTCATGGTTTAGAAAAACTCTTTGTGCTGTGCTCGAAGGGATTCGAACCCCCGACCCACGGCTTAGAAGGCCGTTGCTCTATCCTGCTGAGCTACGAACACATAGTCTCAGGTGCAAAAGCCGGGTGCAACCACCCGCAAGCTGAATCCCCCGCTAAAGCGGGTGATGGGAATCGAACCCACGTGTCTAGCTTGGAAGGCTAGTGTTCTACCATTGAACTACACCCGCATTATCTAAATAACTTGTTTTCATTTTCCGCAGTCGGGGTGACAGGATTCGAACCTGCGACCTCCTGGTCCCAAACCAGGCGCTCTAGCCAAGCTGAGCCACACCCCGTTATATATGGGTCAGGATGCGATTTGGCATTTGCAATCCTTGGACATTAACTGCTTGTTATTGTCATTTTCACAACGCAAACACCATTATATAATAATGATATCTTTATGTCAATCAATTTTCTAAAAATTTTTTAGAAGTTTTTTTCATAGGTAATTAATTGTAAAATGTGCTTCGCCATTTCCATCGATATCCATGATAATAAAAGAACGCCGGCGCCCTTCCTGCCGGGGATAACGCAGGCTTCCCGGATTAATTACGATTAAATCGGGTTTGATATCCACCACCGGCCTGTGTGTATGGCCATACATCACAATATCGGCATTACGGCGGATTGCTTCATCACGGATTGTTTTATTTTCAACCGCAACAAAGTATTTATGCCCATGTACAAGCCAAACCTTGTAGCGGCCAACCATAAATTCTTTTTCCCGCGGTAAAGCCGAAAAATAATCATTATTTCCGGTGACGATTTCTAAAGGGCAACCGGCAATCCGCCCGATAGCTTCTTCAGTCCCCTCTGAATCCCCGCAATGAATCACCAAATCAAGCGGGTCAAATTTGGCTACTTTTTCGACGACCTTTTTGAAATCATCAACATAGCGATGATTGTCGCTAACGATTAATATTTTCATATATATTTAACCAATATTTCTTTCATCTCTTTTAAAGCTTTACCCCGGTGGCTGATTTCATTCTTTTCTTCGGGGGAGAGGGCGGCCGATGTCCGGCCAAATTCCGGAAGATAAAAAATCGGGTCATAACCAAAACCATTTTCCCCGCTTTCCGCATAATCAATCCGCCCTTCCATGATACCTTTACTGCTCAGCAAAGTGCCATCCGGCAAAATAGCAACCATAACACAAATAAAGCGGGCTGTCCTCTTCTCGTCCGGCACACCTTCAAGGCGGTCGATGATGCTTTTATTCTTTATCCGGTACGATGTATCAACACCAAGATAAAGGGCGGAATCAACCCCGGGCCCTTTATCCAGATAATCAACTTCCAAGCCGGAGTCGTCGGCAATAACGAGGGAACCGGCCGGGGCAGCTTCGAATACCGCTTTCGCTTTGATGGTTGCATTTTCGATAAAAGTTGTTCCGGTCTCTTCCGGTTCAAGATTAATTCCGGCTTCTTTCATCGAAAGGACTTCCACAGCAGAATCCTTCATGATTTCTTTGATTTCTTTGTATTTACCCTGATTGTTGGTGGCAAAAATTATTTTCATATATAGAACATGCTCCTTTCAAAGTCTGGAGACTTTAGCGCAAAAACACACAATGTGTGTTCGCAAAAATCTCCATTGAAAACTTTGATTTTCAATTTTGTTCCTCACAAATAGCCAAAATCGCATTAAATATACCAAGGGCGATTTTATCCAAATAATCATCCCGCTTAAGCAGAGTCGCTTCCTGGGCATTGGTTAAATGGCCAACCCTGATTGCCGCCGCCGGGACGGTCGCATTGGCGATGACATAATCAGTAAAAGTCGCTTCCTCTAAACCGATTGCGTTACTAAGAATACTCAATACCACCTCGGTCTCCAAAATATATGCAAGGTCAGGACTGCCGAAATGAGGGATAAAAAAGCTGGAATTATATATCGTCGTTGTACCATGGATAAGGCTGTTGTCATTACCGTCGGCCTCTATCCTTATCAACATGTCGGCTCTGGTATTATTGGCTATCCGCACCCGTTTTTCTTCGCTTAGGTTATTGTCCGCGGTCCGGGTATAATATACCATGTAATCGGTTTGGTCAAGCAGTTCCTTAAGTTTCATTGCAATATTTAAAGCGACGTCTTTTTCCGCCAAATCATTGGCAACAATCCCGGTTTCGCTCCCGCCAAAAGCCGGGTCAATCACAATAATCCGGCTGTGCATCTCACGGGGCGGGATAAATTCGATGTATAAGTTGTTATCTTCAAGGATGCTGCGGTATTCATAGATATCATCTAAAACGAACTTAAGCGTAGCGCTTTCGAAAGCTGTTTCAAAAGAACCGCTAATAATTTTTTCGCGGTTGCCGGAAATAAAATTAGTTACATAAAAATCATCGCTAACCCCGGCAATAATAATCCGCATTTCATCAATTAGATAATGATTTTCTATCGTTATATCGCTTATTTCCGTACCCCTTGGAACCGGGATAGTCAAAAAATTTGTATCAGCGCTGCCAAGCTCAAAAGTGAGGGAATCACTATTCAAAATCATCTCTTGGGTATTTTCGACAATTTCGTCCGGAATGACAACATCTATAATATTTTCTTCGGTAATAGGGGTTTCATCGGCCCCGCTCTCGACGGTATATCTGTTTTGAGCCAGTAAAGCGCTGTTTTCCATGGCAAAAAATACCACTATGAGAACAATAATGGAAAAAATGGAGCTTAAAATAGCAGTTTTTCGCATTAATTTACTTTTCATAAACGTTTAGGTGGTTTTGGGCCGGGAAACTGATAAAAATAAGCTTTCATCATACCATTATAAATCTTGCGGTTTTTATCTGCTTTGCATTTCATATCATGCTCGGCTTGCTCGTAAGCGGTGATCATATAAAGCGACCAGTCATCAAGCGCTTTAAACCGCTCACCAAGTGTTTTATATAAATAGGGAAGATTTTCTTTTTCTTCAATCCGTTCACCGTAAGGCGGATTGGTGATAATAAAGCCATATTTTTTGGCATGGCTTAATTCGTCAATGCCCCGTTTTTGGAAGTGAATCAGATTTTCAACACCGGCTAAACGGGCATTTTCACGCGCGGCAGCAACAATTTTTTCATCAAGGTCATAACCTTGGATATCAACTTGGACATCGGGATTTTCGTTTTCTAACGCTTCATCACGAATATCCCGCCATTCAGACGGGGGAATCAGATTTGGCCAAGTTTCGGCAGTAAAAGAACGGGATACGCCGGGGGCAATTCCCGCCGCAATCAAGGCCGCTTCAATCGGAAATGTACCGCTGCCGCAAAATGGGTCAACTAAAATGCGCTCCTTTTTCCACGGAGTCAGCATAAGTAGAGCGGCGGCCAGGTTTTCGGCAATCGGCGCTTTTGCGGCGAGCTTCCGATAACCACGCTTATGTAGGGATTCGCCGGTGGTATCAAGGCCAATCGTCACTTCGTCTTTTAGGATAAAAACCCGGAGCGGAAAAGAAGCACCGTCCTCTTTGAACCATTCTATATTGTAGCTTTTCTTAAGCCGTTCAACCATCGCTTTTTTTACTATTGATTGAATATCGGAAGGACTAAAAAGCTTGCTCTTAATACTTGCAGCCTTAGTAACGAAAAAACGCCCGTTGGGGGGGATAAATTCATCCCAGCCTATTGCTTTCGTCCCTTGAAATAATTCTTCAAAGGTCTCGGCACGGAAAGTAGCTATTTTAATCAAAACCCGCTCGGCGGTGCGCAGGAATATATTTGCCCGGCAAACCGCTTCGGCATCGCCGATAAAAGTGACACGTCCGTCACAAACCTCGGTAACGTCATAACCAAGGTCAATTATTTCTCTTTTTAACATCGCCTCCAAGCCAAAATGGCAGGGCGCAATAAGTTCATATCTTTTCATATCTACGATTATAACTTTATTTTGCCCTCATTTCAAGTAAGGAAGGCAAAAACAACTCGCAGGAACATTAGGCCGCCTTCTTCCCAAGATAATAATTGTATTTTATATTCAATTAGGCCGTAGTGACGAAACCAAACAAATTTGGTTCGAGTGTTTATTGCCTCCTTACTTATATCCGCAAAAAAAGAGGCGCCGAGGCGCCTCTCTTTGATACGTAATTGCTTATGATTCGTTGTTCGAGCTAGAATTGTTGTTTCTTTGATTGTTTTTCGATTTGCTGTCATGAGTGTTTCTGCTTTTTTCATTTTGATGATTGTTGTTTTCGTTTCTAGACATCTCAATTCCTCCTATAGAAGTTTTTGTTACACTTGTATTATTTCTCATTTATAGCAAATTATACATATTACCCAAAAATTTTATTCAAATTACGAATTTGATTACTTTTTGTAGCGCAAAGGTTATTTTTTGGAAATTTTGCACATATTTTAAACTCGAAATTCATATCATTTTGTCAATTTGTTACATTGTATTTTGTTATATTTTGTAGTATACTTTAGAAGTGAGCGGGGTTACCCCCTTCATCTTCCCCACTCACGGACCCTTATTTTAATTATTTATACTCCCCTTGTAGCGCCTGGTAGCCCCTCTGCCAGGCGTTACACCTTTGTGAAGTACTTCTATGCAGTACTTTACAAAGAGTAGATACACAAATCGCAAAAGCGCGATTTGGCGGCCTTACGCAGTAAGGTTTTTGCACGAACTCGGGATTTTGTGCAAAAGGCGCATAAAACACCTCGCGGAACAGTGATACATTAGCAATGTTCCTTTTTTATGCAATATACCATGTATAATATATCCATAATTCCCGCTTGCAACTTCATCAATGATTAACTATAATTTAAGTTAGGTCTTAAAATAATTACCAAAAAGGAGCAAAATTATGCAATTCGGATATTTTGATGATGCAAATCGCGAATATGTTATCACTACCCCCAAAACACCGCTTCCCTGGATAAATTATCTTGGATGCAATGATTTTTTCAGTCTTATCTCTAATACTTGCGGCGGTTATACCTTTTACAAAGATGCCAAACTTTTACGCTTAACCCGTTACCGTTATAATAATGTCCCTGCCGACAATAACGGCAAATACATATATATAAAAGACGGTGATACAGTTTGGAATCCCGGTTGGCAGCCGACGAAAACCGAGCTTGACAGCTATGAGTGCCGTCATGGAATCGGCTACAGCCGCTTCACCGGCAGGAAAAACGGCGTTTGTGCCTCTTTGCTTAGTTTTGTCCCGATGAATGACACTTGTGAACTTATCCAGCTTACAATAACCAATGAATCTGATGTTACTAAATCTTTATCCTTATTTTCATATGTCGAGTGGTGCTTGTGGAATGCCGATGATGATATGAAGAACTTTCAGCGCAATCTCAATATCGGCGAGGTAGAAGTCGTTGATTCGGCTATCTTCCACAAAACCGAATATCGTGAGCGCCGCAATCATTATGCGGTTTATGCGGTTAATACACCTATCGACGGTTTTGAAACCATCCGCGATGAATTTCTTGGTGCTTACCGCGGGACTGACAATCCCGAAGCGGTTGAAAAAGGCAAGCTGTTTGGCAATTTAGCCAGTGGCTGGTCGCCGATTGCTTCCCATCAAATAAATCTTTCACTTGCCCCCGGTGAAACCCGCACCTTTATTTTCGTTCTTGGTTATCTGGAAAATGCCAAAGCAGAAAAATGGGAAACTGACGGCATCATCAACAAAGAAAAAGCTTATACGATGCTTAATAAATACAAAACTGACGAAGGTGTCAGTTTGGCTTTCCAGGAATTAAATGATTATTGGCAGGAGTTATTATCCAAATATACAGTTAAATCATCTGATGAAAAAGTTGACCGGATGGTTAACATCTGGAACCAATATCAATGTATGGTGACTTTTAATATGTCCCGTTCGGCTTCCTATTATGAATCAGGTATCGGCCGGGGAATGGGTTTCCGTGACTCAAATCAGGATTTATTAGGTTTTGTTCACCTGATTCCTGACCGTGCAAGAGAAAGAATCATTGATATTGCTTCAACTCAATTCCCTGACGGAAGTGCTTATCATCAATACCAACCATTAACGAAAAGAGGTAATACTGATGCCGGAAGCGGTTTTAATGATGACCCGTTATGGTTGATTGCCGGGGCAAGCGCTTATGTACGCGAGACTGGTGATATGACGATTTTGACGGAAATGGTCCCTTTCAACAATGACGAAACAAACAAGGCGCCACTAATGGAGCATTTGAAACGCTCTTTGGATTATATCATTAATAATAAAGGCCCGCACAAATTGCCGTTAATCGGCCGCGCTGACTGGAACGACTGTCTGAACCTTAACTGTTTTTCCGAGCAGCCCGGTGAATCTTTCCAGACTTTCGGGCCTAGTGAAGGGCCGGTTGCCGAATCAGTCTTTATTGCCGGTATGTTTGTCAAATATGGTGAAGAATATGCCGAACTTGCCGAATTGCTCGGCGATGATACCGAAGCAAAAAGGGCACGCAATGAAGTCGAAATAATGAAAGAAGCGATTCTGAAAGACGGCTGGGACGGTGAATGGTTTATCCGTGCCTATGATGCTTTCGGAAAAAAAGTCGGTTCAAAAGAATGTGAAGAAGGGCAAATTTATATTGAAACCCAAGGTTTTTGCCCGATGGCCGGTGTTGGGGTTAATGAAGGATTGGCCCTCAAAGCGCTCGATTCGGTCAAAGAGAAATTGGATACCAAATATGGAATCGTATTATTGCAACCTGCTTATACGAAATATCATCTTGAACTTGGCGAAGTCACATCATATCCGCCGGGGTACAAAGAAAATGCCGGTATTTTCTGCCACAATAACCCTTGGGTCTCAATCGCTGAAACCGTAATTGGGCGCGGTGACCGTGCTTTTGAGATATATAAGAAAACTTGTCCGGCTTATACTGAAGAAATTAGTGAAATTCACCGGACGGAACCTTATGTTTACTCACAAATGATTGCCGGCCGGGATGCCAAATTCCACGGCGAAGCCAAAAACAGTTGGCTGACGGGAACGGCAGCGTGGACTTTTGTAAATATTTCCCAATATATATTAGGAATTTATCCAACTCACAAAGGCCTTTCAGTAGATCCGTGTTTACCAAAGGGGTTTGGCGATTTTACCATTATGAGGAAGTTCCGCGAAGGGACTTATAACATTCAGATCTTAAATCCGGATAATGTGGAAAAAGGCATCAAGCAGATTAAAGTTGATGGTGCAGCAATAGAAGGTTGTGTGATTCCTTATCTTAAAGGGAAAGAAAGTTATGATGTAGAGGTCGTAATGGGATAGAAATCTGGAAAAATGCGTTTTTTGCATTCTTCACGCTTTTTACTATTTTTGTCAGCATATTTATGCCCTGATTTTGAAATTATAGTATTATAGGATTTTTCATTGCTATTTGCTTTAATGAAATCCGCGAACTAATTTTCAATTATTAGGGAGGAAAAAATGACAAAGAATATTTTACTTTCATTAGCGGCATCTTTTGCCATAATTGTTGCTTTTGCACTTCCGGTTGAGGCTGCACAGCATCACGGAAGTACCCATAACGAACAGCATGGGCAACATGCACAACATGCGCAACACGCACAGCACGGGCAACATGCACATGGATATAACGCACAGCATGGTCACTCGATAAAGTCTGAGCTTGAAGCAAGGGCAAAAGCCCCTCATATGCATAACAATAAAGTTATGTATCGTGTTAATGCTTCACATTTGAATGAACGTTCCGGCCCTGGTGCCAATCACAAAAAGATTGGTACACTTAGACACGGGACATTAGTAGAAGTTAAAGAATTAAGCCATGACGGTAAATGGGCGTTAGTCCACACCGGCACGTGGGTATCTGCAAAGTATCTTGAGAAAAATAGTGATAAGCACCACGGCATCAGCCATTTAGGTGAACTTACTCACGAATACCATGCTAAACATGGTACCACCGCTGCAAAACATGGAACACATTCATCGCATGCAATACATGCGAGACATGCAGCCCATACCGCCGCACATGGAACACATGCTGCCTATGGGACAACACATGCCAAACATGCGATTGGTTAGTAGTTAGTAATTAAATTAAAAGAAGCGGGGGTAAGTCCCCTGCTTCTTTTTTATCCATAAGATTCAGCCTTAAGGTTCGTCCGTAGGGTTGGCCGATAATATATCTCTCCGTCTCTACGGCCTAATTTGGTTATCCGTTCAGTTTTTTCTTGGGAAGAAGGCGACCTAAGGTTCCTGCGAGATAAATTATCTTCCACCCCCAATTTACCTAACTTTATCAAATAAAACAAATTACCCAGCTTCCAGTATAACGGCATGGGCGATGCCGGGCACACTTTGCCCCTCGTTATAACTCATCTTGCTAAGCAAAGCGCCGGTTGGAACAAATAGAACCTTCTTCCATATACCCTCACGGATATTTTTCAAAATTTGACCCGCCAAAACAACAGCGCTGCATGCACAGCCGGAACCGCCGGCATGAGTATCTTGTAACTCATAATCATAAATTTCAATTCCGCAATCTATATGCCGGTCCGAAATATCATAACCATTAACGCTTAACAGGTCTAAAAGAGCTTTTTGCCCAACCCGGCCTAAATCACCGGTAATAATTTTGTCGTAATCAGTTGGCGAAGCTTCGAAATCTTTGAAATGCCGGTAAATCGTATCGGCCGCCGCCGGTGCCATACAAGCCCCCATATTGAGGTTTTCTTTTAACCCAAAATCCACAATCTGCCCCGCAGTAAAACCAGTCAACTGAATACTGTTTTCTTTCTTGTTTTTACTTAGAATAAAAGCGCCGCTTCCGGTCACTGTCCAATGAGCCGACAATGGGCGTTGATTTCCATATGCGGAAGGAAAGCGGAACTCCTTTTCGGCACTGCTGAAATGGCTGGAAGTCACACAACCGACATAATCGCCGATACCGGCTGATAACGCCATCGCACCAAGAAAAAGAGTAAGCCCGCTATTAGAGCAAGCCCCATAAACTCCGATTACCGGAACCGAAAAATTTACCAGTCCAAAGCTTGAGGCAATTGATTGCGCTAACAAATCGCCGGCAAAAATAAGCTGTAATTCATTTTCATTGATTCCGGCTTTGGTAATTGCCAGTTCCATTGATTTTTTTTGTAAAGCACTTTCCGCTTCTTCCCAATTGGTTCCGCCGAAAAAAACATCATCACCCACGATGTCAAATAATTTGCCCAAAGGGCCCTCCCCCTCTTTTTCACCAACTACCGAAGCGCCTGATATAATATAAACAGGCTGCGGGGGAACAAAACTTTGATATTTATGGGTTTCTTTATTTAAACCTACTAAGTCGTCTTTACTCATCTTTTCTCCTTTTCGAAAATCAATACTCATGAAAAATGGATTTATGGATTTTCCATTCTTCCCAAACGAAGTTTTAGATATTATTAGTCATTGTTCTCTTTTATGACTTAGAATATCTCTTCGTTTTTTTTTTATTCATTGGTGTATATATTTTCGCCATTATTTGCAATACTATAAAAACAAGTATGTAGTGTGCTAAAGAGAATGCTTTGTATTCTCTCTTGAAAGGATTTACACAGGAGCAATTTCCTATTGATTAAAAGAGGAGTTAAAAAAATGGCAGATATGAATGATGATATAATGGCAGAAATCCAGAAAAATAAAGACCAAAAGCAATATGAAGAATATGTAAAAAAAATCACTCCCGCCCACAATATTTGGATACAAATGTTGAAAGCTTTTTTTGTCGGCGGATTAATTTGTACTTTTGGCGAGTTAGTAATGAAGATTTTCAGTGAAACATTAATGATGGAAACCGATGTTGCGGCAAAATATACAACCCTGACATTAATTTTCATCGGTGTTTTATTAACCGGCCTTAATATATACCAAAAACTCACTAGCTTCGGCGGTGCCGGTGCGCTGGTACCGATTACCGGCTTTGCAAATGCTGTAGCCGCCCCGGCAATTGAATATAAAAGTGAAGGTCATGTCTTCGGGATTGGGTGCAAGATTTTTTCAATCGCCGGCCCGGTAATTTTGTTTGGGATTTTGATAAGCTGGGGGTTGGGGATTGTGTATTGGATTTTCGGCTAAGATAGTCTAATATCAAATTTTTCTAAATTCAATATGAAGGCTTTTACCTAGTCCGGCAGCAATTTTTTGCAAAGTAGCAATAGTCGGACTACAATTTCCGCTTTCAATCCGGCTGATATTTGATTGCCTGATTCCGGTCTTTTTCGCCAATTGTTTTTGAGTCATATTTTGTTCTATCCGGGCCCCAATCATAGCTTTAATATATTCCCGTTCAGGACGCATCTTTTCCCATTCTGCAGCAAATATGGGGTCTTTAAGTTGTTCATTCATAAAATTAATAAAGTCACTCATTTTCTTCGTATCTCCTTTCAAAATCAGCTTTATATTTCCGGGCTAACGCTATTTCATTCGGCGGCGTTTTAAGTGATTTTTTAATAAAACCATTGGTAAGGATAATTTTATTATCGACAATGAAAAAGTAAAATATCCTCGTTATATCATTAGCGAATTTAATACGTAATTCAAATAATCCTTTACCAAGTGCTTTTGAGTGCGGTTTTCGAATAGCATTACCGTATATAGCAAGTATATCGATGCTTGATAATGCTTTTGAACGCATTTTTTCATCAAGCCCTTCAATAAATTTCTCGACCGGCTTTTCGCCGTTTGGAAGCTTGTAATAATCAACAACAAACATTTACTTCTCCTTTATGATATTCCTTTTTTGATATATTGTCAAGTGGTTATTGAAAAATAGTTACTAAAATACACCCCCCTTGAATACCGCAACAATTTCCCGTATAATATGTAATGTATTTACTATGCCCGGGAGGCCGTTATGAAAGAAAAACTATATACCATCCCTCTAAATGATGCGGTTAATGCCGGTGACGAATGCCCTTTTTGCTTTATTGAGCGAAATGTTGAGCAAGACTTGCTTGACTTTGTGCTTGGGCCGGGGGCTTCTTATATGCAGGCTGATATACGTGACATCACTGACCGTCAGGGTTTCTGCCGGAGCCATTTCAAGAAAATGTTTGATTATGGCAATACCCTCGGCAACGGCTGGATTTTAAAAACTCATTATCTACGTCTCATTAACGAAATGAAAGCGGAGTTCAAGAAATTTTCACCCTCGAAATCAACACTTAAAGGAAAATTTCAAAAGAACCCAAGCCGTGTCAACCCGCTTGGCATTTGGGCACAGGAGAAATCTGATTCCTGTTATATTTGCAAATCTTTTGCTGATACATACGACCGTTATATGGATACTTTTTTTATCATGTACAAAAGTGATTCTGAATTTCGGGACAAAATAAAAAATTCTAAAGGCTTTTGCCTTAAACACTTTGGCGACTTGTGTGAAGCAAGTGAGAACAAATTAAATGATAAAGATAAACGCGAATTTTATCCGGAAATACTTGAAGTAATGGATAAAAATATGGAACGTTTATTCGATGATGTGACATGGCTGGTTGACAAATTCGATTACCGGAACCAAGATGCCGATTGGAAAAACTCCCGTGATGCTATTCAGCGGGGTATGCAAAAGCTCAAGGGTGGATATCCCGCCGACCCGGTTTACAAAAACGATAAATGAAAAGAGGCTCAAATGGCAGAAAAAAAACGCATTGGCGATGCTAATCAAATAACCCGCGATTATTTTGATTCATTGTTAGTTGAAATGAGGCATATTGATGCCGTGATTCCCGATACTACGCTAAACCTTTATGGCGAAACTTTTTCGACACCGGTTATGATGGCGGCTCTTTCCCATCTTGATAATTGCTATCCCGATGGGATGGTTGAAATGGCAAGAGGGGCAAAAGCAGCTAACGCGGTTAATTGGGCGGGTATGGGTGATGAAGCGGAGCTTGAGCGGATTACCAAAACGGGAGCGAAAACTATCAAGATTATCAAACCCTATGCCGATAACGGCCGGATTTTTAAGAAAATCGCCCATGCGGAGACATGTGATTGTATCGCCGTTGGAATGGATATTGACCATGCCTACAATTGGCTGGGTGAATATGATAATATTCTTGGCGAGCAGATGAGCGGCAAAACGCTTAACGAAATAAAAGAGTTTGTAAAAGCAACGAAACTGCCTTTCATTATCAAGGGAGTCCTTAGTGTCCGCGATACGGTTAAATGCCTTGAAGCCGGGGTAAAGGGAATTGTTGTTTCGCACCATCATGGAATCATGGATTTTGCTGTACCGCCGCTTAAGGTTTTACCTGATATCGCCAAAGAAATTAACGGGGGGATACCTATCTTTGTTGATTGTTGTGTTGAAAACGGATACGATGTTTTTAAAGCACTTGCCCTTGGTGCAACGGCTGTATCAACCGGGCGGGCAATTATGACACCCCTGTCACAAAATGGTGCCGAAGGGGTTATGAAAACTGTTATTGATATGAATGCACAATTAAAAAGTATGATGGCAAGGACTGCTTCACCGGATATATCAAATATTGATTCAGACTTGATTTATAGAATTAAATAATTACTTAAACCTGTTTATTAATTAATTTACTTATTCACTAATTTACTAATCATATCTATGTATTTGATTGCTTCCGAATGATAATGTTCCGGTTTAAAAATACCGCCTTTTATCTCGTCGAGCATCAAACTTTTCAGCATCATTTCCATCATTTTTGCTATCCGTTTTGCATCAGCATCAGCGCGAAACTTTGAATAATCAGCTTTTTTCATTATATCACTATAAATAGTAGCCAGACTCGAACGCTGCTCACTAGTCGCTTTCGCTGCATCGCTATCGGTTTCTTTTTCCATGGTACTTAAATATTGTTGCAAATAAGGGAATTTTTTTAAGACGGATAATTTGGCTGTCTCAACCTCTTTCAAGATTACAAAATAATCGGTTTCTTTTTCACTGCAGGCACTTGATACTTCAATCTTCATATATCTGACACAATAATCAGCAAGGAAAGTATATAAACCTAATTTGCTGCCGAAATAATGAAATAATAGCCCTTTACTAATACCGGCTTCTTTGACAATTTCATCAGTACTTGCGTATTGATAGCCATTTTTGGCGAATACTTTCAGTGATGCGTTGATCATTCTATCTTGTTTCTCTGTTTTCAGATCGAAAAATTTTTCATTCATTTGCCTACCACCTGGTTTCTTCGCCGTATTCTAATTACTATTCACAGTTAAACTGCGGAACATTGACTGTTAATAGTAATATATTCTAACAATTTTGACCGTCCCATAATTACGATTTTTTGCATTGACTTAATGGGTCGAAGTTAAATATAGCATATTTATTTACCATGTTCAAGGCTGGATTAAAAACTAGATAGAACTATTTTTCAACCACAAGATATTGTGGATGACATAACTATTATGGTTTTTTATAGTAACTTCTTTATTCTTTTTTTAGATATTTACCCTTTTCAAATTACAAAATAAGTATTAATATAATAAATAAGAGTTATACTATGATTATTGTAAAGGAGTGAATTATGGCCAGTAAATTTTCGAAATTATTATTTTTTACCGCTACTGCTTGTACTGCCGTAGGTGTTTACTATTATATGCAAAAGAAAAATGCTGAAGCAAGGCAAATGCATGGCTTCGATGATGATGACGACTTTGATGTTTTTGATGAGGATTTGGATGCCGAACCATGCAAAAACCGCTCATATGTATCATTGAATTTTGACAGTGTTGAATCATTTGCTTCTGAAGCTTACCGGCGGGCAAAAGAAAAAATCACTGAAGTAAAGGATACGGTTATGGCCGGCCTGGAAGGTGCTAGTGTCGGGATGCGTGAGTTCGTTGACCTTACCCGTGATGAAGCGGAAGATATTATCGATGAAGTTGCCGATGAGATTGCCAACGAAGTTCCGAAAAAAGCACGCGATTTGGGTGATGATGCCATCGAACTGGCCGAAAGAGCCAAAAAAGCGGCTAAGGATACCTTAAAGGAAACTGAACAAACCTTAAAGAGTGCAGAGCGTTCTTTGGACAAAGCTGAAAGTGCAGTAACTGATGCAATAAATGAAGGCGTTACCAAGGTTGAAGATTTCTTTGATGAAGATTCATAATATAGTTTAGCCATCAGTTCGATTTTGCTTTGCAAAACCTTACTGTGGCAAAATCCAAATGGAATCAAAATGGCATACATTTGTGAAAGCAGGCTTTCACTTTGTATGCCATTTTAATTCGGTAGCTAAACTGTAGTCATTTTTTTAATTCTTCTTTTAAATCACGGGCTTTTTCTTTAATCCGCGCATTCGCCGAAGGGGATGCAAGAATCCCGCTAATCATCCGTGATGCCACATCAAATTGCTTGAAGTTAATTGCAAGGGTGGCAAGCAGATAATCAAGCGTTGATTCATCCATACCGCTAATCGGGTAGTTTTCACTCGTCCGGGCATTTATGAAACCATCAAAAGCATGTTTTAAGAAGCTTTGCTCCTGTGCCTGAATTTCCTTTAATTTGGTTTCATAATCAGCCTCTGTTTTGTCAAGGGTTTCAGCCATTCCCCGGAGTACCCAGGCCGTTTTCCAGCAAATATCAGCTTTCTCACTATCTTTTGCCCGTTTAACAATCGCATTAGCAAGACATAATTGATGGCGTTCAAAAGCATTCTCGTATGTATAAACCGACGGGAAATCAGTTCTTTTAATAAAAGCATCAGATATATTTGTTTTAATCAGCTTGGCTATTGTTGGCGAAAGGGCTGCAAAATAACGGCTTAAAACCGAAAATCCACAGTTCGGGCAAGAAATGACACCATATTTAATTGGGTCAATATTCTCATAACGGGGCCGCAAATCACGGTCACTTCCGATTAAACGGGCTTTGCCGGACCGCATAACCAAATCGTTGAATTTCTCATAACAAACCGGACATTCAAAAGACTTTGACAAGAGAAACTCTTCCTCTTCCGGTGCTTTAGGCTTAGCTTCTTTAGCTTCTGATTTTTTTTCTTCGGGTTCTTCGAAAAGCTTCATTTCCTGGAGATTACCAAGACCGAACTTTCCTAAACCGGATAATAAATTTGACATTTTCAACTCCTTATTACATTATTTGTTTGGCAGGGTAAACGAGGTTTTAAGTGATACAATTCGGTTAAAAATTTTCTTTTCAGCCGTTGATAGTTTCGGGTCAACACAAAAATAGCCGTGGCGGACAAATTGGTAACGGTCATAGGGGGTGGCATCCGCAAAAGCTGCTTCTAAACGGCAGTTTTTTAAAACAACCAATGAGTCCGCATTAAGATTTAAGTTACCATCCTCATCATACATACCTTTTTCTTCATCAACAATATTTTCATAAAGCCGCACTTCGGCACTTAAAGAATCTGCTGCCGACACCCAGTGAATAGTGCCCTTTACTTTGCGGGCATTAAAACCGGAACCACTGCGGGTCTCGGGGTCATAAGTAGCATAAACGGTAGTGATATTGCCCGCTTCATCTTTGTCAAAACCGGTGCAAGTAACAAAATAAGCATTCATCAGCCTTACTTCATTGCCGGGATAAAGACGGAAATATTTCCGCGGCGCTTCTTCCATAAAGTCATCACGGTCAATATAAAGCTCGCGGCTAAAAGTTACTTTCCTTTCGCCAAGGGCTTCATTTTCAAGATTGTTCGGGACGGCAAATTCTTCTGTCTGACCTTCGGGATAATTAGTAATAACTAGTTTAACCGGGTCAAGAACAGCCATCAGGCGCGGGCATTTAAGCTTCAAATCCTCACGGATACAATATTCAAGCATTGCGTAATCAACCGACGACTGGCTCTTGCTTACACCGCATAAATCAACAAACAGCTTGATTGATTCGGGGGTAAAACCGCGCCTTCTTAGGGCGGCAATCGAGACAAGGCGGGGGTCATCCCAGGCATCAACGATTCCATCTTCTACTAATTTGCGGATATATCGTTTGCCGGTAACGATATTGGTCAAAAATAATTTGGCAAATTCAATCTGCTGGGGTGCAGGATTGTACTCAAGTTCATTCAAAACCCAATCATATAAAGGGCGGTGGTCTTCAAATTCTAAAGTACAAATTGAATGAGTTATCCCCTCAATTGCATCCTGAATCGGATGGGAATAATCATACATCGGATAAATACACCAAGTATCGCCGGTATTATTATGCGGTTTGTGGACAATCCGGTATATAACCGGGTCGCGCATATTTATATTGGGAGACGACATGTCAATTTTGGCACGGAGAACTTTTTCGCCTTCCGCAAACTTGCCGTCTTTCATCGCAACAAAAAGTTCAAGATTTTCTTCTATACTACGCTCACGGCAGGGGTCATTTTTACCCGGTTCGGTAAAAGTTCCGCGGTATTCACGGATTTCATCAGCTGTCAAATCAGAAACGTAAGCCTTACCTTTTTTGATTAACTTAAGTGCATCCTCATACATTTGCGGAAAATAATTGGATGCATAAAAAAGCCGTTCTTCCCAGTCGGCACCAAGCCAGCGAATATCTTCAATCATTGAATCAATAAATTCGCTTTTAATTTTGACCGGATTCGTATCGTCAAAACGGAGATTAAACTGGCCGCCATATTTCTTTGCCATACCATAATTGAGAAGAATCGATTTCGCGTGGCCGATATGAAGATAACCGTTCGGGTCAGGGGGAAAACGGGTTTTCACCAACCCGACGGAACCATCAGCTAAATCTTTGTCAATTATTTGCTCGATAAAATGGCGGGACAATGTCTCACCGGCATTTATTTCATTTGCTTTATCGTCTACATTGGACACTGAGTCAAATCTCCTTTTGCAGGTACTGTCTATAATATCATATATCTATTGCTAAATAAAGAGGAAATTTTGCAACTGTGTTAACCATCTAAGGAGAATTGCGAACTCAGACAGCTTAAGTTGTTACAAGTTCTTTTAGAACTTCGTCGCCGGGCGACAGTTTTTAATGTCTGAAATGGCGCATACCGGTAAAAACCATCGTAATTCCATATTCGTTGCATTTATCGATTGATTTTTGGTCATTTACCGAACCCCCCGGCTGAATAATGGCCGTAATTCCGGCAATATGGGCTGATTCAACTACATCGGCAAACGGGAAAAAGGCATCGGAAGCAAGCACTGCCCCTTTTGCCGCCTCGTTACTTATCAATTCCGCAGCATGTTCAAAGCATTGCTTCGCCGCCCAAATCCGGTTGACTTGTCCGGGACCGATCCCGATACTTTGGCCGTCTTTGACAACAGCAATACCATTTGATTTGACATATTTTACTACTTTCATGCCAAATTTCATGTCTTCGATTTGCTTATTGGTTGGTGCTGTTTCGGTCACGACTTTCCAGTCAGCTTCTTCATAAAGCTTCGCATCAATAGTCTGGACAATCATTCCCCCATTTACTTTTTTCATATCAAGCGCGGTTTCCGGCTGTGCTACATCAATATCTTTTAACTCAAGGACACGGATATTCTTTTTCGCACATAGAATATTAAGTGCTTCTTCTTCATATGCCGGGGCAACGATTACCTCAAGGAAAATATTCTGCATTTCCAAGGCCATTGCTTCAGTCAATTCCCGGTTACAAACCACGATTCCGCCAAAGATCGAAACTTTGTCGGCGGCAAAAGCGGAGCGCCAGGCAACCGTGATATCGGAAGCTGTGCCAACCCCGCAGGGGTTCCCATGTTTGCAGGCAACAACTGCCGGCTCGTCAAATTCTTTAAGTAATTCTAAAGCGCCATTGGTATCATTGATATTATTAAAGGAAAGTTCTTTGCCATTTAACTGAACCGCATCGACCAGCGAACCGGTCTGTTTGCCAACCTGACGATAAAAAGCCGCTTTTTGATGAGGGTTTTCACCATAACGCATTTCCTGAACTTTTTCAAAGGTCATCGTCAAAGTCGGGCCAAAGCTCGAATCATTGCGCTCTTTCTTAAGATAATCGGCAATCATCGTATCATAATGAGAAGTATGGACGAAAACTTTTTGCATCAGATAAAATTTCGTCTCCAGTGAGACAGCTTGTTCTTCTTTAAGTTCGGTTAAAACTTTGTCATAATCTAAAGGGTCGGTAATAACGGTAACATACTGATAGTTTTTCGCTGCACTACGGAGCATTGTTGGCCCGCCGATATCGATATTTTCCACCGCTTCCGCACGGGTAACATCAGGTTTTTCAATAGTAGCTTTAAAAGGATAAAGATTGACAATCACGAAATCAATTGTATCAACAGACAGGCTCTCCAGTTGACTCATGTGGTCAATATTGTCCCGGATTGCTAAAATCCCGGCGTGAACCTTGGGGTGCAGGGTTTTAACCCGCCCGTCAAGGCATTCCGGGAAGCCGGTCACTTCCGCTACTTCCAAAGCCGGGACACCTTCTTTTTTGAGTAAGGCATATGTACCGCCGGTGGAGATTATTTCTATATCTAATTTACGTAACTCTTTACAAAAATCTACTATTCCGGTTTTGTCTGAAACGCTAATTAATGCTCTCATGTTTTCTCCTAACTATCAATCGAGTAATTCGGTGCTTCTTTCGTTATATGTATATCATGCGGATGGCTCTCTTTCAGAGAAGCGGCCGTTATCTTCACAAAGCGGCCATTGTCAATCAGGTCAGGAATAGTCGCCGCCCCGCAATAACCCATGCCTGAGCGAAGCCCGCCCATCAGTTGGAAAACAGTGTCTTCGACCGAACCCTTATAAGCAACGCGCCCTTCAACCCCCTCGGGGACCAATTTTTTCGCATCACTTTGGAAGTAGCGGTCTGCCCCGCCGCACTCCATTGCGGCTATCGAACCCATTCCACGATAAACCTTGTATTTCCGGCCTTGATATAATTCAAAAGTCCCGGGGCTTTCGTCACATCCGGCAAACAAGCTGCCAATCATCACGACATTGGCACCGGCAGCAACTGCTTTAGTAATATCACCGGAATACTTGATTCCGCCATCGGCAATAATCGGGATGCCATATTTTTTTGCTTCGTTTGCCGTATCCATAATTGCGGTAATCTGCGGGACACCTATACCGGCTACGACCCGGGTAGTACAAATAGAACCGGGTCCAATGCCAACCTTTACGGCATCAGCTCCGGCCTCAATTAAGGCTCTTGCCCCTTCGGCGGTGGCGATATTACCGGCAATAACATCAAGTTCCGGATATTTTTCTTTGACCATTTTCAGGCAATTGATAACATTTTTTGAATGACCATGAGCTGAGTCAAGAACAATGACGTCAACTTTTGCTTCGGCTAAAGCGCTGACCCGGTCAAGAATATTGGCTGTAATACCAACAGCCGCCCCGCACAAGAGACGTCCAAGTTCATCTTTCGCCGAATATGGGTATTTAATTGTTTTTTCAATATCTTTTATCGTAATTAAACCAGCTAAGTTAAAGTTTTCATCAACAATTGGAAGTTTTTCAATCCGCGCCTTTGCCAGAATCAGTTTGGCTTCTTCAAGGGTAATCCCTTTTTTGGCGGTAATAAGGCCTTCGCTGGTCATTGATTCTTTAATTTTTTTGGTGAAATCAGTTTCGAATTTTAGATCGCGGTTGGTGAGGATACCGACTAAGCGCCGGCCTTCAGTGATTGGGACTCCGGAAATCCGGAATTTGGCCATCAGGGCATCGGCATCGGCCAGAGTATGATCGGGAGATAGGGAGAACGGGTCGGTGATAACCCCATATTCAGAACGTTTGACTTTATCAACTTCTTCGGCTTGTGCCTCAATAGACATGTTCTTGTGGATAATTCCAATTCCGCCTTGCCTCGCCATCGCTATCGCCATCCGGTGTTCGGTGACTGTATCCATTCCGGCACTCATCATCGGGATATTGAGGCTTAGTTTTTTGGTCAGTTTTGTTGTCAGCTCCACTTCATTGGCGATTAGTTGTGAATATGCCGGAACCAACAACACATCATCAAATGTAATTCCTTCTCCTATAATCTGGCTCATTTTTGCTCCTTCTGGTAAAATTGTTTGAAAATTCGCTGCAATTTGCAAATTTTCAAGACTATGGTTTTGATTTTGATTAATTAATATTAAATTCTAACAGCAAACTATTAACCAGTCAAGCCCCTATTTCAACAAAAATTTATGTAATTTTTTCCGGGTTCTATTCAATTTGACTAACTATAAATAGTAAACTAATTCAATTCAGCACAGCCCTGGAAAATAAATTTCCCTTTTTTCGTAAGTGATGAAGGTAGACTTGCTTTACTAAGCCGCGAACAGTTTTGAAAAGCATAATCGTCAATTTCCCTGATACCTTCGCCCAAATTAACATACGTCATATTTTCACAGCCGGACATAGCGTATCTCCCGATTCGCCTGACACTGCCGGGTATTGTCAAAAAGTGCAGGTTGCGGCAATTTTCAAAAGCATGGTCGCCGATTTCCGCAACTGAATCGGGTAATTTGCACGCCGTCAAACTAATACAGTCAAAAAATGCCCATTTGCCAATCCTAAGGGTCCGTTCCGGCAAAGAAACCGTTAACAAATTTTCACAATTCCGAAATAAACCTTCGCCGATAAAAGAGACCTGCCGCGGTAAAATAATAGCCGAAAGACTGCTGCATTCAGAAAAGGCATAGTCGCCAATTTCATCAACTGCTTCAGGAATAACTTTTACCGTAAGACTCTTACAGTTAGAAAAAGCGCCTTCACCAATATATGTCACCCCTTCGGGTAGGGTAATCGAAGTAAGTTTGAGGCAATAAGCAAAAGCGCTATTACCGATTGATGTAACCGAATCAGGGATATTTATTGTTTCAAGCTGCTCGCAATATAAAAAAGTGTGATTGCGGATTCTTTTGATACCGGCAGGAATTGTGATTTCCTTAAGGCTCTTACAGTACGCAAAAGCCCAGCGCCCAATTGTTGTAAGGCACTCCGGCAAATCAAAATAAGGAATCTGGCGGCAGTTTTGGAAAGCATAACGGCCAATAATTACTAATGATTCCGGAAGATTGATTGCCGATAAACTGTGGCAGTTCGCAAAGGCGTAGTCGCCGATTTTCACAATCTCGGCCGGTAAATAGATATCCGGTAATGAAACACATTCTTTAAAAGCGCCATCTTCAAGCATGACCACCGAATCAGGGATTTCAACTTGCGTAAGGCTCCGGCACCCTTCAAATAATCCCTGGCTAACCACCGTAAGCCCGTTAGGAAGACAGGTTTGCTTTAGCTTTTTGCAAAAAGAAAAAGCATCCGCACCAATTGATTCAATTCCCCCCGGCAGATATATCTCTTCTAACTCATCACAACCACGGAAAACGCCTTTGCCAATTTTTTCCAAGCGTTCAGACATAACAACTTCTGCCAAATTGCGGCAGTAAGAAAAAGCATAATCCCCAATGCTTAATACACTGTCAGGAATATTAACTTTGACAAGAAAGTGCAAATCACGAAAAGCCGCCCTACTGATTGCAACCACCCCATCCGGAATTGTGATTTCACGGGCTTCGGTGTTTTCTGCACTGATAAGAACATTGTTGACGATTTTCATATTTTAGTTAATCCTTAAATACCTTACGAGGGGCGATTGTTGCAATCGCTTTAACCATTTCGGCACTAGGTTCAAAAATGATTTTCTTAGTACCGTCATAAAACATCACATAACGGGTATCCGGTTGGTTGATAATCCCGCTTGAGTAGTCTTTAACATCAGCGGTACGGTTTTTGTAACTATCCAAATGATATGAATTAAACGGCGCTAATATTTCCATTCTTTCAATTTCATAGCTTGCAACTTTTTTGCGGCGGCTCCGGTTGAGCACCTTGTCTACTGAAAGCTGGCGGTCGACATACAGATATTCATATTCTATTTCGGTGTAAAGGCCTACAAAATAGGTGAGTACGGCAAATATCGCACCGCCGATTAATAAGAAAATCTGCCCAATCATACCAAGAAGAACAAAAATAACTGTAATCATGAGTAAAAAAGTTTTAAGAAATTTCATAACTAGACTGGGTTTTCTTTTGATCATATATTCGACATATGTTTCATTCATAATAAGTTTGCCTCTCTATGTATTTCGTCATATCTTATATATTAGTACAACCCGTCATAATTTTCAAGTGCTACAAATAAATTAAGTGCCGGTTGGCTGTAAAAGCATCAAACATAGATTACAAAATCTTAGTGTTAAACATGGAACCATTTATGTCTCTTATATTATTTCATTGTCTTCCCAGCATCGCTAACGCCGCTTTTAACGCATCCCCAACCACCCACACATCGGGTGCGATACCGATACCTTCACGATAAAAGGTTTCGTCAAATATATTAATAATAGATGATATAGAAAAATCTAAATTTGAGTAAGGAAGATTATAATTATTAAACCCTCCCGTAATGAGGCAGCCAGCCGTATTTTGGCCAATAACCAATGTGTTTTCCATATTATAAATAAGGTCGGCAAAAACCTCTCCGGCCGAACCTACATATCTGTCAATTAATAAAACAATAAGCTTATCACTTGCAACAATTTGATCAAGAATATCTAAAGCGATAAAATGATTATCTCCAAAAGGTTCCCACTGGTTAAAAGGTTTCACCAATTCATAATAATGATGATTAAGCAAATCATCACTTTGTTGTTGTCTAATTTCAATCTTTTGTTCTGCTTCAAATGATAATTCATCTAAACTATACACTTGTGTATATATTCTAATATGATTTTTAGGAACAATTTCACCCGTTAGGGAGTATAGCCACATCGCTGGTAAGTTTCCAGCCCCCCCTCTATTAGAACGTATATCAATGATAATAATATCTTCATTCCTTAAATCATCAGCAAATGAAAGGAAGCACGCAGCATTTTCTTTTCCTAATCCATACCAATCATCATGAAAAGGATCTGACATTACCCTAAGAGTTATGATTGGAACATTGTTTTCATACCCTAACTCGGAACCTTTTAACGGCCATCGAGCAGGGTTGTGTCTGCGTATATTTATAATCTCATCATCATCATTTTCATAAATAACTGTGATGTTCAAACTAATATCTACACCCTTTGGTTCAACAAATACAGGTATATAGAAAAACTCACCTTCCTCATTCATTGATAAACGAAAAACCTCATCAAGGTCATATCCGGTTATTTCTTTTATATATAAACCGGTATCTCTTCTATAATATCTATTATCATCTTTATCGAAAGGTATTTCCCAAGCAAAAAAATTATATTCGGCAGCATATACTCTCGTATCAAAATATAGATGATTATCAAAGATAACAGCAGACAATTTATTATACAATAAATCGGTAAATAAACGGCGCGGCCATTCTTCCTGTTCGCTTAGGACTTTCATTATCTCATTAAAGATAGGTAAAAAAACCTCATCTCCTCCAAAATATGGATAACCTGCATAAGCGTAACGCAACATATCAAAGTATAACTGTGCATCATGGACGGCTTCTTCCCGAGTTAATAATCTATGATGAACAACATTATCGGAAGCAACACCGAGCAACATATCGGCGTTAACACTCCCAGGGGTATACCCTTTGGTTAACTCATGTGCAACCGATAAATCTGGCCGGTTGTTTCTAAGGCGATATTCATAAGCCATCGCTAAAACATCGTCTAATATTAATTTGGGTATAGCCGTAATTTCTGTTTGTTCATCAACTACAGCAGCTATTTCTATCGGTTCATTATTTACTATATCAGAATTTACAACATCACTAGATGAAACGTTTGAAGCGCAAGCACTTAGCAGTAAAACTGATATTAGTAAACAGATTAGTTTTATAAAAAGTTTCATGATTTAACCTCTACCTCTGACTTCATTATCATTCATCTTTTATTTTTGTCAAGTTGATTTTATATTATATTCAAAAACTATAGAGTACATATTCAGGGTATATGTACTCTATAGATTCATTTGTGATTCATATCTTTCTTGCTATCATTTCTTATTGACATTAGCATCTTAAAAATATATCATAAATAGATAATAACCAGCACGAAAGGATAAATTATGTCGGAAAAACCACAATCCTGGTCGGTTACTGCGGAAATCCGCGCCGAACAAAAAGCCGCAATTAAAGATATGTCACGCAAAGAAAAACTTGCTTATTTTTGGGAGTATTACAAAATCCATACGATAACCATACTTATTTCCGCTGTCATTTTAATCAGTATTATTTATAATATGGCTACAAGCAAGGATTATGCTTTTTATGCCGTAATCCTTAATTCTTATGGTTTATCAAGAGAAACGCTTGCTGATGATTTCAGCACTTTTGCTGAAATTGATACTGACCGGGTTTTAGTTTATATCGAAACCGAAACCCATCTGAATATTGATGATTTTTCACCATTTGATATGGCAACCGTCCAAAGAATTATGGCTACCATTGCCGCCGGACAGCTTGATGCAATTGTTACTGATGCCAGCTCGTTTATTTATTTCTCTGATGCTGAATTTTTTGGTGATTTGCGTTTGATACTTAGCGCCGAGGAACTTAAACGCCATGAAAACAGATTATTTTACATTGACCAGGATGTTATTGACAAAAAAAATGCCAATCCGAACTTTGACAACATAGAAATCATCATCAAAACACCTGAGGAAAAAATTCAGGAAATTAAATTGCGCCGTCAGCCGGAAAACATGATTAATCCGGTACCGGTCGGTATTTTTATGACCGAATCTCAATTGATTCAAAGTGCATTTTTTGGCAATGATTTCCCGGTGCTTGGTATTATCGGCACTTCAAGACAGCATGAAAATGCGAGGATGTTTGTTGATTTTTTGCTAAAGTGACAAGGGCGGCCTTAATATATCTTGCCCATAGCGTTAATTGCTTCTTCAATTTTGCTTCTTAACTGTGCGGGTTTCAGCACCTCCGCTGAATCTCCGAAACCTAAGATCCAGTGAATCAGCTTTTTATTTACAAAAATTTCATCATCAAGCGTAAATGACCCGTCTTTATCAGCTTTTATGCAAACATTTTTTCCGAAAGTATCAAAAATATCTCCCAGTTTTTCGTTTTTGAATTTAATCACAACCCGCTCGGGTTTCCCGCTTGAAACCTCAGTCATTTTCCGTAAATATTCTGCTTCATCAAATGATTTACCGTACCCGATTATTTCATTAATGTTTATTTGCTTTTCCTTTGATTCACGCAAATTACAAATCCGTTCAATACGATAATGAGAGAAGTTGTTTCCTGAAAAATTGCCGACCAAATACATTTTGTCGTTATTCCAAAGAATTTTGTATGGCGAAACAAGGCAATTGCGGCGAATCACTTCATAATTTTTCATATGATTATATTTTTGATAATCAAATAGAACTTTTTGTTTTTGATTAATAGCGTTGTGAATAAAATCAATTTTAACAAGCGTATCTTTGTCATCACCGAGTTTTACCCTGTTTTTTATGTAATGCATCCCATCCGGCATTTTAGGCAACCCCGAGAAAGTATAAAGTTTGTCAGCAAGTGACCTGGTTTCGGTTTCAGAATTAAACCGTGCCGAAAGAATCGCGTTTATTATGATTGTGAGTTCAGATTTTTTTAGCTCATCTTTACGTTTGATTATATAGGTGCGGGAACTTTTAGAATATTCAATATCAAGATTTGTGATTTCATTTAAAAGCAGAAAATCTTTATAAAAAGTACGCCGTTCAAAACTGCCGAGTTCACCAACATCATTAAGATTATCCGTAATCTGCCCGAGGGTGATTTCATTTTTTCTGGAAACAGAAACTTTATACAAAAGTTTGTATAATTCTACTAAACGCGCCCGTGTCGCATCAAAATCAACTGATGACATCTAAATCACCTTCCGCTTATTTTAATCCTTAAATACTACTTCAATATCACCTCGGGTAAGCGTTGCTCTTGCAGACCGTCCCATTTCGAAACTAATTACTAACCAGTGTAGATGCGGCAGTGCATCCGCATCATTGAGAAGTGAAAAATCACGAACCAAAGTTGAGTTTATTGCTAACTGCTCAAGAAGCGGCATATTATGAATCCCGTCCAAATTTTCCAGATTAGTGTTCGAAAGTTCAAGAAAACGTATACTCAAATTTTCACCCAACTCTGAAATACTTTTTATTTCGCTTCCCGTTATATACAAATTCTCCAATTTATTCATTTTTTCAATGACAGACCAGTCGGTAACCGAACTATCAAAAAGCAATAAACTATGCAAATCCGGCAGTTCCGCAAGCGGAGACAGATCGGAAATGGGTTGATTGATAAGTTGAATTACCCGCAAGTTTTTCATATGGCGCAAATCTTCAAGGTTTGCGATGGTTCCGAAGCTTTGACTTTGCTCCTCATATTCTAGCCAAAAATCATGCACTGTAGTTGGATACATACCAATAATACCAACCTCCCTAACCCATTCAAGGTCACCATATATCACCGGTTCATTTTCTTCCATATCAAGCATAAGACGGACGGCTTGTTCAATCAGTGGTTCAATGAAAACATACTCATCCGCAGGGGATATATTGCTAACAAAACCGGCCCTGTTTTCATTTTGGCTGCTCTCACCTACCGGTGGTATCGCCTCGCTTGTATCATCACTTATTCCCGGTACCTGCGCCGCTTCACCCGCTATATCACCTATTGCCGGCGATTCAACAAAATCCCCACTGTCATCACCGCCTAACAACATAAACAGGCCGATGATTAATACCGCTGTAATAAGCACCGAAACTGCACATGGCAACAGCCATTTCGGTGGTTCAAAAGTATTCTTGCTTGGTTTACTGACCAAAAATGATTTTATAAGACGTTCAATTGCGGCATCAAAATACTCAATATTATTCGCATCGATTCGGTTTTGCACTTGTATTTCTTCAATATCTTCCGGCAGATTTTCAGGGAAAGAAAACCCACGGAGCATAATCGGCACAACATTCTTATCATGCTTAAAAGCATGAGCGATTTCCATCCGAACCCAGTCACCCTCATTAATACAGCGGTCAAAACTGTTTTTAGAGCATATCACTACCATATCATTACAATTCTCAATAACAGCAAGCAGTTTTTTATTAAAGCTACCGGAATTAAGCGATTCAATATCCAAAAAGACTTTAAATCCTTTCTCCGTCAACCGTTCGTGCAAAAGAGTTGCCATTGATTCGCCGCCTTCGGTGCGATATGATATAAATACATCGTATTTATCCGTATAAGAAACAGCCATTTTGCATTCCTCCATTATTTTTCATGCAAATACAATCCTAACTCCCCAAAATACTCAATCAAACCTTCCATCGCAAAAAAATCAAATCTTTGAATTTCGGGAGTAAGTTCATCCCACGCGACAATATTGTTGTGCAGTAATTTCTGATTATCTCTAATAGGATGATAACTCCATCCGTGAACCACCCGTTCGGTATTCCAGCGGCCATGCTCCAATTTGGCGATTTCTAATTTTTTGGCTTCGTTAATATCATCCCAACTGATTGCGCCTGCGGAATCAGTTTTGAATATATATCCCGCCTGTTCAAAAAGAGTAAACGCATATTCGGCTTGGTCAATATTGGAAATTTTGTACTTGTGTTCCAGTTTTTCCCAGTTAGCCGTACGCTCGCCCAAATCGGCAGGGGTTTCACCGGAGCTGCGCACTTTATTGAACATGTTTTCAGCGTACTTTTCGTGCATTTCCATCGCGTATTTTTCATGAATATTTTTGGCCGCCGAATCAAGCTGTCCGGAGTTTAATGTTGTCTTTCGCTCACTAAATAGGGCTTTCAGACTTTCCGCTTCGCCGGGCAGGGTATAGAGCCTCATGAGCCGGCGGATTTTTTCATCAAGAACAAGATGATTATTCATTTCATTTACTGTACTGATTACTTTTAATCCAAGAACGAGGGCTGATTTTACTAATGTTTCATCAGCGGTTTCAAGAAAAAGGAAACCCGGTTCTTTTCTTAACTCTTTAATACGTTCGCTAAGGTCAGCGGAAGTGAATTTTTTTATTTGATAACCGGCCGCGGAATTTGTTAAAATTTCATTATCATAGGCCACCCATATAATCTTTGAAACTACCGGTTCCGCATCCTCATATATATGGTGCATCAGTTCCGCCAGTGCCGGGCAAATCCCCGTACCACCGTCAATATATTGGAGTTCACGTTCTAAGATTTGTTTTATACGTTTATTCGCCCTTAAGTAACCCTCTATATTGAAACCCTCAATAATCGCTCTGGCAAGATAGAAAATCAAACCGTCGATATAATATGCGAAAGCGCGGTCTTGGTCATTTTGGGCGAGAAACAACCGGCCAAGTACAAAGTATACTTCCGGTTCATTAATCCCGGCATTAAGATGTTTTTCGGCAGCGGTAACGGCACCGCAGAGCAGACTGTAATTTAAGTTTTCATGTCTTAGTATTTCGGCACAGGCATAAGGATTTGTATTATCAACTTTGAGTGCGCGTTCCAGCCACTTTTTTTCGCTTGGTGCTAAAGTCGCGGCCGTCACAAGCATGAATACATAGAAACGGCGGGCTTCCAACCACTTCGCACTGCTGTCATCTTCTAAAAAGCTGTAATTGTCGAGGGCCTTTTTGATATACTTCCGGGCACTGGGATTATTCGGTGATAAAGCTAAAAGAGCCAGTCCGTACTCAAAACAAAGCCATGTTTCATGCAATTCATCAAGTTTGAGGGTACCGTTTTTGTATTCATTTATAAACGAATCAAGGATACTTTCAATATCTTTATACTCTCCTAAATTTCTTAGAAAAGCTACCATTTTCAAGGTATTTTTAAACCTTGTGAAAATGAATTTCTCACAGTAATTCATTACCTTCAAAATTGAGAGTTCGTCTTTTATTTTTTTAACAGTCATATAAGACGTTTGGTTTAAACTGAATATATCATATACTGTCACAAAATTATTAACCACCGCATCGGCGTTTTCAAGTATTGCAGCGATTACCGCCGCTTCGCGCTTGTGTTCTTTAAGCGGGTTTACGGTAGTTTTGTACATTCTGTCATGTAAGGTATCGGCAACTATATGCTGCGCAAGTGTACGGACTTGAATTTCAGCTTTCATGTTTTTGAAGCGGGTAACATCAATATCAACACCCAAAATGTTTGTTGAGTCTTTTTTAAACGAAACGATGAAATGCTGAGAAATATATCCGAATTCGGCATCACCAAGACGAGCGCCCGTATCTTCACTGTTTGCCCAGTCGACATCAAAATACTTTTTTATAAATTCGCAATAATCAGCTACCTGCCCCGTTGTTTGTAAAACAACGCGATTTCCGCACAAATCAGTCATAAGCTCAAAGACGGTATTTCCGTATTTTTTTGCTTTGCGGGCACATTTTTCGGTGAAACTGTCAGGTTTTTTCACTCTGCCCTGAATAATCGCCGATGGACAAACAGATTTTGAAGCCGCCTCCAAAATCAAAATAAGAGTACGGCAAAATGCAGCATAATCATCACTTATATTCTCGAAAAGTAAGCGTGTCAGGATATATTTAAAAGGCTCATTCACTAAATCCAACCCACTGTTATTTGCCTTAAATTCTTTTACTGTGTTCAAATATTTTATTGCTTTTAAATACCTATTACATCGCGCCCTGTCTTTTGGAGTCGGGTTTACTATTCTGCTTTCATCAGAATTGTGTTGTAAATCGGCGAGTTTAACTTCAATCGCGTTATGATTATCAGCTACCTTACGAATGTAATCCCAATAGTTTTCGCTTTTGTTTCTGGTAAGATGCTTAAGCGGTTCAATTACATCTTTACTGAATCCTTCTTTTAATAAACTTTCAAAGCTGTATGTATCGGGATTGTCCTCTATTGTATCATGAAGAATCGCTATGATTTTCAGTAGCTCACTGTCGGCAGGCATTTGATTCATTACATAAATAGGATGTTCGATAAAAGGTTCCCCCCCTTTATCGAGTTTTCCTTCATGAGCTTGAGTTGCGATTTGGATTGCTTTTTCAAGTGTCGCCATAACTTTCCTCTTTCGGTTTTAATTTCTGTACTTATTATATCATGATTCTCTATACTTACAACTCCAGACTTACAGTCTGTCGTTGACACATCAGGTGAAAACAAATGCCTGCTTCGCAGTCGCTTGTTTTCCTGCTGATGTGTCATTATATCACAT